>CALATP010000051.1 GCA_937891845.1 uncultured Porphyromonadaceae bacterium | reverse complement strand
CCGCGATGAGTGACGTTACTGTGCTTCTGCTTACTTTCTTCATGCTGACATCTACTTTCGTTCAACAAGAACCTGTTCAAACTATTACACCTGCTTCGGTGTCTGAGTTTGAAATTCCCGAGCAAGATGTGTTGAAAATTCTTATCGAGCCCAATGGCAAAGTATTCTTGGGTCTTGACAACTTCAACGATCGTGCTGCTACTCTTGATGAAATGTTGAAACTTCACCCCGAAGTGACTCTTACAGAAGAGCAAAAGAATACATTCCGTCTTTCTGAGTGGTTTGGTGTTCCTGTTGCCGAAATGCCCGCTTTCCTTTCGCAACGTTTCGAGGATCAAGCTAGTGCGTTGAAAAACTATGGCGTGCCTTGTGACTCTACCGACAACCAATTCAAAGAGTGGGTTGACTTTGCTACTCGTTGCGGAAGCCAAAGAATGAAAGAGGATCCTGCTTATGACGTTCTTGAAAACTCTGACAAGAAATTGAAGATTATTATCAAGGCCGATAAGAAGACTCCTTATGATGTTGTGAAAAAAGTAATGGATACATTGCAAGAATTGCGTCTCAACCGCTTTAGTCTAATAACTACCTTGAGTGAGGGTTAATCCCGGTTCAAGTAATTTAAAATCTTAAATTATGGCACAAGTAGAAGTAAAAGATAACGGCGGTAAAAAGAAAAAAGGCCAACAGAAGAAGATGAACATCCACGTAGACTTTACGCCTATGGTGGATATGAATATGCTTCTTATTACCTTCTTTATGCTTTGTACTACAATGACAGAAAGTCGTACAATGGATTTGGTAATGCCTAGTAAAGACGCCGTAACAGAAGAACAACAAAGTAAATTGAAAGCATCAGAGGCTATCACAATCCTCATTGGTGAGAACGACCAAGTGTTCTATTATCTTGGTGAGCCCAACTATGAAGATTACAACTCTTTGGTTGAAGCTTCTCTCGATCCCGAGGCTGATAACAGCATTCGCAAGTTGCTCCTCGATCGTAATAAAGAAGTTATCGGTCTTGTTGAAGATGCCAATAAAGCCTATGATGAAGCTCAAGCAGGTGTGAAAGCTCAGCATCTCTCTAAAGGTGATACTGAAGCCCGCCTTGCCGAACTGATGGAAACTCGCGACAATGCCGTGAGTGAAGCTAAGAAAACAAAAGGTGCACCTATGGTGGTTATCAAAGCCAAGACTGCTTCGGAAGATGACCAATATAACTACAACGGTCCCGGTGCTACATATGCTAGTCTCGTTGACGTTCTTGATGAGATGATTGTTTGTAGCGTTGGTAAGTATGCAGTTGTTGATATGACACCCGGTGATATATTCCTTATTCAGAACTATCTGAACAAGGGTGGTATTGGCGCGCCTGCCGAGTAATTAACTAATTCTCACAACTAACAAAAAGAAACAAATTATGGCAAACATCGATTTGAACTCACGGAAGTGGTGCGAATTAGCTTATGAAGGTAAGAACCAAGACTTTGGTGGTTTCGTTATCCGCCAACAGATTGGTCGTCGCCACCTCATTGCATTCATCACTTCGGTTGTAGCTATTGCCTTGGCATTTCTTATTCCTACTCTTATCGAAAAGCTCCCTAAAGAGAAAGAGGCTGAGTTGGAATTCCAAGTGACTGAGGTCGAAATGGCTAATATTGAAGATCAAGAAGTAGAAAAGAACGACGAAATTGAGCCTATTGTTGAGGCACCGCCTCCACCTCCTTTGAAGAGCTCTATCAAGTTTACTGCGCCGGTGATTACTGCCGACGAGAACGTAGCTGAGGAAGAGGAGATTCGTACTCAAGACGAAATGGCTCAGACCAGTATCAATATCTCGGTTGCCGATGTGCAAGGTGTGGATACTGAGGATGCTCAAGATATCGCCGATTTCCAAGAGGTAATCGCCGAGCCCGAGCCCGTTGTTGAAGAAAAGATTTATGAAGCTGTAGAGCAAATGCCCCAATTCCCCGGTGGTGAAGCTGCTTTGATGAAATTTATCGGTAACAACCTCTCTTATCCTGCTGTTGCTGCCGAGAACAACATCCAAGGTCGTGTAATTGTGCGCTTTGCTGTTTCTAAGACAGGTGCTGTTGAGAAAGTGCAAGTATTGCGCAGTCCCGACCCCAGCTTGGAAAAAGAAGCTATCCGTGTGGTTAAGAGTATGCCCAACTGGATTCCCGGTAAACAAAACGGTCAACCTGTTAACGTATGGTATACACTCCCCGTTACCTTCAAATTGCAACAGTAATAAATCTCCTTTGAGATATACTTGATATAGTGGTGCATCTGACAGATGCGCCACTTTTTTTTATTTATGGGTTGCTGATTACTGCTCATTGTTATTAAACCAAGTCTTGTTGTTGCTGTCTATATAATAAATAGTTGTTTTTAAGATTTGTTTTAACAATCTTATATAGCAATATTTACTAGCAGTCCAAAAAATTACTATCTTTGCGCATTGATAATTTAAACCTTTAAGCCTATATGACACAACAACATCCCGAACAAGAAGAACAACAAGAAGAAATCGCTCCCAAAGCCTCTGTATTTGCTGTTGTAGCAGGTATAATTATGGTGGCGGTCTATATGGGTATGGCGTTCTTGCTCACATTTACCAACTTCTTTACGGGACGTATGCCTCATTGGGTGCGTTATATGATGGCGGTTGTATTCTTTGTGTACGGTATCTTTAGAGGCTATCGTGTGTATGCTTCAATGAAAGGAAAATTATGAATAAATCTTTTCTGTATATATTGTTGCTAGGGGTCCTTGTTGTTATCTCCTCTTGTACTCCTCGCGTTAAGGTCGATTATAGTATGAGCGAAGGCAATATCGATTTTCTTTACGATGAATCCTTTGCTAATATTATAGAGCAACACGTATATGTTTTTACGCATAGTAACCCCGGTGCGTTTATTGATGGCGAACGTGCCGACGACCATCGTTTGCTCGATGCTATCCTTACCGATAGTGTTCGCTTGGTTGCTATGACAAGACCTCTTACCGAGGCCGAGAAGAATAAAATTTTGGTTGAAAATAGTCTCAATTGTAATGAAACTCATATTGCTGTCGATGCCGTTGCTTTTGTGGTGAATAAGAGTAATCCCGATTCGGTGCTTACAGTAGATGATTTGCGACGTATATTTACCGGAGAGGTTACGGAGTGGAAGCAAATATTCCCCGACTCCAAATTGGGTTCAATTCAAATAGTTTTTGACAATAGTCGCTCTAGTACGGTGCGTTATATTGCCGATTCGCTATGCGCTCCACAGCCCTTGTATGCCGGTCTGACAGCTGCCGATAGCACGATGCAGATGATTCAAGAGGTGTCGAAGCGACCCAATGCATTGGGTGTGATGGGAGCATCGTGGGTTGTGGCTAAAGACGATCAGAACAACAAGGTGCGTAGTCTTGTGACACCTGTGCGTGTGAAGAAAACGCCAGAGTCCGAAGCTTATGGACCCTACCAAGCCTTTATTGCGTCGGGCAAATATCCCTTTTTTAGATCGATTTATATGATTAATACCGAAAGTGTAAACGGTCTTTGCACGGGATTTACTATCTTTGTGGCCGGACAAAGAGGTCAAAAGATTTTTGAGAAATCAAACATATCACCGGCTCGTATCGAAGAGCGGGTAGTAAACTTGAAAGACGAATTTTAACAAACTAAATAATAGGAAGAAAAATGAAAATGAAACTTTTTATGGCGTTGACACTCGTGGTTGCTGCAGTGACAAGCGCCTTTGCCAGCGATTACAAAGATGGTATCGAATACTTCAAGGCTGGTCAGATTGAGAATGCTAAGACTATTTTGGAACGCACAATTAATGATGCTACAACCGACAAGGCCGAGGCATACTACTATTTGGGTGAGATTGCTTTTGTAAATAAGGATTACGAAGCCGCTGCCAAATACTATGCCGATGGTTTGGCTGCCAATCCCGAATATCGTTTCAACCTTATCGGTCAAGGTAAACTTATGCTTATGACTGATGCTAAGGCTGCTGCCAAAATTTTTAGCGAAGCTACAAAAGGTTATAAAAAAGAGGCTTTGGCTCCCCTTCAATTAGCTGTTGCAAAGGCTTATTATGAAACTGCCGTTCCCGGTTATGAGAAAGCGTTGGAAAAAGCTCGTAAAGCCAATCCCAGACTTGCCGATATTTATGTTTTTGAAGGTGATATCTTTGCCAATAATGGTGAAAAAGGTCAAGCTGCCGGTTACTACGAAATGGCCAAAAACTTCGATGTAAACTGTGTAGAGGCTTATATCAAATATTGCCACGTGTACTTCGATATCAACTCGGAGATGGCTATCGCTATGCTCGAAGAGTTGAATGCTCTTGCTCCCGAGTCGGCACTTGCGCAACGCGAATTGGCTGAGGCTTATTACAAAGACAAACAATATACTAAGGCTGCTGCTGCCTATGAGCACTATGTTGCCAACCCCAACCACTTTGAAGAAGACCGCGTGCGTCTTTCAACACTCCTTTTCTATGGCAAACGTTTTGCCGAGTCTTACGACCTCGCTCGTGAGATTCTTGCTAACGATCCCGACAACTTTGTGTTGAACCGTATCGTGATGTACAACCTCAATGAGATGGAAAACTTTGATGGTGCTGCCGAGGCCGGTGAGAAATTCTTCACTTTGCCTACAAATGACAAGCAAATCTTTATCCATCGCGACTACAAATGCTTCGGCGATGTGCTTATGAAACTCAAACGTTTCGAGGCTGCTGCTGCCGCTTTTGTTAAAGCCTATGAGTTGAATGGTGAAGAACTTACATATCTTATGGATGCCAGCCGCGCATACGAGAATAATCAACAATATACCGAGGCTATCAATTTCTTTGATAAATATATAGCCGCAGCCGGTGATGATGTACGTGTAATGGACTTGTATCGTTTTGGTCAAACTTGCTACCGCGTAGGTATGGCCGATACAGTGAATGGCGAAGCTTATTTGCTCAAGGCCGATACCCTCTTTGCTACTGTATGTAACAAAGCCCCTGAAAACCACCTCGGTTTCCAATGGCGCGCTCGTGCAGCTGCTGCTCGCGACCCCGAGACAAACTTGGGTTATGCCAAACCTTACTATGAGCAAACTATTGCAGTTCTTGATGCTGCTACTGCCGGTAAAGAGTTGACTGCTGCTCAAAAGGCTGTTTATATCGAGAGTTACAAATACCTCGGTTATTACAATTATCTCAAGGCTTATGCCGAGCCCGCTAAGGCTGCTGAATACAAAGAATTGACTCGCCAATATTGGACCAAAATGCTAGAGTACGATCCCAATAATGCCGAGATTACAGAGGCTCTCAAGAATCTCTAGAAAATATATACATTATATAATAAGAGGTCGTGTCAGATACAAGTGACGCGACCTCTTTGCGTATATATGCAAGGGAGGGGCTACGCGAGCCGATCTAAAGAGATGTCGGATGCAGAAGTGCTCGATTGAGAATTAAAGTAGAAAATGAAGGTGGATATTGTTAATCGTGGCGCATTCCCTTTTCCCTCCAATCCCCAATAGTAGGGCAGTAAGGCGGTCGGAAAGAGCCTGGACAACATTCAGAGTCGGAAAAAGTTCAGCTTGTGCATAA
>CALATP010000050.1 GCA_937891845.1 uncultured Porphyromonadaceae bacterium | reverse complement strand
ACGACCCCGAGATTACAAATCACGTGCTCTGGCCAACTGAGCTAAAGAGGCAAAAATGCACCGCTCGACACTATTTCTCATTGTCAAGCGGGTGCAAAGTTAGATATTATTTTTTATCCACAAAAATATTTTCATTATTTTTTCACCAAATAGGTTACTTTTTTTTCTTTGTTTTCTCCAATTGGCGCTCCAAAGCCTCTACAGCAAGGTCGATAGCCTCCTCAAATGTATCGGCCACCTTACTCGAAAACAGATTTTCATTTCCTGCCAAAAGGAGCTTCAATCCGGCCTCTTTATTCATTGATGTCTCGGGCTTTACAACCTTCAATGTAACCTCGGCACTCATAATTCCGTCACTGAAACGATTCAATTTCGACACTTTCTTTTCGATAAACGACTCTAATTGCGCTGTGGCATCGAAATGGATTGATTGAATTCTTACGTCCATAATGTCCTCCTTTTTTTCTGCCCTAGGATGGGCTTGTTTGTAACTTTGTTTCAACTCTTCAAAAGTTATATGTGTATAAACTTCTGTTGATGCTAGTGATGTGTGACCCAAAAGTTCTTTTACACTATTGATACCGGCTCCATTATTAAGCATAGCCGATGCAAAACTATGCCGTAGCACGTGCGGACTTTTCTTTTCTAACGTTGTTGCCTGCGACAGAGTTTTTTTCACCACTCGATACACATACATATCATATAACGGTCTGCCATTATCGCGCACAAAAAACATATCTGTTTCGCCTGTCACCGCATTACGCAACCTTCTATATTCGGCTATCGCCTCGCGCAATTTCTCGCCATAAGGTATAACGCGCTCCTTATTACGTTTTCCAAGCACGCGCAACTCGCACACTTCATTATCGACTGCCACATCCCGTAGCGAAATCAATTCGGCTCGTCGCATCCCGGTCTCATATAGCATCTCTACAATCAGTCGCTCTCGACTGATAGCCAAGGGCGATTGCCCATCTTCACCTCCCTCAACATCAAGCACCACATCCATCTGTTCGGGACGCACAAAAGACGGCAACACCTTTCGGGTCTTTGGCAATTTAACATCTGCGACAGGATTTACATCTACTTCACCTCTGCTTACTTTATATTTATAATAAGAGCGCAAACTAGATATTTTGCGAGCTATTGTTCTCGGCGATAATCCTCGGCTACTCAGCGCCACCACCCAGTTACGCACGTCATCGCTCTCGACCGGCATAAACTCGGCATCATCACGCATACCACTACGAAAAGTAACAAACTCCTCCAGATCCTTCCGGTAAAACAAAGCGGTATAAGAAGAGTAATTCTTCTCATACCGCAAATACCTGAGAAAATCTTCAATATTCATAGTAGCGAGTTAAATTACCAACGCTACGAATTTAAGAAGATGTTTCGAGAAATGCAAATTTTTTAGCAAAAATTTAATCCTCTTGGCAGTGGAGTTGTTGAACGTAGATAGCGCGCATCATCTTCTTACGATTTGTAACCGAAGGTTTTTCAAATGCTTGGCGGCTACGCAATTCTTTTACTACTCCTGTTTTCTCAAATTTTCTTTTAAATTTCTTCAAGGCTTTCTCAATGTTTTCGCCTTCTTTTACGGGTACTACGATCATAGTTGTAATTATATTAT
>CALATP010000049.1 GCA_937891845.1 uncultured Porphyromonadaceae bacterium | reverse complement strand
ATTCGGGTGTCTTGCCCGAGGCTGTCAATACGATACCCGAGCCGTGGCAAGGTGCTATACGCAGGCTGTTGGTAGTCGATCCGATGGTACGTTTTAGAGGATGCACAGCGGTCAAAGACTATATCGTGTCGGGCAAAGAACAAGAGGTGCAATCGCCCGCATCAAGTGCCAATATCGAGAAAGACTTGCAAGAGACTCGCAGATATGTATCTACCGATAAGCCTACAAATAACAATCCTGCTAAAAAATCTTTTTCCAATGTATCATCTTCAACTACTACTATTGATGATATAGAAGAAACACGTAGAGATGGTGAATTAATGTCGCAAAGTACAAGAATAAATGCAGATCTGATTAATACTGTTAATGGTATTGAAATACCTATGATATTTATTCCCTCAGGAACGTTTTTAATGGGAGGTACAAATGAACAAGGAAAAGATGTTGCTGATGATGAAATGCCTATTCACCAAGTTTCGCTAGATGAATTTTATATTGGTGCTACACCTATTACTCAAGCGCAATGGATGGCTGTAATGGATTCTAATCCTAGTTTTTTTAAAGGAGATAATTTGCCAGTGAACAATGTGAGCTATAATGATGCCATACGCTTTTGTAAAAATCTATCGCAGTTGTTGGGAAAAAATATTAAGTTACCTACTGAAGCACAATGGGAATATGCTGCACGTGGTGCCCAAAGTGGTGGAACAAAATATAGTGGTAGTAATAATATTGATGATGTGGCTTGGTATTGGGGTAATAGTAATGAGCAACCTCACCTAGTAGCACAGAAAATGCCTAATGCATTGGGACTTTATGATATGAGTGGTAATGTTTGGGAATGGTGTAGTGATTTGAGAACTCAATATTTAAAAAAGAATCAAACTAATCCTCAAGGTGGAAATGTTGGAAATCGACATATGTTAAGAGGTGGAAGTTGGGGATGTGATGCTAGTTGTTGTCGTACAGCCAAACGTGATAGTTCAGACCCTAATATTCGTGATTGCAATTACGGTTTCCGTATAGTTCTAATTCCCTAATACAATTATCCGAATAGTCGTAACGTTCACTGTGCGTTGTGCGGTATATGTCGGTTGTTATCAAAATTAGTTGATTAACAGATACAAAAATCCCATTGCCTTTGGTTGTATAGAGGCAATGGGATTTCTTATTTTAGTTCTCCAATGAGTTCCAACCTTGTGCGCGGAGTTTTATTTCGCTACCGTCGCGGGCTATGAGGTAACTGCCTAATGATGGTGCGGTAATATGTCCAATAACTTTCACTCCGGGTATGGCGCTTACAGCATCGTGAGCCGATAGGGGCACAGTGAATAGTAGCTCGTAATCTTCTCCACCATTCAGTGCCGCTGTTACGAGGTTCATATTCAGCTCTTCGGCCATAATAGCAGTTTGGTAGTCGATGGGAATACGGTCTTCGTATACGCGACAACCACAGTTGCTTTGCTTACAGATGTGTAGCAGCTCCGATGACAATCCGTCCGATACATCCATCATTGCAGTAGGTAATATGCCGGCCTCCGAAAGAGCTTTTATGATGTCTTGACGAGCCTCGGGCTTGAGCTGGCGCTCAAGAAGGTATTCCTTGCCACCAAATTCGGGCGTAAAATCGGTTTGCCCGGCAAAGGCGCATTTCTCGCGCTCCAACAGCTGTAATCCCATATAGGCCGCACCCAAGTCGCCACTCACGCAGATGAGATCGTTCTCTTTGGCTCCGTTGCGGTAAACAATTTTATCTGCTTCGCCTTCTCCTATGCAAGTAATACTGATAGTAAGTCCTGTCATTGAGGCCGATGTGTCACCGCCTACAATGTCGACGTTATAGTTGGCACACGCCATTCGTATACCGGCATATAGTTGCTCGATATCTTCTACCGAGAAACGTTTGGAAACACCCAATGATACAGTAATCTGTTTGGGTGTTCCGTTCATTGCATATATATCGGAGAAGTTGACAATTGCCGCCTTGTAGCCCAAGTGTGTGAGTGGAACGTATGTGAGGTCAAAGTGAACACCTTCAAGCAAGAGATCGGTTGTTACCAATGTCTCCTTGTCGCCATAGTGTAGCACTGCGGCATCATCGCCCACGGCCTTGCGGGTTGAGCTGTTGATGATAGGCATCTCGGCTGTGATGTGGTCAATGAGTCCAAATTCGCCTAAGGTGGCTATCTCGGTTCTTTTATTCTCTTCCATATTGAGTTATCAGCACTCTGTTACAAGTTCTTGCATTATGCGAGTCATCAGAGGTTGTGCAGCGTTGGCAGCCTTTTGTACCTCCTCGTGTGAGCATTTTTCTACGATACCTTCTACACCCAAGTCGGTGATAACCGATATGGCAAATACTTCCATATCTCCGTGGCGTGCAACGATAACTTCGGGAACTGTACTCATACCCACTGCATCACCACCGATGCGACGGAAGTAGCGATATTCTGCCGGAGTTTCAAAAGTCGGACCCGAAGTGCCTACATACACACCGTGTTGTACTTTTATACCATTGCGAGCGGCTATTTCATCGGCTTTGGCAATGAGACGGGGTGAATATGCCTCGCTCATATCGGGGAAACGTGTTCCTAGTTCTTCGTGGTTTTTACCGCGCAAAGGATGCTCGGGGAAGAGGTTGATATGGTCGTTGATAATCATAATATCACCTACCTTGAAGTCGGGATTCATACCTCCGGCTGCGTTAGATACGAAAAGAGTCTTTACACCCATCGCTTTGAATACACGTACGGGGAATGTAACTTGTTTCATATCGTATCCTTCATAGTAGTGGAAACGACCTTGCATTGCAAGTACCTCTTTACCGCCCAGTTTACCAAAGATGAGCTTGCCACTGTGACCCTCAACGGTAGAAAGAGGGAAGTGAGGTATTTGTTCGTAGGGAATTTCAACTTTTTCGGTAATGTGGTCGGCAAGATGACCCAGACCTGTTCCTAGTATTATACCTGTCTCGGGACGGTAACTTACGATAGCTTTCAAATAAGCCGCTGTTTGATTAATTTTGTTTAGCATATTCTTAATTCTAAAAGGTTTATATTCTTCTATACAATAATAACAATGTGGGTTTGATAATTACTCATATCAATAATGATTTGTGATATATGCACATAACTCCACACTACAAAATTACAAAAAAATAGTATGCGATAAAATAAATTTGTACACAATTTCTATTATAGACTACATCAACAAATCTATGCGTCATCAAGAAAATGCAATGAGTTGAACATAGTAATCTACATAAGCATATCGCTTAAATTATTATCGCTCATATTTTGGGCATATATGCGTGCTGCATAGGACTCGGGTATAAAGATGTAGGTTATACCCATTGCGCCAAGTATCGAACGGTGTGTCTCATCGATGGCACGAGCATATATTTTCTTTACGTTTAGTTTTTTGAGTGCTGCGACAGTACGCAACGAATAGTCCATACTCTGTCCGATGGTGACTACAGCACAGTCTATGTCGTCGAGTGGCAATGACTTGAGTGTGAGCAACTCGGTAGAGTCAAGAATGTATGCCAACGAAATGCGGTCTTTGAGCTCTTCAACGCGGTGCTCGTTGTTGTCTACGCCTATTACTTCGTGCCCCAACTTGGTAAGTTGGGTTGCCAATACTTTGCCAAAGTTGCCTAGTCCTATTACTAAAACTCTCATAACTGTATAACTTTCTTGTTATTTTTAGTTAATAATTACATCATCCTTGGGATAACGATATTTGGGTGTTGTATGTTGATGCATAATTGATGCGACGAATGTAATGAAACCTATACGACCTATAAACATCAGTAATGTTACGATAATCTTACTGTCGGTACCTAGCAGAGGCGTAATGTTGAGACTTGATCCTACTGTTGAGAATGCCGATACTGTCTCAAAAAGCAACCCCTTGATTGGTAAATTAGGTTCGCACACAACGAGTGCGACAAAAAATACAATAATAATGATTATAGAACCTGTTATAGTGGCCATAGCGCGACGTATAGAAGTCTCGGATATTTCTCTATTATATAGTGTTACTCTTTCACGACCTCGGGTTACGGCTATGATATTGGCAATGGCAATGGCAAAGGTGTTGACTTTGATACCTCCGGCGGTTGATTGCGATGCACCGCCTATCCACATTAGGACGGTGTATATAATGAGTGTGAGTATAGAGAAGTGCGATAGGTCTATACTATTAAATCCCGCTGTACGAGGTGCAACGGCATTGAATATAGCGTGTGTTATCTTATCGGCAGTGGGCATCTGTGCAAAGGCATTGTTCCACTCTAATAGTGCTATGGCTATTGTACCTGACAGGATGAGAAACAAGGTTGTGCGGAACACTATTTTTGTGTTGATGTTGGTGAGGTGTACAAAATGCTCTTGCTTGATAGATAGTCCGAACAATCGGTTGAGAATGTGGTTGGTATGATACGAGATAATGCGTTTGAGGTTGACAAGCAATGGAAAACCGATGCCTCCCAATACGATGAGAACCGAAATGATAAGATAGAACGCGTTATGACCGGTAATGATGGCATCATTGCCCAAATTGCCTGTAAGGGTTGAAAATCCGGCATTGCAAAACGCCGAAATAGAGTGAAAAATAGAAAAGAAAATTTCATCTTTCAGTTCCATCCCCAATGTGTTGTGAATGCTGAACCAAATGGCTATAGCCCCTATACCCTCAATAACAAATGTGAAGGTCAGAATGTATAGCAATGTCGATAGTAGTGACTCTATTGCTTCGCCGCCGATAATTTCTCGCAGAGTAATTTGATTGTAGAAACTCCCGCTTCCCATAAAAAAGAGAGCAAAGAAACTGGTGAGAGTCATTAAACCTAGACCTCCTATCTGTATGAGTAGTGTGATTACTATCTGGCCTTCGATACTGAATGTTTGAGCTATATCGACTGGCGATAAGCCTGTTACACACACTGCACTAGTCGATATGAACAATGCATCGACAACAGGCAGTCGGATATGCTCGTGTGTAGAACGTGGTAGTAGTAGCAGTAGTGTACCCAGAAGTATAATGATGGCAAATCCCGCTGTCATTACCATTGCCGGATTGGTGTTCTTGTTGATGATGGTGGTTATACCTCTCGAAATTTCCAATATGGCTTGTAATGTCAGTGTGGCAATGAGAAACAATTTGTGACCTAAAATGAGCCACAAATGGCTTGCCCAAGAAGGCGATTCGGGTGCTGAAAAAAATATAGGTATGGCCGACAGATATAGCATCACACCTGTTATGATTGTCAAAATCACCGCTTTACGCTTTATATTGCGTATATTGAATAGTAATTGGATGTTATAGCTGATAAAAAAGCACCACCACGTTGTGCTATAAATTTTGTGTATTATGTCTGTCTCGAAGTCATCGAGTACAAATCCATAGTCGACAATAATAGCAGTGATGGTACAAACCGAAATCAGAAAAATAAACAATAACCACCAATTAACAATATGCTTGCGTAATGTGAGAGGTAGTATTTGCGATATTTGTTTTTTTAAGTCCATTGTTGATGTTTCATACGTTTAGGTAAGATTATATGCCCACGTCGACCGATAGTTGAGCTTTCCAACGTCCGTTAGCCAGATAGTCTGTGCTTGCATCAGTGGCGTAGTTGTATGAAAAGTCGGCGTGAACTTTGAGATTATGACCTATGAAATATTTGGTAAGGGCTATTGTGGCTTGATTTTCGCTTTTGTATCCTTCGTACGATGATGTAGAAATGTCGGGTAGGAGAGAGGAGTGGCGTACTGCTATTTCCCAATCTTTACGGAATATATAACTGGCTTGTACGTTGACACCCATACCGGTGTATATATGTTGTACTACCTCGCCATTGCTGTTGGTGATGGTAGGGTTGTTGCATATTCGTCCCATCAGGTCGGTGTAGAATGCAAAGCCTTCGTATTTGAATATCACGTCGGCAAACCACGATTGCAATGACCTGCGATTATCGCCCTCTATCAGTGAACTGCGTTGACCTCCCAATCGACAAGCTCGATCGTTATAGCTATATGCGCCACCTATGGCCAGTTTGGGAGTGCTCTCTCTGATGTATGAACCTTCACTTGTCTCGCCTCGCGACGTAAATCTTCCTAGCGGATATAACTCGACACGTGCTGTGTAGGCCAGACCGCTATTCTTGGATATCATAAAATTGCGTCCGTCGCCTGTCGTGATTGATGCTTTGATGGCGTAGTTGAATTGCTTGCCTAGTTGGTTGTGATATTCGGCAAATAGACCAAAATCCCTATCGATACTAAACTCTGAGTTGACAATGCTGCGATCGACAAATTGCAATGCACTAGATGAGTTGATATTAGCGCGACTGCCGCGTAACTTGGTTTGTCCGAAACCAAAGTTCCACGCTGCCGATGGCGTGTAATATATCATTGCATCTCGTATAATGTTGATGTTGCCATTCGGTACGTCTTTGGCATCGTATGGCGAATAACCCAGTTGGATTGAATAACCTACTTTCGGTGTGAAAACATAACCATCAAAGCGTAGATGGAAACGCTTGACACACGCCTCTGTTTGGCTTACTCCGAAGCTGTTGTCGAGAGTAACGCCCACCATACTCTGCAATCGCAACCGCATAGTGAGTTTGTAGCGATTGTCCTTGCTCGTAAAAGAAACACCTTTGCCTACTTCTATATTGGGCATATTGCGAAGTAGTTCGGTTATTTGAGCGTTGGTATATATGGTTGTGTCTCCGGTAATCGGTTGTTGTGCTACTGCCGATATATATGTTGCTATAAATAGTGTTGCAATGAGTGCTATTTTCTTCATATTTACAATTATATATTCAGTGTGTGTTTATTATATATGTGCAAATATAATTTAATATTTTGTTAAAACAATAATTGTGATGTGTCGTTTCTGTTGCTTTATTATTTATTACCTATTATTTTATATATTTTCATATCTGTTTTATTGTGTTATTGATAGTTAGTACGCGCCGATTGGTATTAAACTACTGCAGTTGTCTGTTTGTTATAGTCTCAAAAATATATTTATATTATGAAGATAGACGAAGTATTAGCCCGCGAAATATTAGACTCTCGTGGAAATCCTACTGTTGAGGTGGATGTTGTTTTGGATAATGGTGTGGTAGGGCGTGCTGCTGTTCCGTCCGGGGCTTCTACCGGCACAAACGAAGCTCTTGAATTGCGAGATGGAGATACCGAACGATATGCCGGAAAAGGTACACTGCAAGCAGTAGATAATGTCAATAATATTATAGCTCAAGAATTGGTGGGACGATCACCTTTCCGACAGCGTAGCATCGATAACTTGCTCTTGTCACTCGATGGCACAGAAAATAAGCGTGTACTAGGTGCTAATGCTATACTCGGTGTGTCAATAGCCGTTGCTAAGGCTGCTGCCAAGGCTCTATATATGCCTTTGTATCGCTATTTAGGTGGTGTTAACACCTATGTTTTACCCATCCCTATGATGAATATAATCAATGGCGGCTCTCACAGCGATGCTCCCATAGCTTTTCAAGAGTTTATGGTTCGCCCTGTTGGTGCATCTTCTTTCAGTGAAGCATTGCGTATGGGTGCCGAGGTGTTTCATTCACTTAAAAATGTTCTCAAAGAAAAAGGTTTGTCTACTGCTGTAGGTGACGAAGGTGGATTTGCTCCCATTTTGCAAAATGCCGAGGCTGCACTGGATGTGATAATAATAGCCATCAGGCGAGCCGGATATGAGCCGGGTAAGGATGTTACTATTGCCCTCGACTGTGCCGCATCTGAGTTCTACCGTGACGGTAAATATGATTACTCGCTCTTTGAGGGCAAGTATGGTGCTGTGCGCTCAAGTGCCGAGCAAATCGATTATCTGTCGCAACTCGTCGATTGCTATCCGATAGATTCTATTGAAGATGGTATGAGTGAAAACGACTGGGAAGGTTGGGAACAATTGACAGCCCGAATAGGCGACCGATGTCAGCTCGTGGGGGATGACTTGTTTGTGACAAATGTTCGATATTTGGCCGAGGGTATTCGTCGGCATTGTGCCAATTCGATATTGATTAAGGTTAACCAAATAGGCACGCTCAGTGAAACATTCGATGCCATAGAATTGGCGCATCGTAACGGATATTCGGCTATCATTTCTCATCGATCGGGCGAGACCGAAGATACCACCATTGCCGATATTTCTGTTGCTACAAACAGTGGGCAAATCAAGACCGGATCTTTGTCGCGAAGTGAGCGTGTTGCAAAATATAATAGGCTACTTCGCATCGAAGAGGAGATGTCTGATTGTGCAAGGTATGGTATTTATTTATAGTATTATAAGTTATATAATGTATAAATAACTTTAGAATTGCAATTGATAATTGTAAAAATCTTGCTTTGTGGCTTGGTTGCATCATTATACCCGGTATATTGTTTCAAGACGGTTGGTCATAAAATATTGGAATATTCCGCGCAGTACCATATATGATGTAAATGCAAGCCACAGAGCGTTATTGCCAATAATGGGCTGTAATCCGTAGAATAGAATGAAGAATGCAGCGGTTGCCAAAAGCATAGCATTGCGCATAACCTTGGTCTGTGTTGCACCGACCATTACACCATCGAGTAAGAAAGGAACAGAGCAAGCAATAGGTATTATAATCACCCATCCTACGTAGTTGCCGGCCAATTCAATCAGTGCAGAAGAATTGGATTGATTGGTATCGACAAATATGCCGAGCAGCTCGCGCCACCATCCCATATATGCCCCGACAAATACAAGTGCAATGCCTATACTCCATACAATACTCAACCGCACACAACGTCTCAAAGAAAGACTGTCCTTAGCACCTGTAAAACGGCCGGTGAGGGCTTCAGCTGCGTATGCAAAGCCGTCGCTCATATAGGAGAATAGGGTGAATAGTTGCAATAATAGTGAATTGACAGCCAATATTTGAGCATCCATTCTTGCCGAAATAGCGGTGAAAAATGTATATACCACTACGATGCAAAAGGTGCGTATCATAATATCGGTATTTATGATAAAGAAGTTCTTAAATGCACTTTTATCAAGTACATCACATCTCGTTACAGGCTTGAAAGTGTGTCGGAATTTGGCCAATAATAATATTGTAGATAGGACAACACCGCACCATTGAGCCACGACCGAAGCCATTGCAACACCAACGATGCCCATATCAAGGCCGAATGCAAATGCAAAACTGCATATGATGTGTATAACATTAACAACTACAGCAACAATCATCGGGATAATTGCATTCTGCATACCGGTAAACCAACCATTCAATGCGAAGAGGATAATTCCGGCGGGAACAGCCCAAATGCGGGTGTAAAAGTAGTTGGCAACCAATTCATTGCCATTCATTGCCCATAGTGATAACTCTCCCAATGGGTATTGAAGAAGTATTACACCAATGCCTAGTACTACGGCAATAATTAATGCTCTCCATAGCATTCGGGTACACTCGGTAAAGTCGTTAGCACCGTACGCTTGTGCGGTGAGTCCACTTGTTCCCATACGTATGAATGCGCAATTCCAATATATAAAATTGAATATGGATACACCTATTGCCAAGGCTCCAATTGTTAAAGCCGAATGCTCGCTATCGTAATGGCCTGCGATAGCTGTACTTACAATACCCATCAACGGAACTGTGATGTTTGAAATAATATTGGGTATCGCCAAGCGAATAATCTCTCTGTTCATTTTCATACTGCGAAGGTAATACAAATTTGCTTTATAAAATACAACTCTTTACACATATATAAAAAATAGCACTATTTAGACGCTTTACTTGGATAAAATTCTTTATATTTGCAAATTATAATTTAATGTCGAAAATGAACGAAAATAACGAAAGAAAAGGACTGCTGATGCACACAATGGAAGGCGGTGTATGGTTGGGTATTTTCCTGATTGTGCGCTTCTTTTGTAGTGTTATGAGCGTATATTCGTCATTACTCAATATGATAGCGATGCTGTTGTTTATAGCAACTCCGTTTGTGTTGTATAAATTGATGCTGTCTTGTCATCGTAAAATAGGCTCTATTTCGAGTTTTTCATTACTATTGATGATGGGATTTATGCTATTCTTTTTTGGTTCTATTATTAGCGCCATACCCGAATATGTTTTCTATGAATATATCAATCCCGATTATATTACTGATGCATTGACTAGGTCTATGGAGTTGATAGAACAGATGGACTTGATACAAGATGAGGTTGCAATGCAGGAAATGAAAGAGCTGCTTGCTACCGAATCGCTATTTACACCATTCCAGATGGTAATGTCATCTATGTGGTCTAATCTCTTTTTTGGTTTGTTGCTTTCTATTATAGTTGCACCATTCGTATTACGAACAAAAAAATAAGACAATAATAAATACAAATAATATGGATATCTCATTAGTAATACCCTTATATAATGAAGCTGAATCGTTACCCGAGTTGGAAGCGTGGATTGCTCGTGTAATGAAAGAGAATAATTTCACCTATGAGATTTGGTTTGTCAATGATGGCAGTACCGACAATTCTTGGCAGGTAATTGAGCAACTCAAGGAGAAAAATCCGTGTGTCAAAGGCGTGTCATTCCGTCGAAATTATGGTAAATCTCCGGCGCTCCACGTTGGCTTTGAACGAGTACAAGGCGATGTGGTGATAACTATGGATGCCGATTTGCAAGACAGTCCGGATGAAATACCCGAATTGTATCGTATGATTATGAAGGATGGTTATGACCTTGTGTCGGGATGGAAGAAAAAACGTTATGACCCACTTTCCAAAACGTTACCTACCAAATTGTTTAATGCAACAGCACGTAAGGTGACAGGTATAAAATTGCACGACTTTAACTGTGGGCTGAAAGCTTATAAACTTGAAGTGGTTAAGTCGATAGAGGTGTATGGTGATATGCACCGTTATATGCCATATCTTGCTAAGAACGCCGGATATACACGTATAGGTGAGAAGGTCGTACAACATCAAGCACGCAAGTATGGCACAACCAAGTTTGGTTTGGATCGTTTTGTCAATGGATATCTCGATCTTATGACCTTGTGGTTTTTCTCCAAATTTGCTGTTAAACCAATGCACTTTTTTGGTCTACTCGGCAGCCTAATGTTCTTGATAGGATTTGTAGCTGTTGTAGTGGTGGTTATTATGAAATTGTGTGGAGTAAGAGCCGGTGTTACCGATTCTCCCTATTTCTATGTCTCGCTCACATCGATGATTCTTGGCACACAACTTTTCTTGACCGGATTTTTGGGCGAACTTATTTCTCGCAATGCGTCAGAGCGTAATAGTTACCATATAGCAAAAGTATTAGATTGAGTATTATGACCGACCGAAGCAACAATACACTGCTCCATTTGGCTCAACATCGTTGTGCGGTTCGTGAGTTTTCCTCACGCGCCATTGATGATGAAGTGTTGCAATATATCTTGGAAGTGGCTCGGCTAGCACCTTCGGCTGTAAATTATCAGCCTTGGAGTTTTGTTGTCGTTCGCACCCCTGAAGTGATGAAAGAACTTCATAAGGTATATCCTCGCAAATGGTTTGAGTCGGCTTCTTGTTGCATTGTTGTATGTGGAAATCATAGAGAATCTTGGCACAGAGCTTCTGATAATAAGGATCATTGTGATATAGATATTGCCATTGCCACCGAGCATTTGGCATTGGCAGCCACCGAACAAGGTTTGGGCTGTTGTTGGGTATGCAATTTCGATGTCGATATGTGTAGAACATTGCTCAATTTACCCGATTATATCGAACCTATGGTACTATTGCCACTTGGTTATCCTCAGGACAGTAGTTGTGCCGAGAAGAATAGAAAGCAAATCGATGAAATAGTCGTATGGCGATGAAGATTAGCAATATAGTGATTGTTGTATGCTGCATATTGTTGCTATGTGGTTGTGGCGCGAGTGGTTGTTATGAAAACCGTAACAGCATACCTCGAGTAGCTCTTTATGCCTACAATAGTCCTACACAGACTATTGTTGCAGATTCTATAACTATTTATGGAGTAGGGCAAAAGAGAGACTCTCTGCTGATAGAGTGTGCAAGAGTATCATCTTTTACACTCCCATTTAGGAACGATGCCGATACAACGAGTTATGTTATACGTTATGATGCCAAACAGTTGGCCGCTAATCATATAACAGATACATTGACATTTGCCTATCGTCGTTATCCATATTTTATTTCGGCTGAGTGTGGCGTGACTTTTAACTATCTGATAGACACGCTTATATACACGTCGCATTTGCTTGATTCGGCAGCGTTGCAAGTAGATGAAGTGACAAATAATGATATAGAAACCCTTAGGTTGTACTATTATGTTGCGCAATAACTCTATAATATATATCTGTTTTCTGATGATTGTAATGTTATTCTCTTTACAATCAGAGGCGCAACGTGTTGTAACTCCTGTTGAAAGTAATGATTTGCCTTTGGAGTATCAGCCCCGTAAAGCCGCAACCGACACACTGTCGCAAGATTCGGTGGATGTAAAAACTCCTATACACAAAGCACCTCTTTTTGGCGGCCTTATGCTGACATTAGACCTTGCATCACCTGCAATGAATTTGTTTGGTACTCAGTATGGTAATTATGAGGTTGCTCTTGAAGCCGATATTTATCATCGGTTTTTCCCGGTTGTAGAGTTTGGTATCGGTCGTGCCGATTATACACCTACCGACAACAATTATACTTACCGATGTTTTGCCGCTCCCTATTTAAGATTGGGTGCCAACTATAATTTTTTCTTCAATAATGGTTCGGAGAGTTTTATTGGAGCGGGTGTAAGATATGGTATGTCTCCTTTCTCGTATATGTGGGATAACATTGCCCTCGATGATCCGTATTGGGGCACAATGGTTGAAACCTCTACTCCCAAACAATCGACCTTCGCTCATTGGGGAGAGTTGGTGGCGGTTTTAAGGGTGCAAGTATATAAAAACTTTTATATGGGTTGGAGCGCTCGTTATCGCATATTGTTTGGTTGCGGAACTTCGGAGTATGGCGATCCCTATTTTATTCCCGGTTTTGGCCCCAAAAACAGTGGATTTGGATTTACCTACACAATCGGTTATCGATTGCCAATAGGAAATAAAAAATAATGTTTAAAAGTAATGGAACCAACTTTGCGATTTAAAATATTAGAATTATTGCATATCGAGGCACAAGAGTTTTCGTTTCTCGACCAACTTATAGCTGCGTGCATTATATTGCTGATAATTGCATTGATAGATAAGTTGACAAAGATTATTTTAAATAAAGTTGTCAGTCGTATGGTGCGTGCCAGTAAGGTTACTTGGGATGATGTGCTGTTAGATAAGAATGTAATCAGTCGCACGGCCGCTTTATTACCGGCAATATTGTTGGTGATAGCATTACCATTTGTTTTTATTGCACACGATACACTGTATAGTCTCACTTCACGTCTGTGTTGGATATATTTGATAGGCAATATACTATCGTTGGTCGTTTCATTGTTATCGGCAGCTTCAAATATCCTTGAGCAGAATGAAGCCTTTAAAAATAAGCCGGTTAAAGGATTTACCCAGATGTTGCAAGTAATATTTATCATTGTGGGAATTATCATAATGATAAGTGTTGTTGTCGACAAATCGCCCGTATATCTTCTCACAGGTATCGGTGCATCGGCAGCTGTGCTGATGTTGATATTTCAAGACCTTATATTGGGTTTGGTAGCCGGTATACAACTATCTGCCAACAAGATGATGCAGGTAGGGGATTGGGTAGAGATAAAAGATAAAAACATAGATGGTACTGTCCTTGAGATTACTCTTACGACTGTAAAGATACGCAATTGGGATTATACTATTTCTACTATTCAACCGCAAGCTCTTGTCAATGGCTCATTTACCAATTGGAGTAATATGTTTAGTTCGGGAGGCCGACGTATTAAGCGTGCTATCAATATTGATTTGCGCACTGTGAGATTTATGTCAGCAGCCGAACTAGAAAAATGGAGCGAGAATGCACTATTAAGAGATTACATTAACGATACATTGCGTAATATAGATAATGCTATTGCCTATGGCGATAATGTAGCCGCTGAGTCAATGCGCATAACCAATCTTACGCTTTTCCGTATTTATATGCACAAGTTTATTTCGCAACATCCTTCTTGTGCCAAGAATTTTCTTGCTATGACAAGACTGTTGGCACCTACTGCACAAGGTGTTCCTCTAGAGATTTACTATTTCTCAAACAATACAGCGTGGGTCAACTATGAGGCTATTCAAGCGTCATTGTTTGAATATATATATGCAATTATTCCGGAATTCTCATTAAAGATTTTCCAATCGCCTTCGGGTGATGATATTAGAGCAATGATAACTCCGGTTGATGCTAAACAATGAGGCAAATAAATAAAACAACATAATAAGCAACTAACAACTTAGGAACAATTATGAAAGATTTTAAACTGAATTGGGGGCATATAATACAAGCTATTGCCCTATGTGTTGTCGGATATTTCACTTATGCCGGTATTGCATATATGACCGGTGGTAATGTTATACTATCGGCAGTTGTAACATTATTGGTAATAGTACAAACTTACCTACTGATGGCAATGTTGCAAGTTAAGAAAGTGAAAAGTGGTAAAACATTCAATGTACTTTTCTATGTTGCTCCGGTATTGTTTGTTATTTTGATGATACCTTCAATACACTTTGTCAGTCTGTTCAATCATCAAGACTATATAAAGCAAGAATACGCTGATGTAATTGATGCGGTAAATAATATGTTTAGAGATTACGAAGATTATGTTGATGACCGTGTCAATGATTATCATTTAGGATTGCGTGATGTGGTTAAAAACAAGAGCAATAATGTAGAGTTATATGAGCAATGTGGCTTTGAAAATTATAAAGATACACTCTTTACTCAGAATCTCGTGCACACACTCCATACTCATTTGATAGGTAACAACTATTCTAATTTGAGAGGCAGTGTTGTAAGATGGTCACGTGCTATACAGAGTGAAAATTTCTTCAACATACGTCTTATGTCTGACATAAATAATCTTGAAAATCAAATTATAATGTGGCACGATTATTTGTGTTCGTTGTCAAATGACAGAGTAGTAGGAGAGGAGTTGGTTGTTAAAGAGATTAATACGTTTGATAAAGACAATAGAGCATTAAATAGAACTCTTGAGAGTATCGATGATATAAAGTATTTTTATGGCGATATGGGGCTGTTCTCTATATTTGCTATAATTGTTGTTGTTGTATTATATTGTATGTTGCTTCTGCCTTATTTCTTAATCAAAAATGATGATGTCGCAGAAGTTGAGGTTGCTGAGCCAGAAATTAAGAATGAAGAGCCGAATGAACCTGTCGAACCTGCAAAATCTCGCAAAAATGCAACCAAAAAGCCAAAGCAATCCAGACCCAAGACTGCACCCGCTGTAGCCGATGATGATGCATTGGATAAAACTCAAATTGACAATAAGGCCGGTGTAGAAGAGGTATATTCTGCTCCTCAAGAACCTCAACCTCAAGATGAGGATGATGATGAAATGGAGAAAACACGACCGATGAATGAGGCTGAAAAAGAAGAGATGCATAATTATGAAGATATTGATGACTTTGAGGACTTTGACACAAATACCGATGATGAAGATGAAACAGAAGTAGATGCTGTTGCAGAAGATGAAGAAGATGCAGAAGATCTCCAATATGATAATGCAGAACCAATGTCGGATGAAGTAGAGGAATCGGAGTTCGATGACTTTGATGATTTTGAAGATTATGATGATACCTTGTCTGCCTCAGATCAAGACGTTGATGAAAGTGGTGAAGAGACAATTAAGAATATAGATGTACAACCTAAAGTCGATGCCTCTATCGTTGAGCCTGAACAGCCGATGGTTGATAGTTCTGTTTCTGAGGATGAAGAAAAAGTTGTAGAAAAGCCGGTTGAAGAACCTCGCAAAGTAGAGCCTCGTCCTATGCGTCCTAAAAAGAAAGTCGATGCATCGACCGATGGCGAAAGACCTAAGAAAAAAAGAGTTATTGCTGAAGCAGAAGATGCAGCACCCAAGAAAAAAGTGAAGAAGGTTGTAAAGAAAGTAAGTGAGGATGGTGAAGTTGTCGATGGTGAACCTCGTGTACGCAAAGTTAAAAAAGTAGTGCGTAAACCTCAATCAGATGCTGCTGCCGATAATGAAGCCCCCACACCTGTAAAGGCTATAAAATATAAACCTATTGTATATAAAGCCCCGGGTGCCGAAAAAACTCAAAGTTCAGAATCGGTATCAACCTTTAAGAAAAACAATTAACACAGTAGTCGTAAATCACTAACATAATAACTCATAGATATGAAAAATATTATAAAAATAGCGCTTCCCATCATACCGCTAATAGTAGTGTTTGTTCTTGTCTTTGCTTTGGGGCGAAATGCAACACCATCTATTGATATTGTATCGGATAATGACCATATTATATATCTCAATGAGAAAATAAGTCAAGATGCTGAGAAAGGTAATTTTGAAGCATACTCAAATCATTTTTATGATATAGTTAATAAGATACAACTTGCACATAAATCGGGCTTTATTACCGATGAAGAGTGTAACCTATTGATGAAAGATTTAGCCAATTCATATATCCCGACTTGGTCGGAATTTGCCGAGAAAGAGTTTGCCGGAACAGACTTGTGGAATGACTATTTCGTGTCGGTTATATTGCGTGACTGCGATTTGTTAAGACCTTACTTAACTAGTGAGTCAGGTGACAACTATACTACATTCTGTAATATTGATAATGCCACACATTGTTACGATAGAATATTAGATTTTACGCGTACGATGAACGTGAATTCTATGGCCGAAATGCAAGATTTGGTCGATGTTTTAGGCAAATATAATAATGTTGAATATGTTTCGGATTGTAAAGAACTTATCACACCTATTGCCGGAAATATGAAGACATTGGGTCGTGTCAATTATAATCTGCTCATTGATTATGTAAACAAAATGCAACCCGGAATGAGTGGCTTATCACAACAAATCGACTCCGCTCGTATATTTATCAGCGAATATAAGACTAATGCACAAAAGCTATATGGTGAGATGATAAATGTAGATGCTATTGAAAATCGCTTGTCTGTTCTCACTCAGGGTGGTACACAACGATTGGCGGCTTTACCCCATACAAGAGTATCATCCGTTGCAGCACCGGTAACTACTGCAAGTCGTGAAAAAGATACTAAAGTCACTACTCCTGTGAGAGCGAGAAAACATAAGACCAATATCTTAGGAACAGACGGTTTGTTTGAATAAATAACACCCTATAACTTATAAATATTTATTATGAGTTCATTTCTAGTTGATTATACCAAACTTGACGAATTGGGTCAAGGTGGCTTTGCCAAGGTTTATAAAGTACGACATAATAAGTTGGGCTATATACGAGCTATACGTGTACTCAACGAATTTATAGCCAATGGCGAGCAGGATAGTATTTATCAGCGATTTCTTGAAGAATGTAAAATATTATTGAGACTAGGTAATGGTAATCATCCGCATATAGTACACATTTATCAACCGTTACTCAAGGAACAGCGTGCGCTTGTTGAAATGGACTATGTAGATGGTTGTAACATCACTACATATCTCGAACGAAATAACCGATTTGTCAAAGCCGATGATGTTATCAAGTTATTA
Source organism: uncultured Porphyromonadaceae bacterium (assembly GCA_937891845.1). GTDB lineage: Bacteria > Bacteroidota > Bacteroidia > Bacteroidales > Barnesiellaceae_A > Barnesiella_A. Next base: position 217,860 of record CALATP010000049.1, on the reverse strand, counting down.
TCGGATATGAGTAGTGCCTTGGCCTACTGTCACGAAGACATCTTTGAGTTCTGTTATGATAGGATGGAAGATAACTTGATGGATGATCCCGAAGATGGCTCAAAGGTAATTATTGACGCAGAAACACGAAAAACACTTATCAACAAGTATCGTGTTATTCATAATGACCTCCATTCGGGCAATATCATACGTCGTGGTGATGGTAACTTCATCTTGCTTGATTTTGGATTGGCTATTGAAGGTGATGACGTAGTGCGTAGTAGTCGACGCAGAAATGGTGCGCCAGAATATATGGCTCCTGAGAAGTGGGATAATAACAAATTACTCTCAACTCAGTCCGATATTTATAGTCTGGGTGTTATCCTATATGAATATCTGTCGGGGCAAGTGCCATTCAAGTTTGATAAGGCCAATACCAATTCAACCGAAGCTATTTATAAATTATCTCAAGCGCACAAAAGTGTTGACCCATCCCCAATCTTTGCACTGCGCAAGGCTGCATTTGAGGCAGCTTATCCCGGTGAAACAATGGATGAACCGGACTATCCCGAGTGGCTGGAGAATGTAATTTTAAAGTGCCTATCAAAGAATCCTGACGACAGATTTTATAATGGTAAGGAGCTTTTTAATTATGTGTCGCAAATACTTTCGACATCCAATACTGGTGACTGTGCTGCGTTGAGAGAAGAGAATATTGAACTACAACAAAAAGTAGCCAAGTTACAGGATGATGCCGGTAGTTATGCCAAAGCGCTGAATGATAAAATTGATGAGTTGAAGACCCAACTTCACGATGCCAAACGCAGTAGAAATAAGTATGTTTCCCGTTCCAAGGACTTGTCTGCCGAGAATGATTTACTCAAGAAAGAGATTGAAAATTTACAAGCTGCAACTGCGGGTGAAGATGTATCACTGCTGAAAAATAAGTTGAATCAAGCCAATGAGAAAATAAATCAACTTATTGAAGAAGTGAATATTGCTTCTTCATCGCCCAAGTCAGGAGGCGTTGTATGGAAAGTGTTGTCCGGTCTATTTTTTGTTGCCTTTATTGCTGTCGCTGTATTATATGCCGGTAAGCTTACCGAAATTACACACTCGGTAGATAGCACCGAATATGAACAAGTTCTTGCTCTCAATGACTCACTTAACAGGCAGAATAAGGAATTGCTTTTATCTGTCGAACAATTGGATGAAACACAAGCTCAGCTCGATGAGTATGCGTTGCTTATTGCTCAACGAGACAGTATTATCCAAGTACGTGATAGTGTTATCAATAATTACGGTGAAAATGTATCGGATAATGATACTCAGATAGCTACTTTACAACGCGAAGTAGCAAGACTAAATAGAGAATTGCGTACGGCTAAGGATAAAATTCTTTCGTTAAACAGACGAAACAAGGAAATGGAGAATAGAATTTTGGAACTGCTGTAAATCTAATGTTATAAAACAAACAACATAACAATACTATGACCTATCAAGAATTTCAGAAAAGATACAAATATAATCCGGCTAAAGATAATATAGGCAAAGGCGGATTTGGAACAGTTTTCAAGGCATACGATAATTATCTTGATAACTATGTAGCTATCAAGATGTCAGCTGTTACCGATGAAAACGATACAACGCGTTTGGCAAATGAGGTGAAACTTGCCAATAAACTCCCTACACACCCCAATATTGCCCATTATGAAGCGTGCTATACATTTTCTACTCCTGTAGGTGTGTATGACTTCGGAGTTCTCAAATACTATAAAGATGGCAACTTGGAAGATCTTCAAAAGCAAAATGTACTGTCTGAGGCCGATAAAATAAGTATTCTCAAGCAGATACTCAACGGTATCGGATTCTTGCATAAAAACAGAGTTGTGCATCGCGACCTTAAGCCTCGCAATATTCTCATTGCTCGTCGTGAAGATAAGATTATTCCCAAGATTACCGATTTTGGTATCTCAAAGGAGTTTGAGGAAGGGCATAGTACGGCATTTGGTAACTCTATGACCGGTGCCGGAACATTGGCTTATTCGTCACCCGAACAGTTGAACGATAAAGTTATGCACCGTAATACCGACTTGTGGAGTTATGGTGTTATAGCTTACCAATTATTTACTGGTGAGTTGCCTTTCAATACCGGTTCTTTCTCAGCAACCAGTCCGCAAGGTAGGGTTGAGTTGTTTAGACAAATCAATTCGGGTGAATTACCCGAAGCTATCAATCGAGTGCCTGCTCCTTGGAATGGTTTGATACGCAAGTTGCTCGTTGTTGACCCTCATAAACGCTTGCGCAATTGTGCTGCTGTCAAAGAATATTTGCTCAGTTCGGGTGAAGATGATGTACTCAATAACCACGAAGAACCGGACATTATTGATAATACCAATGATGTTGTTGTGGTAGATGATATTATTTCAGAGCCCGTTTCTGATGAGCCTATCAATGCAGGAAGAAACAGCCATCCCAAGAATAAAGATAATAGTGTGGATAACGAAGATAAGCACCTTCGTAATACACCCAAACGCAATGTTGCCAAGAAATCTTCAAATAATGTAGATAACTCCTCAAACGTACAATCGGAGCATAATAGCAACCCTCGCAATTATTCTGACAACAATACTGATATTCCCGATTACCTAAAGGAGATAGAGTCTGACAAAAAGAAATTTCATTTGGGAATAAAAGGGTATATGGCTGTTATATCTGTATTGTTCTTTTTGATAGGTATGGCATTATATTTTGTAACGACATCTTCCGATTTGTCAACAGATAGTGTAGCAGAGAATGAAACTTTGACCAATGTTGTTGATGTAGAAAGCCCCGAAATTGTCATTGGAGAGAATTATGTTGAGCCCAACATTAATATGACTATGGTTTATATTCCTGCCGGTACATTTACAATGGGTGCTTCAGCCGAGCAAGTTGCTCCGGATAGTAATGAAAAACCGACACATTCTGTTACTCTCTCGGCATATTATATAAGTGCTACCGAGATAACCCAATTGCAATGGAAAACCGTGATGGGTAGTACAATTATCGATATGAACAAAAAGTCCGATTGGTCGGGTATCAAGGGTGTTGGCAATGATATGGCGATGTATCACATTAGTTGGAATGATGCAATGGAATTTTGTGCCAAGTTAAGTGAGTTGACTGGAAGAAAATATACATTACCTACTGAAGCTCAGTGGGAGTATGCTGCTCGTGGTGGTAAAAGTGGTGGTACTATGTATAGTGGTAGTGCTCATATCGAAGATGTTGCTTGGTATGATACCAATAGTGAACGTAAAGTCCAACTTGTTGCACAAAAGCAGCCCAACTCTCTAGGACTATATGATATGAGTGGTAATGTATGGGAGTGGTGTTATGATTGGTATAGTGATTATACAACTGCCAAACTAAATAATCCTACTGGCCCTAATACAGGTACTCGTCGTGTATTGCGCGGTGGTAGTTTTGACCACAATAATGCTTTCTCTCGTGTATCTGCTAGAGCTAAAAATGTGCCAACGTATCGCAACTACTGTTATGGATTTAGAATAGTAGAAATTATAGAATAAGATGGTACAATCCATCTACAAAAAAAGACGAAGATTTTATCTTCGTCTTTTTTTATTGTAATGCGGAAAGACAGGGATTCGAACCCTGGGTACAGTTGCCCGTACAACGGTTTTCGAGACCGTCCCGATCGACCACTCCGGCATCTTTCCTTGTGGTTTTGCGATGCAAATGTAGTGAAAAAAGAATTTAGTTGTATTGCCATAAGGCAAAAAAATAAAAACTTTTTCTTATCAATATTTTATATTGCAGATAATGAGAATGTAAGCAACGGTGTTACTATATATCTTTACATTCTTTTTCGGCATCTTCCCACGTTGAGTAAGGGCGTAGTGACAAACAAGAATTATAGTAACGCGGTAGAGTTGTAACGTTGGTGCCGACAAAGGGAGGTAGTTTATACTCTTCCAATTCATCTTGTAACTCTATCTCGGCTATTATCAAGCCTTCGTTACAGCCTTCAAAACGGTCTACTTCCCATATATGTCCCTGGTATGGGCATATATATCTTGTCTTTTCTATAATAGGAGTACTGCACATTGTATCTAGCATCGATTGCGCCATTGCTGTGTCGATTTCTATTTCATACTCTTGTCGTGTAGCACCTTTATTCTCTCCTTTGATGGTCAAGTATGCTTTATCACCTGCTATGCGCACGCGCACAACACACTTTTTATCGGTTGTTAAGTAACCTTGCTTAAAATGTGTTGCCGAAGTGTGTAGTGCTATGTATTGATCGTTTATGACAAGATATTTGTGTTCTATTTCTTTTCCCATTGCTGTATGGTGAATATACTTTAAAATACGATGTATAATTGTGGGTCTATTGCCATACCTTGATGCCATAGTTCAAATCCGGCCAAGTCATTAAGAGCTGTGCCTACAATTCCAATGCGTTCACCGGCAATAACCTTGTCTCCGACTTTGCGCAAGCATTCACCAATATTGCGATATATGCTCACATAATTATTGTTGTGTTGCAAGGTTATAACATAACCATCTGATATGGTATTTATTATCGAAATTATTGTGCCATCTAGTACTGCCGCTGCCGAAGTGTTTCTTGCAGTCTGTATCTCTATTCCCGGTCTGTTTTCTTTTAAATTAAAAGTACTGACAATAGTGCCTGAAAGTGGTTTATGAAATAGGACTCCTTCTACCGGAGGAGGTAGCATTGTAAGATTGAATTGTTCTTTTTGTTCGTATTGTTGAGAGAATGAGTCGCTTTGAGCCGATGAGTAGGTGAGAATGTCATTGCTCCATATTAACGTACTATCATTGGTCATTACAGTATCTCTTGCAATGCTATCGATGGTTATCTCGCCATTCAAGATAGAAGCAATATTTTCTATATATCTGTCACGCAGTTCCATCTCGCGTGTCAGTGAGTCTACTTTGAGTGTGTTATTTATTATCTCGGCTCGAGTGTTGCTGTGTAGATATCCGGGTAATATATTATGTAAAGGTGTCCAAGCGAATAATGCAAAAAATACGCCACCTACTATAACTGTGTATAATAGAATATTCACGATGATGTATAGTCGCGTGATTTTTCCTTCCCACGCTATTTTCTCGTTACTCTCACGTCTGACGGTTGTAATATATCGTTGGGTAAGTCGTGAGATTATTCGTCTTATTACAGTTTCTATTTTGTTATTGGCCATAAAAAGAAATTTCACGTTGATTATTAAACAATTTCCGTTCCAAATTTACTAATTTATAATATATCAAAACATTTTTCATATAAAAATTTTTCTAAACGGTATTTATACGTTATCGCATAGCTATATATTATTGAACAGAATTAAATGAGCGTTGTTTTAATTAAAAAATGTAGGTTGATGGTTGACTATAAACAACGCCTGCAAGCAAGATATAATATTATCAACTAAATCTATTAAAAATGAGAACGAAACATTTATTCTACTTCTGTAGTATTGTCTGTTTAGCACTGAATGTGTCTAATGTGTCGGCGCAATATGTTGTTGAAGAGCAGGTTACTGTGGCAGAACTTGTTCCGGGTAAGTCGCATTATTACGCCGAAAGTAATCTTGACAATTGGTATCTGTCTATTGGTGCAGGTGGTCAAACGCTCCTCAACGAGCATAATATGAAAGATGCTCACTTTACTTTGGCTATGAATATGGCTGTAGGTAAGTGGATTACACCATACATAGGTATGCGTATGAGTGCTATGGCCGGTTCGTTGCACTTTGATTGGAGAGAAACTATGCGTAATACTATCAATAAAGGCTCAATGAAGTATGGCGCTTTTTATGTCGATTTCTTATGGAATATGACCAACTCTTTATGGGGCTATAATGAGAAGCGATTTATGTCTATTATTCCTTTTATTGGTCTGGGAGGTGCTTACGGATGGCATCACACAGGTACTGACGATGATACCTGGGCAATGCCTGTGACCGGTGGTATTAAGTTTAATTTCCGTCTGGCTCATTATGCCGATTTCTTTATTGAGGGTAGGGTACAAGCCGTTGCCGACCAGTTTAATCACGTTATTGCCGGTAGTCAGATAGAGACCGCCATATCTGCAATAGCCGGTTTTTCGTTCAAGTTCAGAGAAAGTCGTTTCAAAGCATATAATCCTTATGTAGACCAGTTGGCTATTGCCGAACTTAATCGTCGCACCAATCAGTTGCGTGCCGAGTTGGATGCTTGTATGTCTCGCAAACCGGTCAGTGAACCGTGTCCTCCTTGTCCCGAAGTTACAGAAACTATTATTGTTGAACAAGCCGATTGTAGCGGTGTGATGACTGCCTCTGTGTCATTTGCTCTTGATAGTGATGTGGTGACAAGTACCCAAATGCAAGGAATATACAATGTAGCTCAATGGCTTAAGGATAATCCATCTTGTACTGTAACCATTACAGGATATGCCGATCGTAACACCGGTAGTTCTGAATACAATAAGGAGTTGAGTAAGCGTCGTGCCGAAGCTGTTGCTCATATACTTCGTAATACTTATGGTATTGATGCTAGTCGCATAGTTATTGAGGCTTTGGGTAGTGATACTCAACCATATCCCAATCACAATGATTGGAATCGTGTAGTAATTTTTACACGTGGTTCTCGTTAGTATTGATTTGCTGCATATCAATATGGGGAGGGGTGATACCAGTTGGGTATTGCCCCTCTTTCTGTTGTGCGATATTATCAATTATGCAAATTTTAAGTGAAACAGCGTTTAGTACTAATAAAAACCATTCTAATGTTTTTCTATACATCGCTTTTTACATTATCTTTGTAAATTGAACAGATATATACTTACGGTAGAGTATGCTATCGAATGATGTGTCGATTAATAGTGGATTATGCTTACCAAGAATCAAATAAAATTCATTAAATCACTATCGCGCAAAAAAGAGCGAGTTGAGAGTGGTTGTTTCCTTGCCGAAGGCAATAAACTTGTTGAGGATACGCTCAATGCTTTTGATTGTCGTATGTTGGTTGCAACACCCGAGTGGTGGGCTAGTCATAAAAATGTAAAGGCTGATGTGTGTGTGGAAACGTCGAAGGATGAGATGGCCAAAGCATCAATGTTGACAACTCCTCAAGATGTATTGGCTGTTTATAAGATACCTCAACATCATCTTGACGAACAAATATTGCAACAAGAGTTGACACTTGTTCTCGATACAGTGCAAGATCCCGGAAATCTAGGTACTATTATTCGTATTGCCGATTGGATGGGTATTCGTAATGTTATATGTTCGCCCGAAACAGCCGATGTGTATAATCCTAAGGTCGTACAAGCCACGATGGGGGCTCTGGCTCGTGTTGCTGTGCATTATTTTCCCTTGCAACCCTTTATCGAACGCGTGTATAGAATGATACCTGTCTATGGAACATATCTCGACGGTGAAAATCTATATACTCAACAACTTACTACTACGGGGCTTATCATTATGGGTAATGAGGGTAATGGCATATCACATTATCTTGAACCTTATGTTACTAATAAATTGTATATACCCAATTATCCTATTGGTGTAGAGACTAGTGAGAGCCTGAATGTAGCTGTTGCGACTGCCATTACGTGTGCCGAATTTCGTCGTAGGGCAATGAACTATAAAATCTAATTCTTATGGCCAAAACTAAAAGTGTATATTGTTGTAACAACTGTGGGGCAGAGAGTCCCAAATGGATAGGTCGTTGTCCTGTTTGTGGCGAATGGAATACTTATATCGAACAGATTGTGTCGACAAAACCATCCTCGCAATCTAAGTTGTCTCATTCGGTTGATGGAACTAAACAGCAACCATTGCGTTTGGAGCAGATAGATGCGACCAATGAACCTCGTATCGATCTTGGTAATGAGGAGTTGAATAGAGTTCTTGGTGGAGGTTTGGTCAAAGGTTCATTGGTACTGATAGGTGGCGAACCCGGTATAGGTAAGTCTACTCTTATATTACAAACTGTTCTTTCCCTCCAGAATTATCGTACTCTATATGTAAGTGGAGAAGAGAGTGCTCGTCAGCTCAAGTTGAGAGCCGAGCGTATCGGTTATGAAAATCCCGATTGTTACATTGTATGTGAAACAATGTTGGAAGATATAATGGTACACATTCGCAATGTACGTCCCGATATTCTTATAGTAGACTCTATACAGACTATTGCTACAGAGACGCTTGAATCGTCAGCGGGTTCGGTTGCACAAGTGCGCGAATGTACAGCGGCATTATTACGTTTTGCCAAAGAGAGTGGTACCCCGGTTTTATTGGTAGGTCACATCAATAAAGAAGGCAGTATAGCGGGTCCAAAAGTGTTGGAGCATATCGTCGATACGGTCTTGCAGTTTGAAGGTGATCGTCATTATATGTATCGAATACTGCGTTCGGTCAAAAACCGTTTTGGAAGTACTGCCGAGCTAGGTATATATGAAATGCGCCAGAATGGATTGCGAGAGGTAAGTAATCCTTCCGAATTATTACTTACCAACAATAGCGAAGGTCTTAGCGGAGTTGCTATCGCTGTAGCTATTGAGGGTGTACGTCCGTTCCTTATTGAGACACAGGCACTTGTTAGCAGTGCAGCTTATGGCACACCACAACGCTCGTCGACAGGTTTTGATTTACGTCGTATGAATATGTTATTGGCTGTGTTGGAAAAGCGAGTTGGTTTCAAGTTGGGACAGAAAGATGTTTTTCTGAATATTGCCGGAGGTATCAAGGTAAATGATCCGGCTATGGATTTACCCATTATTAGCGCAGTCTTGTCATCTAATATGGATATGTGTATTGAAGAAAATACTTGTCTAACAGGCGAAGTGGGGTTGTCTGGAGAAATAAGACCCGTCAATCGCATAGAACAGCGCATTCTAGAAGCAGAAAAGCTGGGTTTCGGGCGTATTATTATACCCCGTAATAATATCAATGGTTTTGACACCTCTAAACTGAAAATAGAGATTAAGCAAGTAGGCAAAGTCGAAGAGGCTTTCCGCCTGCTATTTGGATAAATAATAGCTTATGATACAAGAACAACAATTACGGTTACTGCCTCATCAAGCAGCATCAGAGCATAATATAATAGCATATCTCAATAATACAGGAGTGTCGGATATTTGCGCTGTGAGAGTATTGAAACGCTCTATAGATGCCCGTCGTCGTCAAGTGATGGTCAATCTGACTGTGCGTATATATATCAATGAGTTGCCTCAAGATGATGCATACGATACGATTATTTATGGCGATGTTTCAGAAGCCCCTCAAGTTATAGTTGTAGGTGCCGGACCAGCCGGACTTTTTGCTTCACTTCGTCTCATTGAAGCCGGATTTCGCCCCATTCTCATAGAGCGAGGCAAGGATGTTCACGCGCGTCGACGTGATATTGCGATGATAAGTCGTGAGCATCGCATTGACCCCGAATCGAATTATGGGTTTGGAGAAGGTGGTGCCGGAGCATTTTCGGATGGAAAGTTGTTCACTCGTAGCAAGAAGAGGGGTAATGTCAATCGCATTCTCAATATTCTGTGTCAACACGGTGCATCTCCTGCTATTCTTGCCGATGCACATCCGCACATTGGCACAGATAAGTTGCCTCGTGTTATAGAGAATATTCGTAATCAGATTATTCGTTCGGGTGGAGAGGTGCATTTTGAGACACGTATGACAAGCCTATTAATGCATAATGATGTAGTGATGGGCGTAACTACTGCTTGTGGAAAGTCTTTTCGTGGTCCTGTTGTCTTGGCTACCGGTCACTCGGCGCGAGATGTCTACTACTATCTTCACGATGCCGGAATAATGCTCGAATCTAAAGGTATTGCCGTAGGTGTACGATTGGAGCATCCGCAGCATCTTATCGATAGTATTCAGTATCACAATCCTTCGGGGCGCGGTAAGTTTCTTCCGGCTGCTGAGTATAGCTTTGTAACGCAAGTAGCGGGTAGGGGGGTATATTCATTTTGTATGTGTCCCGGTGGTTTTGTTGTCCCGGCTGCAACGGGTCCCGAACAATTGGTGGTCAATGGTATGTCTCCATCTAATCGCGGTTCTAAGTGGGCTAATTCGGGTATGGTTGTAGAAATAGCACCCGAAGATTTTCCCGACGTCGAGAAGTATGGTGTTCTTGCCGGTATCAAGTATCAAGAAGAGTTGGAGCGTCTCTGTTATGTCAATGGTAATTGTCGACAAACTGCACCAGCACAGCGTATGACCGATTTTGTTGACCGTCGTAATTCTACAACTCTTCCGTCATCATCCTATACACCCGGGCTTGTGGCTTCTCCGTTACACTTCTGGATGCCTGAACATATCACTATGCGATTACGTGAAGGTTTTAAGCATTTTGGCAAGATTTCTCACGGGTTTCTTACCAAAGATGCTACTATGATTGGCGTTGAAACTCGTACATCATCTCCTGTGAGAATACCTCGTGATAACGAACTGATGACACACGTGTCGTTGAAAGGTTTATATCCTTGTGGCGAAGGTGCCGGTTACGCGGGAGGTATTGTTTCTGCGGCTATTGATGGTGAACGTTGTGCAGAGGCTATCGCTACTCAATGGAATGAAATGAAAAATTTATATCAACAATATACATAATACTATATAATAATGAAAAAAAATCTGTTTATTGCAGCTTTGGCTGTATGTTCACTTACGGCTTGTGACAACCCACAGTCCGAGCCTGTAATGAGTGTTGATAAAATGGGTATTGAAGTTACACCGGAGCAGAATCGAGAGTATTCTTATAGCGACAAACGTAGCGCGTACTATTATGGTCGTACTCATCAGGATATGTTTGGAGAATGGTATGCCGGATGGAATATCAAGCAGCGTCGCATTATGAAAGATTATTCTCTTTTTGTCGATTCTACCCATTTGACTCGTTCACAATCTCAGGTGGTTGTATATCCGCATTATATCAATCGTGTTTATGATTTGGCTGTCGAGAAGTTTGCAATGGTTGATGACCGTGCAATATTGTCAATTTCGTTGGATAATGTTCAAGGCGAAACAATAGCGATTTCCCTTGATACAACATTGGTTACTCCTTCCTCGTTTGCCGATAATGTGGCGTGGTATGTACCCGATGAAACACCTGATGTATTTGTTGCTGTCGCACCTATGAGTGAAACCGATGTACAATATGAAAATAATAAAATGACTGCGCCTGCCTCGGCCGGAGGATTTTTGTTGGCTTATGGTACTGCTGATGAGTGTAATGAGAACATTCTCGCTTATCGCACTCACGGTCAAGAGTGGATGGAACAACGTAGAGAACGTATGAATAATCTTGTTGCCTTATCCAATCCGATGAAGAGTAATCTAGACTCGTTGGATCGAGCTATTGCGTGGTTACTACTCACTACCGACGAATTGGTAACTAATCAGCAGGGTAGAGGTATATATGCAGGATTACCTTGGTTCAATGAATATTGGGGGCGTGATATGTTCATATCAATGCCGGGTGCTACTCTTATTAATGGTGAGTTTGATATTACAAGAGAAATACTTGCCGATTTCTCAAGATTACAAGATGTAGATCCTAAATCACCTACATTGGGTCGCATCCCCAATCGTGCCAATATGGATGGAATATTGTACAACACTACCGATGGAACACCTCGATTTGTAATGCAGGTTGCCGACTATGTTCGCTATTCGGGTGATACTGCCTTTATTCGTGAAATATATCCTGCTGTGTCACGCAGTATTACTGCTTCTATTGCCTTGTTTACCGATGAAAGAGGATATTTGTGTCACGACGATGCTGATACTTGGATGGATGTTGTGCGTCTGGGTATTCCGGGTTCACCTCGTGGCAATCGTGCCAATGATATTCAAGCATTATGGTACCATCAGTTGATGGATGGTGCTTATATGGCTCGTTTTGTCGGTGATGATCTTGCGGCACTTGAATGGGAAACAAGAGCCCAACTCTTGCGTGAGAATTTTACATCCGACTACTGTGATGAAGAGAATTTACTTATTGTCGACCACCTTAATGCCGATGGCTCTCGCGATGAGCAGTATCGTCCCAATCAACTTTATACCTTTGAGCTGATTGACAATGCCGACTTCTGTCGCGCGGTGACACGTCGTGTATGGGAAGAACTTGTTTATCCCTGGGGTGTTGGTTCGTTGAGCCAAAAGGATGATAATTTCCATCCTCAACACGAAAATTGGCATTATTATCATAAAGATGATGCATATCATAATGGTACCGTATGGTTGTGGAATAATGGTCACGCAATGCAACGTATGATAGAGATGGGGCAACCCGATATTGCTTGGCAACTTTTCTCTAATATGAATCGTCAGGCTCTTGTCGAGGGTGCTGTGGGTAGCCTCAGTGAAAATGCTGATGCGCATCCTCGCGAAGGTGCTGCTTGGGCTAATCGTTCGGGAACATTCTTGCAAGCTTGGAGTAATGCCGAGCAACTACGGGTTTGGTACCAATATTTCTTAGGAATACGTCCCGATATGGTCAATCGTCTCATTGTTCTCAATCCTCAATTGCCTTCGGCTGTTACGTCTGTTACTTATAGTCAGCGCGTTGGTAGAGGTGATGTTGTCGGTACATATAATCGTACTGAAAATGAAACTATATATGGATATGTGTTACGTAACGAAGATGCTTCGTTGCGCATAATGATACCTACGTATGCTCCCTTCGATGTTGAAGTTTCAGCCGGAGATAAAGTAATGTTAACAGATAAGAATGGAGAGTTGACAGTAACTGTTACTACTGTCGATGGAACTGAAAATGTTGTAAAATACTTACAAGATAAATTACTGTTAGAGCGTGCCGAAGAGAATGATGCTTTCTTTGAAGGAACTCAATTCTGCTCTCCTATAACTCGTGAAAATCTCAAAGCATTTGCCACTTATCACGAGGAAGCGTTGACATACTAAAATTGTGTATATACGTTATAAAAAGAGCGATGTATTTTGGTACATCGCTCTTTTTGTAGTGTCTGATATATAAGTCAATTACTACATATTCATACCACCGCAACAGTGAATAACTTGACCTGTTACGTATGAAGAAAGGTCAGATGCCAAGAATGTAGCAACATTAGCAACATCTTCGGGTGTACCACCACGGCGCATAGGAATTTGTTTTGCCCAGCTTTCACGTACTTCTTCGCTGAGTTGTGCTGTCATATCGGTAATGATAAATCCGGGAGCAATAGCGTTGGCGCGTACACCGCGTGAACCCAACTCTTTGGCAATAGATTTGGCAAGACCTATCATACCGGCTTTTGATGCCGAGTAGTTAGATTGTCCGGCATTACCCGATACACCTACAACCGATGCCATATTGATGATGCTACCACCACGTTGACGCATCATAATGGGTGTAATGGCGTGTATGAAGTTGAATGCCGATTTAAGGTTTACCGTAATAACAGCGTCCCATTGTTTCTCGTCCATACGCATCATAAGACCATCGCGAGTGATACCGGCATTGTTAACCAAAATATCTATACGACCAAAGTCTTTCATTATTTCGTTTACAACATTGTGGGTATCGTCATAGTTGGCTGCATTTGAAGCATAACCTTTGGCGCGTACTCCATAAGCAGCGATTTCGGCTTCAGTAGCCTTTGCATTATCATCAATAACAAGGTCGGTGAATGCTACATCGGCACCTTCCGATGCAAACTTCAATGCAATGGCTTTACCAATGCCACGTGCTGCACCTGTAACGACAGCAACTTTTCCTTCTAGTAGTTTCATATTATTTAAGTTTTTTATGTTACCCTATTTTATATGTAGTAGGGTGTTATTTGTATTATTTGTTATCTCATTATACCGTATAGCATAAAGTCTGTTATCAAGCATCTTATGCGATTGCGTTCTATGCCTAGCTCATAAAACATATTCTTTATATATGGTACTTCAAGGCCTTTGAAGGCGCAGTGCAGAATAGTTGCCGTTGCGTGAGTGTTATGTACGATAAACTTGCCTTTTGCAACACCTTCATCGAGAATTTTGCGTAGTAGGGCAATCTCTCCACCTGAAATTTTCTTTCTAGCGTGTTCTACCTCCGCTATATCTTGAAAAAATTCAGCCCTCAATGAGCCGTTTCGTATCACTATCTCACGAATTCCTTCCAAGCGAGCGTCGATGTACTCCTCCAGTTTTTCATTTGGAGATAAGTCTTTGTTTACGACTTTTTCCAATTTATCATATAATCTATTCATTTCGGAGTATACCACAGCCCAATAAATGTCTTGTTTATTGTTGAAGTAGGTATATATAGTGCGACGTCCTTTGCCCGATGCTTTCGCAATATCGTTCATAGTTGTATTGGTAAGTCCTTTACGAGCAAAGAGTTGGCGTGCTTCTTCTATTATGAGTTGATATGTTGAATCTGACATTGCTTATCTATTGAATTGCACACTTTTTTCAAAACCGTGCAAAATTACTAAATTTATTGCAAAATGCAAGTATTTTTTTGAAAACTTTCATTGTCTATTTTGTAACTCATTGTAATATAGGTTGATAAATTATGATTTTATTATTTAACAATTTTTTATTGCCGAAAAATTTGGAATATAATTTGTAATGCTCTATCTTTGCACTCACAAAACATCGCGGAGTGGAGCAGTGGTAGCTCGTTGGGCTCATAACCCAAAGGTCGTTGGTTCGAATCCGGCCTCCGCAACTAAGTTAGGCAACCAATCATTGATTGGTTGCTTTTTTTATTGTATTGTTCTGTGTGTCAGGGGGTAATATAATGAAGATGTTTAATCAATAAGCCCAACAAGCCCTAAAGGTTTATGTACTAAAAGAGTCAACGATTAATAATAAAGAGGTATCTTCAAGTATATTATTGTGGTAAATAATTATAAATCACCGCGACAGAAATCCATTTCTTCGGGTGTAGACCATCCGTTATCTTTCAATTCTTGCAGAAAGAGTCTTGCACACATTTCGGCATCATTGCCGGCTCGGTGATGTGCGTCGTAAGATATTTCAAAATGGTCGCATAGGGCATTTAGTTTGTTACAAGAGAAGTTGTATATGCGTCGTGCTGCTTGTAGTGTGCAATAGTATTGAATATTAGGTTTTGGGATGTTGTGTAAGAGTAATGCACTACGAATACAGCTCATATCAAAGCCGGCATTGTGTGCTACGAGAATAGGTGTGTCGGCAAGGTATTTACATATTTCGTTCCATACTATCGGAAATTCGGGAGCATTTGCCGTATCGCGAGCCGATATGCCGTGAATTTGTGTGTTCCAATAGTTGTATTGATTGTTCTCGGGACGAACCAGCCAAGAGCGAGTTTCCACAACTATCCCATTGCGAACCACGCATATACCGGCCTCACATATCGATGACCGTTGTGAGGTTGCAGTTTCAAAGTCTATGGCAATAAAATTTATCCCTTCCATAATTATGTTTAGTCTTGTATAGCTGAAGAAGTCGTGCTAAAATTCTTCATTTTAGCACGACCTCTTGCCCTATAATAGTTATCTCAGACTTTGCAGTGTTTGTATAGCCGCTGTACGATCTTGCGCACTGACTACATAGTTGCCTGCAACAAGTGCATCGGCACCGGCATCTACAAGTAGACGACCTGTACGTTCATTCACTCCTCCATCTATTTCAATAGTAACATTGTATCCACCTTTGTCTATCATAGCTTTAAGTTTTCTTACCTTTTCGACTGAGGTCTCGATAAATGCCTGACCTCCGTAACCCGGGTTGACAGACATTATTAGTACCAAGTCGACATAGGGGAGTATTTCTTCAAGCATACTCACCGGCATATGAGGATTGAGCGAAACACCGGCTTTCATACCGGCTGCTTTGATAGCGGCAATAGTACGGTGCAGATGGCGGCACGCTTCGTAGTGTACAGTTACAATATCAGCGCCCATCTCTTTGCAACGATCGATATAGCGGTCGGGATCTACAATCATTAAGTGTACATCCAAGACCTTGTCTGTATTCTCTTTTACAGCCTTGATGATAGGGAAACCAATAGAAATGTTGGGTACAAAAACACCATCCATTACGTCAATGTGTATCCAATCGCAGGCCGACATAGATTGTAACTCTTCGCCTAGTTTGCCAAAATCGGCTGTTAGAATTGAAGGTGAAACGATTATACTCATATAGGTTGTTTTTTATGGTTATATTTCAATAATTATACGATTGACAAATTTAGTGATTTATCTTGATAATTATTGTATGATAATAAAAAAAATGACTGTCGACATTACCATGTGGACAGCCATACTACCATGAATAATCAATTTTTCCTTTGTTGAACGAGAGCTTTATTGTGTTTGATATATTTCTATTATTTCTTGAATTACCTCTGCAAATATAGCTTTGATGTTTTAAATGAATTTTTAAAACATTATTTATTTTGAGAAAAATTTATGCAAACGTTTTCCTACTTGCCTATTTTCGATAATGTACGTATCATTTCATCCATTATCTCACGTTGTAAGAATCTATTGACGGTGAGATAGAATACAGCACAAACGCATATTTGTGTGGCAAATAATAGATATATATTGGTAATGAAATATTGTATAGGGAAGGCTATTGCAACCATAATAATAGCTGTTATCACCGATGGCATCACATCGCGTAATTGCATATCCCAGGTATAGCCGACATTACGTCCTATGGTTACTATTGTGACTATGTAAACGATAGCTCGTGTTGCTACCATTCCATATAATAATTGTATGATTGGTAAATGCCAAGTGAATGCCAATACTAATATAAAGAGAGCTATTTTGAATATCTCTAGTTGTAATACAAGTCGAGAGTTGCCTTTGATGCGAATATAGTTGCCATTGACCGATGTCAAAACGGTAAATATTCCGGCAATGAGCAGGAGTGAGAACATTGGTATTGAAGTACTCCACTTTTCACCCAGCAATATGAGTATAAAAGGGCGTGATGTTACTGCTAGTCCAAGCAAAGCCGGCAGTGTGATAAACGCTGTGAGCTTCATTGTTTTGCGGTAACTTCGTAGCAATCTTTCGCGATCGTCTTGTATAGCGCTGAATAGGGTATAGGTACTATTCAGTATAATGCCGTAAAGTGTTGATACTCCCATATCGCTCCATTTGTTGGCTTGTGAGTAATATCCTAGCTCTCTACTGCTATACAAGCGGCCTATAATGGCAGAATACATATTGAGGAACAGTACATTGAGTACATTGGCAAGCATTATATTTGAGCCAAAAGCAAAGAGGCTTTTGAATGATTCCCACGAGAAAAGCAAGCGTGGTCGCCATCCGCCCCACATCCATTGCATTATCATTTTGATAAACGCCTGTATGGTTATTTGTGCTACGAGAGCCCATACTCCGTATCCGCTGTATGCCATCCATAGGGCAATAATGCCCGATATGATTATAGCACTGATGTTGATGGTAGCAACCTTGCGGAAGTCTATTTCTTTCACCATCTTGGCATTCTGTATAAGGCACAATGCATAGAATATGAATACTATAAATAGTACACGTGATATGGGTATCAAGATGGTTTCATTAAAGAAACTTGCAATAGCAGGCGCCGAAAAATAACCAATTACATATAGTAGTATCGATATAAAAAGATTATAGTAAAATACTGTGTTATAGTCTGTTTCTGTTATCTCTTTTTTGCGAACCAAGGCTGCGGAGAATCCGCTGTCCGAAAGTGTTTGGGAGAGGGCTATAAAGATGGCTAGTGCGCCTGTTAGTCCATATTCGGCTGCGCCCAATGTGCGCGCAAGTGCTATGCCCACAACTACCGATATGAGTTGTGAACCTACACGGTCGAGCATATTCCATATAAACGCACTTCGTGTCTTCTTCTGAAATTCCTTCTCTTCCAATTCTTATTTGTTTTTTAAGAATGCCTGATGTTCTTGTTGCAGTTCGGCGTGCAATGCAACAGAACTCCAATGTATGTTGGTGGGGGTGAGGCCTGCTTTGAGAGGTACGACAGTTATACCTGCTTGACGATATGATGTAAGAAAGTTGGTGAGCTTTTCTTGGTCAAACTCTTTAAAGAGTATCATCTCGTCATTGATAGGAGTCGTGGCAATGTCAGATTTACTCTTTTCAAAACCTTCTATTTGTGTTATATATCCTATCTTTTCGCCATACAATGCGGGGTCTACGTGATGACAAGCTACACCTAAGGTTGAACATAGAATTTCTATTTGTGTTCCTTTTTCGTTGCGTAGGTTGTATAAGTATATTGTAGGTTTCATAATTTCTATTCTAAGTTTTACTTTTCTGTTACAGGTCTTATACTCCTGCCTGTTGCACGCTTATCATCAATTAAACCAATAATAGCTTTTCCGGGTGCTTTATCTTCAGATATGTATGTTGGTATCATAGAGCTGAAGAAAAAGAAAAAGTCGGCATTCTTTTTGTTACTTGATGTAGAAATCCAATATTGTCCTTCTATTTCGGCTTTTGTTGGTAGTGACAAGTATTTATATCCTGCTGCGGGAATAAAAATGCTGTTCCCGTTTATTTTGCTGGTAAGTTTTATTCCTTCTACACCATTGATAGAAGTCCATAGGCACTCACAGTTCTCAAATAATTCAACGACTTCTTCTTTTGTTGGTATGCGCCACTCTTGTCCCCAATTTGTTGTTGCGGCATCATAATTATTCATTCCGGCAATGTCTGTGAGTTCCAAATTATTAGTACTGCAGTTTTCGTAAGTAAATTTGGCTTTTTCTTTTACTTCACCCCACGAGAAATGGTCGCCGTATTCCTCCGGTGAGGATGCTCCAACATTGCAAGTAGCCCATCTTACCGATAGTCCTAGGTCTACCCAATAATGTCCGTTGATACTGTTTAATGGTGATACTTCACTTTCTTGTGCCGAGGATGCATTTTGAGCTGTTGCACAGATGCAGCACATAAATGCTATCATTGTTGTTGTAGCGAATAATCTAGTTCTCATATTCAACGGTATTTATGTTGTTGAAGAATTATTAA
This sequence comes from uncultured Porphyromonadaceae bacterium, assembly GCA_937891845.1. Lineage (GTDB taxonomy): Bacteria > Bacteroidota > Bacteroidia > Bacteroidales > Barnesiellaceae_A > Barnesiella_A. Next base: position 198,863 of record CALATP010000049.1, on the reverse strand, counting down.
ATTGTTTAATATGATGGAGGCTGAGCCAAAATTATTCATTTTGACACAGCCTCTAGTATGGTAGTATTATTTTACTTCCGAACCGGGTTTTACTTCGTCGGCAGGTGTAATTACAACAAGACGACCATCGGCATCTTCTGCACTGAGTATCATACCTTGAGATTCTATACCGCGCAACTTGCGAGGTGCAAGGTTGGCAACAAAACATACATTTTTGCCTACCAAGTCTTCCGGTGCATAGTGTTTGGCAATGCCCGATACAATGGTGCGACCACCCAAACCGTCGTCTATACGGAATTGTAATAATTTATCGGCTTTGGGAACTTTGGTGCATTCCAAAACCTTACCTACTCGTATGTCGAGTTTCATAAAGTCATCAAACTCTATGTTTTCTCGGATGGGATTGGCTTTGTGTTCTGCTATTTCATTAGCTTTTTTGGTGTCTTCGAGTTTTTGTATTTGAGCATTGATGGTTTCGTCTTCAATTTTCTCAAATAACAACTCGGCAGTAGCTAGTTGTGTGCCTTCGGCCAATAAGTCAGTTTTACCCAATTGTTCCCATTTGAAGCTGTTGAGGTTGAGCATTTTGCGTAATTTAGCGGCAGAGAATGGGAGGAATGGCTCAAATGCGATAGACAAGTTGGCCGAAATCTGCAATGCAAGGTTTAAGATTGTTGCCACGCGTGTCATATCGGTTTTGGCCAGTTTCCACGGTTCGGTATCGGCTAGGTATTTGTTACCAATACGGGCAAGGTTCATAGCCTCTTTTTGTGCATCGCGGAATCGATAATTGTCGAGATAGCTTTCTACGGCTGTTTTTACGTTGGCAAACTCTGCTAACGTTTCGCGGTCGTAATCGGTCAACTCACCGGCAGCAGGAACTTTCCCATCAAAATATTTATGAGTGAGAACCAATGAGCGGTTGATGAAGTTACCCAATATAGCAACCAACTCACTATTATTGCGTGCTTGGAAGTCTCGCCAAGTAAAGTCATTGTCTTTTGTTTCGGGAGCGTTGGCTGTGAGTACATAACGCAGTACATCCTGCTTGCCGGGGAAATCACGCAGGTATTCGTGCAACCATACAGCCCAGTTGCGAGAAGTCGAAATTTTATCACCTTCGAGGTTGAGGAACTCATTGGCAGGTACGTTTTCGGGTAGGTTGTAGCTACCTTCGGCTTTGAGCATTGCGGGGAATACAATGCAGTGGAAAACGATGTTATCTTTACCAATGAAGTGTATCATCTTTGTTTCAGGATCCTTCCACCATTTTTCCCACGAATCGGGTAGTAACTCTTTTGTATTGGATATGTAACCGATAGGAGCATCAAACCATACATACAAAACCTTGCCATCAGCACCTTCAACGGGAACCGGTACACCCCAATCCAGGTCACGACTTACCGCACGAGGTTGCAGACCCATATCTATCCACGACTTGCATTGTCCATATACATTGGGACGCCACTCTTTGTGACCTTCAAGAATCCATTCACGTAGGTATGATTCCCACTTGTCGAGTGGAAGATACCAGTGCTTTGTTTCTCGCAATACGGGTTGACTGCCACTGATGGCCGACTTGGGATTGATAAGGTCGGTTGCATTGAGCGATGTACCACAGGCTTCGCATTGGTCTCCGTATGCACGTTCATTGTGACAGTGGGGACAAGTACCGGTAATATAGCGGTCGGCAAGGAATTGTTGAGCCTCCTCGTCGTAATATTGCTGTGATACTTTTTCTATAAATTCGCCTTTGTCGTATAACTTGCGGAAAAATTCCGATGCTGTTTCGTAGTGAGTCTTGCTAGTAGTGCGTGAGTATATATCGAAAGATATTCCGAACTCCTCAAATGACTCTTTGATGAGTGTGTGATAGCGGTCTACAATATCTTGAGGTGTCACGCCTTCTTTGCGAGCCTTGATAGTGATGGGTACTCCGTGTTCGTCAGAGCCTCCTATCATAATGACCTCTTCGCCTTTGAGGCGGAGGTAACGAGTATATATATCGGCAGGAACATAAACTCCGGCCAAGTGTCCAATATGCACCGGTCCATTGGCATAGGGCAGTGCTGTGGTGACAAGTGTGCGTTTAAATTTCTTTTCCATTGTCATATTGTTGATTAGTTATTATTACGTTTATTTAGGTGCTGTCCTATATAGTATGACAGCGATAATTGTGTATATAATATTGGGTATCCACATAGCTATAAATGGCGATGTGGCTCCGCTTACTGCAAATGTGGATGTAACTGTCGAGAAAAATATATATGAAAAACTCAATAATAATCCAATACCGATATTGATACCCATACCACCTTTTACCTTGCGCGATGCTAGTGACATTCCAATAGCAGTGAGTATAAATGCGGCAGCAACCATTGCAAAGCGTTTATGATATTCGATTTCAAAAGACTTGATATTGGCTACTCCGCGTTCTCTCTGTCTTGAAATGTATTTGCGCAATTGTGGTGATGTCATTGTTTCACAATCGGTGGGAGAGATAAGAAAGTCAGATGGTGTTACGTTGATAACGGTATCAAGTCGGCTTCCTCGGGTTATTGTCTCTTTCAATCCGTCAAGGTCGCGTATTACATAGTTGTTTACGTGCCATTGGTAGGCCGAGTCGTAGGTAATTGTTTGAGCAGTAAGACGTGATTTGAGCGTTTTTCCATCAAATTGTTCTAGCGAAAAACGATAACCCATCTTATTGCTGTTGTCATATCGTGCTATATAGGCTACTACATCAGGTGCAACCTTAAATTGTATATTACTGGCATATTCAACGCGTTTATTGCGCACGTATGTGTTGGTAAATTCAATGCGTGTAATATTGGAAGGTGGGATGATGTAACAGCTCAGTACGATATTGAGTGATGCGATAACTGCCGCCGAAAACATATAGGGGATAAAGAGTCTTTTAAAACTCATTCCGCTAGCCAATATTGCTATAATCTCACTGTTATCAGCCAGTTTTGAAGTGAAAAAGATAACAGCTATAAATACAAATAGAGGACTGAATAGGTTGGCAAAGTAGGGTAGGAAGTTGGCAAAGTAATCAAATATGATAGCGTCTAGGGGAGCTTTCATAAATGAGTCCAGCTTCTCATTTGTGTCGAATACGACTGTAATAGCCAAGATGAGTATAATCGAAAAGAAGTATGCACCAAGAAATTTCTTGATGATATACATATCAATTATTTTGAAAGGATTTTTTACTCTCATCGGTGCTATTACAAGGTGTTGTTAAATTATAGTCGTGTTGTCACGCGTTCCAACATTTCACGTTTCCACGATGCAAAAGATCCATCGATAATGTGTTTACGAGCCTCTTGTGACAACCTCACGTAGAATGCTAGATTGTGTATTGATGCAATCTGCATTGCCAATATCTCATCAGCGATAAAGAGGTGACGCAGGTATGCTTTGGTATAGGCGTGGTCGACATATGAAGTTCCTTCTTCATCGAGTGGTGTGAAGTCATCAGCCCATTTTTTGTTGCGCATATTCATAATACCTCTCGATGTGAACAGCATACCGTTGCGACCGTTGCGAGTAGGCATCACGCAGTCAAACATATCTACACCGCGGTCTATTCCTTCAAGGATATTGGCCGGAGTACCTACTCCCATCAGATAGCGAGGCTTATCGGTTGGAAGTATTTCGTTTACCACCTCAATCATCTCATACATTTTTTCGGTGGGTTCACCCACAGCCAATCCACCTATGGCATTACCATCGGCTCCAAGATCGGCTACGTGTTTGGCTGCATCGCGACGTAGATTGGGATATACACATCCTTGCACAATTGGGAAGTAAGCCTGACTGTAACCATAAAGTCCTTCGGTCTCTTTATAACGTTTCCAGCCGCGAGCCAACCAACGTTGTGTCAGTGCTAGTGACTTCTTGGCGTAGCTATAGTCTGCATCACCGGGCGTACATTCGTCTAGAGCCATCATTATATCGGCTCCTATGATACGTTGAGTATCAACGTTGTTTTCGGGAGTGAAAAGGTGTTTAGAACCATCAATGTGTGAGCGAAAGTGCGCACCTTCTTCAGTGAGCTTGCGTATGTCGGAAAGTGAGAATACTTGAAATCCACCGCTGTCTGTGAGAATGGGACGATCCCAACCGTTAAATTTATGTAGTCCTCCTGCGCGTTGCAGAATTTCAAGACCGGGTCGCAAGTATAGATGATATGTATTTCCTAGTATGATTTGTGCTTTGATATCTTCGCGTAGTTCGCGCATATGCACTGCCTTGACAGCACCAACTGTTCCAACGGGCATAAATATAGGAGTGAGTATCTCTCCGTGGTCGGTTTTGATGATTCCGGCACGTGCATTTGTTCCTTCGGCTGTATGTTGTAATGTGAAATTCATCTTTATAACATTTAAGCTACAAAGTTACGATTTTTATACGAATAATAGTGTAATAGAGTGTAAAAACGTGTTGATTGATATTTAAAACTTTTGTTTCCATATTGGATAAAAAAATAACGACTCATCGAGGTCGTTATCTTATGGTTGTTGTAAATCATTTATCAAAATTCAAAGCCGAGTCTTAATCCAGCTCCCAATATGTGATATTTACCGGTAAATATATCTATTTCGGGGGTTATTCTCATTGCAAAGTAGCGCGTAAACCCTAGTCTTAAACCTAGGTTGACATTGATATATGCCAAGGCTGTTTCTCCATTGTGTATGCTTGTATCGCTATTGAAATTGCCGTAATCTGCGTATGAAACGCCCAATCTCGCTCCATAGGTAAATTGTGCCAATCTGGTGCCTACATTCCCTTTAAATGCAGCATATACAGGTATTGCCACGCCTAGTCCCTCATCACCAAGGTTTATATGAAAGCCAATACCTCCACCCACAAATATGTTGTGATTAATTTGATAACCGTGAGTTGTACTGATATTTCCTGATATACCATCATTGATAAAAGTGGCTGTAAGGGGGGTGTAGTTGAAAAAGCCTCGATAGCCACGTGCTGCTAAATGCTTGTTTATCAATATGCTTTCTTGAGTGCCGGTTGTTCTATTGTCATCGTTTTCTTGCAGTGTAGTTGAGGGCGCACCGTAGGCAAAAAGTGAACATATTATAGCAAGTATTGATAGTAATATTTGATTTCTCATATATATGTGTGTTTGTGTATTGCTTATATGTGCAAAAATATGATATTTTAATAAAATAAGCAAATAATGTAATTAAAAATTGATGATTTTGTGCTGTTTGTTCTGTGTGTGCTTTTGTTTGTGGATTTTTGATAACTTGGTTTGTGCGTTGGATATAAAAAACACGTATTTGCCCGGAGGTAAATACGTGCTATGAGAAATATATTTCTATCAATTAAAATTCAAAACCTAGATTGACTACTAGGAATATAAATAATGATCCGGTATACATAATTCCCATTTGTGGTTTCAAAGCTAAAGCAAAATCGGGGGTAAATCCCAGACGTAATCCCATATTCAGTTGAGTATAAAGTCCTGTAATTCCTGCTGATGTAGATAATACGTCGTCTCCTTTACTATTGATGTAATAATATCGGTGATAACCAAGAATTCCAAATCTTGCACCGTATGTGAATTGTGCTAATTTTTTACCTGCATTGCCTTGAATGGCCAAGTAAATAGGTACAAATATTTGTCTGTCTTTAGGCTTAAAGTTGTCGAAGTAGCCAGCACCTCCTCCTAAGAATGTTGAGTGACTGAATTGGTATCCGTGGGTAGTTGAGAAAACCAAACTATTTGCTATACCCAACTCTACGAACCCTCTATAACCTTTGGGAGCCAAATGCGGATTAAATTCGGCTGTTTGTTCTATGCCGCTTGTTGCATTCTTCGGTTCGATAATAGTATCGTTGTTTTGAGCAACAACTTTAGTTGTAATTAATCCTGAAACAATTATTAGTATTATGAGTAAAATTTTTTTCATAAAATATTTGTTTTGATGTTTGATTATACAAACATAGGTGATTTTTATAGAATAATTAAACTAACGTTTAATTATTTACAATCTATTCTCAAGATGTTTAACAAAATATATAAAAAGTGGTGTGATAGTAATGGTATTGGGAGTTATCAAAATCTTACTCTTACATCGACGAAGAAGTTGCGTGGAGCATCGATAAAATAGAGTGGGCCTTGAGCTCCTATCATACCATTGGAGTAACTGCGCTGATTGAATATATTGTTGAAGTATATTCCGGCGGTTATGTTGCGATAGGTGTAAGATAAAGCAAGATTAAATCGAAGAGATGGGTCAATGCGATACAAATTTTCCATATCAAAATGCATTGAACTTCGATATCGCATAGATGCACTGATATCAAACCCATATATTTCATATCCTATTTCTTGATTGATAATCCAAGTGGGGCTTAATACGTGATTATGACTAATACCTTCATATTCAAATCGATTGATTGAATAACTGCTGTTGTTTATCAATCGGAGAGACTTAATAGGATAATATGTGACCGATAGTTCGGCACCTGTACGATAACTACGAGCAGCATTGACGTGAATGGGCTGACCGTTACTACCTATAACACCATTGAGAATTAACTCATTGGAGAAATTCATATAATATAGATTGATGTTGGCGGTAAGATTGTTGAGTAGTAAGTTGTAGCCCAATTCGTAGTCAATAACACTCTCGGCTTGAGTCGTATAGAGTGTTGTCAGATTTTCTTCTCCTCCAAACATATCACTGCGTGTAGGCTCGCGATGTGTTTGAGTAGCACTGGCATATAGAGAATGTGCATTGTTGAATTGCCAACGGGCATTAACCGACCAGTTGAGAAAATTCCAATTGATTTGTTCAAATGCGACGTCTCCTTTATAATCGAAATCGGTGTGTCGATATTGGATATTGGCTCCTAATGTAATCCAACGGTATTTATAAGAACCTTTGGCAAAAATACTTATATCATTTTTGTATCCGGTATTATCCCATAAGAAGTCTTCTTGCAGATTATTTGTGCCTATGTGTCTGCGATTGAATGTCGAGGCATTGATGCCGGTTGTTAATTCAAAGGGAGAGAGATAGAATTTCGCTGCAAAGTTACCGCCTACATAGTGAAATGTCTGATTGTAACGGTCAATCTCTCCAGTATTGTTCCAATAAGGGTCGACTACAAGTCGCATATAATTATCTACATCGAATGTATAATAGCCCTTGGCATAGTTGTAATATGCGGCTGCTGTAAGCGAAATGTTGTCTTTGACAAATCCTTGATATTGTACTTTATTTATGTTTTGTATGTAATGGTCTATTTCGCTATCGCTACATCCGTTTGTACCGGGGTTTTCAAGGATCGATTGTTCAGTCGATCCCAACCACGCCATACCGTTGCGTGATTGTCCTACAAAGCTCAATAAGTCTATCTTGTGTCGGTCATTGATAAAGTAACCTAATTTTACAAAGACCGATTGTGCATTATTATAAGCGTGATTACGAAAGCCATCACTTTGTTGATGGGTTGCTTTGAAATGTCCGGCAAATTTCCCTCTTTTTCCGGTGTTGTATTCTGCACCAATCTTAAGTGTGTTGAAACTGCCATATCCGGCATAAGCACTTGATATGGTGTCGTGAATGAGGTCAATGGATTCAAAGTTGACACTACCTGCATAACCTGCAGCTCCGTTATTTGCGATACTTGCACCGTTTTCTACTTTAATTGAGTGCATACTCGACAATAAGTCGGGAAAATTTGAAAAGTATACTCCCATATCTTCTCCATCGTTGAGAGGCATACCGTCAAGTGTGATGTTGATACGAGTTTGGTCTATACCTCTCATTCTGAAGTATGAATAACCATACTCACTGCCGGTGTCACTGTATGCAAATACCGATGGCATTCGGGCTATTATGAAGGAGGGTTCTTGACCTTTATTTTGTATAGTGATGTCTTCGCGCGAAAGAGTAGTGCCGGTGCGAAGATTGACTCGGTAGAAGCTAACAACCGATACTTCATTAAGTGTATGCTCAATAGAGTCTTGGGGAACTATATCTGTTGCACTTATGGGTAATAAATATGCCAACAGTATAATAAGTGTGATGAAGTGTTTATGCATATTCACGGTAGTAGTAGTGTTGATGTTGTTTATAAATCAGAACGGACATATCATTTGTGAGATATGTCCGTTTATAATGTTTGGTCGTTTGTACTATGCTACCAACAATTTCTCAATCTCAGTAAGAGATTTTTGTAATTCTTTATCTACTTGCATTTGACCTTCTATAGTCTTGCAAGCGTGTAGTACTGTTGCGTGATCGTATCTACCCAGTAACGAACCAATGCCGGCCAAAGCCATTGAGGTGTGTTTTTTTGTGAGATACATTGCAACTTGTCTTGCTACAACTATTTCGCGTTTTCTAGAGCGTGTTACAAGTATTTCGGGTTTCATATTGTAATATGTACACACAGCATTGCGAACAGTGTCTATTGTCACTTGTTTTTTTACCATCTTGACACTACGTGCCACTACCTGTTCGGCAAGTTCCAAAGTCACGTCGTGATTGAATGCCATAGCGTGAGCCATCAACGATACTATTGTACCCTCAAGGTCGCGTACATTATCGGTTACGTTGCGAGCGATATAGTCAACAATGTCTTCCGATATAGTAAGACCATCACGTTCAATCTTATTGTGCAAGATGTCACGACGCAAAGAGAAATCGGGACGCTCTACTTCTGTTTGCAATCCCCATTTGAAGCGTGTGAGTAGACGTGGTACAATACCCTCTAGTTCAACGGGAGGACGGTCGCAAGTAAGTACTAGTTGCTTACCGTTGAGGTGCAAATGATTGAATATGTGGAAGAATGTATTTTGTGTCTGTATTTTACCGGCAAACTCCTGAATGTCATCCATCAATAATACATCTATGCTTTGATAGAAGTTGATAAAATCGTTTACCTGATTATTGCGAACGGCTGTCGTATATTGTTGTTGGAATAGATTGGCCGATAGATACAATACTCTAGAACGAGGATTTTGTTCTTTTATCTTTGCACCAATTGCTTGAATAAGGTGTGTTTTGCCAACTCCCGACTCTCCATATACAAACATAGGGTTGAACGGGTTGTTTCCGGGTGATGAGGCTACTGCTTCACCGGTTACACGAGCTACTTTATTACTGTCGCTTGAGTAATAATTATTAAATGTATAATAGGGATTGAGTTGCGAAGCAAGATCATCGTATTCTTGAGTTTGGAATGGATTGGTGGGTTCTGCGGGATGACCTTGACGCATATTGCGTGCCACCTGAATAGATTTTTCGGGTGACGATACATTGACTGTTGCAGTAGGATTTTCTACAACAGTAACTTTATAATATAGTTTTATGGTTTTGCCATATACGCGGGTAATAACCGGACGTAACAATTCCATATAATTTTCCTCGATGTGTTCTTGGAAAAAGTGTGAGGGGACTTGCAATATAAGAACATTATTCTCGAATGAATACGACTTGATGGGTACGAACCATTTTTCGTACACAATTTCGTCGACATTATCCTTAATAATGCTCAAACATTTTTCCCATAAAGCGACGTGTTCCAAACTCATTAAATATTGTAGCTTTTATGTGTTTTCTTATTTCCGTGAATTTTTCAGCATACAAAATTCTCACATTTTTTTTGTAAAATCAAATGCTCAAAAATTTGCTTTTTAACACTATGTTACAACGTTCTATATCTCAATTACTTACAAGGGTGTGTTCTTTGACTCAATTCTTACAATAGGTAAATTTGTTATTGCATTGAAATATAGTGGTTTATACTGTTGAAAAGCAGCGCGCGAATGACTCGCGCGCTGTAAAAAGTTTCCCAAAAGTATGGTGAGAATACTCTAAAAAGAGGGTATCAAAACTTTTTGTTTTCCAATTCTTATTTATATAGTTTCTAAATAAGAAAACTCAAATTCTAAAGTCTTAGAAAACTTTTATATTGATATAACGTTTGGGATTTTCTTTTATGTCGTTGAGTAGTGAATCAAGGCTACTTACAGCTCCGTTGAGGCTGTTGTACAATTCGGGGTCGTTGAGCAATAAGCCGGCTGTGTTATCAGTTTTCTTGAGGCTTGATGTGGCATCTTCTATATTGCTCAATAATTGATTGAGTTGTGCAACAGTATGTTCGATTGGTAGTGTATTGAGCGTACCGGTAAGTGTATCTACATTGCTGGTTATTGATTTTACATTGCTCATCAATAGAGGTACATCATTACGCAATACTTTGTCAAGTTGTGTTGTGCTGCTTTCGAGGTTTGCGGTGATACCGTCTAGGCGTTGCACCGATGCGAGTAGGGCAGGGTCATTTACCAATGTTTGAACACCTGTCAGGATGCTGTCTACTTTGACAAGAACCTCGGTTACTTGAGGCATCATATTGCCTACACTTGTAAATAAGTCATTACCGGCAGTTCCTTCGATTGTATCACCCGATTTGTAATATTCGCTCACGTAAGGATTCATATCAATGATAATTGTTGCGCCACCCATCAAGCCTTTTGATAGTGTTATTTTGCTATCGCGAGGGATGCGCAATTCTTTATCAAGATTTATCATAACTTGTACCTTGCCATTGTTTTCGTAGTCGTATTTCATATCGTGTACGACTCCTACTTTATATCCGTCTACTGTAACAGGTGATGAGACCATCAGCTCGCTTACATCATCAAATGTTACTATATAGTGGTTGGCCGGTTTGGCTATGTTGATACCTTTGAGAAATTGTATGCCGGCAAATAGTATAAAAAGACACAATATACCGGTAAGTCCTATTTTTACTTCTTTAGTCCAAAACTTTTTCATATTTTCCTTTTATAGGTTTGTTATTGGGGTGTATCTTGTTTGTTGTGTTATTATTCTACTCTTTTGCCATTTTGCATTACGATGATAAATGCGTCACGGAACAGTTGTTTGACTTTACGAAAATCTGCTTCTATACCTTCTCTCGTTGTTGATGCACCGTATGTATATTTGTAAAGACCTTTGTCATAATATACTTCTACCGGTGATAACCCTTTGAAGGCTCTATTGTTACTGCCTAATTTGTTTGGTAATGCCATAAACTGCACTTTATATACCCTTTGCTCTGCATCAATTACTTCTGTAGTTGTTGAAGCTGTTGTAGGCTCAGTTGTGGGTTCGCTTGTTGTGGCGGTATTGCTGGCGGTTGTAGTTTCGGTTGTACATATTTCTTCATCTGCATCTTCTACTATTTGGTAGGTCGATGGTGTAGTTGTCAATCCGTCATAGCTGGCTTTATATTTAACAAAGGCATTAAATAGAGCTTGAGCCATTTGGGCTTGACCTTCATCCGAAAGCATATAATTCTCCATTGTCGGATTGCAGATGAAATCCAACTCTACTAGCACAGATGGCATTCCTGTAAAAGCTAATACATAAAATCCATTTTGTCTTACGCCACGGTCTTTACGGCCGGCAACGGTAGTCATCTCACTTTGTACAAGAGCAGCATATGATATGCTGTTGTCGCGAAATTGGTCTTGCATTGTTTCAAATATGATGTAAGACTCAGGTGAGTTGGGGTCAAAGCCTTCGTATTTGGTACTATAATCTTCTTCAAGTAGCATTACTGCGTTTTCACGTTGTGCTACTTCAAGATTTTGCTCATTCTTTGAAGTACCCAACACGTAGGTCGAAGCTCCGTTTATTGTTTTGCGATTTTTATTCTTGCGGGCAACCGAGTTGGCGTGTATTGAGATAAATAAATTTCCGTGATTGCGATGTGCAATTTGTGTGCGTTCTTTCAATCCTACAAATACATCCGTCTTACGTGTGTATACGACTTTGACATCAGGCATATTATCTTCGATGAGTTTGCCTAATTTTAGAACGACATTGAGATTGATGTTTTTTTCTTTTCCTTTTATACCTATTGCACCGGCATCGTGACCTCCGTGCCCTGCATCTAGTACCACTACAAATTGTTGCTTTTCTGTGTTTGTCGCATTTATATGTGGCGATACGATTATTATAATTAGCAAAATGCTTGCTAATAATAAAATTCGTTTAATTGATTTTATATAATTGAATATAAGCATTATATGGATATGTATATAGTCTTATTTTGCTGCAAAATTACAAAAAAATGTTTATATTACTTCTTTTATCATCTTATAATATTTATGTTTTACAATTTTTATAATGAATGGTGTGATCATTTGTTTTGTATATTGTTGTGTGAGTGAGTTTCCTATTTCTCATAAGATGTTTGTTCTTTTAGGAGAAAAATATTATTTTTGTCGTAATTTTAGTTCGTGTTATGTTTAAGAAATATACTCTTTTTTTGACTGTTTTTTCATTGTTGCAACTTGTATCTTGCAACAATGCAGGTCATCACCGTATTGAAGTTGACGAGCATTCGAAAATATCGATAGTTCGCTTTGATTCTGTGTTGATCAATTACATTTCGCTCTCCGATACCGTTGAGCAAATGGATATAGCCTCATCGTATGAGCATTATTGGCGTGTATATAATGAAGGTGTGCTAGGGCTAAATGATAGTCCATTATTTTGTGATGGATTGAGGCGGTTTACGAGTGATTCTCTTGTTTCGATACTGTATAATGATGTACAGCGTGAGTATGCCGATATGAATACTGAAGAAAATCTGCTTTCTTCTTTGATATTACGTTTTGGAGTGTTATTCCCTCATCTTGATAAACCACAAATATATACTCACATTTCGGGTCTGAATAAATCAATCTTTACGTTGGGAAATATAGTTTCTATATCGTTAGATTGTTATATGGGAGTGGATTATCCTATATATAATGGCCTATATCATAATTTTGAGTTGTATCAGCATCAGCGCAATCGTATAACACCGGATGTGTGTGAAGTATTATTGAGAAACAATATAGACAGTTCTTGCAATAATACTTTGCTAGATTGGATGTTGTATGAGGGTCGTATATTATACCTGATGTCGGTACTTCTTGACGATGACAGTAGTGAGACTTTGATGGGATATACACTTGACCAGGCTGAGTGGTGTGAAGATAATGAAGAAAGAGTATGGGCGGTATTGATTGAAGGCTCTCATCTATTTACAAGCAACAATCTTATTATAAGTAAACTTATAAATCCTTCACCTTTTACCTCGGTCATTTCGCAAGATGCCCCCGGACGTATAGGTCGTTGGATAGGGTGGCGTATTTATAGTGAGTATGTGCATCGGGCTAATCTTTCACTGGAAGATGTTGTGAATGAAAATACACATTCAATGTATATTTTGGAACAATCGGGTTACGACGGTAAATAGATATTGTTATGCATCGCAAATTTGGTCTTATTGGTTATCCCCTTGGTCACTCTTTCTCGCGCTCTTATCATAATGAAAGATTTACGCGAATGGGGGTTGATGCCGAATATAATAATTATGAGTTAGACGATATTTCATTGTTGCCTCACTTACTAATGGATGTACCGAATTTGTTTGGGCTTAATGTTACCATTCCTTATAAGCAAGCAGTTTTACCTTTTTTAGACGAGATTGATGATATCGCAAAATCGATAGGTGCTGTAAACGTAATCCGCATAGAACGTGATAATTGTCGTGTGCGAATGGTGGGGTATAACACCGACTACATAGGGTTTCGCAATTCGATTTCTCCTTTTATCAATTGTTGTCATACTTCGGCTTTGGTGTTAGGTACCGGAGGTGCATCAAAGGCTGTAAGTACAGCACTCCGCGATATGGGTATAGCTGTTCAGATAGTTTCACGCAATTCGGGTATGGGTATTATTTTATACGAAGAACTTACGCCTCAGATAGTATTGGATAATAAAATCATTATTAATGCTACACCGCTTGGAATGTATCCCAATGTCGATACATATCCTTCGATATGTTATGATGCAATAACATCGCAACATTTGTGTTATGACGTGGTATATAATCCTGCAAATACTCGTTTTATGCAACTTTGCGCAGCGCGTGGTGCTGTTGTATGTAATGGATTGAAAATGTTATATGGTCAGGCCGATGCAGCTTGGGAAATATGGAATAGATAATAGACAGGAGACAATAATATGGTTGATTTTCGCTTAAAAGTGTTTTGCAGCGTAGCTCGTAATCTGAGTTTTACCAGAGCTTCTCACGAGTTGCATATTACGCAACCTGCTATCAGCAAACATATTCAAGAACTGGAACAAGAATTTGGAACTCGTCTTTTCAATCGTTTGAATAATCGAATAGAATTGACTGATGCGGGTGAGATGCTATTAGCTCACGCCGAGAAAATATTATTGTGCTATCGGGTGCTTGATTTTGATATGCATATGTTGTCACAAAATCACGTAGGTGAATTACGTCTGGGCGCCAGTACTACAATTGCTCAATATCTGTTGCCCTCATATCTGGCTACTTTTTCTGCTAAATTCCGTCAGGTTAAAGTTTCTTTGATTAATGGTAATACAGTAGATATAGAACGTGCTGTTGAAGAACAGCGTATTGATCTCGGTTTGGTTGAGGGTTTTAGTAGAAAGTCTCATTTGAGATATACGCCTTTTATGCGAGATGAGCTTGTGTTGGTTACTTCAACAGCCGGTCGTTGGTCGATGCTTGATACTATTACTCCCCAAGAACTTGCCGAAGTACCTTTGGTTATAAGAGAGAATGGATCGGGTAGTCTTGAGGTTATCGAGCACGTTCTTAATAATCATAATATACGTCTGTCTCAACTCAATATAGTTATGCAATTGGGTAGTACCGAGAGTATAAAACGTTATGTTTGTAGTGCCGATTGTATGGCAATTATTTCTGTGCAAGCTGCTTTACAAGAAATCAAAGCCGGCACACTCAAAGTTGTTGATATAGATGATATTTCATTTGAGCGCGAATTTGCCTTTGTACGTACTAAGGGCGAGACTTTAGGTATTACAAAGGATTTTATCAGCTATATTCAGGAAGGTATAAAATATAATCTTTGATTAGTGTTGGGTTTCTATTGAATGCGGGGTTATAACAAAAAGTTATTGCCAATGAATATTATTGATGTACAATTGTTCTGATTTATAGTTAACTTTGTTGCGTCGTTAATAATTATTATGTCTGTATTATAAAAAATAGTAATCGTAATGTCACGTATCAAAACTTTTATTGAGCCGTATAACAGAGTCGTTTTTTTAGTGTGTATGCATCTTACACTATTGCCATTTATGTCACCGGCGCTTTCATTGTTTTTAGGTCTTGCCTATGCCTTGATATTGGGTAATCCTATGCCTAAAATGGCAAAGAAAACGTCTAAATATTTGCTTCAAGTTTCAGTCGTTTTTCTTGGTTTCGGTATGAACTTACAAGACTCTTTGGCTTCGGGCAAAGAGGGTATGATGTTTACTATTTTCTCGGTTGTGGCAGTGATGTTGATAGGTGCTTTGGTGGGTCGTCTGCTCAAGATTGATAGTAAGACGTCATATCTTATTTCTTCGGGTACAGCTATTTGTGGCGGTAGTGCTATTGCGGCTGTATCGCCAATAGTCAAAGCCAATGATAATCAAATGTCGGTTGCGCTAGGAACGATTTTTATACTCAACTCCATTGCTCTTTTTATTTTTCCTCCTATTGGTTATTGGTTGGGTATGACACAAGAACAATTTGGTGAGTGGGCTGCTATTGCTATTCACGATACTAGTTCAGTTGTGGGTGCCGGAGAGGCGTTCGATAAGACCTATTTCCCCGGTAGTGAAGGTATCGCGTTACAGATGGCAACACTTATCAAGTGTACACGAGCTTTATGGATTATACCGTTGGCATTCATTACCACCTTGATTTTTAGAGAAAAGAATTGCAAAATTACTATTCCTTGGTTTATTATTCTCTTTGTGTTGGCAATGATTATAAATACATATTTCTCTTTGCCTGCCGATATGACAAGTTTTCTTGTGTGGTTTGCCAAGAAGGGTATGTCTATGACTTTGTTCCTTATAGGAAGTGGCTTGTCATTAGATGTTATTAGATCTGTAGGTTTCAAGCCTCTTATACAAGGTGTACTTTTATGGCTTGTAATAGCAAGTGTAAGTTTGCTCGTTATTATGATGTAATCAGTAGTATTTCAATATTTATGGCGCAACTTATGTTTGGTTGCGCCATTTTTTTTGTATTTACTTTTCTAACCTGAGTGATATAATGCCATCTCTTATTGTAATACTACTTTTTATTGTGTGCCCTCTAGGGCGACCTTGATTTGGCTATATAACAAAAAAGAGTTCCAAATTTTGGAACTCTTCTTGCGGTGCGTACGGGACTCGAACCCGTGACCCCATGCGTGACAGGCATGTATTCTAACCAACTGAACTAACGCACCATTTCAAATATTTGCAATAAGCTCTTTTGCTTTTGCGAGTGCAAAGATAATATGTATTACTGAATTGTGCAATATTTTGGGCAAAAAATATATAAAAATATTTTTAATATCGAGTTTGATGCTTGAATGTCAATGCACTATAAAGTGATTCCTTTATGAAGTCAGGGTGATTGATATTTAATTTCTTGTCTTTTTAATTCTCTTTTTAATATATGTATATAGGATATTTGCTTTTTATTTTTTAAATTTGTCGATTGTTTGCCCGATAATGAGAAGAATATTATTTATCATATATATAATGCTTGTGGCCTTTGTTGCTCAAGCTCAATCGAATGGTGTTACCTTAGTGCCACCAATGAAGATTCCTTTGGTCTTAAGCGCGAACTTTGGCGAACTTCGCGCCGATCATTTTCATTCAGGTGTCGATTTCAAAACACAAGGTCGTACAGGCATAAATGTATATGCTGTTGACTCCGGTTATATTTCTCGCGTACTTGTTTCACCTTGGGGGTATGGTAGAGCATTGTATGTTACACATCCTTCGGGTTATACAACAGTTTATGCGCACCTCGATTCTTTTGTTGGAGCTATTGCCGATTCTGTACAAGTAATGCAGTATCGTAATGAGAGTTTTGCTCTTGATACAATATTTACACCCGATGTTTTCCCTGTTTCTCGCGGGCAGCTTATTGCCAAGAGTGGAAATAGTGGTTCGTCGGGTGGACCACATTTACATTTTGAGGTACGTGGTACTTCGAGCGAAACATATATCGATCCATTGATATGGTTCGCGTCTAAAATCAGTGATAAAGTTGCACCGGAGCCTCGTTTGGTAGCTTTGTATGAGCACGATAAAGTTGCCGATGGACAATTACATCCAAAGCAAACATCACAGCTTGTATCGACGGGTACAAATAGATATAAGTGTGATAAAGATTTTACCGCGTGGGGTAGGGTGTCTGTTGGTATTAAGGCTTATGATAAATGTAGTGGAACAAACAATATCTATGGTGTACGTAATGTTCGCCTATGGGTTGATGATTCTCTTGTTTATGAGTCTTGTATTGATAGTATACCTATCTTACTGTCGCGATATAGCAATTCGTTTATCGATTATAATGAGTGGCGTAATAATAAAGGCTCTTTTATTATGCGCAGTTATATTCAGCCCGGTAATATACTGCCCGATATATACAAAACAACAACCGACGGCTCATTTATAATAAATGAAGCAAGAACTTATAATTGTCGATATGAGTTGACCGATATAAATGGAAATATGTCGCGTGTCAATTTCAAAATTCATGGTTCATCGTCAGTATCACCGGCATCAGTGCCTCAAGGTGTGCTATTTGATTATTGTCACGATAATGAGTACGCAACAGCCGAAATGAATATACACATTCCTAAAGGCTCATTATACGATAATTGCTACTTTGATTATTCTTCTAGTGAAAGTAGTCGCTATTATTCACACGTTCACGCCATTGGTAATAGCGGTTTACCATTGCAGAAATGGTGTGAACTCTCTATAAAACTATCTTGTGATACATTGCCCGACGATAAGTATTATATGGTTCGTATTTTCAACGGCAGTACTGCGCCTGTAATTGGTAGATACGAAGCCGGTTGGTACATTGCCAAGGTGCGTCGATTGGGTAAATATGCAATAGCTGCCGATCTGTCTGCTCCAACGATTGCACCCCATAATGAAAAACAATGGGCACAGAATGGAGTGGTTATGTTTAAGATTACAGATAAGGGTAGTGGTATTGCCACGTATCGAGCCGAGGTTGATGGACAATTCTGTCTCTTTGAGTACGATGCCAAGAAAAATATGATTTTGTGTAAGCCTTCCGATACACCGTTTGGTCGTGGAGTCTCGCGTACACTGGTCATTACTGTTACCGATAATTGTGGTAACACACAACAACATAAACAAACAATAAAATGGTAAATATAATTTAGAAAAACACAATTATGAAGAGATTTTCATCATTTCTTGCCGTTGCAATATTAGCCCCTGTCGCGGCAATGGCTTGTACCGGACTCATTGCCGGTCGCAATGCTACGGTTGATGGTAGTGTAATGATTACTTACTCTGCCGATTCACACTCGTTGTATGGTTCGTTAACGTCTACACCTGCTGCCGATTGGCAACCCGGTGATATGCGTAATATTGTAGAATGGGATACCGGTAAACCACTTGGTGCTATACCTCAAATATCTCACACCTACGCAGTGATAGGTAATATGAATGAACACGCTTTGGCTATTACCGAGTCTACTTGGGGTGGTCGTCCTGAGTTGGTCGATACATTGGGTCTTATTGACTATGGAACACTCATCCAATTGGGACTTGAGCGTGCCCGTACAGCTCGTGAAGCTATTCAAGTAATGACCGATCTTGTTGCCGAGTATGGTTATTATAGCAGTGGCGAATCATTCTCTATTGCCGATAAGAATGAGGCTTGGATACTCGAACTTATTGGTAAAGGCCCCGGCCGTAAAGGTGCTGTTTGGGTTGCTATTCGCATTCCCGATGATTGTATCGCCGGACACGCCAATCAAGCTCGCATTCACCAATTCCCTCTCAAAGACAAAGAAAATTGTCTTTATTCGCCCGATGTAATTTCTTTTGCTCGCGAGATGGGTTATTTCGATGGCAAGGATAAGGATTTCAGCTTCTCTTCGGCCTATGCACCGCTCGATTTTGGTGCTTTGCGTGGTTGTGATGCTCGTGTATGGAGCTTCTTCAATATGCATAATAGCGATATGGACAAGTACTTGCCCTATATCAATGGTGAAGGTGGTGAGGTAATGCCTCTATATGTTCGTCCCGACAAGAAATTGACTCTTCGTGATATGAAGGATGCAATGCGCGACCACTTTGATGGCACTCCTTTCGATATGCACACCGATGTTGGTGGTGGTCCGTTTGGTTCACCCTATCGTTATCGTCCTATGTACTTTGAGGTTGATGGTAAACAATATCTCAACGAGCGTGCTATTGCTACACAACAAACCGGCTTTACACTTGTAGCCCAAATACGACAAAATCTTCCTGAGGCTATCAGCGGTATTTTGTGGTTTGGTGTTGATGATGCCAATACAGCTGTATTTGTTCCTATGTATTGCAGCAGTACTCGTGTCCCTGAATGCTTCAGCCCCGAAAATGGTGACCTTTATAACTTCTCTTGGACTTCGGCATTCTGGGTGCACAACTGGGTTGCCAATATGGCTTACAATCGTTACAATCCGATGATTGCCGATATTCGTCCTGTGCAAGTACGTCTTGAAGACCAATTTGAAGCTGAAGTGTTGAATATCGACCAAATAGCTCTTGCATTGTATGACAACCATCGAGATGCTGCCATAGAAATTCTTACCGAGTATAGCAATGAGGCTGCCGAATATAGCACTGCTACTTGGAAATCTTTGGGAGAGTTTTTAATGGTTAAGTTCCTCGATGGCAATGTTAAGAGTCAAAATGAAGATGGCTCATTTGTTCGCAACGAATACGGAATGCCCGAAAAAATACAATTCCCAGGTTATTCACCCGAATATTACGAAGAGATTGTACGTCGTACCGGCGATCGTCTCTTGGTAAGAGAACTCAAATAATTATTGATATAAATGTATAGTTATTTGTTTATACAGTAATTTGAGCCGTATACAATAAGAATACAAATACTTAAAAATATAAGATATGGAAAACGAAGCCCTATTGAAAGAAGTAACTGCCCGCGCACAAGTGTGGTTGGGTGCAGGTTATGACGAAGAAACTCGCGCTGCTGTGCAATCTATGCTCGATAATCCCGATAAAACCGAGCTGATAGAGAGTTTTTATCGTGATTTGGAATTTGGTACAGGTGGTTTGCGTGGTATTATGGGCGCAGGTACCAACCGAATGAATATATATACTGTTGGTTCTGCAACACAAGGTTTGGCCAACTATTTGAAGAAAAATTTTGCCAATCTTCCTTTGATTTCAGTTGCTATTGGTCACGACTGTCGTAACAACAGCCGCAAGTTTGCCGAGATTTCGGCCGACATTTTCTCCGCCAATGGCATCAAAGTTTATCTCTTTGAGTCTTTGCGACCCACTCCCGAGGTCTCTTTTGCTATTCGCGAATTGGGTTGTCAAGCCGGTATTAACCTTACAGCTTCACACAATCCCAAAGAGTATAACGGATATAAGGCCTATTGGAGTGATGGCGCTCAAGTAATTGCTCCCCACGACACCGGTATTATCGATGAAGTAAATAAAATTGCTGCTGTAACCGATATCAAGTTTGAACGTCGCCCCGAGTTAGTTGAGATTATAGGTGAAGAGATTGATAAAATCTATCTCGACCGCATCAAGACTCTCTCTCTCAGCCCCGATATTATTGCCAAACATCACGATATACCTATCGTATATACTCCTATTCACGGTACCGGTGTTAAGATGATTCCTGCATCGTTGGCTAACTTTGGTTTCACCAATATTATTCACGTTCCCGAGCAAGATGTTGTAAGTGGTGATTTCCCCACTGTTGTTTCTCCTAACCCCGAGGAACCTGCCGCTCTTGATATGGCTGTGAAACGTGCTATTGAGACTAATGCGGAACTTGTTATGGCTAGTGACCCTGATGCCGACCGTATTGGTATTGCAGTGAAGAATGATAAAGGTGAGTGGGTTCTTGTCAATGGTAATCAAATAGTTATGCTTATGCTCAACTATATTATGACTACCTATCAAGAGCGCGGACTTATCAAAGGTAATGAATTTATCGTAAAGACCATTGTTACTACCGAAACCATCAAGACTATTGCCGAGCACAATAATATAAAGATGTATGATTGCTATACCGGATTTAAGTGGATTGCAGCTATTATTCGCGATCTTGAGGGTAAAGAGCGCTACATCGGTGGTGGCGAAGAGAGCTACGGTTTCTTGGCTCAAGATTTTGTTCGTGATAAAGATGCTGTTTCGGCTATGTCATTAATGGCCGAGATTGCCGCTTGGACAAAAGATAGAGGTATGACAATGTATCAAATGATACAAGATATATACATCAAGTATGGTTTCTCTAAAGAGAAGGGTATCTCTGTCGTGCGCAAAGGCAAACAAGGTGCCGAAGAAATACAAGCTATGATGAAGTCGTTCCGCGAAAATCCTGTCAAGACTCTTGCCGGTTCTCCCGTTATTATGATTAAGGACTATCAAGCACTCACTGCTACCGATGCCGATGGTAATGTGACAAAACTCGATATGCCTTGCTCATCGAATGTATTGCAATATTTTACTGCTGCCGGTGACAAGATTTCGGTACGTCCTTCGGGAACAGAACCCAAGATTAAATTCTACATCGAGGTGCGTGGTATTCCTATGACATCGTATGCCGACTATGACAATGCCAATCGCCTTGCTGACGAAAAAATCGAAGCCTTCAAGAAAGATTTGGGCATCTGATTTTAAATAGATATGTAGTTTTAAGATAGGTGGTGTGTCAAAAGTGAATTTTGGCATACCACCTTTGCTTTGTATAAATTGATAGGAGGCAAGTTGTTGATGTTCTGCACGAAAGATTGATATGTTGTCGTTTTACTAAATTCAGACGAAAATTTAACCCTGTTACATTGACTATTATCAGATTTTGCCTAAATTTGTAAATTGAATAACACACACAATCGACAAATGGCTGATTTTCTAGAAGATTATGAACTCCTTGACGAATTGGGGCAAGGTGCATATGCCAAGGTTTTTAAAGTGAAACATAAAGAGCTTGGTTACGTACGTGCTATGCGCGTACTCAATGCTACTATTGCTTATGGTGTTGAGGATTCTACTTATCGAAAGTTTCTTGATGAGTGTCGTTTGTTATTGCGTCTCAATAATGGTAATCATCCCAATATAGTGCATATATATCCACCACGCTTGGTATCTCAAAAAGCCTTTGTCGAGATGGATTATGTTGAGGGTAGTGATCTTACTACCTATCTTCGAGATAATAAATACTTTATTGAGCTACAAGAGATTCTTAATTTTCTCAATGATATAGGCAGTGCCTTGTCGTATTGTCACGTCGATGTATATAAATATTGTATGGATCGTGCCGAAGATTGTCTTGAAGATGATCCGGATGATGGCTCGAAAGTACTTGTAGACGAGGCTACATACAATCGATTGGTTGGCAAATACCGCATTATTCACAATGACTTGCACTCTGGCAATGTCATCCGTCGTACCGATGGTAAGTACATCTTGCTAGATTTCGGCTTGGCAGTTGATGGCAACGAGGTAATACGTAGCAGCCGTCGCAAACACGGTGGTGCACCAGAGTTTAAAGCACCCGAAAAATGGAATGACGAGACAATCCTCACTACTCAATCCGATATTTACAGTTTCGGTATTATGCTATACGAACTCTTGGCAGGTCGTGTTCCCTTCCCGTATGATGTAAATAATCGAAACAGTGTCGAGGCCGAATATTTGTTATCAAAAGCTCACTGTCAGGATACTCCACCGGCCATCTTTCCTTTGCGTCAAGCTGCCTATGCTGCCACACATCTCGGTGAGACACTTGATACACCCGACTATCCTGTTTGGCTTGAAGAGGTAATCCTCAAATGCCTTGCCAAAGACCCTAGAGACCGTTTTGCCAACGCTAAGGAGTTGTATGATTATGTGCAAAAGTTTACTTCTGCGGGTACTGCATTTGAAGTTATAGAACTTCGTAATCAAATTAAATCATTAGAACAAGATAAATTTGAACTGACAAATTTAATTGCAGGTAAGGATGATATAATAAATCAACTCAAGCAAGAACTTCAATTTAAGCAAGTAGAGTTAGAAAAATTACGTTCTACATTATCATTCTCCGGTTCTTCAAAACAGAGTTTTGTCGAGCGAGTCAATGGTGTAGAGATACCGATGATTTATGTGCCTGCCGGCTCCTTTACGATGGGAGCAACCAGTGAACAAGGGAATGATGGCGAAGGTAATGAAAGTCCCACCCACCAAGTCACCCTCAATGGTTATTATATCGGTGCCACCGAGATTACCCAAGCGCAATGGGAAGCTGTGATGGGATATAATCCGAGCCATTTCCTTGGCGAAAATTTGCCGGTTGAATGTGTTAGTTATGATGACGCCTTGTCGTTCTGTCGACGTCTCAGTGAGTTAACAGGCAAGTGCTATACTCTGCCCACCGAATCCCAATGGGAATATGCCGCCCGAGGTGCTAGGTCGGGAGGGACAAAATACAGTGGTAGCAATGCTCTGGAAGATGTAGCCTGGTATTTGGATAACAGCAATGGACAAACACATCCCGTAGGCACTAAAAGCCCCAATGCTCTAGGCCTCTACGATATGAGCGGAAACGTATGGGAATGGTGCCTCGATTGTTATGGAGCATATCCAAGTCAGGCGCAGACCAATCCACAAGGCCCCACGAGTGGAGACTACCGCGTGTTGCGTGGTGGTAGTTGGTATTACTTTGCCGAGTACTGTCGTGTCTCTTGTCGTTACAACTCCTATTCCTCTTACCGTAGCAATAACAATGGTTTCCGGGTTGTCTTGCTGTAGTTGTATCGGGACATCCGGTCAACTGCCTGTAAGGCGGTTGTAATCCTCTTCTGCCACGTAGTGGATAGGTGAGGTGTCACATCGTGATGGAGGGGTTTGTATTCTGTCCTATCATCTGACCGAGCGCGTGCGAGAGAGTAATCCGCCCCTGTATTGCGCAGCTATATAGAGCGAGGTGGGCGCAGACCGAAAGGGGTAATATTCCTGCTCTGTCACGAAGTGGGTTGTGAATAAGGCCGAATACGATTACAGTTGTGTTACACAGTCTTGATGAAATTTATCTACAACTTCTTTTCCCTTATATTCCTTTCAGCAGGTCGGCAACTACGAATGTACTGCCTCCGACAAAAATGAAGTCATCTTCGCTTGCATCGTTAAGTGCTGCTTGATAAGCCTCTTTGACACTGGTATAGCTATTGCCCTTCAGCCCGTTATGGTGCGCAATGTGTGCTACCTCATCGGCTGTAAGAGCACGTGCTACCGATGCTTGGGTAAAATAGTAAGTGGCATCTTGTGGCAACAGAGCAATAACACCCGAAATATCCTTGTCGTTGACCATACCCAATACGATGCGTAGCGTACGACAGGGTGTTGACGCCAACTGTTGTGCGATGTATTGCATACCGCCTATGTTATGTCCGGTATCGCATATTACCAGAGGCTTTTCTCCAAGTTTTTGCCAACGGCCTTGAAGCCCTGTGAGTTTGGTTACTTGCGCAAATCCGTTGCGAATGGCCTCGTTACTAATTTTATAACCTATTTGTCGCAGTTGTTGCACGGCTGTGAGGATGGTTGCCGCATTCTTTTCTTGGCACAATCCGCCCAATTCACCCCATATATCACCGGCTATTGTTCCTTCGTACTGCCAACCGCCATTGAGAGGGAATGCATTGCTGATAGTATTACATTCTTGTGCAAAGTAAATAGGGGCACCTACCTCGTGAGCTTTGCTCAAGAAAACTTCTTTTACATCACCTTCTGCCTCGCCGATAATGGCGGGAATGTCGGTCTTGATAATACCGGCCTTTTCGCGTGCAATAGAGGGTAGGTCGTGCCCTAGCATAGCCACGTGGTCGAGACTTATGTTTGTGATAATGCTTATGTCGGGTGTTATTATATTTGTTGTGTCGAGACGACCACCCAAACCCACCTCAACGACTGCAACATCGACAGCCTGTTGGGCAAAATACTTGAATGCAAGAAATGTTGTCAGCTCAAAGAATGATGGGCGAAATGTAAAAGCCTCGTCACTGTGATTGAGAAGAAAATTTTCCACCTCTTCGCGCGGAATCATTTCACCGTTTACTCTGATGCGTTCGCGAAAGTCGGCTAGGTGGGGCGAAGTATAGAGTCCGACTTTATATCCACTCTCTTGCAATATGGCTGCCAATGTATGAGAGGTTGAGCCTTTGCCGTTTGTACCCCCCACGTGTATGGTGTGAAATGTGCGATGTGGATGTCCAAAATATGTATCGAGTGTTTCTGCGTTTTCCAAGCCCGGCTTGTATGCACCGGCTCCAACTTGTTGAAATGCCGGGAAACGATTATATAATTCTTCAACTAATTCTTCGTATTTTTTCATATCAGTAAATTATAAATCCCGCCATACCGGCTAGGATGATAATAAAAATTGGGTGTATTTTGGTAAAATAGGCCAGTGCGAACGATACAGTTGCAATAGCTATACTGAATGTGTTGTCCGAGAAGTTTTCTCGATTCATCAGTAGCAATGCCGCAGCTGCTATGAGTCCTACAACTACCGGTCGCAAGCCACTAAATATACTTTTTATGATAGGGTTATTTTTGTTCTTAAGAATAAATCTGCTCACCAATAATACCAGTATAAATGAGGGTAAGCATACCGCAAAAGTTGCTATTATCGACCCCCATACGCTACCCGTAACCGTATATCCTATGTATGTAGCACTGTTGATACCGATAGGACCGGGAGTCATTTGCGATATAGCTACTATATCGGTAAATTGACTTTGAGTAAGCCAAGGCTCTTGTGAACCCCAATGAACCACCTCGACGGTTTCGTGTTGAATGAGAGACAGCATTGCATATCCGCCACCAAAGCCAAACAGACCTATTTTTAGGTAGGTTAAGAATAGAGACAAATAGGTCATCATACGTTATCTCCTTTCTTTTGTTTACTGCGTTTAGCGGTTTTGTAATATGCATAGCCTCCCAATGCACCGGCGATGATGCAATATATAGGCGAAACGCCACACCACCATATAGCTAGTGCCACTATTATGGGTATGATAAATGTATATTTGTTTAGTTTGGCACTCTTGGCGGTTGTAAACACAGGAACGAGTATAAGAGCTACAACGGCCGGTCTTATGCCTTTGAATATAGACACTACTGTTGGGTTGTCGTATATGTTGACAAAAAATATTGCAATAAGCAAAATGATTAAGAAAGAGGGTAGGATAGTGCCTAGTGCGGCTGTAAGACTCCCACGCAGCCCACGTAACTTGTTACCCACAAGTACCGAAATGTTTACGGCTAGTATGCCTGGCAATGATTGGGCAACGGCCAACTCGTCAAGAAATTCTTCTTGCGATATCCATTTATGCTTGGTAACAACTTCTCTCTCTATGAGTGGAATCATAGCCCATCCACCGCCAAAGGTAAAGGCTCCTATCTTCATAAATGAGAGAAAAAGTTGTATGTATAAGCTATTCATTGTTCTAATCTCAATTGATAGTCGCAAAGGTAAGAAAATTTATATTACCTTTGCACTCATATTTTCAAACTATCTCTTTTTATGTTTACCGCAAGTATAAAGAAAAAAGAAAATATAGCTGAGTATTTGCTATATATGTGGCAAATAGAAGATATAATACGAGCCTATGGCTTGGATATGGATCGTATCAATGCCGAGATTGTCAGTGCCTATACGGGTATTACTGACGAGCAACGTACATCGCTCTATGAGTGGTATGAAAGCCTTATAGATATGATGCGAAGTGAAGGCGTTGTTGAGAAAGGGCATTTGCAAATAAATAAGAATGTAATTATTGACCTGACAGACTTGCACTTGCGACTGCTCAAGTCTCCGCGTGAACCTTTCTATACAGCTGCTTTCTACAAGGCGTTGCCGTATATCGTAGAACTACGTTCCAAAGCACAAGGTGCAGAAGTAGGAGAGTTGGAAACTTGTTTCAGTGCTATGTATGGAATTTTGATGCTTCGTCTGCAACATCGTGAAGTGAGTGAGGAGACTATGAAGGCAATGAAAGATATAACATCGTTCCTTACATTGCTTGCCGAGAAATATCGTCAGGATAAAGCCGGAGAGTTGGAATTGTAACTATAAATAATGAAATATAAACTATGAGTATTCTTACCGAAGAAATTGCTAAGAGGCGTACATTTGCTATTATAAGTCACCCTGATGCCGGTAAAACCACTCTCACCGAGAAGTTGTTGCTTTTTGGTGGAGCTATTCACATTGCCGGTGCTGTCAAGTCAAATAAGATAAAGAAAACAGCAACCAGCGACTGGATGGAAATTGAGAAACAACGTGGTATATCGGTTGCTACATCGGTAATGGGATTTAATTATGGCGATTATAAAATAAACATTCTCGATACTCCCGGTCACCAAGACTTTGCCGAAGATACATATCGTACTCTCACTGCTGTCGATAGTGTAATTATTGTTGTCGACGTGGCAAAAGGTGTAGAGCAACAGACACGCAAACTGATGGAAGTGTGTCGTATGCGTAATACTCCTGTGATTGTTTTTGTCAACAAACTCGACCGCGAGGGTCGTGATGCATTTGATATCCTTGATGAGCTTGAGAGTGAACTCAAAATTTCTGTTCGTCCGCTATCGTGGCCTATCGGTATTGGTGCAACTTTTAAAGGTGTGTATAATATGTATGAGCAGAACCTCAATCTCTTTACACCCAACAAGCAAGTTGTTACCGAGCGTATTGAGCTCAGCGATGTGAATAGCAGTGAACTTGATAATTATATAGGTGCTCGCGAGGCCGATAAGTTGCGTGCCGATTTGGAACTTTTGGATGGCGTATATCCCGAGTTTGAGGTAGAAGATTATTTGTCTGGTCAGTTGGCACCGGTATTTTTTGGCTCGGCTCTCAATATGTTTGGTGTAAAAGAGTTGCTCGATTGTTTTGTTAAGATAGCTCCAACACCCAAAGAAATTCAAGCCATAGAACGTGTGGTAAAACCTGCCGAGGAAAAGTTTACAGGCTTTGTATTTAAGATTCACGCCAATATGGACCCTAATCACCGCAGTTGTATTGCCTTTGTAAAGATATGTTCGGGTAAATTTGAACGTAATGCCAATTATAAGCACGTGCGCAGTGGCAAGATGATGCGTTTCAGCAGTCCGACAGCCTTTATGGCGCAAAAAAAATCGGTTGTTGATGAGGCTTATCCCGGAGATATTGTAGGTTTGCCCGATACGGGAAGTTTCAAGATTGGTGATACACTCACCGAAGGAGAAGAACTACACTTCAAGGGATTGCCATCTTTCTCACCCGAGATGTTTAAGTATATCGAAAATAACGACCCGATGAAAGCCAAGCAGTTGCAGAAAGGTATAGACCAGCTGATGGACGAGGGTGTTGCTCAGTTGTTTACCAACCAATTTAATGGCCGTAAGATTATTGGTACAGTTGGTCAACTTCAATTTGAGGTTATTGAATATCGTCTGTTGCACGAATATGGTGCGCAATGTCGTTGGGAGCCTATCAGTATGTATAAGGCTTGTTGGATTGAAAGCGATGATGCCGAAGCGCTAGAAAACTTCAAAAGACGCAAGGCGCAATTTATGTGTGTAGATAAGGATGGACGTGATGTATTTATGGCCGATAGCGGATATGTGTTGCAAATGGCTCAAACCGATTTCCCCAAAATCCGTTTCCACTTTACAAGTGAATTTTAGTATTTAGTGCTATTATTTGATAACACAAAGGGCATTGCCACCGGCAATGCCCTTTGTGTATTTATTATCTATATTCTTTCTGTTATTGGCGTTCCAATACAATGTTGTTATGATTGTTGTCTGTGTTGTATAGTTCAATACGTTTGTCATTAATAACGCGGAAGGCATCCACTTTATTGATGGTGTTGAGAACTTTGTCTTCTATTTCCATTGCTTTAGGTTCGCACATACGACGAGTAGATACAGCATCGGTCAATCTTACTGCAAAATTTATTTCCGAGGAGTCGTAGTTGATGTTACCATTCATATAATTACAGCCCGAGTTGCCGGAGAATGTGCCACTATTGATGTCAAATGCGATACTGGGCATAGGTTCCAGATGAACTTTAGAGCCATCAACCGAAATGATATTCCATACACCATTCAATAAGTTGTGGGGGTCACGGGTGAGTGTGGCAACAATAATATTATTCTCATCAAGAAGGGCAATTGTAGTCTCTTGCTTATCCTCGGTTAGTACTGTGTAGTGTGTCGTACGACCTAGTGCCATCATAACGTTGCCATCGGTAACTTCGGGGCGGCACGCCATTAATGTGGTGATACAATCGGAGAATGACATCTGATTGGCATTCCCAATGTTGAGTTTACCATTAAAGGTATTACATCCATTATTACCGATAACAATACCATCTTTTGTATCGAAGATAATATGAACTGAACCATCACCAATGACATCGCTACCCAATGCTTGGGTTATTATCCAATTACCATCGAGTGTTTCGTTGGTAAGAGCTTTGCCGTTGTATGTTATTGTTGTTTCCGTAGTTGTGTGTGTTGTAGTGTGTTGTTGTTGAACAAGTTCTTTTGTTTTACAAGATGTTGTCAGTACCATTGCGGTTGTGCCAATGGCAAGAAAAAGTTTGTTAATTTTCATCATTCTTTATTTTATACAGTTTTTACGAGTGCGAAGGTAGTGAATTTGTAACACAACAACAACTATTTAGAGATATTTACCTAATTTCTACACCAATTTTGTAATAAAAGAAAAATACCAAAAAAAGATAAAGATATATATGCGTGTCATATTATTTATGTACTTTTGTTGCGCATAATAAGAATGTTTATGAGGCGTATTGCGATATATATATTAATGTGTTTTATGTATTGGTGTTTTGCGGGATATTCTCACGCACAAATCAATACCGAGCGTGTTATGAATATAGGTCGCAATGCATTGCAGTTTGAGGATTATGTAGTTTCTATACAATATTTCAATCAAGTAATTAAGCTGAAACCCTATTGGGCCGATCCTTACTATTATCGTGCAGTGGCTAAATATAGTCTTGATGATTATCGGGGAGCCGATGCCGATGCAACTGCTTGTATCGAAAGAAATCCCTTCTTCAATAATGTATTCTATCTGCGTGGTGTTATTCGTCAGAGTATAGGTGAGTATAAGTTGGCAATTGCCGATTATAAGCAAGGATTGGAGTATGCTCCCGGAGACAGAAACTTGTTATATAATATTGCCCTGGCTTATGTGCAAGATAGCAACTACGTTGCCGCCGACTCGGCTTTCCTTGCCTTGTTTGAGTATCATAAATCGTATGCACCGGGTTACTTCACCAGAGGACAATATAATCTGATGAGGGGAGATACGTTGGCTGCTATGTCGGATTTGGATTATGCTATTACATTGGATAAAAATCTTTCAGAGGCTTATGCCGTTCGCGGTGTATTACGAGTGGAACGAGACGAAGATTATGAAGGTGCATTAACGGATCTTGATGAAGCAATAAAATTGAGCCCCCGACGAGTGCCATATTATATCAATCGCGCATTAGTACGTTATTTTTCTGATGATTTGCGTGGTGCTATGTCCGATTATGATTATGTCCTTATTCTAGATCCCAACAACGTAATGACTTATTACAATCGTGGTTTGCTGAGAGCCCAAGTTGGTGATAGGAATAGAGCTGTTGATGATTTTACACAGGTAATTGAGCGTGAGCCTCACAATTATATGGCTGTATATAATCGTGCCGTATTGTACGATATGTTAGGTAGTTATAATGAGGCGATTGCCGATTATGATGTCGTGTTGGAGGTATATCCCGAGTTTATTGATGGATTATATGCACGTTCCGAGGCCCGCCGTAAAAATGGAGATATAAGAGGCGGAGAAAAAGACTTTATGGCAGCATTGGACTTGGTAGAGCGTCGCCGTCGTGACCCTGATTTTGTGAAAGAAACTTCACAGAGAGCAGAGAGCGTGATAGATGCACGAAGAGAGTCGGATATGAACATTAATAAGTATGACCGACTGATGATAGCTGATGAAAACTTCTCCGATGCCTTCGAAACACAATATGAGAGTAAGGTAAGAGGACGTATACAGAATAGGAATGTTATGGTTACGTTGCAACCAATGTTTGCTCTCAACTATTATGAAAGACCCAATGAACTACGTCCCAATAATCATTTTACCGATGAGTTGGATCGCCTCAATGAATTGAGAGCATTTAAATATCTGTTATTACTTACCAATGACGAGACCGTGTTGGAGCCAATGCAAGTAGCTACACATTTTGCCTCTGCTACCAATTATACGAATGAGATAGATGCTGATAGTAAAAACGATATACTCAAGTACTTGGGACGTTCGCTCGATTTGATGTTGTTGCAAGATTATGCAGGAGCACTTGAAGATGTGAATAAGGTAATTGCTTTGAGTCCCAATTTTATGTTGGCCTATTTCCAAAGGGCATATTTGCGATACAAAAATATGGAATATAATCAAAGTGAATTGAACTTGGATGCCGAATCTGCTACTTCATCACAAGCCTCATCTATCAATATCTCTTCTTCATCTCCCATCAGTATAGATGCTGCACAGATTAGTTATGAATTGATTGTTGAAGATCTAAATAGAGCAATAGAATTATCACCTCGATTTGCTTATGCATATTACAATAGAGGAAATATATATTTTGCCCAGAATAAGGTGGAAAATGCTATATCTGATTACACCGAGGCAATTCGCTTACAGCCCGATTTTGCCGATGCGTATTTCAATAGGGGATTGGCCTATATCAAAGCCGGAAATACAACAGCGGGAAGAGCCGACCTGTCAAAAGCCGGCGAAATGGGAGTTATGGCTGCATATAACATATTGAAACGTCTTGATGCTGAGTAGGGTAATGCACCAACTATTTCGTCAAATGTATAGTTGTTGTCGAGTGCTATATAATGAGTGATTTATACTATGTTAATTAATCACCAATAATAGATATTTTTCGCTTATAATCACCTTTATATCTTTGTAAAACAAAAAAATATTGCTAACTTTGTGGCTTGTAAAAAAGTGGGATGGTATATATCCTATAATATTTACATTTAAAATTAATATAATTAACTGATATAAAGATGATTAAAATAACATTTCCTGATGGCTCGGTAAAAGAGTTCGAGAATGGTGTTACACCGCTTGCAGTAGCCGAAAGTATCAGCTCGCGTCTTGCACAGGATGTGCTTGTTGCAGAGATTGATGGAGAGGCTTGGGATTTGATGCGTCCTATTGAAAAAGATGCAGCTATCAAACTGTTTAAGTGGGATGATGCAGAAGGTAAACACGCTTTCTGGCACTCATCGGCACACCTCTTGGCCGAAGCCTTGCAAATACTTTATCCCGGTATCAAGTTTGGTATTGGTCCGGCTTTGGAAAGTGGTTTCTATTATGATGTAGACCCCGGAGAACATTCACTTACAGCTGCCGATTTTGAGCGTATTGAAGCCAAAATGTTGGAACTTGCTGCTCGTAAAGAGCCTATTGTTCGTCAAGAGATTTCTAAGGCCGATGCTTTGAAGCTCTTTGGAGAACGTGGTGAAGAATATAAGGTTGAACTTATCAACGAACTCGAGGATGGTACAATTACAACCTATACACAAGGTTCGTTTACCGACCTCTGTCGTGGCCCGCATATCCCCAATACAAGTGTCATAAAAGCAGTGAAAATCAATTCACTTGCCGGTGCTTATTGGAGAGGTGATGAAACACGTCAACAACTCATTCGCGTGTATGGTATAACATTCCCCAAGAAAAAGATGCTCGATGAGTATCTTGTAATGATGGAAGAAGCCAAAAAACGCGACCACCGTAAGATAGGTAAAGAGTTGGAACTTTTTGCATTCTCACAATCGGTAGGTCAAGGACTTCCTTTATGGTTGCCCCGTGGAGCTGCATTACGTGAACGTCTAGAAAACTTCTTGCGTCGCATACAGAAGCGTTTCGGTTATCAACAAGTTATGACCCCTCACATCGGTGCCAAAAACTTGTATGTAACATCGGGTCACTATGCCAAGTATGGTAAAGATTCGTTCCAACCTATACATACACCCGAGGAGGGCGAGGAATTCTTGCTCAAACCTATGAACTGTCCTCACCACTGTGAGATTTACAAAACAGTGCCTCGTTCATATAGAGATCTTCCTTTGCGCTTTGCCGAGTTTGGTACAGTATATCGTTATGAGCAAAGTGGAGAGTTGCACGGTTTGACACGTGTTCGCGGTTTTACTCAAGATGATGCTCACATCTTCTGTCGTCCCGACCAACTTAAAGATGAGTTCCTCAAAGTAATGGATATTATTTTCATTATTTTCAAAGCCTTGAATTTTGAGAATTTTGAAGCTCAAATATCATTGCGTGACCCCAATAATCGTGAAAAATATATTGGTACAGACGAAAATTGGGAAAAGGCCGAACGTGCTATTGTAGAGGCTTGTCAAGAAAAAGGACTCAATGCACGAGTAGAATTGGGTGAGGCCGCATTCTATGGTCCCAAACTCGACTTTATGGTAAAAGATGCCATCGGTCGTCGTTGGCAATTGGGTACAATACAAGTAGACTATAACTTGCCCGAGCGTTTTGACCTTGAATATACCGGCAATGACAACCAAAAGCATCGTCCGGTAATGATTCACCGTGCGCCCTTTGGCTCAATGGAACGTTTTGTTGCTGTACTTATTGAACACACCGGTGGTAAATTCCCCTTGTGGCTTACACCCGACCAAGTGGCAATATTACCCATCAGTGAGAAATATAATGATTACGCACAACACGTCGCTGACGAACTTGCTAAACAAGATATTCGCGCTTTTGTCGACTTCCGTAATGAGAAGATTGGACGCAAAATTCGCGATACAGAGATAAAAAAAGTACCCTATTTGCTCATAGTTGGTGAAAAAGAAGCAGAAAATGAAGAAGTTTCTGTAAGAAAACAGGGCGAAGGTGATAAAGGTGTCGTAAAAATTACTACCTTTGCGGCGCAAATCTCTGATGAAGTAGAGAAAATGATAAACCAATGGTAATTTGATTGAATGGAGAACAAACCCAAACCCACCGGTGCACCACGTCAACAACAACGAGGAGGCCGTAATGAGAGCAAAGACCAACATCGCATAAACACACAAATACGTGCCAAAGAAGTACGTCTTGTTGGTGATAATGTAGAACAAGGTGTGTATACTATACAAGAAGCCTTGCGTATAGCTGATGAGTTGGAACTTGACTTGATAGAAATATCGCCTAACGCAGAGCCGCCGGTATGTAAAATATTGGATTATCAAAAGTATCTGTATCAACAGAAAAAACGTCAAAAAGAGCAAAAGGCAAAGGCTGCTAAAGTTGTTGTAAAAGAGATACGTTTCGGACCCCAAACAGATGATCACGATTACAACTTTAAACTCAAGCACGCTATCGAATTCCTTAAAGAAGGTGCAAAGGTCAAGGCTTATGTGTTCTTCAAAGGACGTTCGATACTCTTCAAAGAACAAGGTGAAGTGTTATTGTTGCGCTTTGTAAATGATCTTGAGGAGTATGGCAAGGCCGAAAATATGCCGGTACTTGAAGGCAAGCGAATGATAATAATGATTTCGCCTAAGAAAAAGTAAAACTAACGGATATTCCGTAGTATAAATAATGTAACACTAAAAACAAAAAAAAATGCCGAAGATTAAAACTAATTCCGGTGCCAAAAAGAGGTTCGCCCTTACCGGATCAGGAAAGATCAAGAGAAAACACGCTTACAAGAGCCACATTCTCACAAAGAAAACTAAAAAGCAAAAAAGAAACCTCGGTTACTTTACCGTAATTTCTAAAGCTGACGAGAACAATGTGAAGCAATTGCTCGCTATGAAGTAATCATAGTAAGTGTAAATTCTCTAAACAAAAAAAGTAGTTACAATAGTATTAACCGAATGTCTTAGCAATAAAGAGCACCGTAAAGGTGACGCTAACATTCAAAAAAGAAAAAACTATGCCAAGATCAGTAAATCACGTAGCTTCAAGAGCTAAAAGAAAAAAAATTCTGAAACTTACACGCGGCTACTTCGGTTGTCGTAAAAATGTGTGGACCGTTGCCAAGAATACTTGGGAAAAAGGTCTTACCTATGCTTATCGCGACCGTAAGGACAAAAAAGGTAATTTCCGTGCTTTGTGGATACAACGTATCAATGCTGCTGCTCGTCTCGAGGGTATGTCATACTCTAAGTTGATGGGTGCTCTTCATAAAGCCGGCATCGAAATCAACCGTAAAGTTTTGGCCGATTTGGCAGTTAACCACCCTGAGGCATTTAAGGCTGTGGTTGCTAAGGTAAAGTAAAATCGATTCATTTTGATTTTATGTAAAGAGTACCTTTTTAGGTACTCTTTTTTTTGTGAGATTAATTCATTTTGTTTCATTTAACAAATTTTGAACTGTTGAGCTATTATTTTTGATTAATTTTACCATTAAATGCATACATTGAATGATTATTGAACTAACTTTGTAGAACATTTTCACAGTGAGATTATAGAAGGTGATATCTTTGCAAGATAACCTCTCCCAACTTAAATAAGAAAATAAAGGTTATGTCTGAGGCTAACAATCATAAAAGGAAGTATCATTCCAAAGATGACTTCGGAACTTGGAAACAATTTGCAAGTTTCTCGGTTGTGTTTTTTGTATTCTTATTGATAATTGTTCTGTATGTAGTTGTAGCTACATTCTTATAGTAAATTAGTTACTAATTTTTGTTAGGTGGTAGCATCTTATTGTACTTTGATTTTTAGATAAAGAGTTACTCCAATGCACCCTACTAAACATTATATATATGATGATAAAAATAGAGTTGTTCTATATGATTGTCTCATATTGAGGTTGACTCTTGTATTTGATATTAATTGAAGTTGACACAATACCCCTTATAACTAAAAGATAAAAAAAACGAGTAACAGTCAGTTACTCGTTTTTTTAGAAATTTGTTCAGATTATTATTCTTTAGTAATGTGAACATCCAATTGAGGGAAGGGGAATGTAAGACCATATTGTGCAAACTCTTTGTAAACACGCTCATTCATATCGTACAATACATCCCAATAGTCACCACCGTTAACCCAAGCACGTACCACGATGTCTACCGAGCTGGCCGACAACTCACCGAGTACAACAGTAGGGGCGGGTGTTTGAAGAATACGTTTATCTTCATTTATAAATTTACGAAGTACTTCTTGAGCTTTGTCATAATCACTGCCGTAAGAAATGTTGAATGTCCAGTCTACACGACGTGTTCCACCAGCACTATAATTTACAATCATATCATTGGATAGTTTGCCGTTAGGAACAATAATTACTTTATTGTCGGCAGTAGTAAGTATAGTATTGAATATTTGGATTTCTTTAACCGAACCTGATGTACCGGCACCTTCAATCCAGTCACCGATTTTATAAGGCTTAAAGAGAAGTATCATTACTCCACCTGCAAAGTTTTGTAATGTTCCGCTCAATGCCATACCAATGGCAACACCGGCCGAAGCAAATAGTGCAACAAATGAACTTGTGTTGATGCCCAATACACCAATAATGGTAATAATGAGGACAAACATTAATACAACTCTTATAAGGCTGAGAACAAATGAGTTGATTGAAGCATCTATGTTGCGACGTTCTAGTGTCTTTTTTACTACTTTGTATAGTAGGTCTATAAGGAATTTACCAATCCAATATACAAGTAGTGCAACTATAATTTTGAGTCCTAGGTCAACAGCAGATGATGTGAGCTGTGAAATAACATCATTAAAATTCATCTGTGATAGGGTGTTAACAGCCTCTTCAATTGTTGGGGCTTCTGTTGTTACATCAGCTTGAGCTGTTGCATCTGGGTTAATGTTGAGAAATAATTTACTCATAGTAAAATAATTTAAATGTTATAGTATTGTTATTTGTATATTCTGTTATACCATTTAAGTTGGCTATAATACTCTTCTGTTATCTCATCTGCACATCCGGGTATGTAACAACTCAATCCACAGTAATTATTTATAATAAGACCCAAAAACTTGTCATCTGCTGCTTTATAAATAACAGCTTCATTGAGTGCATTTTTCAATAACTCTTTTTGTTCATCGGTAGCCATTTGTGACATAAAATGTTCCAAATCAAAAAATACGTGTGGTGTCTTACGGTCGTAATATTGAATGCCTGTGTGAGAGTATGTTGTTGTATTGTTGCTATAAACAATTTCACGACACACATCAGCTAGTTGTTCTAATGCCGATGTCTTGATGAGGGCTATTGTTCCGTCCCAATCAGTAGGGGCTATATATCTATTATAGTATTCTTGACACACAGCGTTATAGTCTATATTGTCTTCATATAACATAGGTATTATCTCCTCGTAGGGATAGCCTGCACCCATAGTTTCAGTTGGCGATGCAATTATATAATCACATACCGACTTCAATTCGTATGCAACCTCGATGCTTGACATTAAGCAGGCATCAAAAAGAATAAAATTGAAGTGAAATGGAGATAAGGCTTTGCCTATTTTGTCTATATCTATTGTAAGCTCTTCTTTACCTTCTCGACCTAATGATGTGGTATTGTTATTGTATTGTGGTGCATAGTATCTGTTTTGAGGCAACCAGCCGGTGGCGTGTGACCAAAAAATAATGCCATAACTATCGGCCGGTGCAATACGTTGAGCATCGGTTATTACTTGGCGCATTGTTGCTGTGTCGGTTGAGATACAACCGGTATAGTCTACAAGTAATGTGTCAGTAGCTGTTTTATCTTTGTTTTGTATTATTTCATACAAGCTAGGATGAGCATTTCTGTCGGAGTGAAAAATAAGTAGACGCCCATCTATTTCATTGTCGGTAAATGCATTAAGCATTGATTTGATGTTTTCATTATCGAAATGATAAACGCTACCTAGGTTGTTATCGGCAAGCATATATACAATAATAGTGCGATTGGTTGTTGTGATGGGTGGCTCATCCTTGCGACAAGAACAACATATTAATTGTAAACTTACTATAATTATGCTTGCTATGCTGATAATGTATCTCATTTTATTGTGTCTCTATATATTAGTGGTGCGAAGTTACAATAAAATTAATAATTATTATCCTTTTATCAAGTAAATATTATACTGTAAATATTATGTATGTAGAAAAATAGTTACATTTGTAGTTGTATAAAAATATAAGCCTTCTTATGGATAATATTGAGTATTTAGATAAATTTGAAATTGGACTGTTAGAGAAATTAATAGGGTTATGTCATTCGTACGATACGTTAAATGGTATTTTCCCATCGTCCGAGGATATTGATGATTATTGGCGAGTGATGGCTCCCGAGTATCTGGCCGATGCTGTTCAGCAAGTGCGTGATTATCCTACTGTTTCTGTTGGATGGGCTGCCTATATGGGTATGGCAGTGGCAAATGGATGGGACAAAGATTGGAAAAAGATGATGGTGACACCCTATAATGAGTTCTATGGTGAACGTGGGTTTGACGATATGGACGAGAATATTGTTACTCAATTTCTGGGTCTTTCGTTGGAAAGTGAGATTAATAGAAAACTTGAAGATATGATACGTCGTTGTGCCGAGCTTACAGTTGACCTTATTCGTCACGAGCAAGTTGAACCTCAAAGCCAATTGGCGTATCACATTTTTGTACGTGCTTGCCGTGCGATGTTTAGGCTAGGTGCTGCGCTTGAATTGGAGCGATTGGGCTATAAAATGCAACCGATGGGTTATAGTGGCAATATGCCTTCGTAATAATTTGTGTTGCACCTTAAATAATGTCAAGACTGTGCCAAGTGCACAGTTTTGTTGTATATTCGCAGTATGAAACTAAAGTTATTTATAATAGTTCTTTCAATGATAGCATTATCGGCATCGGCCGATACATATTATCATTGGGTTGACAGTGCCGATATTTATATAGCTAATGAAGATTGGGAACGAGCTGAGGCATCATTACAAAATGCATTGCGTGCTGAGCCAGCCAACGCCCAAAATGCCTTGTTGTTGTCAAATTTGGGTACTGTGCAGCGTTATTGCGGGAAATATAATGAGGCTCTTAAATCATATTCGTTGGCATTATTTATGAATCCTGCCTCTAAAACGCTACTACGTAACAGAGCTGCTCTCTATGCCGAGATGGATAGCTTGGATAAAGCTGTGGCTGATTACAGTCGTCTTATTATTCTAGATGATACTGATGAAGATGCTCTTTATAGTAGAGCTTTGATATATATGCAGCAAGGTGATACGACAGCTTGTCGCAAGGACTTGGAGTTTATGTTGACACAAAACCCTGCTAGTGCCAAAGCAAGATTGGCTTTTGCAGCCTATTTTAAGGCACAAGGTTATTATCACGAAGCTGTTGAGATGTATAATCAAGTGGTGCGTAGCAATCCCGATTTACCGCAGATATATGTTGGCAGGGCCGAGGCTTATATCTTATGGGGTCACGTAGCGCAAGCCGATAAAGATATAGCGAGAGCGCTTGAATTGACCCCCGATGATCCTTTTGTCTATATATTGCGTGCATATAGTAAAATAGCTAAATATGAGTATGCCGATGCTGTCAAAGACATTGAGTTGGCTCGTTCATTGGGATACAATCCTGATACTTGCGATAATCTTATATCGGCTATCTTGGGCGAGTAAGAAATGCTGAAAATATTTTTTTATTCGTTGTATTTCATTATCTTTGCAATATGAAAAATCTTGTGTCGCATATTCAATACCTTCTCACACAGCACGATTGCGTAATAGTGCCGGGGTGGGGAGCTATGATAGTGCAACACACTAGCGCTCTCGTTGAGGCCGATAATACCTTGACACCGCCTCGTAAATGGATAAGTTTTAATCCTCTGTTGTCACACAATGATGGCATATTGGCTCACTCTGTAATGAGGGCTATGCAATGCAACTATGCCCAAGCAATGAAATTTATTGAACAAGATGTTGCATCGTGGCGCAAAATATTGCAGACAGAAAAAAGTGTCGAATGGCAAGGTATCGGACGATTTGATTTAGAGCAAAACAATTCAATTATTTTTGTTGAAAGTAACGAAAGTATAGTTAATGTTGCACTAACTATACTCAAGCCTATTGAACTCCCATTGTTGGTAGATGTCTTATCGTTACACTCAGAAGAAGAATTTGACAATGATGTAAGAGCCGTTGAGAATGTTGAGATAGAAGAACCCAAAACCAACATTCATTGGCATCATAGAGTATGGCAGTCGGTTGCATCCGTTGCAGCAATTTTTTTGTTGATGCTTATGGTATCGACACCCATTGATAATTTTGAGGCTAGTAGCGACTATGCTTCATTGGTAGCTACCGAGGTTTTAGGATATTCGCTTTATACAGAAACTGCTGAGTCATACCAAGAAGTTATCTGTTGTGATACCGTATCCCTTATACCAACAGCCGTTATACAAGAGGATCGGTTATCTGTTGATTTATCAGAAATGCCGGTAGTTGCATCTGACGCCTTAGTTATCGAGCCTCAACATCCGCAATATATATTGGTAATAGGTTCATTGCCATCACAAAGTTTGGCAGAAAAACGAATAGCCGAATTTAAAGAAATGGGTGTAGAGAATGATATTAAAATATGTGTATGTGGTAGCAAATATCGGCTATATATTGACGGGTATAGTACTCTGGAACAAGCCGAGTCGCAATTGTCATTGTATAATTCTCAAGAACATTCT
The DNA here is from genome assembly GCA_937891845.1 of uncultured Porphyromonadaceae bacterium. Lineage (GTDB taxonomy): Bacteria > Bacteroidota > Bacteroidia > Bacteroidales > Barnesiellaceae_A > Barnesiella_A. The sequence goes on along the minus strand of CALATP010000049.1, from coordinate 157,961 downwards.
CTATTCCAAGGAGTATGGATTTGTGCCACACAGTAATGGATAATCAAATATTATTTACAACAAAGTCCTATCGCATATCATCTATGCGATATTTTGCTGTTTTGTTTCGTAATGTAATGCGCGATTGGTGGAGTATATTGGTATTGTTCGCAGTAGCGTTAATTGCAGGAGTGTGTTATGATGTGAGGTTTGTTATTGTGTTGTTAATGATTATTTTCTTAGCGTTACCATTGTTGCTTTTTTTCTTGTACTACAACTATGCTTTGCGTAGAGAAGCCTTTTACTCGGTAGTAGATAAGAGTATAATGATACATAGAGAAGGAATAGATTGTGAATATAACGAGCAACAAAGAGAGATATTGCGATGGAAACAAGTGAAAAGAGCCGAAATACACCCCGATTCAATTCATTTATATACCGATAAATATACATATTTCTATATATCCCGAGATGCTTTTGAAGAACCGGAACAGCTGAAACTATTTGAACAAACTTATTTACCTCAATTTATATCGTAAAAATCTGTAATAAACAGACGTACTTCAAAAAAAATAATGTATATTTGAATTATAAAATTAATAAATGTTCAAAATATGCGTTTTCGGGTTATAAATGCTTTTGTTGTTACATTTGTAATGCTTTGTGCCACTGTTGCCTATGCCCAATCGCAACCGTCGGCCGAGCAACTTTTTGAAAGTGGCAGGTATGATGAAGCTGCCGAACTGTATGCCAAACAGGTAAAGAAATCGCCCAATAATGGTATGGCTAATTACTATTATGGTGTGTGCCTATATCATCAAGGCAAATACAATGATTGTATCCAATATCTTACTAAAGCCGTCTCTCGTAAGGTTATAAAAGCCGGTTATTATCTGGGGGAAGCTTACATACAATTATATCAGTTTGAAGATGCTGTAAATGCTTTTGCTGACTATGAAGAGATAATGAACAACAACCAACGTGAAGTAACAGCCGAAGAACTGCAACGTGTCGCAGTAGCACAATTGGGTGTTAAGATGATGAGAGGTGTAGAACAGGTACAAGTTATAGACAGTATATTGGTTGACTCTCTATCTTTTATATCTTATTACAAATTGTCTCCTCAAGCCGGTCGTATTGTCGATTTATCAATACTGCCCGAGCCTTTATGCTCGGATAGTGGTAGTATTGCCTATATGCCTCAACGTGAGAATGTTGTATATTCAAGTATATATAATGAAGACAATTATGATCTTGTTTCGTCCAATAAACTACTGGAGAGTGGTTGGAGTGAATGGCATCCGTTGTCCGATATTCTAAATACTGCTGATAATCAATGTTATCCATATATGTTGAGTGATGGTCAGACTCTATATTTTGCTCAAGATGGTGAAAATAGTATTGGCGGGTTAGATATATTTGTAACGCTATATAGCACCGAACTGGAAGATTATATGCGACCACAGAATGTTGGAATGCCTTTCAACTCACTAGATAATGATTTTATGATGGCCATAGATGAGACACTGGATGTAGGATGGTTTGTAACTGATCGCAACCACTATCCCGGTGTACTTACACTATATATTTTTATACCCAACGCAACAAAACGCGTTTATCAAGATTGTGATCCCGATACACTCATTTCGCTGGCAAGACTATCATCTATAGTAGATACCTGGCCCGATGGTGCCGATTATACTCAATTGCTGGATGCTGTTGCAGCCATTAAATATGATGATAATAGCGACAATAATTCTAATATTCGCTTTGTGTTGTGTAATGGAATGGTATACACACACACATCGGATTTCAAAAATAAAGACGCATTAAGATATTACAATCAAGCCTGTGTAGCACGTAATAGGATTGTAGAATTGCAAACAGAATTGTCTGAGATGCGCAGACTCTACTATGAAGGGAATGATGCAGTTCGCAGTCAGTTGTCTGATATGATACTTAATCGTGAAAGTCAGTTACTTAAGATGCAATCTATGCCCCAATTATATGAGAGTAGAGCCCGACGTGCCGAGCTTTCTTTTTTAAATTTGTTGGATGAATAATATAAATTAATAATATAGGTATGATATTAGATATAGTAATCATAATAGCACTCTTGTCGGTTGCCATATTATTGGTGATTCTTGAGCTGTTTTTCCTTCCGGGACTATCAGTTGCCGGTTTCTTATCTGTCGTATTTTATGGTGTAGCCATATATTATTCATTTTCACATTTGGGCAGTGTTGCAGGCGTAATAACACTTGTAGTAGCTGTTCTGTTTACGCTGTTTTTTATATGGTACTTTATGCGTTCTCGTACACTCGATAAAATGTCGTTGCATACCAATATAGAAAATACAGCACCTACACGTATTAACCAATCGATTTCGGTAGGCGATTGTGGTGTTACACTATCACGTCTCAATCCTATGGGAAAAGTGTTAATTGGCGATATTACAGTAGAAGCACGTGCAATTGAATTTATAGATGAATCGACCCATATACGTGTTGTAAAGGTTGATGCAACAAATGTATTGGTTGAGCCGATAGATAAATAATTTATTAACTCGAAAATAAAGTAATTATGGAAGTAGTAACTATTCTCTTGTTAGCAGCGGTTATCATATTGATAGCTCTGTTTTTCTACTTTGTGCCTTTCCTATTATGGTTATCGGCACGAGTATCGGGTGTAAACATTTCGTTATTACAGCTCTTCTTGATGCGTATTCGTAAAGTTCCACCCCAAATTATTGTTAGTGGTATGATTGAGGCTCACAAAGCCGGTTTAAGTACAATTACACGTGATGAACTAGAAGCACATTATTTGGCCGGAGGTCACGTAGAACGTGTAGTACACGCTCTCGTTTCGGCTGCGAAGGCCAATATTGAACTTGATTTTAAGATGGCTTCGGCCATCGACCTTGCCGGTCGTAATGTTTATGAGGCTGTGCAAATGTCGGTTAATCCTAAAGTAATAGATACTCCTCCTGTTACAGCAGTTGCTAAAGATGGTATTCAGCTTATTGCCAAAGCACGTGTTACAGTTCGTGCCAATATTCGTCAGTTGGTAGGTGGTGCAGGCGAAGACACTATTTTGGCTCGTGTTGGTGAGGGTATTGTATCGTCAATTGGTTCTAGTGAGTCTCACAAAGAAGTATTGGAAAATCCCGATTCAATTTCTAAACTTGTATTGCGCAAGGGCCTTGATTCAGGTACAGCCTTTGAAATTCTATCTATTGATATTGCCGATATTGATATAGGTAAGAATATTGGTGCAACACTACAAATCGATCAGGCTCAAGCCGATAAAAATATAGCACAAGCCAAGGCCGAGGAACGTAGAGCAATGGCAATCGCTCTTGAACAAGAGATGAAGGCTAAAGCACAAGAAGCTAGAGCCAAAGTTATTGAAGCTGAGGCAGAGGTGCCCTTGGCTATGGCCGAAGCATTTCGTAATGGAAATCTTGGTATAATGGATTATTACAAAATGAAGAATATAGAGGCCGATACATCAATGCGTGATAGTATTGCCAAACCTGTTGTAAAATCAGATAAATAAGTCACAATTTACAAATACACTATGGAGATTGATTTCGTTTATGAAATCAATCTCCATTTTTATTGCAGTATAATAGATGTATTTTTGACAAATGTCAATAAATTTTTAAAAACCGTACAAAAAATTTTGAGACACATAATTTTCTAAATACATTTGTAAAGGATATAACCAAAATGTAATTAATATGAAAAGATTGATGTTTTTACTACTGCTTGCCGTTACATCATTTAATGTAATGCAAGCTGAGCAAAAGGAGTGGGCTATGAAAACCAATACCGGTGATGTAATAGCAATGGCAGATGTAGATTATTTATTGGCTGCCGATGATGAAAGAGTATTTTCTATCATTTTGAAAAATGGTGCTACAATTGAAAATGTAGAGGAAGTAACATTCTCCGATGTTACAGCCGTAACATCTATTGAAGCAGATGGAGGATTATCTTTATTCCCCAATCCTGTTAAAGAATCAATTACAATTACTGGTTGCAAGGTTGGTAGTGTAATAAATATTTTATCTCTTGATGGACGTGTAGTAAAGACTGCTGTAATGGCCGACAATAGTATGACTATACGAGTTGATGAGTTGGTTGCGGGTTGTTATCTACTCCAAACCAATAATACAGTAGTGAAATTTATCAAGAAGTAATACCCTCTAAAAGATATTTATATGATACGTAAAATTATACACGCTATACTTATAGCAGTTTTTTTCGCCACTACAATACAAGCACAATTTATTGTAGAAACCCTAGATAATAAAATAACCCATCTGGATGGAAATGCATCATTCTCTTCGCAGCCCGATGGTGATTGGTCTATCGGAGGAATAGAGTTGAGCAATATCTTATCTATTAAGCGTGCAATGCTACCTGTAATGATGAAGTATCAGCCTGTTGCACAATATTACGAAGGTTTGCTCAGCACCAGTAGTGATGGCAGTGCCAATTATTACTTCTGTCTATCGGATGTCGAAACCTCTTACGATGCTACAGGACAGTTATTACCCGTTGAACCTGGTATGATGATGTGTTTTGACATCTACGGAGATAATAGTGCCGATTCGAAGAATGCAATTATTCCTGAAGGTACTTATATTTTGACTAGTGACCTTAAATCGGGTACAAGCAACCTTGATTATACTTTTGCACGTGTCTTGAATAGTGATGGTGAGGTTGAGTACAAAATTATGGAAAGCGGATGGGTAAAGGTTACTCATATTAGTGAAGGTTATAACATTGAGGCTAGTTTTGTTACAGTAGAAGGTGAAAAGTTTGATGTTTTTTATACCGGTTCTTTAGTGTTTGAAGATAAGAGTACAAGCTCGGAAGATACATTGATGGAGACTGATGTAGAAAATACTACGTTCAAAGAATGTGCAATTACTGCCCACGGTGGTGATGATGCGTATCATCGTTTCAGCCTTCAGTTATTTGATGGTGATTGCACAGAGGATGGAGTGATAACCAGTGGTGTAGTACTCAATATAGACCTCTTTACAACTGTTCCGGAGAATGATGAGATTGTTATTCCTGATGGTGTTTATGTTTCAAGTCCCGACTATCAAGAGGTCGAAGAGTTTGTCCCCTTTACATTTATGGCAGGTGATTGCTATACGCTAATGGGTTATCCATTGCAAGTGGGAACATATGTTCAAGACTTACGTAATGCCGATGTTGATGGTTTCATACGTTATGGTTATGCCAATGCCGGTACTATTGAGTTTAAACGTGAAGGCGAACAATACTCTCTTAAAGTTGACATTACAATGAGAAATGGAGTGCATATGACTGGTGAATATCCTATGGGCGATGTCTCTATATTTGATGAGCGTCCTATAAAGCCTGAAGGTGATTGGATAAGTTCACTTAAAGAAGATAAAACGTTTAGTTTCTCTGACGATATTTTTGCTTATGCTCATATGTATGCCAACTATCCTGTTGCCGGTTTCAACGAATTTGAAATTATCGTTAATGACCACGGAACAGATGAGTCGTTTATACTAGATTTAATTGTACCTGAAGGTGTGAAATCTCCGGTCGGAACATATACATTGGGAAGTCTCGATAATCCGCAATCTTACACATTTATTCCCGGTTATTACAATTATGCTGTAATGCTAGGTACTTGGGGTTGGTTGCAATATGTCGATGGTGCCAATGATCCTGTTGCTCAAGCTCCTGCTACCGATGGAAATATTGAGATTGTTGAAAACTCGGATGGAACTTTTACTATTACTTTCAGTCTTAAAGATGATGCTGAACCCAAACATACAGTCTATGCTACTTGGACAGGTGAAATCAATGACTTGAGAGATACTTGGAAGTAAGATAAATTGATATTACGATAACTTAAAAATAACGCGATGCACAACATTATTCTGTGCATCGCGTTATTTTCAGCTATCTGTGATGTATTGTTTGTTATAGTGATATTTTATATGCAAACCCTATGTTGGTATTCCATTGGCGAGGTGTTGTGAGAATCATTTGTTCCTCACGTACAAGAAATTCTATCTTGTTGTTTTTGTCTATTGTATAACTTACACCTATGTCGTACCAAATTCTTTCGCCACGACCTGCATTTTTATTATTGAGTACAAGAAAAAATTCGCTTCCTATGAAAGGTTGTATTTTGGAATTTGGAATTTTACTTACCAATCTTAAGCGCGCACGAAACTTATTTGTTGGGCCATCGTTTCCAAGTACATAGGTCGACTCATATCGCGTAGCCCAAGTTATGTTGAGTGGCCTCAATGGAACTGAACCGCTGAGTCCGGCGTGATATCGAAGCAAATGGCGATAGTTTCCTTGTCCCATACGATAGTATAGATAAAAACCAAGCGCATTTACTCGTAAATAGGTAGGGATGATGGGCGCATCAAGACTCAGTATACTCATAGCACGTTCCAATTCTGTGTCAATAGTAAATACACTTTGTTGTACAGTTGCACGCATAAAGCCCCAATCCTTTCCAATAGAAAGATCCCACATTGTACCAATGTGACTGACATATTTAGGGCTCTCATTTTCAGATGTGTTTAATTCAGACATCTCGATTGTTTCCATTGCATCGTTGGCCAATGCGCACAGTGTTGCTACCAGTAGAAGCAGTGATGTGATAATGTGTTTTTTCATAAGTTATAGTATCGATTTATTCGTGATGATAAGGTTCGTTGTTGATTATTGTCATTGCTCGGTACAATTGTTCTGTAAAGAACAAGCGTACCATTTGGTGTGAAAACGTCATTTTAGATAATGATAATTTATCGTTGCATCGGTCATATACTGCCGGAGAAAAACCGTAGGGGCCACCTACAACAAATACTAAGCGACGCGACACAGTCTGCATTTTTTGTTCGATGTAACGAGCGAACTTAACTGAAGTAAATTCTAGTCCGTGTTCATCAAGAAGTACTACGAAGTCACCCGGTTGTAAAGTGCGTAGTATAGCTTCACCTTCTTTCTCTTTTTGTTGGTCAGTAGTGAGGCTTTTGGTGTTTTTCAGCTCCGGTATTACCTCCATATCGAATGGTAGGTAGCGACGTATTCGTGCTGTATAGTCGGCTATACTTTCTACCAAATAGCTTTGTGCAGTTTTGCCAACGACGATGAATTGTATTTTCATACAACCTAGTGTATTGTAGTTAGGATTTTAATAATTTGTTTCTCTCAAGTTCGTTAAGGTTCTCTATGCGTTTCTTTTCTAGGAAGTCATATACGCCACCGAGATGTTCGCGAACTTTACCTTCACCAAATTCATATACCTTAGTAACTAATCCATCAAGGAAATCGCGGTCGTGCGATACAACGATGAGTGTACCATCAAATGCCTGTAATGCGCTTTTGAGTATATCCTTGGTTTTCATATCCAGATGGTTGGTAGGCTCATCAAGAATAAGTAAGTTGACAGGCTCTAACAGTAACTTAATCATTGCGAGGCGTGTACGTTCACCACCAGATAAAACTTTTACTTTCTTGGTAGATTCCTCACCGCCGAACATAAATGCTCCTAGTAGGTCGCGTATTTGTAAGCGCACGTCTCCTTTGGCTACATCATCTATTGTCTGGAATACAGTGAGATTTTCATCAAGAAGCGATGCTTGATTTTGAGCAAAATAGCCAATCATTACATTATGTCCTAATGTAAGCGTACCTTCGTGTTCAATTTCACCCATAATACACTTGACTAGGGTTGATTTACCCTCACCATTTTTACCAACAAATGCTACTTTTTCACCGCGTTCAATGGTGAAATTTGCATTGGCAAATACGCGTTTTTCTCCGTATGCCTTTCCTACACCATCGGCTATAACCGGATAACTGCCCGAACGAGGTGCCGGTGGGAAACGAAGACGTAATGCCGATGTATCTTCTTCGTCTACTTCAATAATCTCTAGTTTCTCTAGCATCTTGACACGAGATTGCACTTGCAACGTCTTGGAGTATGTACCTTTAAATCGCTCAATAAACTCTTTGGTTTCGGCAATCATCTTTTGTTGGTCATTATAGGCTTTCATTTGCTGCTCGCGACGTTCTTTGCGAAGTTCAAGATATTGCGAATAGTTTACTTTATAGTCATATATTCGACCCATTGTCACTTCTATGGTGCGAGTTGTAATATGGTCAACAAATGCGCGGTCGTGCGAGATGACAATTACTGCCTGACCATTATTTATGAGAAACTCTTCGAGCCATTGAATCGATTCTATATCCAAGTGATTGGTTGGCTCATCTAGCAATAGTACGTCGGGCTTTTTGAGTAATAATTTGGCCAATTCAATGCGCATACGCCAACCACCGCTAAATTCTTCAGTCGGACGGTTGAAGTCTTTACGCTCAAATCCAAGACCCAATAATATTTTCTCAACATCTTCCTCATAGTGTGTGAGGTCGATGGCATAGAATTTTTCGCTCATAGCTGCTACTTGTTCTATGAGCGCGTAGTAGCTTTCACTCTCGTAGTCGGTACGTGTTGCCAACTCATCATTCATCCTGTTTATTTCAGCTTCCATCTCAAATAAGTGTGCAAAGGCTTGAGATGTCTCTTCAAAGACCGTACGGCTGTTTTCGGTCATAAGGTGCTGCGGAAGGTAGGCTATAACCGTATCTTTAGGCGCCGATATACTACCACGTGTAGCTTGACGAACTCCCGCCAATATTTTTAGCAGGGTCGATTTCCCGGCTCCGTTTTTGCCCATTAGTGCTATACGGTCTTTCTCGTTAATTACGAATGAAATATCTTGAAATAGGGTAGTACCGCCAAATTCTACGGTAAGTCCATCTACTGAAATCATTTATATATATGTAATTATGTGGTGTATATGTTTGCTTTATTCTTTTTCTTTTTCAGCCTCTTCAATCCATTGTTCGATGATGTCGACTTTCTCGTCGGTAGGAATGGTTGCATCTATCCATCTTATAGTGTGGCCGCGTCGTTCCATTCCTCTGAACCAGGTCATTTGTCTCTTGGCAAACTGATGTATGGCTATCTCTAGTCTCTCAACCATCTCATCATATGTTGTGCGACCTATTATATACTCGGTAAGAAATTTATATTCTAGTCCGTAGTATATAAGCGATTCCGGGTCAATACCACTGTCAATAAGCGCTTTTACCTCGTCTACCATTCCTTCATTAAGGCGTTCGTGTAGGCGACGAGTAATCTTGGTACGACGCAATTCGCGGTCTATATCAACTCCTACAATGAGGGTGTTACGTAGAGGTTTAGGTTCAAGCAATTCAGGCTCTTGTTGGCTGTAGTATTGGGCTATTTCTATGGCGCGTATTGCTCTCTTGCAGGTATCTATATCGGTGGTGTTGTGTAGTACTTTATATCCACGTAGGATGTTGGCTAATTCGTCTAATGATTTGCCTTCTAATTCACTGCGAAGTGCGGTATTCTCGGGCACAGGAGGCAGTGCATAGCCTTTTAGTATTGTCTCGACATAAAGACCTGTACCGCCGCATAGCAGAGGTTGCTTGCCTCGCACTATCATATCAGTGTACACAGCATTGAAATCTCTAACATATTCAAAGAGATTATACCGATAGCCGGCAGGACATATATCTATGAGGTGATAGGGGATATTGACACCGTCTATGGTGTATTCGGCCAAGTCCTTGCCTGTACCTATATCCATACCTATATATAACTGCCGAGAATCGGCACTGATAATTTCAGTACCGATTCTCTTAGCCAAAGCTACAGCAAGTGTCGTTTTACCCGATGCTGTTGGGCCTATAATAGCTATTAGGTCGAGCATTTATAGAGTCTTGCTTCTTATTTGAGTTTTTCGTTATAGAAGTTGCACACAAGAGTATAGATGTGGAAGCGTGAATTTTCACCTCTGATACTATGATTTTGATTGGGATATATCATCATATCAAATTGCTTGTCAGCTGCAATCAGTGCCGATACCATTTCCATTGTATTACTCATATGTACGTTGTCGTCGGCTGTTCCCGAAACGATAAGAAGGTCGCCTTGCAATTTAGAGGCGTGAGTGATAGGCGCTCCGTATTTATATCCATCGTAATTTTCGTTGGGTGTGCGCATATATCTCTCGGCATAGATTGTGTCATAGTAGCGCCAGTCGGTTACAGGAGCAATAGCTACACCTGCTTTGAATGTGCCACCACCGGTTGTCATTGCCATCAATGTTTCATATCCACCAAAACTCCAACCCCATATACCTATGTTATTACCATCTATATAGGGTAATGATGCAGCATAACGAGCTACTGATACTTGGTCTTCTGTTTCGTATCGACCGAGGTTTTGATATACAATACTTTCAAATGCTTTACCGCGACCACCTGTTCCACGACCGTCGACACAGAATACAACAAATCCTTGGTTGGCCAGGTAGTGATACCAATCGACTTCCCAGTTGTTTAATACCTCTTGTGAGCCGGGACCGCTGTATTGTACAAGTACTGCCGGATATTGTTGTTGTGCATCGAAGTTATAAGGTTTCACCATAAAACCATTGAGCATATATCCATTGCCATTATCCATTGTGAAAAACTCACGTTGAGGCAGGTTGGTAGCTGCTACTGCTTCAACTACTTCACTGTTACTCTCTATATTGCGTATTACCTTGCCATCGGCTGTGCGAAGGTTGTATACCGGTGGGGTAGTGGCGGAGCTATATCCGTGAATATAATAGCTACACGAAGGGTTAAACATAGCAGTGTGAAATCCTGCTTCGGGAGTAAGATTGACCAATCCTTTTTTCTTGTCATAACTGTATATGGCACGATTTATAGCACCTGCTGTTGCTTGACAATAGAATGTTCCGGTTGCCTCGTTACAACCCAAATATGCTGTTACATCTTGCGCTTCGGGTGATACCGCCTGTTGTACCAGACCATTGTTGTTGTATTTGTAAAGACGCATCCATCCATCACGATCACTGGCAAAAATAAAGAAATCGGGGTAGAAGTGCATCATATCAAGCACCGATTGGTCTATCCACGCATTATCTTCATCTTCGAGCAGAAGTCGGTTCACTCCCGAACGTACATTGAGCTTGTATAATGAAATATGGTTTTGATGACGGTTGAGCGTAACAACAGCCAATTGATCGGCTTCGGGCATAGCGTAGATGCGAGGAATATAACCATCGGCATCCATAGGAACATTGTGAGTCTTGAGAGCTCGTGTTTCAACAGTATATGTAACAACTTGCACGCGTGAGTTTACTTCACCGGCTACGGGGTATTTGTAGCGCATTTCACCGGGATATAACTCATATTCAGGGTAGTTGGGGCTATACGAGCCAAATAGTGTGAATGCAAATTCTTTTACCGGTTCTTCGTTGAAACGTATGAAAGAAAGTAACTCGCTATCACTACTCCATTGCATAGCCGATGAAAAACCAAACTCTTCTTCGTATACCCAGTCGGGCACACCATTTATTATTTTGTTTTTCTCGCCATCCTTGGTCACAGCAATTTCAGTACCATAGTCGAGTTTTTTGATATAAATGTTGTTGTCACGAACAAAGGCTACCATACGACCATTAGGAGAGTATATTGCTGCTTGTTGTTTGCCAGCTGTCGATAGGGGCTTAAGAAGATTACGTTTGATCTCAAATGTGTAGTAATCGGCTACAAACGAGTGACGATATATGGGTTCGCTATTGGTATATATGAGCAAGCGAGTTTCATCATCACTGAGAGCATATCCTTCAAACGATTTGATATGGCACTCTCGTGCTGTTGTTACATCAAACAGAGTAGCTACAGCCTTACCGGTTTTGTATTCAAACTTCTCAATCTTGGTAAGGTCATTGTTGGCAGCATAGTAGTGTATACCATCTTTTGAGGGTGTAATTACTTCAGTACCTCTACCGCGATATACATTGTTGGTAATGTCTCGCAAGTTCAGTTCAGCCGCATAGCCGATAGTTGTTGTCATAAGGGCAATCAACAAAGCCCATAAAATTCTTTTCATACGTTGTTTTACAGTTGTCGGTTGTCGTTGAGTTTTTTAACTATTTCAGTATTAGCAACTTTTGTGAGTCATTATGTCCAATACCAATGCATCGGTTTCGTTCATACCTTGTGCTCCAATGCGAGTGAGGTTACGTATGCATTTATCTACGTCTTCATCTATAATTCCTTCCAGAGCCGTTACATAGCGACCCTCCATTGCAAGCATAGCCGCCATCATACAGTTGGCAACACTTCCAGTTATCTTCAGCGCACAACTGGGTTTTGCACCATCGCATATCATACCGGTGAGGTTGGCTATCATATTTTTTACAGCGTATGTAATATTGGTATAATCACCACCCATAAGGTAAGTAATACCGCAACTTGCGCCTGTTGTGGCAACTACACAACCACACAAAGCCGACAAACGACCTAGTGTTTGCTTAATGTAGATAGTAGTAAGGTGACTGAGCATAAGAGCGCGAGTAAGTTGCTCTTTACTGTTTCTGTTATCTTCGGCAAATATTACCACAGGCATAGTTGCTGCAATACCTTGGTTGCCACTTCCCGAGTTACTCATAACAGGAACCATAGCACCGGCCATACGTGCATCACAAGCGGCAGATGTGTATGATAGTACGTGTGTAAAAGTATTGTTACCCATTATGGCTTGTTCGAGTTTACCCTTCATTGTATTGCCGAGGCAGTGTCCATAGTTGCCTTTGAACGAAAATTCTGCGGCGGCTTTATTGAGGCGAGCCGATTCCAGTATGAAATCTATTTCTTCTAGTGGTGCTGTTGTAGCAAAATCCCACACTCGTTTCATCGTAAGATTGACAGTATCTTCATTTGTAGCCTCGGCCGATGAAGCTGACTTACTCACGCGCACGTCATTATCGTATGCCAGGTAAATCACATTGGTGTGTGTGCCGGCAATAGTAGCAGTGGCTTTATGTCCGTTGGCTTGACAAGTAACCTCAATATACAACTTCTCGGTAATTCCTTCCTTGAGCTTGATGTTAATGCAATTACTTTCAATCATCTTTTTGCCCCGTTCTACCTCGTCGGGGTTACAATCTTTAAGTACTTCAAGCTGATATTCGGTTTTTCCGATAAGTGCGCCTAGAGCAATTGCAATAGGCAATCCTATCATTCCTGTTCCGGGTATTCCCACGCCCATCGCATTTTTCAATACGTTGGCACTTAAAAATACGTCTATTTTTTCAGGACGACATCCCAAGGTTTCTGTTGCGTATGCAACACACAAGGCTACTGCTATGGGTTCGGTACAACCGATAGCGGGTACAACTTCGTGCTTAACGAGGTTGACAATTTGGTTTCTCTCTGAGGTATTCATTGTAAGGCATTATTTTGTGCAAATTTACTACTTTTCTTATTAATAATAGTAATGTAGTGATGAAAAAGTTGCAATAAGATATTTATATCCTCCACTTTGATTCTTTACCGACCTGCCTCCTACCGATATCCCTACTATACCCATCGGTGATGCCAAAAACTCACCCGCACCGGGACTCGACAACAATCCCGGAAAGGACGGAGTGTTATTCAACGACCATCACCCTTACTTTCCCAAGAACTGCACTTCCTGCCCTTTTGTCAATATAGGCAAAAAACTAATGGCTCTGGCTAGAGGTAGCCGTGGCGATTGCTATGTGTGTTTATCGGCAAATTCTATTGTTAACAAACAACTTTATAAGGAGTATAAGAACAACCCCGATTACAAAGATGTCAAAATCAATGCAAAGGGTGGTATGAAAGCGACGCATATAGGACACAACAAGGCAGAAAAAAATGACTTCGGAAAACTATGCGAAAAAAGGGTGCAAAATTGGCTTTATAACAACGGACACTCTTGCATCTTACTGCCCGAAGATATAATAGGAGAGGACAACAATGTTGTTGTAGCCTTGGATGCCTTAATAAATGGAAAGGTTATGGATATTAAAACCATAACAGAAATACCGGTAAATTTCGAGCATAACGGTTACAGAAATGCTCTTAATACCAAAAATAGACAACTTCCTAGATACTATCACAAAACTGGAGATAGAGAAAATTGCTTGTTTTTATACATACCCAATGCCACCGGCTGGGATGAAGACAAACTTAAATTAGGATGGACGAATCTTAATAATTTTTTAACACACGAGAAAAAAACAAATTACATAGAGTATATATATGTACTTGTTGATGACGAATTACACACATTCGACTGCTCAAGGTGGAGGTAATAAAAAAGGGAGGTCTCCCTCCCATTACTCCTCAACAGCGAGGATAGGCAACAGCCCCCACCCCGCACAGAGCACTACAAATGTACAACCATTTTTCCTAACTACAAAATTTTTCAGCAACTTTTTATTTAATAACCTTTTAATTTCTTTTGTGCGTTCTATCAAACCGTCTGCCGTAACTATCAAAAAATCTGTTACCGATATTTTCGATACAGCCGAAATAACTCTCCCGCTTAATCCTTATCTGACTAGAGACAATACCGATGGTACCGTATTACCTGAGAGAGACATCATTTTCAATCCCGGTGATAAGGTCAAGATTACAATGGGATACGACGACGATAACGACGAAAGTATTACTTCATAAAAACAAAGTAAACAGCACCTATCAAGCATAAGAATGCTGCGATGTGATTCCATTGCAACGACTCGCCTTTAAAGAGTAGGGTAGAAAAGATTGTAAATACCACCAGTGTTATAACTTCTTGAATGATTTTGAGTTGCATCAATGAGAAAGGACCTCCATTCTCTCTGAAACCCATACGATTGGCCGGTACTTGGAAGCAGTATTCAAATAGCGCAATACCCCACGAAAGTAATATTACGCCATACAATGGCCAGTTGCTTACAACTTTTGTTTCTTGTAGTTTGAGGTGTCCATACCAAGCAAATGTCATAAAAACATTTGATATAATAAGCAGAACGATGGTAATAATTGCGCGCATAATTTTGGTTGTTCGTTTTTAATCGGCCGCAAAATTACAACTAAATTATATTTTTCTCTAGTGTTGATGATAAAAAAATGCCGACCAATGCATCGCGCACTAGTCGGCTTTAACATATAACAAGTATGATGAAAAGGTTCTTCAAAGGCAAATTTAGTATATTTTTTTATAAATACAAATATTTTTGCAATATTTTTAAATTTTTCTAATATTCTTGGTTTGTATTTGTATAAATATTCATCCCGGCGAGTATAAATGGGTTGTTTAATATATTCTAAAATTTATTGTATCTTTGCTTGCCGTAATATGAATTTTAAGTCTTATAAAGCATTTACATATGTATTCAAAAGACGAAGTAAGAGAATTGAAAAAAAGATTTTGGGATGGACTCAGTGCGTATGCCGAGCAATATCCCGAATTACAGTCTCGCAAGCATAAATTTATGCTGCATAATACACGAATGAAAGGTGTAGCAATGAAGTTTGATGCAACTCGTGATGGCGCTTATGTAATTTTGGAAATTGATCATCGTAGTGAAGAACAACAAGAAAAATTATATAACCATTTTTTAGAAAACAAGAGTTTGCTTGAGTGTGATTTTGAAGAATCACTTATATGGGATGTGAATTATGTAAAAGATTGCGGTAAAAGAGTTATTCGTATTTATTGTATGCAGTCGGGGCTTGATATTCATCGTCAGGCTCAATGGGATGAGTTTTATAAATTTATGGTCGTAAATATGATAAAATTGGAAAATGGTTTCAAGCAAGTAAAAGCCATTTGGGATATGTGGGAAGGGTAGGATGTTTGACTTTTCAGTGTTGAAATATTAATTATTATTATGTGTAGAAGCTAACCGGTTTTATTAGCAATAATAGTGTGGATGATGGTGGCTTGTTGTACATATATGTAATATTAATATGTATTATTGAGTTTGATAGTCGGCCTTGAGTGCATTTTTACAAAAAAAATATTTAAGATGCTATGATTTTTTGCCGAATTATATGTAACTTTGCGTGCAATAAAATTTAATGCTTATACATTATGTCATTTATTGCAGATAAGGTAGTTATGGACGGATTGACATTTGATGATGTCTTGTTAATCCCGGCCTATTCAGAGGTTCTCCCTCGTAATGTCGAACTCTCGACAAAGTTTTCACGCAATATTCAATTGAATGTACCTATCGTTTCGGCAGCTATGGATACTGTTACCGAAGCCAAGTTGGCTATTGCCATAGCTCGCGAAGGTGGTATAGGTGTTATTCATAAAAATATGCCCATAGCCGAGCAAGCACGTCAGGTGCACGCTGTAAAACGAGCCGAAAACGGTATGATATATGATCCTGTTACAATTACACGAGGTTCTACCGTAGGTGATGCTCTTGCTATGATGAAAGAATACCACATCGGAGGCATACCTGTTGTTGATGAAGATTGCAAATTAGTGGGTATTGTCACCAATCGTGACTTGCGTTTTGAACGCAATCTCAATTCGCTTGTCGATGATGTGATGACTAAGGAAAATCTTGTTACTACAACCCAAACAACCGATTTGCAAGAGGCTGCCGATATTCTTCAAAAGCATAAAATCGAAAAGTTGCCTGTTGTTGATAAGGATAACCACTTGATTGGTTTGGTAACATATAAAGATATAACAAAAGCCAAAGATAAACCTTATGCTTGTAAGGATGAGTTGGGAAGATTGCGAGTTGCTGCCGGTGTTGGTGTTACCGGCGACTCGATGGATCGTGTTGATGCTCTTGTAGCAGCAGGCGTCGATGCAATAGTAATAGATACAGCTCACGGACATAGCAAGGGTGTGGTTACTATACTCAAAGCTGTAAAAGCCAAGTATCCCAATCTTGATGTAGTAGTTGGTAATATTGCCACAGGCGATGCCGCCAAATATCTTGTTGAAGCCGGTGCTGATGGTGTAAAAGTAGGTATTGGTCCGGGTTCAATCTGTACAACACGTGTTATTGCAGGAGTAGGTGTGCCTCAACTCTCGGCAGTATATGATGTTGCCAAAGCATTGGAGGGTACAGGTGTGCCTTTGATTGCCGATGGTGGTATTCGTTACTCTGGCGATATTGTTAAAGCTCTTGCAGCAGGAGCCTATTCGGTTATGCTAGGTGGTATGTTGGCCGGTGTTGAAGAGTCTCCCGGTGAAACTATTATATACAATGGCCGTAAATTCAAGTCGTATAGAGGTATGGGCTCGCTTGAAGCTATGGAAAAAGGTTCAAAAGACCGCTATTTCCAAGCAGACGAAATGGATGCCAAGAAACTCGTTCCGGAGGGTATTGCCGCCCGTGTACCATACAAAGGTTCGCTTTACGAGGTTGTATATCAGATGATAGGCGGTCTGCGTGCCGGTATGGGTTATTGTGGCGCTGCCAATATCGATCAGCTACATAAGGCCAAGTTTACACGTATAACCAATGCCGGTGTTGCTGAAAGTCACCCGCACGATGTTAACATCACAAGTGAAGCACCCAACTATAGCCGTGGTCAATAATGAATATTAATTTTATTATATAAAGCTATATTAACAGGGCGACAGACAATTTATTGTCTGTTGTCCTCGTTTTATAAAAGAAATTAATTTAACAATCACTATCACACAAAAATGTACGTTATGAAGAAACGTTGGATACTGTCGGCACTTGTTGCTGCTATGTTTTCTGTGTCATCATTTGCTCAAGATGATGCTGTCTTGATGACTATAAACGGAAAAGATATTACAAAATCAGAATTTGAATATATTTACAATAAGAATAATAGACAACAGATTGAACTTAAAAATCTGGATGAATACTTACCTCTTTTTATCAATTATAAGCTCAAAGTAGATGCTGCCGAGCAGGCCGGTATTGATACAACTGCGGCATTTATTCAAGAACTCAATGGTTATCGTGAAGAGTTGGCTCGTCCATACTTGACCGACTTGGAAACCGAGGAACGCTTACTGCGCGAAGCATACGACAACTATTGTAAGAATGTAGAGTTGAGTCACATTCTTATTATGATTGAACCGGGTGCTACTGCAGAGGATAAAGCCGCAGCCCTGGCCAAAGCACAAGAAGTTGCGGCAAAGGCTATTGCCGGAGAGGACTTTACACAACTTGCTGCACAATATTCTGAAGACCCGGGTTCAAAAGATAAAGGTGGATATTTGGGTTATATCAAAGGCGGTCGACTTATTTATCCCTTTGAAAAAGTTGCTTTTGCGATGAAAGCCGGTGAAGTATCTCAACCTGTTGAGACTCAATTCGGCTATCATATTATCAAGGTTCACAGCGTTCGTCCCGACCGTGGAGATCGCTTATGTTCGCACATTTTCTTGATGGTGCCTCAAGGTGCTACTCCCGAGGTTGAAGCACAAAAACAAGCCGAAGCACAAGCCATATATAATGACCTGTTGGCCGGTGCCGATTTTGCTCAAATGGCTCGTGACAAATCGGAAGATCGCGCCAATGCTTCGCAAGGTGGTTTGTTACCTTGGTGTACTACCGGTGACTTGGTAAAAGAGTTTGAAGATGCAGCTTTCTCACTCAACGTAGGTGAGTTTTCGGCTCCCATACGTTCGAGATATGGATATCATATTGTAATGCTCAATGATAAGAGAGATGTGCGTTCATTTGATGAAATGCGCTATGAATTGACACAACGTATGTCACGTGATGAACGTGGTACAATGGCTCACCGCGTATTCTTGGAGAACATAAAGAACAAATACAATTATGCTGTTAACGAGTCGGCTATTTCTGCATTTTTATCGCAATGTCCCGAGTATCCCGACTCTGCATTTATTGCTGCATTAAACAAAGAAGATATAGTATTGGCTACATACGATAATAATACAATAACAACTTTTGAAATAGCCAATTCGTTGAGCAAGCATCGTGTATCTCCCGGATTTACATCGGCTCAAATGTTGGATAGAGAAATTGAACGACAAGCCACATTAGGATTGATTGAATTGGAAACCGCCTCATTGGTTGATCGTTATCCCGAATATCGCAATCTTATCAATGAGTATCGCGATGGTATGTTGTTGTTTGAAATAAGTAACCGAGAAGTGTGGGCTAAAGCATCGGTCGACACAGATGGTTTGGCGCAATTCTTCAAGAAAAACAAGAAAAACTATAGTTGGGAACGTCCTCGTTTCAAGGGATTTGTTGTTTCTTGTGCCAATGATAGCATTGCCAAAGAAGTACGCCGATTGATAAAGAAAACAGATGATGACAAAGTTGTTGCTTTGATAGATAGTACTTTCAATAATGACTCGGTTGTAAATGTGTTTATTGAGCGAGGCTTGTTTGCAGAAGGCGACAACAAATATGTTGATGAATTGATATTCAAGGGAGCTAAAGCCTCTCGTGATGAGTCACTACCCATCGTATTTGTTTCGGGTAAGAAACTTAAAAATCCTGAGTGCTACTTGGATGTGCGCGGTCAAGTTACTGCCGACTATCAAGAGTACCTCGAAAAATTGTGGATAGAGCGTCTCAATCGCGAAGCTACAATCGAAATAAATGAAGATGTATTAAAAACTATTAACTAGTATGCCGATTTTGTCTTTTATTTGTACTTTTATAGGCAAAATATAAGTAAGTAGTGAACAGATTATATTACATAGCTTGTACTTGCATCCTCATACTGTCGGTATGGGGATGCAGTAGTAATCAAAAGCCTGCTGATAATGTATTGGCTCGTGTTGGTTCGGTAATGCTTACACAAGAACAACTCGATGCCGATATGCCGGAAGGACTTTCCGACTCGGCTCGTGTAGCTTTTACCGATAAATATGTAGATAGTTGGATTACTTCACAATTGGTATATAATGTAGCACGCAAGAATCTGCCTGACACCAAACATCTGGATGAAATGGTAGAAGCTTATCGTAGAGATCTTTTCAGTCACGAATATCGCACGAGGCTGAGTAACGAAAGGCTCTCTGATGATATTCCGGAAGATACACTTGTAAAATTCTATGAAGAGCATAAGCAAGATTTTCTTCTACACAAACCTATAATAAGCGGACTGCTCCTAAAAGTTCCGTATAATACTCCACAATTATCCAATATACGCAAGTGGGTAAAATCGGCCGATGATCAAGCAATCGAAAAAATAGAAAAATATGCCATTAAAAATGCTATTGGCTATGACTATTTTTTTGATAAATGGGTGTGGTTTGATGATATTAAAGATAATATTCCCTATGATTTTGATAATGATGATACTTTCTTGAGAAAGAATAAAGTACTCGAATGTCGAAATGAAGATATTATATACTTGCTACACGTTGATAAATATCTCAATACAGGAGATGTAATGCCCTATGAATTTGCACGTAAAAGAATTATAGAAATTTTACTCAATGAGTATCGTATCAATTTTAATCGAGAACTTGAGCAAGAGCTGTATGAAGAAGCACTGCATCAAGGTATGGTTGAGAAGTTCTATAATTCGGACAACGACAGCATCAATGTTGAATAGATTAAATGAATAAGATATGAAAAAGACAATTCTGATAATAGGAATTTTATTATTAATAATTGTACCTATAGCAGTAGCACAAGTCACACACAACAATATCATAGAAGAAGTTGTATGGGTTGTAGGTGATGAGCCAATATATCGTTCGGAGGTAGAAACCCACATACGTCAAATGCAGTATGAAGGACAAGAAATTGATGGTGATCCTTATTGCGTTATACCCGAAATGATGGCTATACAGAAGTTGTATCTGCATCAGGCTAAACTTGATACAATCATCGTTCCCGAAACATCTGTTCAACAAGAGGTGGATATGCGTATAAACTATTTTATTGAACAGTTGGGCTCGAAAGAGAAAGTTGAAGAATACTTCCGAAAATCAATGAATGATATACGTGAAGAATTATCGGAGTATGTACGCAACAATAGTATCGTTCAAGAAGTACAACGCACACTCGTAAGTGATATAAAAGTATCGCCTGCCGAAGTACGTCGCTATTTCAATAGCTTACCTCAAGATAGTCTGCCTATTATTCCTCTACAAGTTGAAGTTCAAGTTATTGCCATATATCCACAAGTGCCACAGCAAGAGATTGATAATGTAAAGGCTCAGTTGCGTGAGTTCTCGGAACAAGTCAATTCGGGCGAAAGAGAATTTTCTACTCTTGCCATACTCCACTCGGAAGACCCCGGAAGTGCGATGCGCGGTGGTGAATTGGGTTTCGTTAGTAAAGGTACATTGGCTCCTGAATTTGCTGCTGTTGCTTTCAATCTGAGTGACCCTACCAAAGTGTCTAAAATTGTTGAAACCGAGTTTGGTTATCACATAATACAATTGATAGAGAAGCGCGGTGATCAAATCAATTGCCGTCACATCCTTATGAGACCTCGTGTCTCAAATAAAGATATCGAGTCGGCCAAACATCTTTTAGATTCAGTTCGTAACGATATTATGGCAGGAACATTCACTTTTGAAAACACTGCTGCATACGTGTCACAAGACAAAGACAGCCGCTACAATGAAGGCTTGATGAGTAATCCCAATACCGGTTCAACACGCTTTGAAATGGGTGAGTTGCCACAAGATATAGCTCGTACTATCGCCAATATGCAAGAAGGTGAAATTTCGATGCCTTTTGTAACAATGGATGTTAAGACCAATAAAGAAGTTGTTATGATTGTCAAGTTGCGCTCGCGTAGAGCAGCACACCGAGCCGATTTGGTTACCGATTATCAAGTAATAGCCAATATGCTCGAAGCTAAAAAACGTGCCGATATTCTTGAAGAGTGGATTTCAAAAAAACAAAAAGAGACATTTGTGCGCATAAAAGAAGGTTGGCGCAATTGCGATTTTAAATATGATGGTTGGGTAAAACAACGATAATATACCACGAAAAATAAGATGAACAAGTCGCGCATATTACCCATTATATTTATACTCTCTGTGGCAATATCTATATTTGCATTGCCACAGGTGGGACAATCTGTGCAACCCCGACAAACAACTACTACTTCTACCAAGCAAGTAAAAGAAAAAGTCTATCTATTACACGCCGACTCGCTTACTTTTGATGCTGCTATGAGTGCCGAATATAAGGTGTTACACGGCAACGTTACATTTCGTAAGGATAGTATGTATATGTACTGTGATAGTGCGTACTTCTATGATGCTAACAATTCGCTTGATGCCTTTGGAAATGTAAGAATGGAGCAAGGAGATACACTCTTCATTTACAGTGATTATCTCTACTATGATGGACAAGCTCAAATGGCCGAGTTGCGCGATAATGTGCGAATGATAAATAGATCTGTTACTCTTTATACCGACAGCCTTAACTACGATATGATTGATAATCTAGGATATTATTTTGTCGGTGGAAAGATTGTTGATGAAGAGAATGAACTTGTTTCGGTATATGGTGAATATAGCCCTTCTACAAAGATTGCAATGTTTAATTACAACGTAGTGCTTACCAACGAAGAATATGTTATATACTCCGATACACTCACATATAACACAACTACGAATGTCAGTTATCTGTATGGCCCATCTACCATAGTATCAGATAGTAATACAATAGTTACAACATTAGGTTGGTATGATACTTCCAACAACTATGCTATGCTACTGGAGCGATCTCAACTTTATGGCGATAGCACCCTGCTCATAGGTGATACGCTATTTTATGACCGAAATCTAGGAGTAGGAGAGGCCTTTGGTAATATGTTTATGATAGACTCGACTCGTTCGGTAATAATGGAGGGCAACTATGGCTTGTACAATGAAAAGACCGAATACGGATTTGCTACCGATAGTGCGCGAGTACTTGAGTTTTCACATAAAGATACGTTGTATATGCATGCCGATACTCTGTTGTCCTATCTTGATACCGATTCGACAAGAGTGCTACGTGCGTTCTATGGAGTGCGATTTTTCAGGGTAGATGCTCAAGGTGTATGCGATTCTTTGCAATATGTATCTCGCGATAGTACTCTTACTCTCTACGACAATCCTATTATGTGGAGTGGTGAGCAGCAAATTTTTGGTGACACCATTCGCATATTTTTTAATGATTCAACAGTCGATTGGGCACACGTCATTAACTCTGCATTTGCCACTCAACTCAAGGATAAACCTTACTATGATCAGTTGGAATGTAACGAAATTAAAGCATATTTTGAGAATGGCGAAATGAAACTGATAGAAGGACTTGGAAATGTTCGTGCTATTTTTTATCCGCAAGAAAGTGATTCTACCATTGTGGGAATGTTTAATAGTGATGCCAGTTTCCTTAATATCTATCTAGAAGAACAAAAGCTAAATAAGATGGTAATGTGGCCGTCGGTTGCAGGTAAAATGTATCCTCTTGAGATGTTGACTCCTTCCGACTTATATTTATCTAGGTATAAATGGTTTGAAAATGAGCGCCCTGCCGATAAAGATGATATTTTTCGTAGTGTTGGCCGTAACGTAGATATATCAGTAGCTGAAGACTCTACCACTGTTACGGATGCCAGCATTACAGATGATGTTAAATCAGTGTCACCGTTACAGCCTAAACTATAACTACTTGTATTTATGAATGATATCATACACCTACTGCCCGATTCTGTAGCCAATCAAATAGCTGCCGGCGAGGTTATTCAGCGCCCGGCTTCTGTTATTAAAGAGTTGGTCGAAAATGCTGTTGATGCAGGTGCAACCAACATACAGATTATTCTTAAAGATGCAGGTCGTACACTTATTCAAGTTATAGACAATGGTTGTGGTATGTCGCCAACAGACGCCCGATTGGCATTTGAACGACATTCTACTTCCAAAATTAAAAAGGCTGATGATTTATTTTCGTTACAAACGATGGGATTTCGTGGCGAGGCACTTGCTTCTATTGCAGCTATAGCACAAGTTGAGCTACGTACACGTCGTGCCGAAGATGAAGTGGGCACTTATCTGCGCATAGCAGCTTCACAGTGTGAGTCTCAGGAGGTTGTATCGGCTCCTGTTGGAAGTAATTTCAGTATAAAAAATATATTCTTCAATGTTCCTGCCAGACGCAAATTCTTGAAAAGTAATCAAGTGGAACTGAGTAATATTGTTAATGAATTTGAACGAATGGCACTTGTCAATACCGACGTAGAATTTGTTTTGACCCATAATGATGTTGAGATACATCGTTTACCGGTTGGTTCTCTACGCCAACGTATTGTTGCTCTTTTTGGTAAGAGTCTCAACCAACAACTACTGCCGGTTGAAGCCAAGACATCAATAGTTACCCTTTCCGGTTTTGTAGGCAAACCCGAAGCAGCCCGTAAACGCGGTGCCTTGCAGTATTTCTTTGTAAATGGGCGATATATGCGTCATCCTGCATTTCACAAGGCGGTAATGAAAGCATATGAGGAACTGATTCCAGCCAATGAAATGCCCAATTACTTTTTGAATTTCTCTGTGTCACCCGACACAATCGATGTAAATATTCATCCTACAAAGACCGAAATCAAATTTGAAGAAGAGCAAGCTATTTGGCCTATAGTTTTGGCCGGTGTCAAAGAAGCACTCGGAAAATTCTGCGCTGCTCCATCTATAGATTTTGATATGGAAGATGCACCGGTAATACCGGCATACACACCAGGAAGTAATATTGCGCCACCATCTAAAGGATATAATCCTCAATATAATCCTTTCAATCAGCCTTCACGCTCGAGTTCCACTAAAAGACCGGAGTATGATTGGCAGAAGCTATATGATGGTTTTGTATCGTCAAAGAATGATATGCCTCAAACCAATGAGACCGGTAGTATAACACCAATGCAATCGGATAATAATGTAGATAATAGTTTATTTGCCGGTAACGATGAATTAGTTCAATCGGGGTTAAACTTAGTAACTACAAATATTCATTCTCCATCGCTGTATATGCAATTCAAAGGCCGATACATTATTACACCGTCAAAGAATGGATTGCTATTGGTAGACCAGCATAGAGCTCACGCAAGAATACTTTTTGAGCAGTACACGCAGCGTCGGTTGGAAGAAAATTCTCTGCCTTCGCAACAATTATTGTTCCCCGAATTGATACAACTATCACCGACTCGTGCTGCAATGTTTAGCGAAATAGAACCGGTTTTATCACAATTGGGGTTTGACTTGTCTGATATGGGTGGCGGTAGTTACTCCGTGTGCGGAATACCGGCCGGAATAGATGGAATTGATGTAAGCACGCTTGTCGAACAGATGTTTCTATCGGCCGAAGGATGTGAATGTAGCGTAAAGGAAGAACTGTTTAACCGCATAGCCGCTACCTTGGCCGAATCTGCAGCAATACCGGTAGGTCAAGTACTTTCGTCTACCGAGATGGAACAAATAATAGGAGACCTTTTTGCTCTTTCTACACCCAATTATACGCAAGATGGTAAGCCAGTCTTTACTCTTTTTACAATGGACGAAATAGTAAAGAGATTCTAGTTGATTAGTACAAGAATAATTCGGCAACAATAAATTCTTATCGGTATACTGATTCCCAATTAGCATATTCAATCATTGTCGATATTTGTTTTGTTATAAAGAGGTGTATTTTTATGTGAAAAAATATTACTTCTAATACTAAACTTGTGATGTGAGACAAAAAAAACGTTAACTTTGTATGATTTATGCATTGTTAATGCCATTTGTTATGACATTTGATGAATTTGGATTTGAGTATGAGATTTTAGATGGTCTGGACGCGATGAATTTTCGCGAGGCTACTCCTATACAAGAGAAGGCTATCCCTGTAATAATGGATGGTAGCGACTTGATAGCTTGCGCCCAAACAGGAACAGGTAAAACGGCAGCCTTTATTCTTCCTCTAATGAGTCAATTGCTTGTAACCGGGAATGAACAAAATAAAGTTAAGGCTGTTATTATTACCCCTACAAGAGAGTTGGCTCAGCAAATAGATTTACAGTTTGAAGGTTTTTCATATTTTGCACCTATATCGACCGTTGCAGTGTCAGGCGGAGGCGATGGTGCATCGTGGGAGCAACAAAAGAGAGGACTCACACTAGGGGCTGATGTTATTATTGCAACACCCGGAAGGCTCATTTCACATCTTAAGATAAGTAATATTGATTTTTCGGGAGTAGAATATCTAATTCTTGATGAAGCCGATCGTATGCTCGATATGGGCTTTTACGATGACATTATGGATATAGTTTCGTATTTGCCTAAAGAGAGACAGACATTGTTGTTTTCGGCTACAATGCCTCCTAAAATACGCCAATTGGCTCGTAATATTTTACGTAATCCTATTGAGGTCAGTGTCGCTATCTCTCGACCCAATGATGCAATCGATCAAAGTGCTTATGTTTGTTATGAGGCACAAAAGATTGGTATTATAGAACATTTATTCTCAAATGAAATAGATGGCAAAACCATTGTGTTTGCTTCTTCAAAGATTAAATGTAAAGAAGTAGCATACTTGTTGAAACGAAAAAAATTTCGTGTCGCTGCTATGCATAGCGATCTCGAGCAAGAAGAGCGAGACAAGGTAATGCTTGACTTTAAAAACAATAAAATAGATATTCTTGTCGCTACTGATATAGTTTCTCGTGGTATAGATATTGACCAAATAGGTCTTGTCATAAATTATGATGTACCTCGTGACCCTGAAGATTACATTCATAGGATAGGTCGTACAGCTCGCGCCAGTGCCACGGGACGTGCCATCACATTTATAGCGGTAGATGACCAAGTACGATTTAAGCGTATTGAGCGTTTTCTCGGCTATGATGTACACAAAAATGAATTACCGGCTGAGCTGGGAGAGGCACCGTCATACACCCCACAACCTATGCCGAGACGAAATAATAATCGTAGAGGTCGTAATCGCCGTCGAGAGGTAAATAACACATTGGGTAATACCGATAACAGAAATGATACTTCTCGAAGAAAGTCACACCATCGTGGTCGCAGTGGCAAGAATAATAGTGCTAGAAATAATAAATCGGAACCTCAATAATACTTATAAAAATGATTTCGATTGAAGGATTAACGGTTGAGTTTGGAGCAAATCCTCTTTTTGATAACATTACTTATGTAGTCAATAAGCGTGATCGCATAGCTCTTGTAGGAAAGAATGGAGCCGGAAAGACTACGATGTTGAGAATTATTGCAGGGTTGCAAGAGCCCACCTCGGGACGTGTTAATCGTCCAAAAGATTTGTCAATTGGTTACTTGCCCCAACAGATGCAATTGAGTGATACTCGAACGGTAATGCAAGAAGCGGAACAAGCATTTGCACATGTATTTGAGTTGCGAAGTAGGGTTGAGCGTATGAATGAAGAGTTGGCTTCGCGCACCGATTATGATAGTGACGATTACCAGGAATTGATAGAACGAATTTCCACAGCAACAGAACAACTGGCTCTTGCAGGAAGTGCCAACTATCAAGCCGAGATAGAGCGGACACTGATGGGTCTTGGTTTTTTACGCACCGATTTTGATCGTCCAACAGCAGAATTTAGTGGTGGATGGCGTATGCGCATAGAGTTGGCAAAGTTGCTCTTACAACATCACGATGTATTGCTACTAGATGAGCCAACTAACCACCTGG
This sequence comes from uncultured Porphyromonadaceae bacterium, assembly GCA_937891845.1. Taxonomy (GTDB): domain Bacteria; phylum Bacteroidota; class Bacteroidia; order Bacteroidales; family Barnesiellaceae_A; genus Barnesiella_A. The sequence goes on along the minus strand of CALATP010000049.1, from coordinate 130,414 downwards.
ACATAGAATCAATACAATGGTTAGAGAATTTTCTTGCTACAAGAGCCGCAACTGTTATGTTGGTTTCTCACGACCGCGCCTTTATTGACAATGTAACAAATAGAACAATAGAGATTTCTCTCGGTAAAATTTTTGATTATCAAGTAAATTACTCAAAGTACGTTGTTCTCCGGCAAGAGCGCCTTGAACAACAGCAACGTGCATACGAAAATCAACAAAAACAAATCCAAGATACAGAGTCTTTTATTGAACGTTTTCGCTACAAAGCGACCAAAGCGGTGCAAGTGCAATCTCGTATTAAACAACTAGAAAAAATCGATCGCATTGAAGTAGATGAGGTAGATACCTCACATATTTCCTTACGTTTCCCTCCGGCACCTCGTTCGGGTGATTATCCTATTATTGCCGACGATGTACGTAAATGTTATGGAGAGCATTTGGTATTTGAGAATGCTACATTTACATTGAAACGAGGAGAAAAAGTAGCATTTGTGGGTAAAAACGGTGAAGGAAAATCTACTCTTGTCAAGTGCATAATGGGAGAAATACCATACGAAGGTTCTCTCAAACTAGGGCATAATGTCAAGATAGGATATTTTGCGCAGAACCAAGCATCATTATTGGATGGCTCAATTACGGTTTTCGATACGATAGATAGAGTCGCGGTGGGTGATATACGCACGAAAATACGCGATATTTTGGGCGCATTTATGTTTGGTGGTGAAGCATCCGACAAGCGAGTCAGTGTACTATCCGGTGGCGAAAAAACACGCTTAGCAATGATTAGACTCTTGCTAGAGCCGGTCAATTTGCTTATACTGGATGAGCCGACCAATCATCTTGATATGCGCACCAAAGATGTATTAAAGAAGGCCATTTGTGACTTCGATGGTACTGTTATCATTGTATCGCACGACCGTGAATTTTTGGATGGGTTGGTAGATAAAGTGTATGAGTTTGGCGGAGGTCGTGTTCGCGAACATTTAGGTGGTATATATGACTTCCTAGAAAAGAAGAAGCTAGACTCACTACGACAGTTGGAGTTGTCTACTCAATCACAAAGCAATAAAACCAAGCAATCTAACTTACAAGAAAAGAGTGAGGCTAAAGTTTCGTATGAAGAGAGAAAAGAAATTTCTCGTCGCATCAAAAAAGCCGAGCGAACAGTTGCTGCCATAGAAGACGAAATAGCAGGTATTGAGTATGCCATTGATGTTGTAGAAAATAAAATGACAACACCCGAAGGAGCTGCTGATATGAAACTATATGAAGAACACGCTTCACTAAAAAAGCAACTTGATGATGCTATGATTCGTTGGGAGAGTTGTACCGAAGAGTTGGAAGAACTTAAATCAAGTTTATAATTACAAATAAATAATTAGAATTACTAACCTAAAAAACTAATCAATTATGTCAAAAATGAAGTATTTTTCGATGGCTGTTGCAGTTGCTGCATTAAGTGCTTGTGCACCCAAGGCCACTGAAGAGAAAGACGTAGTTCCAGGTGTTGATTTAGCCAATCTCGACACTACTGTAACTGCCGCTCAAGATTTTTATCAGTATGCTTGTGGAGGTTGGATGGCTGCCAATCCTCTCCGTCCCGAGCATTCTCGTTTCGGTTCATTCGATAAATTGGCCGAAGATAATGAAGAACAATTACGCGCACTTTTTGAAGAGCTTTCTCAAAGTAATGCTGCCGTAGGTACCAGCGAACGTAAAATTGCCGACCTATATAATATGGGTCTTGACAGTGTTCGTCTCAATGAAGAAGGTGCTACTCCCTTAAAGCCTTATTTGGATGAAATTGCAGCTGTTGCAACGCCTGCCGAGAAAGCCGCAATGATTGCCACTTTGCACAAACGTAATGCTGCTCCATTCTTTATTGGTTATGTAGGTGCCGATGAGAAGAACAGTAGTATTAATATCTTCAATTTCTACCAGTCTGGTATGAGTATGGGCGACCGTGACTATTACCTCAATAATGATGATGCCACAGTTGCTATTCGTGATGCATATAAGACTTATATCAAGACTCTTTTTACTTTAGCAGGTTATAGCGAAGAACAAGCAGCTGCTGCTGTTGAAACTGTAATGAAGATAGAAACAGAGTTGGCAACTGCTGCATTCTCTCGTGAAGAGTTGCGTAATCCCGAAGCCAACTATAATAAAAAATCTATTGATGTATTGAAGTCTGAATTTGCTAATATCGATTGGGATGCATATTTCACAGCACTAGGTGTAAGTAATATCAATGAAGTTGTTGTTGGTCAAGTCAGATCACTTGCTGCTGCCGACCGTCTTATTGGAACTCTCAGCGATGATGAATTCCGCACTTATCTTACATTCAATATGATAAATGCTGCTGCCGACTGCTTGAGCGATGCGTTTGTTACTGCACAATTTGATTTTTATGGACGCGCTCTTTCAGGTAAACAAGAGCAAGAGCCTCGTTGGAAACACGCATTGGCAGTACCCAATTCTCTTATGAGTGAAGCTGTTGGTGAAATGTATGTCAAGAAATACTTCTCACCCGAATCAAAAGAGCGTATGGTAACAATGGTGAAAAACTTGCAAGTAGCCCTCGGTCAACACATTGATAATCTTGAATGGATGAGTGATGAAACAAAAGCAAAAGCTCACGAGAAACTTGCTGCTTTCCACGTAAAGATTGGTTATCCCGATGTATGGCGTAGCTACGACGGTCTTGAGATAAATCCTGAAGAGTCATATCTTGCCAATGCCTTACGTGCTGTTGAGTTTGAAAACGAATACAATCTTGCTGAAGTTGGTCAACCTGTAAACAAAGACAAGTGGCTTATCTCTCCTCAAACAGTAAATGCATATTATAACCCCACTACCAACGAAATTTGTTTCCCCGCTGGTATCTTACAACCTCCTTTCTTCAATCCCAATGCCGATGATGCAGTAAACTATGGTGCTATTGGTGTTGTAATAGGTCACGAAATGACTCACGGATTTGATGATCAAGGTCGTCAATATGACAAAGATGGTAACTTGAACAATTGGTGGTTGGAAGAAGATGCTAATCGTTTCAAAGAGCGTGCCGATATACTTATAAACCAATTTGATAGTATTGTTGTATTTAATGGAGAAAATGGCCCGGTATATGCAAATGGTACATTCACTCTTGGTGAGAATATTGCCGATCAAGGTGGTCTTCGCGTTTCATATACTGCTTTCCGCAACTCTCTTAACGGTGTAGAGCCTGAAGCTATCGATGGTTTTACAGCCGATCAACGTTTCTACCTCGGTTATGCTGCACTTTGGGCTGGTAATATTCGTGATGCTGAAATATTACGTCGCACAACTACCGACCCCCATTCATTAGGTCGTTGGCGTGTTAACGCAACCTTGCGTAATATCGAAACATTCTATCAAGCCTTTGGTGTTACTGAAGAGGATGCTATGTATCTTGCTCCCGAAAAGCGTGTAATTATATGGTAAAAAAATAATGTTGTTATTCATACGAATAACAACATTAGTAAATATAAGGTTCATCAAAACTTAATTTGATGCACCTTTTTTATTATTACCGAGTTCCTATTGGGCAAACTGTGGCATTACGTAAAAAGCAGGTAATACATTCCCTGTTTCTTTGTCGAATAATCCTCTATTGAGGTCAATGCGATATTTGCTGCGCCAATCGATTTTTGTCTCTTCAGGGAACCAATAAAATACTCCTGTAACGTGTTCATACTGCTTAAGTGTTGAAATAAGGTCTTGCATAAACTCTTCTTGACCCTCGGGCGTTGATGCATAATTGCCATATTGAGCTGTTGCACTGTCATCGCTCCATTCATTATAGCCAAATCCGGTTTCCATTATCATCAACTCTTTATTGGGAAACTTGGTAGATAGAGCCCCTAGTGTTGCTGATAGGTGACTGAGTGAGCCGTGCCAGTAAGGGTAGTAACTAAGACCTATAATGTCATAATCTATATCAGCAATGCGTTCATAGTATCTTTTGGACGTTTCTACATCTCCACCACGGTCGGTATGAACTATTATTTTAGCTTGAGGATATACTTCTCGGCAGGCCTTAGATGCATTGCTCAACAGAGAAAGGAAACTAGCCCATTGGGTGGGAGTGTCGTATGTATCACTCCATACGCCAATACGACCTGTGTTCCATAACATTCCGGCAGTGATTTCATTGCCTATTTGTATGTGTGAAACAGATATGTTTTCACCTTTCAGTACATTTAGCGTCTCTTTGGTGTATTCATAAATTTTGTTTTTCAATGCTGTCGCATCAAGCGCACTCCATTCAGAAGGTTTATATTGCTTAGAAGGATCGGCCCAAGTATCTGAATAGTGAAAATCCAAACAGATTGTCATTCCAGCACTTTGCAGTGCGTGGGCACTTTCTATTACATACTCTAGATTCTGACAAGCAGTGCTGTTCAGGTCGGGATTAACAAATAATCGCAGGCGAGCAATACTGTAACCGTTGTTTGAGAAGAATAATGGTAGGTTATCTATAGCTATATTATTCTCTTTCCACTCGGCACCATCGTTTTTGTAGGCTAACCATTGTGATAAGTCGGCTCCAATATACTTGTTGTCAAATGTAGGTTGTATGATAACAGGTGGTTCATCTGTATTACCACCGTTATTACCACCACTATTGTCATTTTTGTCACCGCAACTAATGCACAAAGCGATAGTCAAGGTAAGTATTAAGTTATACCATTTCATTGTTTTATGTATTAGATTTTTCAAGAATTCCAATTCCGGGGCGTTCATTGAGTGTAATACGTCCATCTATTATTTTAACTCCATCGTAGCAATCATTAGATATGAGCAAGTTGCCATCAAGATCGGCCCAATTACACATAGGTGATAATTGAGCGGCTGCAGATATTGCGCAGGAAGTTTCAGTCATACAGCCTATCATTAGCTTCATACCCATAGCTTTTGCAGCAGCAGCCATTTGGTATGCCTCGTGCATTCCTGTACTTTTCATCAACTTTATATTGATAGCATCATAGGCTCCATATGCTCGGGGTACATCGTCAATTCTTTGCAAGAATTCGTCGGCAACAATGGGTAGGGGACTTCTCTCTCGAAGCCAAGCGGTCTCATCGAGCATTGACTTATGGAATGGTTGTTCGATAAATATACAACCACGCTCGGCAAGCCAATATGCCATCTCAAGTGCTTCTTCTTTGTTGCTCCATCCCTCATTGGCATCTACACATATAGGCTTGTCTGTTTTGGTTCGTATTGTTTCTATAAGTAGCTTATCGTTAGGAACTCCCACTTTTACCTTCAATACTTTGTAAGGTTCTGCTTCATCAACTTTTTGTCTTATTATTTCAGGAATATCTATTCCTATTGTAAATGACGTACAGGGTGCCTTTTCAGGAGTAAGTCCCCATATTTTCCACCACGGTTTACCTATCAATTTGCCCACTAGATCGTGCAGTGCTATATCGATTGATGCTTTTGCGGCTCTATTCCCTTCGGCTGTTTTATCAACATACTCCAATATCTCTTCCATTCTAAAGGGATCGGTAAATTGAGATAAATCCAATCTTGAAAGAAACCGGCAAACACTATCAACTGTCTCTCCCAAGTAGGGTGGCATTGATGCTTCACCATAGCCGATTACTCCGTCGTATTCTAGAAAAACCAATACATCGGGGGTGTGCTTACGTGAGTTTTTTGATACTGTAAAGGTGTGTATCAAATCAAGTTGATAGGGCTTGAAAGATAAATTTAAGCTGCCGCTCTTATAAGGTTGTGCAACAATAATATCTTGTGCAAATATTTTGTCCGGAACAATAGCTAACGCTGCTGCTCCAACTCCAATATATCGAATAAAATCGCGTCTTTTCATTTCTTTTGAAATTAGAAAAACCAAGGATGTTGGCACAAAGAGCGTATCCCATCGCTATCAACTGCTGTAATAATGCGTCTGGCAGCAATAACCTTTAGGCCGTTATAAAGATTATCTCCGGGTATAACACTGTTTATCTTTACTCTTCCCGAACTATGTATATATTGCCCATTGTTAAGATATATTGCTACGTGCGTTACACGCCCCTTATCATTTCCAAAGAACAATAAATCACCGCAGCGAAAATTTCGATAATCTGTGTGATCTACAACATCTCCGGTTGTGGCTTGTTGCGATGCATCACGTCGTATAATTATTCCTTGAGAGTAGTATAAAATCTTTGAGAAGCCTGAACAGTCAACACCTTTGGTCGACGTGCCACCCCAAAGATAGGTAGTACCCATCATTTTGAAGGCTTCATTGACAAGACGTTCTACATTGAATTCTTGTTGAGACCACATTGATAGCTCACGCACTTCTTTGTCCTTGACATAACCCATACGACCATCGGGGGTAACTATTTCTATGTAACCATCCTGAACATTACCTGTGGCTTCAACTATGCAGCCCAATACCATATCACTGATGGGGGTAGAGCTGTTATGAGGCGCATTATAGGCATAACCGTTCATTTCAGTGTATATATATCTTGTGGAATTACGCCATTTATCCATTTGAGCTTGACTTTTCAGTGCGATAGATTGGGGATGTACCCACGATTTGTATCCTTCTGGAGTTTCTATATAGTACCAATCATTCATCGTGTCCAATACCATAACAGGAGTACCCATAACAGCTTGAGTTATCAGTTCGGCACTATGGCGAGGCTCTTGGCGAAGGTGCACACAACATAGTGATATAATACCCCAACTAGATGCCTGACATATAGCACTCATCGCTATTATAAATTGTAATAATATTAAACACAGTCGTTTCATAAATTTGCCAGTATATTATTTTGTATTAGTACCAATGGTATATCTGTCTACTTTTTTATATAGCATACAGAACAATCCTAACGCAATAAATGGAAGGCTCAAATAGTGACCGGTATTGAGGGAAAAACCTTCAAATATACCATTATTGATTTTTGAAAATTCTATTATAAACCTACTAACAAATATAGTAGTAAGGCAATATCCAAAGAAAAATCCGCGGTGAACTTTCTTTCCTATAAATTTATATAAAAGAATACCGATTATGAATATAAAAATATAGGCAATAGCCTCATACAACTGAGATGGGTGGCGGGCAATGTTGTCGACCTGCGAGAATATAATTCCCCAATCACTACCTGTCGGATTACCAATTATTTCTGAATTCCAGAAGTTTCCCATTCTTATGCAACAAGCAGTAATGGGTGTTGCTATTGCAATATTATCGAGAGTTTGCCACAGATTGATTTTTGTTTTTCGGGCATATAGCCATAGTGCCAACATCAATCCCAATGTGCCACCGTGACTAGCCAATCCGGCATAACCGATAAAATGATAATGACCTGATGCATCCCGGGCTATGGGCAATATAATTTCCAATGGACGTGTTATAAAATAAATGGGGTCATAAAAGAGGAAATGTCCCAATCTAGCTCCTACAAATATGCCGACAAATGCATATATGATAAGTCGGTCAAAGTCCTTTTCGTTGAGTCCTTGTTGCTTGTATAACTTATTCAGTATAAAATACGCTGCGGCAAGACCTATGAGCCACCACATTGAATAATAACGTATAGTAAATGACCCGATAGAAAACAGCTCGGGCGAAGGGTTCCATTCTATTGCGCAAAGCATAATTATAAGATATTATTTGTCTATAAATTAATATTGCAAATTTAATAAGAAATTGTTGAATTAGGAAAAAACTCATCAAAATGCTTTTGATAAATGATGAATTTAATATAAATTTGCGATGTGAAATTATATAGCAAGCCGCTATTAATTCAATAGGTTTATTATAAGGTTAAAATCATTTTACAATGTTACGTTTTAAAGCAGTAGAGGAGACTCTAAGTCGCGAACCGGTTGTTGTTAATGAACCCAACTGTCGTCCTTCTGAATATTTCGGTGAATATGTGTTTAATAGAGAGAAGATGTTTAAGTATCTCCCTAAGAAAACATATGATGCAATTGTTGATGCAATTGATAACCAGAAACCCTTAAGTCGTGAGGTCGCTGATGGTGTAGCTGCCGGAATGAAACAATGGGCAATTGATATGGGTGTAACACACTATTCGCATTGGTTTCAACCACTTACAGATGGAACAGCCGAGAAACACGATGGTTTTATAGAGTATAACGGCAAAGGCGGAGTGGTAGAAGAATTCAGTGGTAAGTTGCTCATACAACAAGAACCCGATGCGTCAAGTTTCCCAAGCGGAGGTATTCGCAGTACATTTGAAGCACGCGGATATTCGGGTTGGGATATTTCTTCACCTGCTTTTATCTTGAATAAAACTCTGTGTATTCCTACTGTTTTTATCTCATATACAGGTGAGTCTCTCGATTATAAGACACCATTGCTCAAAGCACTGAACAGTGTAAATAAAGCGGCTACAGCTGTGTGCCAATATTTTGATGAAAATGTAAAACGTGTCATACCTTACTTGGGTTGGGAACAAGAGTATTTCTTGGTAGATGAAGCATTGTATAACTGTCGTGCCGACCTTATGCTCACAGGGCGTACGCTTATGGGTCACGAAAGTGCTAAAAATCAACAGCTTGAAGATCACTATTTCGGTTCAATCCCTTTGAGAGTTGAAGCATTTATGCGTGACTTTGAGATAGAGTGTCACAAACTTGGTATCCCTTGTAAAACACGTCATAACGAAGTTGCCCCCAATCAATATGAGGTTGCTCCTATATATGAAGAAGTAAATCTTGCCAATGATCACAACTTGCAGTTGATGACTGTAATGAACAACGTGGCACGTCGACATAAGTTTAGAGTCCTATTGCACGAAAAACCCTTCAACGGTGTTAATGGTTCGGGAAAGCATAATAATTGGTCATTAGGAACAGATACAGGCGTTCAACTTTTTGCACCCGGCAAGACACCCAATGCCAATCTCCAATTTGTGACATTTGTAGCTAATGTTATGGCCGCCGTACATAAATATAATGGACTGCTCAAGGCGTCAATTATATCAGCCACCAATCAACATCGTCTAGGTGCCAACGAAGCACCACCTGCAATAATATCAATATTCCTAGGTAAGCAGGTAGGGGAGTTGGTCGATAAAATTATTCAATCGCCCTCGGCCGATGCATTAAACATAGCTTCTAAAAGCGGGTTGGATTTGCATATGTTCCAAGTACCTGAATTACTCATTGATAACACCGATCGAAACCGCACTTCACCATTTGCATTTACCGGTAATAGATTTGAATTTAGAGCACTAGGTTCATCGGCTAATTGTGCATCGGCTATGATAGTAATAAATGCCGCTGTTGCTTGTCAACTGATGGAGTTCAAAGAGAATGTTGATGCTCGTATCGGTAACGGAGAGAATAAAGAAGAAGCCATATTTGCAGAAGTACAAAAACTGCTCATCAATAGTCAGCCAATCAGATTTGATGGTAACGGATATAGCGATGAATGGAAAGAAGAGGCTGCCCGCAGAGGACTGGATTGTGAAGTATCTGCACCACGTATGTATGATAATTACATCTCGCAACAAACAATTGAGATGTTTAAGAAAACAGGGGTTATGACCGAAGCAGAACTCAAGGCTCGTAATGAAGTTAAATGGGAACTTTATACCAAAAAAATTCAGATTGAAGCCAGAGTTCTCGGAGATTTAGTTATCAATCATATTATTCCTGCTGCAACACGATATCAATCTATTCTCATAGACAATGTCTTCAAGATAAAGAATCTTTTCCCGGCTGAGAAGGTAGATGCTATAGCGGCAAAAGATATGGAAGATATTGAAATAATGGCACAACATATGCACGCAATCAAAGAGTTAGCCAATAATATGGTAGAAGCTCGTAAGATAGCTAATCGTATAGAGGATGAGCGCGAAAAAGCAGTTTCTTATCACGACAATGTGATGCCGTATATGGAACAAATACGATACCACGTGGATAAGTTGGAATTAATGATTGACAATGAGTCGTGGCCATTGCCCAAATATCGCGAACTGATGTTTATTAAGTAACAATACTCAATTGCAGATAAAACTATATACAGATAGCAATCGACTTAAGTTGATAGTTATCTGTATTTTATTTAATGGTATAAATAATAGAATAAAAAAATAGTGTTATGATACGTGCCAAAAAGAATAAAAACATTATTTTTGCAATAAATTAGACACAGTAAATAATAAATAAAATGTTAGATCAAATCAAACACGAATGTGGTATTGCCCTTGTGCGTCTATTAAAACCACTATCTTATTATAAAGAAAAATACGGAACGTATTTATATGGTCTTAATAAGTTGATGCTTTTGATGGAAAAGCAACATAATAGAGGTCAAGAAGGAGCCGGACTCTCTTGTGTAAAACTGCACGCACAACCTGCCGAAGAATTTATTTACCGTGAACGTGCATTAGGAACCAGTGCCATACAAGAAATATTTGCAAAGGTACAAAAGACAATAATGGAGCATCCTTATGATGATAAAGATGCAGAATGGGTAGAAAAACATTTGCCATTTGTTGGTGAAAGCTATATGGGACACTTACGATATAGTACGACAGATAAGCAAGGATTGTCATACATTCATCCCTTCCTTCGTCGTAGTAATTGGCGTTCTCAAAATATGTTGCTTTGTGGTAATTTTACAATGACTAACGTAGACGAGATTTTTGACTACGTAGTTTCGCAAGGACAACACCCTCGATATATGGCCGATACATTTGTTATATTAGAGCAATTGGGCTCGGCACTGGATGCAGAGAATTACAGACTCAGTCGTAAGTTCCGTGAAGAAGGACATACCGGATTACTCAATGATTTGATTGAAGACAACCTCGATATTGCAGGTATATTGCGTCGTGAATCACCTATATGGGATGGAGGCTATGTAATGTGTGGTCAAACAGGTAGTGGTGATATGTTTGCAATGCGAGATCCTCACGGTATTCGTCCTGCATTCTACTATCGCAATGATGAAATCGTTGTTATTGCATCGGAGCGTCCTGTTATACAGACAGCAATGAACATACCGGTAGAGGATGTTTATGAGTTAAGTCCCGGTGAAAGTATTATAATAAAGAAAAACGGAGAGGTCAATTTTGAACAAATTCAAGAGCCTCTTAAAAACGAGGCTTGCTCGTTCGAACGTATATATTTCTCACGCGGTAGTGACTGTGACATTTACAACGAACGTAAGATGTTGGGTAAGCAACTAACAGAATCGATCCTCAAAAGCATCAACTACGACCTTGAGCATACCGTATTTTCATTTATTCCCAACACTGCGGAGGTCGCTTATTATGGTATGACACAAGGTATGACTGACTACCTTATTTCGGAGAAGATTAAGTTGATTAAGGGCGAACGTAACAAACTGTCGGAGGATGAATTGTATAGAATTTTATCAATGCACGTTCGCACAGAAAAAGTCGCAATCAAAGATATAAAATTACGTACATTTATTTCGGAAACAAATACCCGCAACGACTTGGCTGCTCACGTATACGATATTACATACGGTACTATTACACCATATGTCGATAATCTCGTTGTTATCGATGATAGTATTGTGCGAGGTACAACCTTACAACAAAGCATCCTAAAGATACTCAGCAGATTGCATCCAAAGAAAATAGTTATTGTTTCTTCATCGCCACAAGTACTATACCCCGATTTTTATGGTATAGATATGTCGAATATGGATGAATTTATAGCATTCCGTGCCACTGTCGAATTACTTAAAGAAAGAGGAATGCTATATCTGATAGATGAGATATACGAAAAATCAATTGCACAAAGAAATAAACCGAAAGAAGAGATTGTAAACTATGTGAAAGAGATATATTCACACTTTACAATGGAAGAAATTTCTGCCAAAATATCTGAAATGTTGACAACTGATATTTCTTGTCCTGTAGATATAGTATATCAATCTCTCGAAGGCCTGCATAAAGCCATACCCAACCATCCAGGTGATTGGTATTTTTCAGGTGATTATCCCACACCGGGAGGAAATCGCTTAGTAAATGAGGCATATATACGTTATGTAGAGAAACGTCGTGCCGGCAAAAATTAATAACTTATGACTGGTCTTGTTGATTTTCTAACGGATTTACGCCATAATAATGATAGAAGTTGGTTTCAAGCCAACAAGAATCGTTATGACTTCTTGCGAGAGCAATTTATAGATGATGTAGAGCGTCTTATCGCCTTACTTGCGGCTCAAGATACCGAGTTGAGGACATTGCGTGTGCAAGATTGTATTTATCGTATATATCGCGATATTAGATTTTCGCCCGACAAGACTCCCTATAAAACATATTTTTCGGCCTATATGGCTCGTGGCGGAAAGAAAAGTCCGAGAGCAGGTTACTACCTGCATATAGAACCGGGTAATATTGCATTAAGTGGAGGAATATGGTGTCCCGATACTCGACTTATAAGAGCTCTACGACAAGCTATATATGATAATCTAGATGAATGGTTGTCGATTGTTGAAGCTCCGGACTTCAAAGCTGTATATCCATCATTTGTAGGTGATGTACTCAAAACAGTCCCTAAAGAATTTCCCAAAGAAGGATTGCATACACAATGGGTGAAGCGTAAAGACTATACAGTATGGGGCATACAACCGGATAGTTTCATCTCTCAATCCGATTGGGTTGAGCAAGCGGCTCAAAAGCTGTTGCTCATCAAGCCAATGAATGATTTTCTTAATTATACAGTAGACGAGCTTTCTTATTAAGGAAGCTCGTTTCTTGTTTAATAATATCGTATTGACATAGATTTAGATGTTATAGTTTGCAACAACTTTGATATTTACTATCGTATTATTACAAAGCTGTCTATAAAATAGCTCATACACTTTGTAATTTGAGCAAATTTCACTAAATTCGCAACTTGATATTTTGATTAACATTAAAGACCTATCAATTATGACAGAGGTTGAAAAGATTGACAATAACTGCGAAAAAAGCAGAAGTCTGAATTTCATTGAAGAGATTGTAAAGTCCGACCTAGAGGCAGGTAAAAACGGTGGTAGATTGAGTACTCGTTTTCCACCTGAACCTAATGGATATCTGCACATCGGTCACGCCAAGGCTATATGTATGGACTTTGGTATTGCCGAACGTTATGGCGGTACTTGCAATTTACGCTTTGATGATACAAATCCTGTAAAAGAGGATGTTGAATATGTCGACGCTATAATGGAAGATATACATTGGCTCGGTTTTGACTGGGGCGATCGTTTATATTATGCATCAGATTATTTCCCTCAATTATTTGACTTGGCAATTCGTCTTATAAAAGAAGGAAAAGCATACGTTGAAGAACAAACATCAGAGGAGATTGCAGCTCAAAAAGGAACACCAACAACACCCGGTATCGAAAGTCCTTTCCGCAATCGTCCTATAGAAGAAAGTCTTGACTTGTTTATGCGTATGAATGCAGGCGAATTTGAGGAAGGAACACTCACATTACGTGCTAAGATTGATATGGCATCACCCAATATGCACTTCCGTGATCCTATAATGTATCGTATTCTCAAGCATCCGCACCATCGCACAGGTACTACTTGGAATGTTTATCCTATGTACGATTTTGCACACGGACAAAGTGACTATTTTGAGGGTGTAACGCACTCAATTTGCACATTAGAGTTTGTACCTCACCGCCCGCTATATGATCTTTTTGTAGACTGGGCAAAAGGTGGGGAAGACCTTAATGACAATCGTCCTCACCAATTCGAGTTTAATAAGCTCAACCTTAGTTACACATTGATGAGTAAACGTAACTTGTTGATACTTGTAAAAGAAGGATTGGTTAATGGCTGGGATGATCCCCGAATGCCTACATTATGTGGTTTCCGTCGTCGCGGATACTCTCCTGAATCGATAAGAAAGTTTGTTGACAAAATTGGATATACAACGTACGAGGCAGTCAATGATTTTGCTTTGTTAGAGAGTGCAGTGAGAGAAGATCTTAACTCAAGAGCCACTCGTGTATCGGCAGTAATCAATCCTGTTAAACTCATCATTACCAATTATCCCGAGGATAAAGTTGAAGTAATGGAATGTGTAAATAATCCCGAAGATCCAACTGCCGGCACACACACAATTGAATTTAGCAGAGAATTGTGGATGGAGCGCGAAGATTTTATGGAAGATGCTCCCAAGAAATTCTTCCGTATGACACCGGGACAAGAGGTGCGTTTGATGAATGCATATATTGTTAAGTGTACCGGATGCAAGAAGAATGATGCTGGTGAAATAGAAGAAATATATTGTGAGTATGACCCCGAAACTCGCAGTGGTATGCCCGGTGCCAACCGTAAAGTGAAAGGTACACTGCATTGGGTAAGCTGTTCACACTGTATTCAAGCTGAAGTTAGACTCTATGATAGATTGTGGAAAGTAGAAAATCCGCGTCTTGAAATACAAAACATTCGCGATGAACGTGGATGCGATGCACTAGAGGCAATGAAAGAGGTTATTAATCCCGATTCGTTAAAAGTACTGACCAATTGTTATGTAGAACGTTATCTTGCTGAAGCCAAGCCTCTCGACCATCTACAATTCCGTCGTATTGGTTATTTCAACGTAGATAAAGAATCGACATCCGAAAAACTTATTTTCAATCGCACCGTCCTACTTAAAGATAGTTGGGAAAAAGCTAAAACAAAATAAAAAAACAGTTATTATAAATAGTGGGTGTGTCGCATATCAGGCACACCCACTAAATTATTAATAACAACTATTTCCTTATGAAAGAGGCCGATATAAATAAGTTGTGCGAACGATACGAAGAGATGGTGAGAAGTGGTTGTAAGTATTACTTTGAGCCGGATGAATTGGATGTTATTGCAGACTATTATGAAGAGAATATGGCATTTGAAAAAGCATTAAGTGCCATCTCATACGGTATGTCTTTATATCCTGGTTTCGAGCCCTTTAAAATTCATAAAGCTCGTTGTCTACTAGCAACGGGAAATATCATTGAATCCTTCGAGATACTCCAATCTATTATTGACCATAATCTAGAGTACTACTTTATTTTAGCCGAAGTGGAGTTGCTTCAAGATAATATTTCTAGTGCTTTAGAAGCATTCAAGCATATTGTAAATGATGTAGAATGTACACTTGAAGATTGTATTGACGTAATTGATATCTGCGCTGAAGTCAATCACACTCAGCTATTACAAGATTTTACGCAATTTGTAAAAAAGAGATTTGATGATGTAACTCCCTACTTGCGAGAGTTGGCTCTACTCTATGAAGAGACAGAAGATAATGAGCTTGCTATAAGTATTTATAATGAAATACTAGATATAAATCCCTTTTCGGCAGACGATTGGTTCTCCCTTGCCAAAGTTTATGCCAGAATGCAGGATTACGACAAAGCAATTGAAGCGTGTGATTTTGCCCTGGCTATAAACGATAGCGATGATAATATCCTAGCATTTCGAGGTTATTGCTTGTATGACAGTGGCCAATATGCCGAGGCAGTGGAACAATTTTTAATTTTTCTTGAAAAGACTAATGATAAATTGTTTGCATACGAACTTATAGCAGAAGTGTATGAAAGAATGGAGTTGCACGAAGACGCTATAAATTATCTTCATAAAGCCATTGAGTTGAATGATAGCAACCACGATTTGTATTACAAATTGGCTGTAAGCCATTATTATATGGGTGATAATGAACAGGCTATATTGCATCTATATAAAGCTGTAGCCTGCGACAATAATGACATTGAAGCCCACTCTTTTCTTGGAGAATTACTATTGGAAAACGAAGATTTTGAGGAGGCTTATAAACATTTGTCACTAATTGATTATCGTCCTGTCACCGATACAGTACCGGCTTCTGCACTGGCCGATGTATGTATTCACTTGCAGAAATACGATGAGTCTCTCGATATATTGTTACAACTTATAGAGAAAGATCCATACGATCCTCACTACATATTTGATATTATATTGTGTTATATGCAGTTGGGAGATTACGATAAGGCTTTACAATGGGTTGCTCAGTCAGAAGAAATTTCAAATGATGATAAAATTATAGAACAACTTCCGGTAGAAATTCAGAAGTCTTGGTTGTCAATAAGAGAACGTATTGAGCAATTACGAAATATATTGAGTGTATATATAGACGAAAATAGATATAAAAAAGGTATATATGAAAAATAAATTTTTACCTGCAACACTGTGTGTTCAGAGTGGTTGGACACCGACTAAAGGAGAACCACGAGTATTACCCATAGTACAAAGTACAACATTTAAGTATGATACTAGCGAACAGATGGCTCAATTGTTTGATTTGGAGGCTGATGGTTATTTTTATACACGCCTTCAGAATCCTACAAATGATGCTGTTGCCGCAAAGATAGCTGCGTTGGAAGGTGGTGTTGCAGCAATGCTCACATCATCGGGTCAAGCAGCCAATTTTTATGCAATATTCAATATTTGTAATGCCGGTGATCACTTTGTGAGTACTTCCAGTATCTATGGCGGAACTTACAACTTGTTTGCTGTCACAATGAAAAAGCTAGGTATAGAAGTAACATTTGTTGATCAGGATGCCGACGACGAAACTATACTTGCAGCTTTCAGAGAAAACACCAAACTTTTATTTGGAGAAACAATTGCCAATCCCGGCTGCAGTGTTCTGGATATTGAGCGTATGGCCAGACTGGCACACAGCCGAGGCGTACCCCTGATTGTAGATAATACATTTGCCACACCTATCAATTGCAGACCCTTTGAGTGGGGATGTGATATTGTTACTCATTCAACCACTAAGTATATGGATGGTCACGCTACAGCTGTTGGTGGCGCGATTGTCGATAGTGGAAATTTCGATTGGGAACTTTATCACGATAAGTACACTTGTCTTACAGAACCCGATGAATCTTACCATGGCCTAATATATACTCAACGCTTTGGAAAAATGGCATATATAACAAAAGCCACAAGCCAGGTTATGCGAGATTTAGGCTCGATACAATCGCCGCAAAATGCGTTCTTGTTGAATATAGGATTGGAAACATTGCACCTACGTATGCAACGTCATTGCGAGAATGCTCAACGTGTTGCAGAGTTTTTAGAGAGCAATGAACGTGTAGCTTGGGTACACTACTGCGGTCTTCCCAAAGATCGCTACTACGAGCTTGGGCGTAAATATCTTCCCAACGGATCTTGTGGCGTTATATCATTTGCGCTCAAAGGTGGTAGAGATGTCGCAATTAGATTTATGGATAATCTCAAACTTGCTGCAATTGTTACTCACGTTGCCGATGCAAGAACATCGGTGTTGCATCCAGCAAGTCATACACATCGACAACTCTCTGATGAGCAACTGCGTCAGGCAGGCGTAGAACCAGACCTAATCCGACTTTCGGTTGGTATAGAAGATGTGAGTGACATCATTGCCGACATACAGCAAGCAATGGAGGCATAATTTTAATAGCTAACGTATATAAGGAACATATAGGGAGTTATCACCTCGATGCGGTCGGGTAGTGGTAACTCCTTTAATTTATTACTGCCACAATTATGACTTAAGCCGATTGACTCCATAAGTGAAATTAAATACTCGGTCTTTATTGCATATGTAGCATTAATACTGGATAAACCGCTTTTGATTTTTTGAAAAATAACACCTACAATATCACCATTACCATCAAAAACACAACTGCCACTACTACCGTAGTCTATATTTAATGATGTCATATAACTAAAGTCGTGCAGTCCTGATATGGACGTTAATATACCGGTAGTATTTTTGAGTGAGTAATTTAATATATCAACAACAGGAAAACTTGAATTGAATAGCTCTTCGCCATTGCGTAGTTTTCTATCTGTAATGGTGTAGGGGAGTGTATCCAGTGTTTGGAAAGCAGTATCATTTATTTGTAGAATGGCTAGATCGTATATACTATCTACTGCTATAATCTCTGCGCTATAAGACTTGAAAACATTATTATCATAGTGGCACACTTTATAATCTTTTCCGTCACATATAACGTGGTAGTTCGTAACAATATAACCATCGGATGATACAGCAAATCCGCTTCCTGTACCATAATGTTCAATGACCTTCATTCGTGGAATGTCATAGTTAGTGGCACGCTGAAGTATAAGTTCAGTTCCCTCGTCGAGAAATTCAAATATTATTTCATTTCCGGTCTGAGCAGCCATAATGTTATCGATCATTTCACATTCGGCATCATACCACACAACTTCATAATATCCGACAATATTGGGTTTTAATATAGCCTTAACGGCACCTTCATTCCATTTACCCGGATATATTTCAGCACCATCTATATAGATTAACTTATATATTTCTTCATCCTTCACAATGGCAAATTTATATTTACCACCCATTTTCACATTCGATATCTTTCTATTGCTCAATAATACATCCCAAAATCCCTCTATCATAGAAGTGGTATTGTTTGTAAAATATTGATCAAGCGTATATCTATTCCAATGAGTCTGCTCGATAGTTCCTTTGTCAATGACTGCTATAAGAGCATCTTCAACTACAACTTTAGCTCCTGCACTCAAATACAATCCGGTAAGATTACCGAATGAAGGAATATTATGAACGACCGACCAAGGTATATCCATACTAAAACCACCGCCTACCCACAATGTGTTGTTGTTGTATTGTAACCATATATTATTCTTTCCGTTATTGAATGCCATATTAGGGAAATTGGCCTGTTTCCAATTTACAAAATAAGTTGTATCGCTACCATTAATGCTGACAACACAATATTCTACAGTTTCATTGGCATATAAATCATCGTCCAATTTACTCGGACGTAACCACAAAGCATTATAATGCAACATATCTTTCATTCCCCAGACCCATCCATATACCGGACGGTCTGCCGATTTTCCTTTTTTTATTCTTCCATCGACACTTTTGTAGTATTGCTCATACCGCCTCTTTGAGTTGTTATGTAAATTGGTAATCATAACATTTACATTGAGGTGATACTCACTGCCGGTACCTGTCGAAAATGCATTTACTGTATCACTATCCATCAGTGTATAGCTATCGGTGAGCCTGTTTTCTTTGTCAATAGTAGCCTCTCTAAAGTCACTTTTACCTACATACCATTGTGTCTCAACAATGTACTCGCGAGCAGTAGCATTGCATACAAAAATGATTATAAATAGTGATATAGTATATACTCTCTTAATCATAATGTTTTTATTCCTTATGTGATGAACAATGACACCTTTGAAAGTTGTTTAGAACTAATTTTTCATAATACAGTGCCATACTGCAAATATAATAAATAGCCAATAAATATCAGATTTTAGCTATTATTATTGTAGTATCTGACACTAATTATGATTTGAAATAAGGAAAAAAAATAACGCACAATCATTTGAGATTGTGCGTTACCAATGTTATTGCTTATAAAATGTCTTATCTAACAACAACTTTAGTAGCTTTGTTGCCAACTTTGACAATGTAAATACCTTTATTTGCAACTTTAATATCACGACCAACAACACCGGTTGCAACCAATTTACCTGTTACGTTGTAAACGTGTACAGTCTCAGGATTACCGGTTGTTTTGATATAACCATTAGCCGAGAATACTCGATTAACATCCAATTTTTGAGCGCTTACAGCTGTTGTATTAGTGATTTTAGTGGGGAAAATTTGGATTGTAGTTTTATAAATACTTACAAAACCTTCAACTGTATATGTGTCAGAACCAACAGCGGGAAGTTCTACATCAAAACGTTTATAAGCATCGATAGTACCGGTAGCATCGGTAAATTTCTTTTCTTCTGATACAGTAACATTGTTGATGCGAACATATTGGCTTACATTTTCTTCAGTAATATCGCTTACTGTAAAGATGATAGGTTGAACCTCTTCACCTTGTGTAGCAGCTCCGAAAGTAGATGATACAGGAGTCATTTGATATGTTCCGTTATAGTATCCAACACTACCGCAAATATCAGTCAAAACATCACCATTGCGATAGGTGTTGTCAAGTGAGCCATATACTTGCATATATGTGTTACCATCTGTAATATACAAGTAACGGTCAAATTGATAGATAACTGTAACAGGGCAAGCTATACGATACACATCGGTCTTTGCAGCACCGGTTGTGTTGGTTGCCAAAAAAGCTGCTATATCGTCAACTTCGGGAATTGACAATATAGTATAAGTTGCTTCGTTTACACTTGATACATCATTACCTTTTACAGCTACAGCCTTTACAGTTGTAGTTTGCTCAATAGTAATAGGGCTGTTGTAGAGAGTTTTAGTTGCATCGGGTGTAGTGCCATCAAGAGTGTAATATATTGAAGCACCATCTGTTGAGCAAGAAAGTTCGACAGTTACAGGAGTGTAGAAAGAACCTCCGTTTTGTGAGAAGATAGGCATAGCCACTGTAGGAGCACCACCAGATGTAGTAACTGTGATACTGTTGAAGTCAAATTGTCCGGCTTTCTCTGCACCTTCTGTACCGTGAGTAGCTTTTGCACCTACTGTAAATGTAACATCAATAGCATCACCTGTCCAAGTTACTTTTCCGTTATTTACATCGTAAGTCACAGTACCTGTTGTAACTGTAAGATCAGGAAGACGTTTTTTACCTTGGTTAGAAAGCTCAAATACCAACTGTGACATATTACCAACCTCGCTTGTTATGCGAACTGTATTGTTGGCATAAGAACGAAAATCGTTAGAATTGGCATTAATAGTAGGTTTGTTAGAACCTTCAGCCTTATCGGCAGTAATAGAGATACCGTTTGAGCTGTAAGAAATAGTACTTGCAGCTTCAACAGCACCTTCCCAATCGCTTTGGCCACTCCAAGTAATTGTAATTTGCTCGGCATTAATTGTCAATGCTGCAAACAAAGCAATAGTAAATAGTAGAATTTTTTTCATAAATAACGATTTTATAAATGTGATACAATTATTTTATTCAGTCGTAAATGTATATCTCTGCAAAGTAAACAAAAAATGCTGATATAATGAATTATAAATAGATAAAAATCGATATAAATATTGATTATAAATGATTTCTAAAAATCGACTAATAGTGCTTATCAAGATTGTTTCTTGTGAGGTGATACAAACAGGGCACTAATTTCGTAGACAATGTAAATAGGAATAAAAACTACGATGAGAGTAAATGGGTCGCCACTGGGAGTAATGATTGCAGCGAGTAGGAGTATGGCTATAATGGCGTGTCGACGGTAAATTGTAAAGAATGAGCGATCTATCAGCCCCATTGATGATAAAAGTTTACATATGAGAGGTAACTCAAAAACTACCCCCATAGCCATTGTGAGAGTAAAAAAATTACTCATATAGGAGTCTAAACTTATGGTATTGGGTATAAGATCGCTTACTTGATAATTGGCAAGAAAACGTAAGGTAAGAGGAAAAACTATCAAATATCCTATTGCAATACCCAAATAAAACATAAGATTGCCAACACCGAATGTAAACTTAACATTGCTTTTCTCGTGAGAATATAGGGCTGGTGACACGAATGTCCATATTTGATATAAGATATATGGAAAAACCAATAGCAATGACAACCACATAGAAGTGGTAATATGTGTAACAAATTGCGATGTGAGCTGAATGTTGATAAGAGAAATATCGGTATTATCAGCAACAAATTGAGGCATCTGTGGCAAAAAACGACTTATTTGGTCAAGCCATCTATAAAGTATAAAATTGGATGAACAAGGAGCCAAAATCACAGAATCAAAAATATGGGGCATTACAATAATTGTAGCGAATAACACTACAATCCACACAGCTATAATTCGCAATAAGATACTGCGCAGTTCATCAAGATGCTCCCAAAATGTCATTTCTTGCTGTTTACTCATAGTCAGCAATCTAACGAAAAGAATATATTACTTTTCAGTATCGTCGTTCTTTATTTCATCCTCGACTTCTTTCATACCTTTCTTAAAGCTACGAACTCCTTTGCCAAGTCCTTGCATTAGTTCAGGTATTTTTTTGCCTCCAAAGAGAAGTAAAACCAACAACACAATGAGAACAATTTCCCAAATTCCGAGGTTAAGCAGTAGTAAAATATTTGTAATCATATTCAATAATTATATTTCAATACAAAAGTAGATAATAATATTGGCAAAACATAATTAATGAATATAATTTTACTAACTTTGCACCCGATAATTTAAAATGATTTTTAATAGGTATGAAAAAAGCATTTGTATTTCCCGGTCAAGGTTCTCAATTTGTTGGAATGGGAAAAGATTTGTATGAGAATTTTCCCGTAGCAAAAGAGATGTTTGATAAAGCCAATGATATATTAGGTTTCAACATTACAGATATTATGTTTAATGGCACTGATGAAGATCTACGCCAAACAAAAGTAACACAACCTGCCGTATTTCTCCATTCAGTAATTTTGGCCAAAACTATGGGCGATGAGTTTACTCCAGATATGGTTGCCGGTCACTCACTGGGAGAGTTCTCGGCACTGGTAGCTGCCGGAGCAATGACCTTTGAAGATGGCCTTCGCCTCGTATCGGCTCGCGCTATGGCTATGCAAAAAGCCTGTGATTTGCAAAAATCTACTATGGCGGCTGTAATTGGTTTGCCCGATGATGTCATTGAAAAAATTTGTGCGGAGGTTACTGATGGTTGTGTCGTTCCTGCCAATTATAACAACCCCGGACAATTGGTTATCTCGGGTAGCGTTGAAGCGGTAAATGCTGCTTGTGTAAAACTTAAAGAAGCTGGTGCAAAACGTGCATTGCCTCTGAAAGTAAATGGTGCTTTTCACTCACCATTGATGGAGTCGGCACGTACCGAGCTTGCCGATGCTATTGCAGCAACACCTTTTATGACTCCCTCGTGTCCGGTATATCAAAATGTTGATGCTCGTCCTCATACCAATCCCGAAGAGATAAAGCAAAACCTTATAGCTCAGCTTACTGCCGCAGTTCGTTGGAGTTATGCTGTAAATAATATGATTGCAGATGGAGCTGAAGAGTTCACTGAAGTAGGTCCCGGTGCAGCATTACAAGGTATGATAAAGAAGATCAATCCCAATGTGGTCGTTGCCGGTCGTCAATAATAAGTAAATATCAATTTAAAATAATATAGGTAATCCGTTGTAGCGTACACTACAGCGGATTATTTTTTATTGTATTTTCTTATAAATACTATTTATACATTTCTGTTGAAAATAGCGCAAAAATATAAAGACCAATAGATTCCAACCATTTTATATAATGTTTTTGACCAATAAGTCATAAATAGTGATAGGGTGGACAGTTGTAATTAGATATATAAAAAAAGAAACTGTATCAAAATATACTTTGATACAGCACTTTACCTTAACCAATTCTTAATTTATTCTTCTACGACCTCTGCGTCAGGGGCATTCTTCTTGACAGATTCAATACCATTATCTCGAGAGTCTTCGCTTTGATACATCTGACTACTACCAATTACTTGACCATTGGCAGCTTTCAAATTGAAGTAGAATTTACCATTTGCTGCCTCCTTACGCTCGTAACGCGCATCCTCAGGAGCATTTTTCTTTACTGACTCGATACCATTCTCACAAGCAGCTTTTGTAGTATATCCCTCGCTCGAAAGGATTACTTGGCCATTAGTGGCTTTGAGGTTGAATTGGAACTCGCCATTTTTGCGAGTAGAAATTACAAATTTTCCCATAAGTTTTAAAATTAAGATTTTACACTGTAAAATTATAAATAATTGGCGATTTAGACAAATAATGGTTAATAAATTATTATAAAAAAGCAACACACTCATTATGAACGTGTTGCCAATAGATATAATACAGTTTATTCAGTTTAGAACCAACGAACGTATGCAAAATCTTGACGGTGGGGAAGATCACTATTTTTAGGATACATACGGAATGAGAAACGGAATGCACCTGCTTTATCAATAGTATTTTGCAAACGATATGTGATACGAGAACCTTCAATTTTTACTACTTCAAGTTTTTGTACACTGTGGAGTACCATATCGTGACTGTTCACTGCGCTATCGGCAGGAATAGCAACCAACTCAACTCCAATGCAGTTGCCCAAACCTTTGTTATCGATTGTAACCTCGATAGGATATGTTTCACCAGCTTGAGGAGCGTAAAGCATAGGATCGGGGATTTTTACATCACATATCTCAATCTCATCCCATTTAGCTGAAACTTGAGCTTTCCACGCAGCAATTTCTTTAGCTTTGGCAAAGTTATTGGCTTGAAGTAGAGTTGAGCGCTCTCCTTCTTTACGATAGAAACGATCGATGTAATCATCAAGCTGACGTTTCATTGTATATACGGGAGCAATCTCTGCGATAGATTTCTTGATGTATTGAATCCACTCGGGTGAATAACCCTTGCTGTTCTTGGCAAAGTAGAGAGGAATAATTTCGTTCTCAAACATTGAGTAGATAGTAGCAGCATCAAGTTTATCTTGTTGTGCTTGATCTTGGAATGTACGTTTGGCGGTCAAAGCCCAACCTGCACCTTCGCGATAACCTTCATACCACCATCCATCAAGTACCGAGAAGTTAAGGACACCATTCATCTCGGCTTTCTCGCCCGATGTTCCGGATGCCTCAAGAGGACGAGTAGGAGTATTCATCCAAATATCCACACCCGAAATAAGGCGTTTTGAAATCTTCATATCGTAATTCTCCAAGAAGATAATCTTACCAAGGAATTCGGGCATACGAGAAATCTCAACAATACGTTTGATAAGACCTTGACCGGCACCATCGGCAGGGTGAGCCTTACCTGCAAAAATGAATTGTACAGGACGATCGGGATTGTTTACAATCTTAGAAAGACGCTCAAGATCGGTAAACAACAAGTGAGCGCGTTTGTATGTAGCAAAGCGACGAGCAAAACCTACAAGCAATGCATTGGGATTAATGCGTTCGAGTACCGAAACAATGCGAGAAGGATCACCTTGATTTTTCAACCAAGTTTCACGGAAGTCCTCTTTAACAAATTTGATAAATTTGTTTTTCATTGTTTGACGCATATTCCATATTTCTTGGTCATCAACCTCATAAATACGGCTCCATATATCGCAATTTGATTGGTCTTGCATATACTCCTTACCAAGTTTCTCATTGTAGAATTCTTTCCACTCTGAAGCCGCCCAAGTAGGCATATGCACACCATTGGTTACGTAGCCAACGTGAAGTTCATCTGGTGCATATCCTTTCCAAATAGGTTGGAACATCTTTTGAGAAACTTTACCGTGTAACCAGCTCACACCATTTACTTCTTGACAAGTATTGCAAGCAAATACACTCATAGAGAATTTCTCAGAACTATCGTGATTTTCACGACCCATATTGATAAAGTCATTCCAAGAAATGCCCAATTTGGCAGGGAATTCACCCATATACTTGCCAAAGAGTGACTCATCAAAGTAGTCGTGACCGGCAGGAACAGGTGTGTGTACTGTATAAAGAGATGAAGCACGAACTACTTCAAGAGCCTCGGCAAAATTCAAGCCTTTACCAACATAGTCAACAAGACGTTGAACGTTGAGAAGAGCTGCGTGACCTTCATTACAGTGATATACTTGGCTATTGATACCAAGTTTGTGCAACATAAGCACACCACCGATACCGAGCATATACTCTTGTTTCATACGGTTTTCCCAATCACCGCCATAAAGTTGGAAGGTAATAGGACGGTCAAACTCGCTATTCAAATCGAGGTCTGTATCCATCAAATAGAGTGAAATACGACCAACATTCACTCGCCAAATGTGTGAATAGATAATACGGCCGGGGAAAGGCACCTCAAGAATCATAGGACGTCCATCAGGCTCGCATACTTGCTCGATAGGAAGTTGGTTGAACTTTTGAGCCTCGTAGTTGGCAATTTGTTGACCATCCATTGAGAGTGTTTGCGAGAAGTATCCATAACGATACAAAAAGCCGACACCGGTCATATTAACACGGCTATCGCTAGCCTCTTTCAAGTAGTCACCGGCAAGAACGCCAAGACCGCCCGAATATATCTTGAGAGCAGCTGCAAGACCATATTCCATAGAGAAGTATGATACTGAAGGGACATCAGTACGTTTCTCAACATTCATATATTCTTGGAATTCGTCATATACATCTGCAATACGACGCATCATTGATTTGTCCGAAAGTATAGCCTCGATTTTCTCGTAGCTCATACTTTGCAGCATCAAAACAGGATTTTCTTTTGTGGCATTCCACAATTCAGGGTCAAGGTCGCGAAAGAGACTTTTGGCCGATGTGTTCCATACCCACCAAAGGTTCTTTGACAAAGTTTCAAGATTTGACAACTCTGCAGGCAGACTCGCTTTTACTGTAACATCACGCCAGATAGGAGCGTTGGTATTACTTGCTTTTACTGTCATAGTTTTAATGTTTATGATTTGTATTATTGTTTTCTTTCTTGCATACGTTGCAATGCTATTTCATAAGCTTGCTCATAGTATACTATAAAATTTTTCCATTCGGCCTCGGCAGCCAACTTTGTGGCTGCACGGTCAATGGCGTTTTTATCTTTTTTACTCATTTTGCTCATCTCTACAATAGCATCGGCCAGTTGTTGCGACGTTGATATAAAGTTATTATCATAACGTTGCAATACTTTAACACCCGTCTTTGTCAGAGTGTTTGCTTCGTGACTCAGCACCCATTGCCCAAAACCTGATAATTGAGTAGTAATAGTTGGTATGCCAAAAGCTACACTTTCAAGCGGTGTATAACCCCAAGGCTCATAATAGCTAGGGAAGGCAGTGGCATCCATACCTACCAATACATCATAGTATCGCATATTCAACAATCCGTCATTGCCGGTCAAATATGAAGGAATAAAAATTATCTTCACTTTGCTATCACGATGATTGCTAAGACCCAACCAATGCATTTGATTGATGACATTATCACTATCATAATTGTGCAGGTTGTGAGTGACAATAGGGTCAAATAGAGGTGTTGTATACTCTTTGTTCTCCTGCATACGCTCTAACAAATCGGCACGAGGAGTATCAACCCAACCCGGTGACATCACAAAGGCTATTATTTCTCGGTTTATGTCGTAGCGTTGAGCAATACGGCCTATTGCATCAACAAACATATCAATACCTTTGTTGCGATATTCATATCGTCCCGATGTTGCTATAAGAAATGCGTCGTCGGAAGGAGTGTACCCAATCAAGTCCTTTGCGATGTTTAACAATTTCTCTCGCGCTTCTTGTCGTTTTATTGTCAACTCGCCTTTGGCAGGAACAAAATTTCGCTCAAAGCCATTAGGAGTAACTACATCAGGTGTCCTCTCCAATAACTGACTACATTCTTTGGCTGTAATATCACTCACTGTTGTAAAACAGTCAGCATTTTGTGCTGCGCGTTTTTCGACAGAATGCTTTGACACCATATTAAGCTCTTGTGCCATTTGGTCTCCATTATAACCATTGAGGTAGTCATATAACGGCTTGTTATTACCTGCTATTGATCGTCCCATTGACGTAGCGTGGGTAGTAAACAAGGTTGCTATACCGGGAACAAAATGCTTAATATATAGTAAACCCATTGCTGTTGTCCATTCATTAAAGTGTGCAACAACATTGTGTTTAGAGCCATTAATATATAGATAGTAGTTTTCAATAACAAGAGCCGATGCCCAAGCGAAAGCCGATGCTTCATCATAATCGCCATAAGCAGGCATAGAATCTACGCCATATAAATCCCACATTAATTTATATAGCTCATTTTTGTGGTTATATAAGGGTGTAAAGTCGACAAGTATAACGATAGGTTTACCGGGAATATCCCAACGTCCAGTTCTTACCTTCAAGTCGAATGGTAATTGTTTCTGTTCAAGCCAACCTTTTGTTACCTTATTATCTTCGATAAAATAGGGTGATGGGGTATCTTTCCAAATATCAGGTCCAATAAAAATTACTTTATCTTTATTGAGTTTCTGTAATGTTTTGGCCTTTGTGGAAAGAACTGTGTATATACCTCCTACAAGATTACACACTTCCCAGCTTACCTCAAATATATAGTCTGGTCTATTTTGACTGTTAGCCATATAGTTTGCAATAATCTGTTTTATATTAAGCGACAAAAATACTACAATTTTCGCGTTTATGGAATAATTGCCATCACAAATTTCATATAGTCAATTATGCAATCGTTACCATTGTAGCAGATGGCTAGATATTACGTCGTTTCAATTTCAAATTTTATATACCTAATTTCGTAATTTGAAAATATATAACTATATTTGTAACATTGTAATCAATAAAATGAGTAATTATGGCTAGCAAAAGAGATTTAAAGAAAGAGATTAATGCTATTGCATACGCATTAGTAGGTGAATATGTTCTTACTAGTGAGTTTGTTCCCAATGTTGACATTGAGAAAGCTAACGTTATCTTGGGTAAAATTTATGATTTGCGTAAAGAATATCTTTCTAGAGTAGGCGCCAATGGTGGTTCCGATCCTAAAATGGTAAAAGCATACTATAAGCAACTAATCAATGACTTCAATGCCGGTGTTGATGAAATAATCAATGACTTTGAAGCATTGACCAAGTAACAAGTATGGGCTTTCTTAAATATATTTCAAGCCAAATATTAAAATTGAGCGGTTGGACTGTCAATGTCCAACTGCCCGATTTTGATAAGTGCGTTATCTGTGTTGCCCCTCACACAAGCAATTGGGATTTCATATTGTGCGAGTTGGCATATACATCTATCGGTCGTAAAGCGGGATTCCTGATGAAAAAAGATTGGTTCTTTTTCCCGCTTGGATACTTTTTCCGTTCTATCGGAGGTGTGGCAGTCGATCGAAGTCGACGTACCGATTTAGTAGAACAAATAGCCGAAAAGTTCAGTTCTACCGACAAATTAACTATTGCTATTACACCCGAAGCAACACGTAAAGCTAATGCTAATTGGAAAACCGGATTTTATCAGATTGCAATGCGTGCCAATGTTCCTATTGTATTGGCCTATCTTGATTATGATAAAAAAGAGATTGGTATAGAACGTAGTTTTACGCCATCGGGTGATGTAGATAGTGATATGAAAGAAATTAAGCGCTACTATATGAATTTTGGCGCGAAATATAAAGATAAATTTATTACCGGATTGGAATAATTATGGAGAAACTACGTGTTGCACTGTTACAAAATAATATAGCGTGGGAAAACATACCTGCTAACCTTGCATACTGTGATAAAATTTTGGCCAATCTAGACCGCGACATACACTTAGTCATACTGCCCGAAATGTTTACCACAGGTTTTTCTATGACTGCCGTACAATATGCCGAAGAAGGTAACGGACCAACTTTGACAGCATTGAAGCAATGGGCGTCGCGTTACGATATTGCGCTAACAGGTAGTTACATAGCACGTGAAGATGGTAAATGTTTCAATCGAGGTTTTTTTGTAAAACCTAGTGGTGAAGTGACATTCTACGATAAGCGTCACCTTTTCCGAATGGGTGATGAAGGCAAAGTTTTCACTGCCGGAAATGAACGTGTTATTGTTGAGTATCGTCAGTGGCGTATTGCTTTGTTTATATGTTACGACTTACGATTCCCGGTGTGGAGTAGAAATGTAGCTAACGAATACGATATTGCTCTATATGTTGCATCCTGGCCACAAGTTCGAGCTCACGTGTGGCGTTCACTGCTCGTGGCACGTGCAATTGAAAACGGGTGTTATGTATGTGGTGTAAATAGAGTTGGCGAGGACGGAATGTCATTGGTATATAATGGTGATACTATGGCTATTGACTTCAAAGGAAGTATAATTGCAAAGGTTAACGATGGAGAAGAAGGCGTTGCCGTTGTAGAATTGGATGGAGAAAAATTACAATCATTCCGCCACAAGTTTCCGACTTGGCGAGATGCCGATTGTTTTACAATAGAATAATCTTACCGATATGTTGAAAGTAGGACAATATAATACCTTACGAGTAGTAAAAGAGGTGGAATTCGGAATATACCTCGATGGTGGTGATGCCGGAGAAATATTATTGCCGGCTAAATATATTCCACAAGGCACTAACGTAGATGATGAGATAGAAGTATTCGTATATCACGATAGTGAAGACCGTTTGATAGCAACCACCGAGGAGCCTTACATTATGGTAGGAGAGTTTGCTTTTCTCGAAACTAAAATGACAAGTAGGGTAGGTGCATTTCTTGACTGGGGAATAACAGCAAAAGATCTACTTGTTCCTTTTGTCGAGCAACGTGCCACAATGCGCGAAGGTGGAGTATACCTTGTATATGCCTATCTTGATGAAATGACAGGGCGAATTGTTGCATCATCGAAGGTCGATAAATTTCTTGATAATACACCTCCTGCGTACAGTATCAATCAGGAAGTAGAAATATTGGTTGTACAAGAGACCGAATTGGGTTACAAAGTAATAGTTGATAACAAGCATTGGGGAATGTTATACCATAATGAAATATTCTCCGATATAGAGCTTGGCGATTTTCTCACAGGTTACGTTAAGAAAATACGCGAAGACGAAAAAATTGACATTTCGCTACAACCCATCGGCTACAAGCAAGTTATAGAAGAAGGAGGTCTCACCGATAAGATTTTAGAAATGCTAGAGTCTCAAAGTGGATTTCTGCCATACGGAGATAAAACAGATGCCGATACTATTGCAAAAGTATTTGGGTGCAGTAAGAAAAACTTCAAAAAAGCGATAGGCGCTCTCTATAAATCAAGAAAAATAGACATCTCAACCAAAGGTATAAAACTGCTTTAGAATACATTTTATAGGCATATGAGAGGCTGTTTCGAAATAAATATTTTGATGCAGCCTCTTACATTTGGTATAAAAACCGGCAATAATAAAAACACGTCGATATCAAGCAAGGATAGGGTGTGAAATTCTACTCGTTAATATTATTAAATCATCAACTAAAGAAGTTTTTGCTCATTGTGATAAACTGCATTTATAAACTTTTTCATATCGCTGTTGTTTTTTGTATAACACAACACTCTTGTGTACAATAATAAACATCACGACTATGAAAAGAATTACACTTATCACAGCCATCTTTGCAATTTCAGTTGCTGTATGCGCTGCACAAAACAAAGCAGAAGTAAATCTGCTCAAACAGTTTCTGCGTTTACCATCCGTTCACGGACAAACAAATTATGCTCATCTGGGTATAAATATTGACAATCCATCTTCTTGGGCAGGTGTTGAGTGGGGTGCTGACGGGCACGTAACAACAATTGATTGGCACGACAAGAAAATATCGGGCGAACTCAATCTGTCGGGTTTCAAGTCACTAACATCTGTCAATGTTGCGCACAACAATTTAACAAAAATAGATTTGACAGGATGCACTTCGCTCAAAACACTCGACGTAAGTCATAATCTGCTCACTTCCTTGGTATTGAATAATTGTCCATCATTAATGGCTCTTAATTGCTACAAGAACCGCCTCACGGAATTATCTCTTACAGCAACTCCAATGCTGAAGATGCTAAATTGTACAGGAAATCTATTCGTATCATTAAATGTCAGTGCTGCACCACAACTCGAAGTATTATATGCGCAGAGTTGCCACTTAGAGCATCTTGATGTAGATAGTTGTGTAAACTTGCACACATTGTATTGTGGCTTCAATAGACTTAAATCTATAAACCTATTGGGTACTATTTCACTAAAACATCTTAATATTGAAAATAACAACATCGAACAATTATACATTCAAGACCTATCATCGCTCGTAACACTCAATTGTAGTGAAAACAATATGACCGAGTTGGCATTAAAAAACTGTACTACATTGATGGATTTGGTATGTTCTTATAACAATCTGACTAATATAGGTCTGGAAGGAACTGATAAATTAACCTTCATAGACTGCTCATATAATGATTTAACAACACTCAACCTCAGTGGTATGATAATGTTGGAACGTGTCATCTGTGCTAATAATCAACTAGTTTCGCTTGATGTTTCACATTGTCCCAATCTTATGTATGTCAACTGCCGATATAACCAAATTTCTGATTTAAGAACAGAAGGCGATTATAATCTTCACAACATAGCCGGTCAGTGGAATTTTATTGCCGGCACTTGGAACAATTGATGAAATAAATACTTAAGGTTTTGTATTAGTTTTATATGAAGAAGCAGCCAAAGTTAATAAAAAACTGAGGCTGCTTTATTTTTTTATAGACTCAAATGAGTTACAAAATAGTGATGCGAAATTATTCTAAAGAAAAATGTCAACCATACTTACTAATATTTCTCAACTCTTGTTCATTGAGAATTTTAATTTTTCTACCATCTACCGTAATAAGATGCTCAGTAGCAAATGCTGTGAGAGTACGAATAGCATTGGATGTTGTCATATTAGAAAGATTGGCCAAGTCTTCACGTGAGAGGTATATGTTGAGGGTTGTGCTATCCGGTTCATATCCGTAATTATCAAATAGAACCATCAGCGACTCGGCTAGTCGGCCTCGTATATGTTTCTGCGTAAGATTGACAGTACGAGTATCCGATTGGCCTAAGTTATTGGCAAGAGAACGAATAAAAAAGAGAGCAAGATTATTGTTATTACGTATATGTTCTTCGACGAGTGTCATAGGTAAGAATCCCACTTGTGTGGTCTCAATAGCAGCACCTGAAGTCACATAATCTTCATCAGCGAAGTATGCTCTATAACCAAAGTACTGACCGGGGCGAACCATTCTTATGATTTGATTACGATCTCCGTTACCCTTCTTATATACTTTCACTTTACCTTTGAGCAGATACATTAGTAGCGTAGGTTTATCACCTTCGCTATAAATTATCTCATTTTTTTTAAAGGTTTTGATTTCAAAATTATCCAATATTACGCGTTTCTGCTCACCATCAAGCAATGCCCAAAAGTCGGACATATCATTTTGTAATATTGTTTCTAATGTACTCTTTTTTACCATTACAATCTCCTATATGAAAACATTGCAAAAATAGTCAAAAAAATAATACATTTTACATTTTGCTCGACAAAATAATGTTTTTAAACATATTTATGTTTTTGTCTATTATCTCATTCATATGAATATATATATGATCAACTATAATATTGCTTCATTATCACCATTTAGAATTGTAACCGGCCGAATTATAACACACTGCTACTGTTGATATAAAAAAAGAGGTTGTACATATGTACAACCTCTATAAGTAAGTAATATTACAAATATTACAAATTATTCATCAAGATAAAGTTTTTGGCATCGACAGCTGCACGACAACCTGATGCAGCCGCTGTAATAGCTTGACGATAGCGAGGATCGGCAACATCACCAGCAGCAAATAGTCCGGGAATATTAGTCTCGGCTGTGTAGGGTTTTGTAACAATATATCCGTGTTCATCAAGTTCTACTTGACCTGCCAACAAGTCGGCATTGGGCTTGTGACCAATAGCCAAGAAGAAACCATCGATAGGAAGTTGCTCGCGAGTTTCTTTATCTGTACCTTTAAACTTAACGATATTAGCACCTTCAACACCATTATCACCATAAAGGCCTTCGGCTTGAGTGTTGTAGAGGATTGTGATATTCTCGGTATTTCTTACGCGCTCTTGCATAATGTTTGAAGCACGCAATACATCACGACGGACAAGCAAATAAACGTGTTTTGCAAGGTGTGAAAGATAGATAGCTTCCTCACAAGCTGTATCACCACCACCAACTACTGCAACGACTTTTTTGCGGTAGAAGAAACCATCACAAGTAGCACAAGCCGAAACACCCATACCAGCATATTTAACTTCATCGGGAAGACCTAAATATTTGGCAGATGCACCTGTGGCAAAAATCAATGTATCGGCTTCTATAACTTTAGCATCATCAATAGTTACGCGGAAGGGACGCTCAGCAGTTTCGATTTTAGTAACTTGACCGGTACGAATATCTGTGCCGAAACGAGCAGCTTGACGGCGCAAATCTTCCATCATTGCAGTTCCTGTAATACCTTCAGGATAGCCTGGGAAGTTTTCTATCTCGGTAGTGATGGTCAATTGTCCACCGGGAACCATACCTTCATAAAGGATAGGAGAGAGGTCGGCGCGAGATGCATAAATAGCAGCTGTAAAACCGGCAGGGCCTGAGCCGATGATAAGGCATTTTGTTCTTTCTGTAGTTTCCATATTACTGTTTTTTTAAGGTTAATGTATTATCGTAAATCTATTATTGATGTATTGGGATATTTTGTCGCATCAAAAGTAAATGTAGATGCAGGCAAGTTGGCTTTATTATTATAGTTGGTTATTGTTATAACGGTTTTAACATCTTGAGTATTTGTTATTTCAAATAATATTGGCGCCATTTGCGCAGTTGATATAGTAATAACCACACTTTTTATATATGTGTTACGCTTGGTAGGAGTAAACATAAATCGTCTTTCTCCATTGCGCTCTGACTTCAACTCAGCAACAGTAAATATCTGTTTATAATTTTCGAGTGATGTATAAGGATTTATTTCCATCAACTCTTGTTGAGTAGGTTCTGTTATATTTACCTCATCAATACTCTTTGAATATGACCACATAGTTTTTCCGTCATACCAAGAGGTCATATCATTTGTTGTCAAGCAAAATTTCTTGCCACGCATTTTCAATGTACCTTGCAAATATTGACCGCTATTGTAATCTCCTTGAAGGACAAATTGAGAGTTAATACCATCGGACTCTTTGATAGATGAAATAACGTTGTCGATATATGCCGATGCCGACGTTTGCGCATTAATACCAATGCACCCCAACATCATTATCAATATATTTATTACTATCTTTTTCATAGGCTTATTTCATTAGGTCTAGTTTATTTTCCAATTGCATTATGTCACCAATAAGTACCTCACGAGGTTTACCACCCATAGCAGGTCCAACAATACCGGCAGCTTCCAACTGATCCATCAATCGACCGGCTCTATTGTATCCAATAGAATAGCGACGTTGCAATGATGATGTAGAAGCTTGTTGCGAAGATACAATAATTCTTGCAGCTTCTTCAAATAATGAATCACGATCTTTTGCATCAAAATTGGCACCACCGCCGATTTCGCTCTCTTCAGCAACATATTCGGGCAATAAGAATGCGTTAGGATAACTTTGTTGTTCACTGATGTTGCGACATATATCCTCAACCTCAGGCGTGTCAACAAAAGCACACTGAACGCGCACCATCTCACCACCTTGCGAGATAAGCATATCTCCACGGCCAATCAGTTGGTTTGCACCGGGGCAGTCTAGGATGGTTCTTGAGTCGATCATAGATTGAACACGGAATGCGATGCGGGCAGGGAAGTTGGCTTTTATAATACCGGTAATAACATTGGTAGATGGGCGTTGTGTTGCTATAATCATATGAATACCCACAGCACGAGCCAACTGAGCAATGCGAATTATAGGACTTTCTACCTCTTTTCCTGCGGTCATTATAAGATCGCTAAACTCATCTATAATCACAACAATATAGGGCAAGAATCGGTGTCCCTTAGATGGTAATAAATGACGTGATTTGAATTTTGCGTTATATTCTTTTATTGTACGCACTTTGGCCATTTTAAGCAAATCATAACGCATATCCATCTCTTTGGTTACCGATTGCAATGTCTGAACAACCTTTGTCGTATCAGTAATAATCGGCTCATCTGTATCGGGTAGTTTTGCAAGGAAATGGCGCTCGATTGCTGAGTATATGCTAAACTCAACTTTTTTAGGATCGACAAGAACAAATTTCAGTTCGGCCGGATGCTTCTTATAGAGAAGAGAAGTAATAATAGCATTAAGACCAACAGACTTACCTTGACCTGTTGCACCGGCAACAAGAACGTGTGGCATCTTTGTCAAATCGGCAACAAAAACTTCATTCGTAATAGTCTTACCAAGAGCGATGGGAAGTTCAAACTTGCTTTCTTGGAATTTTCTTGAGGCAATAATAGAGCGCATTGATACGGTTTGAGGGTCATTGTTGGGAACCTCAATACCTACTGTTCCTTTACCGGGAATGGGCGCAATGATACGTATTCCCAATGCAGCCAAACTCAAAGCTATATCATCTTCAAGGTTTTTGATTTTGGCAATGCGCACACCGGGAGCAGGTATAATCTCATACAATGTAACAGTAGGACCTACTGTAGCTTGAATTGAGCTTATTTCTATTCCGTAAGTCATCAGCGTGTCTGTGATACGCTTTTTATTACTTTCAAGTTCTTGACGGTCTACCGAACCTTTTGTGTCGGGTAGGTCGGCAAGTAACTCCAACGTAGGTTTTCTATATCTAGGTAGGTCGAGTGTGGGGTCATAATCCTCCAACACCTCGTCTACTAATTCTTCTTTTGCACCTGTTGTAACTGTAAATGTAGGTTCGCCTTCACCCGACAACACAGTAGCTTTATCATCTATATTGATAATATTCTTATCATTATTCTCTTCATTATTTTCATTATTCTCAACAGCGTGCGGCTGAATATCTTCCAAAGGCACATCTACAATTTCGCTTTCCACATCAGGTAGTATTTCGACAGGTGTTTCGGCACCTTGAGTATTATTTTCTTCACTGATGAAAACAAAGTCATTGCCATTGTCGCTATCGACCATCTCCTCAGTATTCTCTATATCTTCATCGGTGGTCAAATCTTCATCTTCGGTACTTTCTTCTTCCGATTTCTCCGACTTGATACCTTTCATAACAAATAATTGTTTGAACGGATTTTTCAGCGGATTGGTCTTGAGAATATTGCGAATAAAATCTATTGTACTGCGACTTATCATAGTAAGGAAAATGACAAGTAAAATGAAAATGATAAGTCCTGTACCCACTTTTCCGATAGCTTTAAATAAGAAGTCTATCACAAAATTTCCGTGATTACCACCCCACTGAATAAAAGAATCTATATCAAATAATCTGCAAATATAGGCACCTGCTAGTGATACAATAATGCAGCACAAAATACATCGTACAGAGTTTTTCCATACACCATCTTCAATAACACGCATCATATACATACCAAGCATACACAACCAGTATGTAAAAACAAATGCGCCCAATCCGAGCCACTTATTGATAAGTAAATTAGACAGATATGCGCCACCAATACCGGCCCAATTATTTATCTCTTTTTCTATCTTGGCAAACTCGGTGTTTTCTACCAAACACTGGTCACTTGCTCCTGTAAAGAAGAATGACGTGAGTGCAATGAATAAAAACAGCCCAAACAAAGACAGTATCAGTCCGAGTAAGGCAACAACCGTATCGTTACGGAAGAAACGAATTACATTCTTCAAATATTTTGTAAACTTCCTTTCAGAAGTGTGAGTTCTTGCTTTGGGTTTACTGGTTTTTTTAGTGTTAGCCATATATACTTCTCAATTATATTATGATTTTTTCCAGAATAGTGGCATAAAAATTATTATAGCCGTGAATACTTCAAGACGTCCTATTACCATAAGTGACATAAGAGTCCATTTAGCACCATAAGAAATATCTGAATAATAGCCACCGGCATCGGCTCCAATACCACTACCCAGATTGCTCAATGCCGATAGTGAGCCATAAACTGCCTCACTCATTGATGCACCTTGCATTGATAGTATGATTGAACCTGTAATCCATACTATTACATACATAATGACGAATGCCAGAATTTTTGATACCGTCTCGTGCGAAAGTACTTTGCCATTATATAAGACAGGACGTATGACATTGGGATGCAATACTCTATAAAACTCATTCCTCGCATTTTTGGTTAGTATAACCATACGGTCTATTTTAGCACCACCACTGGTAGAGCCGGCGCAAGCACCAAAGAACATTAGGAAAAGTGATATAAGTGAATAGAAGGGTCCCCATTCCAAAGCATTTCCGGTAGAAAATCCTGTTGACGTCGCAACAGAACAAACTTGGAATAACGACTTACGGAAACATTCTTCTAGGGTAGGATAGGTATTGCTGATAAACAGACCTATGGTAAAAATAACAGATATTATCACAACACTCATTGTATACCATTTTACTTGCTCCGACCGGAATATTAATTTGTGGTCAGTCATTACAGTACGATATATAATAGCAAAATTGATACCTCCAATGAATGTAAATATTGTTATTATATATTCTATGTAAGTAGAATGATAATATCCTATACTATCGTTGTGAGTGGAAAAGCCTCCGGTTGCCATCGTCGCAAAACTATGACACACAGCATCAAAGAAACTCATAGAACCGGCACACAACAAGAAACATAGTATCACCGTAAATACAAAGTAACAAAGCCATAGTCGCAAAGCAGTTTGACTGATTCGAGGACTGAGCTTAAATTGACCAATACCCGACACCTCGGTACTGAGCAATATCATTCCACCTCTATGATTGAGCATAGGCAATACGGCAACGGTGAATAGAATAATACCAATACCACCAATCCATTGCAACAGACTTCTCCATAATAAAATACCGTGTGGAAGATGATCAATATCGGTAAAAATACTTGCACCGGTTGTTGTTGAGGCTGAAACAGTTTCAAAGAGGGCATCGGTTATTGAAGAAGTAACGCTCAAAAAGGGTAGCATTCCCATCATTGCAAAAACAATCCATACGGTAGTACCCAATAAGATACCATCTCTACGTCCCATTATTTCGCGACAATTTCTCAATCTATATGACAAGGTAGCACCAACTCCTAATGTAATGAGAGAAGATATGAGGAATGCCCAACGATCGGGTTCATTATAATAAAAAGATACAACAGTAGGAATGAACATAAACAATGCCTCGAAACACAAAAGTATTCCGAGTATACGCACTATTATTCTTACGTGTATTTTATTCATTAATTTCTATAATTTTATCCAAACCAATGGTCTAGTTTATTCAATGCAGTATCAAGACAGAATACAAGAACTCTGTCATTGGGATTGATTTGAGTATTACCCGAAACGATGGTTCCAACACCATCTCTGATAACTCCACCCAACGTTATGTCATTGGGTATATTCAACTCCTTAATAGGTCTTCGTGTAATTTTTGAGCCCTTGCGAGCAGTCATTTCTACTACCTCGGCATCGGCCAATGCAAGACACTTGGCATTAGAGTCGTCCGAGTCGAGTAACAACTGAAATATATGACTTGCAGCCAATAGTTTGGTGTTGATGATAGTACCTATATTTAGATTTTCGGCAGTAGATATATACTGAATATCCTTAACCTCTGCAACAGTACGCGGAACACCCATCTGCTTGGCTGTAAGACACGACAATATATTAGTCTCGGAGCTGTCGCTCAGAGCAATGAACATATCGGTATCGGCAATACCTTCTTCATTGAGCAGATCCTCATCTCGTGCGTCTCCTTGAATAATTGTGGTATTACGCATCTTCTCTACTAGTTTATAACTCTTTTCTCGGTCTATCTCAATGAGTTTAATTTTTACATCATCATTCATCTTATCGGCTATATGAATGGCGATGCGACTTCCACCCAAAATCATTATATTTTTTACAGTAAGATTTTTCTTACCGCAAATCTCTCTTATACCTTCTACATACTCGGGTGTAGTTGTAAAATATACAATATCACCTAGCATTATTTCATCGTTACCACGAGGTATAATAGTATGATTGAGTCTTTTAATAGCTGCAATATGGAACAGGTTGCTGTTACTAGTAAGTTCATATAACTTACGATTGAGAATACTGGCGTTATCGCGTAGTTTCACACCAATCAACACCAATGCGCCATTATGTAGTTCGAACCAACTTCTAGCCCAAGTATGGCGCATAGCATTGAGTACCTCCTCACCGGCAAGCATCTCGGGATAAATAATATCATCCACTCCTAAGGTTTTGAAATACTTGCGATTATCATCTTTAATGTACTCATAATTATCAACACGAGCCACAGTCTTTTTTGCGCCCAATGATGATGCAATGCTACAAGCTACTATGTTGCGTGTTTCATAAGGTGTAACTGCGACAAACAAGTCGGCACTACCGGCCTCAGCTCTTTTCAGGGTTTCAAAAGATGTAGGACTGCCAACAACAGCAATAAGATTATAATTATTTTCAATTTCAGATAATACTGTTTCATTGCTATCTATCAAGATAACATCCAAATTCTCACGCGAAAGCATCTTCGCTAAATGGATACCAACTTCTCCAGCTCCTGCTATAACGATTCTCATTGTTTAATCTATTTTACCATTGAGATGACAATACTTCTACAATACTATCAACATCTATACCACACAATTTATGCAACTCGGCAACTGTGCCTTGTGCGATAAATTGATCGGGAATGCCCAACTTCTTTACCCTGTGTGTATAGCCGTGCTCATTGAGCCACTCTACAACGGCACTACCTAAACCACCGACTACAGTACCATTCTCAATAGTTACTATTCGTTTATAATTTTGTGCCACCTCCTGAAGTATTTCCTCATCAATAGGTTTCAAGAATATCATATCATATTGAGCTACTTTTATACCTTTGGCAGCCACTTTTTCTATTGCGTGTGCTGCAGATGTTCCAATATTGCCAATGCTCAACACTGCGATATCTCCGTCACCAGTATTCAAACGACGTCCCTTGCCCAGTGGTAACAGCTGCATCGGGCAATGCCAATCGACAATTTCACCTCCACCACGAGGATAACGAATGGCTAAAGGACCGTGTTCTACCGCTTGAGCTGTATATAACAGATGTCGCAATGTATGCTCATCCATAGGCGCTGAAACGGTCATACCCGGAATACCTCGTAAGAAACTCAAATCGAAACAGCCGTGATGTGTCACACCATCTTCTCCAACAATACCGGCACGGTCAATACAGAATGTAACAGGCAGATTTTGTATTGCCACATCGTGAATTATCTGGTCATAGGCTCGTTGTAAGAAGCTCGAATATATGCAACAGTAGGGTAGCAGACCTTCTTTGGCAAGACCGGCCGAGAATGTAACTGCGTGTTCCTCAGAAATACCCACATCGAATGAGCGATTGGGGAAGCGTTCCATCATAAAGTTCATCGAACTTCCTGTCGGCATAGCAGGGGTTATTGAAACAATGCGTTCATTTTGCTCGGCAAGCTCAACAAGTGTATGACCAAATACATCTTGAAATTTGGATGGTTGATTGGGTGCAGTATTACGTATTACCTCTCCGGTTTCTTTATTGAACTTACCGGGAGCGTGCCATAATGTAGGTGATTTTTCGGCCGGCTCATATCCTTTACCTTTCTTGGTAATCAAGTGCAGGATTTTGGGACCCTTCATATCCTTGATTGTATTGAGAATACGAACAATGTTTTCCACATCGTGACCATTAGCGGGGCCAAAATAACGAATATTGAGACCTTCAAATATATTTTGTTGCTTACTCAGTAGCGATTTAAGACTATTATTGAAGCGTAATATCGAATCTTTGCTCTCTTCTTTTATCAACTTATGTTTTTTCATAAACTGATAGAGATTATTACGCATATTATTGTAGCGACGTGAAGTCGTAATATTAACCAAATAATTGTTCAATCCACCCACATTATGGTCTATAGCCATATCATTATCATTGAGAATAATGAGCAAGTCATTGGGATTGATTGACGCATTATTCAGTCCTTCAAATGCCATACCTCCGGCAATTGATGCATCACCTATTACTGCAACTATTTTACGAGAGGGGGTATCATTTTGTATGTTAGTGGCAATTGCCATACCCAACGCTGCAGAAATAGAATTGGAAGCGTGACCTGCAATAAATGAGTCATACTCACTTTCGGCCGGATTAGGGAACCCACTCAATCCATTTAGTTTCCGATTTGTATCAAACCTATCACGACGACCTGTCAATATCTTGTGGCCATAGGCTTGGTGACCAACATCCCATACAATACGGTCGTAAGGGGTATTGAATACATAATGCAATGCAACTGTAATTTCAACAGCACCCATATTAGAGCCAAAGTGTCCGGGATTGCACGAACAAGAGTCTATCATAAAATCACGCAACTCTTGACACAAAACAGGAAGCTGATCAACAGACAAACGACGCAAATCGGCCGGAGAGTCAATAGTGGAAAGTATAGTTGTATTTTTTTTGTCAGTCATATCCATCAATTCACACAATTTTATTTATTCTCTTTTTCGCGCTTTTTACTTTTATAGATTGGCACAAAGACTATAATACCGGAAGTAATAATAGTAAATAATGTCCAACTATTAAATCCACGACCTACTATTACGAAGTAACATAATGTCACCCATAACAGTACAAAACAAATAATATTGAAAGTTGTAAATCTTCTCTTAGCCATTGTATATTAAGTTTTTACAACAACACACCGCAAGTCGCGATACATTATTATTGTAATTTACAAAGATAGACAAAATTATTACAAACTCAAACGTTTAATTACAGAATTTATTTCTCTTTTAATTTTGCGACTTGTTAACATTTCCGAGCACTTAGCATCATATAATTCACTACTGCATAAATGACAGCACACACAATAAATCATATTTATACAAATAAATAATGGGCAATACCACAAAGATACTGCCCACTAAATATTATCGGTTCAAATTATTTACTCAAAGCTGCGATACGTTCTTCAATAGATTTAATTTTACTTTCGGCATCAGCTTTCTTTTTACGTTCCAACTCAACTACTTGCGCAGGTGCATTGTTCACAAAACGTTCATTGCTCAACTTACCCATTACAGTGCGCAGGAATCCTTGCATATATTTAAGATCCTCATTAAGTTTTGCAAGTTCAGCTTCAACATCAATATTATTACCCAGCGGCACAGCATACTCGGTTGTTCCAACAAGGAATGCAGCCGAATTAGCATCTTTTTCTGTAACAACATCTATAGCCGACAGGTTAGTAAGTTTAACAATAACGCTGTCATTGGCATTATTATGACTACCTACAATCTGCAAGGTTAACGCCTCGCGGTTAGGAATATTCTTCTGCAAGCGCACCGTACGAATACCGGCTATAACTTGTTTTGTGGTTTCAAACAAAGTAATAAGCGATTCATCCACTGTATTTGCTTGAGGCATAAGAGCCGTCATAATACTTTCACCATCTTTGCGCTCTGCCAAATGCTGCCACAACTCCTCGGTAATAAACGGCATAAAAGGATGCAACATTCTTAACAACGCATCAAAATAGGCAAGTGTGGCCTTATATGTCACAGCATCGATGGGTTGCTGATATGCAGGTTTTACAACTTCAAGATACCAAGAAGAGAATTCATCCCAGAACAGTTTATAAACAGCCATCAACGCCTCCGACAAACGGAACTTACCGAATAGGTCTTGAACCTCTATTAAGGTTTTTGAAAGTTGTGCATCAAACCAACGAACAGCAATAGACGCTGTCTCGGGTTGGGGGATAGTATCATCTACAGTCCAACCTTTAACAAGACGAAATGCATTCCATATCTTATTGCAGAAATTACGTCCTTGCTCACAGAGTGCATCATCATACAATATATCATTACCGGCAGGAGCTGCAAGCATAAGACCCATACGAACTCCATCGGCACCGAATTGATCTATCAAACCCAGTGCATCGGGCGAATTACCCAAAGACTTTGACATCTTGCGACCAATCTTGTCACGCACAATACCGGTAAAATACACATTGCGGAAAGGAGGTAGTTTACAATACTCATATCCCGCCATAATCATACGAGCAATCCAGAAGAAGATAATATCAGGACCTGTCACCAAGTCGGCAGTGGGATAGTAATATTTAAATTCATCATTACCGGGATTGTTAATGCCATCAAACAATGATATCGGCCACAACCAAGAAGAGAACCAAGTGTCTAGACAATCTTCATCTTGACGCAAATCAGACATTTGAAGGCCGGTATTTCCTGTCTTTTGA
Source organism: uncultured Porphyromonadaceae bacterium (assembly GCA_937891845.1). Taxonomy (GTDB): domain Bacteria; phylum Bacteroidota; class Bacteroidia; order Bacteroidales; family Barnesiellaceae_A; genus Barnesiella_A. Next base: position 86,451 of record CALATP010000049.1, on the reverse strand, counting down.
CGAGCCAGTTCCAAAGCCTCCTCAGCCGAAGCAGCTACCACATAGCCTCCTTCGGGCAAGAAATAGGCCGGTATACGATGTCCCCACCACAATTGTCGTGAAATACACCAATCCTTGATGTTTTCCATCCAGTGACGGTATGTGTTCTTAAATTTGGCAGGATGGAATTTGATTTCGTCTGTCATTACCGCATCAAGAGCCACCTTGGCCAAGTCGCCCATTTTCAAGAACCATTGCATTGACAATTTAGGCTCAATCACAACATTGGTACGCTCACTATATCCTACCTTATTGTCGTAATCTTCAACTTTCTCCAACAATCCTGCCGCATCAAGATCTTTGACAATCTGGGCGCGAACATCAAAACGATCCATTCCGATATACATACCACCGGCCTCGCTTATTGTTCCGTTGTCATTAAATATATCAATAGCAGGCAGGTTATACTTTTCACCCAACATATAGTCGTTTACGTCGTGTGCAGGAGTTACCTTCAAGCATCCGGTACCAAACTCCATTTCGACATAATCATCCATTATAATAGGCACACTGCGACCTACCATAGGCACAATAACATTTTTGCCTTTGAGCCAGCTATATCGCTCGTCGTTAGGATTTACGCAGACAGCGGTATCACCCAAGATAGTCTCGGGTCGTGTTGTGGCTACTACAATATATTTATCTTCACCTTCAACAAAATAACGCAAATGATATAATTTGCTATGCTCATCTTTATAGATAACCTCCTCGTCAGACAAGGCCGTAAGTGCTTTAGGATCCCAGTTCACCATACGCACGCCACGATATATAAGTCCTTTGTTGTACAAATCGACAAATACACTCAACACACTGCGGCTACGTAATTCATCCATTGTAAAAGCAGTACGAGACCAATCACACGAAGCACCCAAACGTTGTAACTGTTTGAGAATAATACCACCGTGTTCTTCCTTCCAATCCCAAGCGTGCTTGAGGAATTCGTCGCGAGTAAGGTCGGTCTTTTTTATACCTTGTGCAGCCAATTTACCTACTACTTTGGCCTCGGTAGCGATAGACGCGTGGTCAGTACCGGGCACCCAACACGCATTTTTGCCTTCCATTCGAGCGCGACGCACCAAGATATCCTGTATTGTATTATTGAGCATATGACCCATATGCAGTATACCGGTCACATTGGGAGGAGGAATAACGATGGTGTATGGCTCACGACCATCGGGTTTCGACTCGAAAAGTTTGTGCTCCATCCAATAGTTATACCACTTTGATTCTACTTCATCAGGTACATACTTTGTTGCCAATTCTTTACTCATTGTTCTATATTTTTTCGATTGTTTTTACTTTTCTAATTATGACTACTTTGCCATAATACAAAATCGCGCAAATTTACAAAATAATATTGAAAAACGCGAGTGTTTGAATAAATATATATAGCAATAGATGCGTAAATGCAGACAGATAACAACACACTCAAACTAAATAGGTTGCTTGACATAAGTCAAACAACCTATTGTAGTCAAAATAACCGGAGATGGTTAGTATCTCGATAATATACTATCTACAACATATACGCTATGGCCACGCCAAGGCAGAGTACCGTGATATTCCTTATACTGGAGTTCTACTTTTTCACCACTCATACGCATAAGTTTTTGCGCTAGTTCGGCATTCTCGACAGTAAAAGTAAAGTGATTTGACTCTATCTGGCCTTGACCCGAAGAAACCACTCCTTCCATTATAAGTTTACCTTCGTATGTCTTAAAAATATCGCCTTTAAGTACTACAAAATTGAGCGTACCACTTTTAACTCCTTCTCCGAATACAGAGTAATATTTCCAATAAAAATATCCACCTCCGCCCAAGATCAGGAGCAGCAATACACCACAACCTATGTTTCTAAACCATTTCACTATAGGGTTTTTACGTGGTTTCTGAGGTTGTGGCGATGTACCAACTTCAGTATTAACAACTTCCTTTTCCATAATTATTTTTCTTCAGGAATATTTTCGAGTGTTGCACACAGGATTTTCCAGAAATTCTCAACAGAAGGAATATTCACTTTCTCTTCGGGTGAGTGGGGGTGTTTGATTGTAGGACCAAACGATATCATATCCAAGCCGGGATAGGCCGAGCCAATAATTCCACACTCCAAGCCAGCGTGCATCATTTTCACTTCAGCCTCACGTCCCAACACTTGAGGATACAGCGGGCGCATTGTATTGAGGATTGCCGATTGCAAGTTGGGCTCCCAACCGGGGTAAGCGCCATCAAATATAACCTTTGCCCCTGCCAATGAGAATGCACTCTCAATATCCGATGCAAGTGTATATTTTTGACTCTCACTAGAGCTGCGAGCCAAAATCTTAACTTCAGCCACACCATCATTAGCAGTTACAATTGACAAATTGGACGATGTTTCTACAACTTCGGGCGCATCGGGTATCATACGATACACACCATTATGACAAGCACAGATCGAGTTGATAAGGTCATCTTGCGCAGGTTCGGGCATAAGTTTATTGGGCATATCAGTTTCAGCAGCTGCAAAAACTATATTTTTCTCAATAAAGCCATATTCGTGTTGCAATGTATGCTTGAATTCGTCAACAAAGGTCAGGAATTTTTTCACACGCACTTTGGGCAATACAACAACGGCTTCGGCCTCACGAGGTATTGCATTACGCAACGTACCACCACTATACGAGGCCAATCTCACACTATGACAACCGACAGCAATCTTCAAGAATCGGAACATTGCTTTATTGGCATTGAGTCGTCCAAGATTTATATCTATACCGGAGTGACCGCCCAGCAGACCACCCAATGTCACTTTATAAGCAACGTAGTCCTCTAATTGCTCGGCCTCTTTCTCTTGATAGCGGAATGTTGCCTCGATATCCAAACCTCCGGCGCAACTCATATACAACTCGCCATCAGTCTCCGAGTCGGTATTAAGCAATATTTTACCTTTGAGAATACCGTGTTCAATATCCTTTGCACCATACATTCCTGTTTCTTCATCACGAGTAAACAGTGCTTCAATAGGACCGTGAGGCACATCCTTTGATGCCAAAACAGCAAGAATAGAGGCCATACCTATTCCATTATCGGCTCCCAATGTAGTATCTGTAGCCAATACCCAATCGCCATCTATGCGAGGCAAAATAGGGTCGGTTTCAAAATTATGATTTGTAGCCTTGTTGGCTTGTGGCACCATATCGTAGTGAGCCTGCAAAATAACGGTTGTTTTGTTTTCCATACCCGGTGTTGCAGGTTTACGTATTATCACATTATCGGCCTTGTCACGATATGTATCAAGCCCCAACTCTTTACCGACATTCATCAGATAATCGGCTATCATAGCGGTATGACCCGAAGGGTGGGGGATACTACATATTTCGGCAAAATATTTCCAAATTGCTTGAGGATTAAGAGTCGTGATGTCTTGTGCCATAATTTCAGTTTTCTTTAAAAGGGTTAATTAATTATTTATCAAGGTATCATTTTTTCGTTTGTCAAATAGTATCGCTATCGTGGTATATATACCCAATAATACAGTTACTATCATTTGTGATCCGTGTGCTACAAGAGCAAATGCACCTGACTGTTCATATCCAAATCCATAGAACGTCATACCAAATATCACAGCAGCGTGCCACGGTCCTATACCACCTTGCACAGGTACAGCCATACCTATACTGCCTAATACGAACAATACCAACGCTTGCATTATTGTAACGTGGCTCATCCAATCAAATGCAAATATACAAATATAAAGTTGAAGGAAGTAACAGCTCCATATCATAATTGTATATACAAAAAACATTATTTTGCCATTTTGCATTGAAATTACAGATTTAAAGCCATCCCACATATTAAACAATACAGATTGTAGCTTTTCTGTAATTTTACTCTTTATTCTACCGGCCAACAGCACCCAAATAGTAGCAGCAACAGCCAGTATTACTATATATAACCACGGAGATGTTATAAGGTTGTATATTTTTTCCTGCAATTGAGGGCTTTGCTCAAAAAACTCCACAGCAACACCCATCTGTGATAAAAAAACAATTAGAGTAATAGCCAACACTGTAAGCGTATCGGCACAGCGCTCACTAAGCACCGAACCCAGAACGCGAGAAAAGGATGATTTCTCGTGATTGGCTATGTAGGTACATCTCCACAACTCCCCAAATCGAGGCAATACCAAATTGAACGCATAAGTTCCAAAAACAGCATTACATACTGTCGAAAATGATGGATTGATTCCAAGAGAAACCAACTGTAAACGCCAACGCAAGGCCCTAACAATATGACTCAACACACCGACAATCATCGACAATGCAACCCAAAAGAAGTTGATATCGGATTGTAAAATTGATAAAATCTCATTGAAGTCGAATTGTCTATACAACAACCAAAAGATGCCTAAACCTAATAATAGTGGCAATCCATACTTAATGATATGTGATAGTATTCTCTTCAAAATTAGTTTATTCAAAATAATTGTTGTAAATTTGCACATTGCAAAGATAGTAGTTTTATTGATAATAGCATACTTTATCACAAACAGATTTGCAATTATAGTTAATAAAAACAAATTCAACCACAACATAAATGTCGGCTCAAAGAATACAGCATACAGTAAAACCCAAAAAGGCACTCGGTCAACACTTCTTAAAAGACACCGACATAGCACTTCGCATAGCCTCAACTCTCGACGACTATAAGTCAATGCCTATTCTCGAGATTGGTCCCGGTATGGGAATGCTCACTCGTCCATTGTTGGATAAAGGCCATAATCTTACCGTAGTAGAACTGGATGTTGAGTCGGTAGCATACCTCTCGATACACTTTCCTGAGCTACAAAACCGCATACTTGGTGAAGATTTTCTAAAGTGTGACTTATCAAAACTCTTCCCAGATAAATTCTGTGTTATAGGCAACTATCCATACAACATATCCAGTCAAATATTTTTCAAGGTACTTGATTTCAAAGATCAGATACCTTGCTGTAGCGGTATGATTCAAAAAGAAGTTGCCGAGCGATTGGCTTCACCTCCGGGAAGCAAGAGCTATGGTATATTGAGCGTATTATTACAAGCTTGGTACGATGTAGAGTATCTATTCACCGTTTCAGAACACGTGTTCGACCCGCCTCCAAAGGTCAAATCGGCAGTAATACGTATGACTCGCAACAACGTAACCACTCTGGGATGTGACGAAAAGCTATTTAAGCATATTGTAAAAACAGCTTTTAACCAACGTCGAAAAACGATGCGTAACTCACTCAAACCTATAGTCAATGACACATCGCTGATGACTCACGAAATATTCAACAAACGTCCCGAGCAGCTATCTGTTGCCGAGTTTATTGAGCTTACCAATATGATAGCTCAAATGACAAATAAATAAAGCAGTTCATAATCACTCTTTGCGAGTAAAGACATCTACAATATGGAGAAATTCACACCTGAATTCATAGAAGAATTTCGCTCGATAATTATCGAGAAAGACAAAGAACGTGCCCTTGACATTCTCAACGACCTTCACCCGGCCGACATTGCCGAGTTGTATCAAGAGATGGATATTGACGAAGCAGAGTTTGTCTATCATATTCTAGACGCCGAGAAAGCAGCAGATGTCCTACTCGAACTCGACGACGACGATCGTCGCAAAATGCTCGAGCGTCTACCTGTCGATGTAATTGCCAAGCAGTTCATCGACCATATGGAAACCGATGATGCAGTAGATGTAATACGCGACCTCGATGAAGATGTACAAGAAGAAATTCTCTCACACATCGACGACGTAGAGCAAGCCGGTGATATTGTCGACCTATTGAAATATGACGAAGACACCGCCGGCGGTATTATGGGTACTGAGATGGTTATCGTGAATGAAAATTGGAGTATGGCCGAGTGTGTCAAAGAGATGCGACTGCAAGCCGAAACAATGGACGAAATATACTATGTATATGTAGTAGGAGATGATGAACGACTCAAGGGTATATTCCCCTTGAAAAAAATGATAACCAACCCTAGCGTGTCACAAATCAAGCACGTTATGGAGAGTGATCCGGTCGCTGTAAAAACAGATGCTTCAATCGAAGAAGTTGCTCAAATTATTGAAAAATACGATATCGTAGCTGTTCCTGTCATCGATAGCATAGGCCGACTGGTTGGTCGCATTACGGTCGACGACGTAATGGATGAAGTACGTGAGCAATCGGAGCGTGATTATCAATTGGCATCAGGTATCTCTCAAGACATCGAAAGTACCGACACTGTATTCGATCAAACCAAAGCGCGCCTACCTTGGCTACTTATTGGTATTGGAGGTGGTATAGCCAGTGCCACGATTTTGGGAGGTTTCGAAAACAGCTTGGCGGCTCATCCCGCATTAGCACTATTTATCCCACTTATAGGCGGAACAGGAGGTAACGTCGGTATCCAATCATCAGCTATTGTCGTACAAGGCCTTGCCAATGGCACACTGGATATCAAAAACGCTTGGAATCAAGTATTCAAAGAGAGTGGGGTAGCCACAATCAATGCTACAATAATATCCATACTTGTATTCGTATATAATCTGTTTTTCTTAGATAATAATGCCATTACGGCCGCCGTATCATTATCACTACTGGCGGTTGTATTATTTGCCTCTATATTTGGAACAATAGTTCCTCTTACTCTCGAAAAACTCAAAATTGACCCTGCTCTTGCAACAGGACCTTTTATAACAATCACAAGCGATATTATTGGCGTACTCATCTATATGGGAGTGTGCGATTTATTGCTATAAATTTAAAGTAATCTGATGAAAAAAACAGTACTTGATGCCAATGATGTTAAACGCTTGGCACCGTTTATGAAAAATGATAAAGTAATCAATGCATTACTTAAGTGGCTGCATATAACCGATGCCAACGAACTACATTCGGCCAACTGTGATAAGCGTGGAGCCGATTTTACCGATGCTATTATCAATGGCGTAGACGTAAAATTGGAAATCGAGAACGAAGATATACTGAAAAATCTGCCGGAAGGTGCATTCGTAGCTTTATCCAATCATCCATTTGGTGCTTTTGATGGTATGATAATCATCTCTCTATTTGCCAGATATAGACCCGAATTTAAAGTAATGGTAAATCAATTCTTGACATACATAGGTGCAATGTGTGATAATTTCATTGCAGTAGAGCCGGTTTCCAATAGCGAGAAGGCTAGAGCCGTGTCAATGAACGGAATACGCACCGCAATGAAACACGTAAGAGATGGAAATCCCATCGGCTTCTTCCCTGCAGGTGCTGTATCGAAATTGAAACCCAACCTCACAACCGAAGATCGCGAATGGCAACCCAACATCATTCGCCTTGTCAAGCAATTTAAGAAACCTGTTATACCCGTATACTTTTATGGTCGCAATAGCTTGATGTTCTATTTCCTTAGAAGCATCAACTATTTGTTAAGTTCAGCTCGTCTCCCAACTGAAATATTTAGGAAAAGAGGAGAAACTGTCAGAGTTGCACTAGGTAAGCCCATTATGCCTGAAGAGTATGCACATATTGAGGATATTGAAGAGCTCGGAAAGTTCTTTAAATCCAAGACCTACGAATTAAAAAAAGCATAAGTGCAGGCAGTGTTGAATATATAAAATTCAACACTGCCTAATAAGCTATATAGTGCTATCAATCTTATAGTACTGCATCAAACTACCACTAATAAATAAAAGAACATCAACATATTATGAACTCAACTCTTCTTATGTTATTCTACGGTATGTACATTATGTTCTGCTGTATGATGATATATGTATTCATTAGGAAGAATAAGGAACTTCTGACACGCATTGTTGTCAGTATTATGTCTATAACATTGGTAGAGTTGATAGTAGATATACCGTTTATTTACTACTCATACAACTCCGATGGTTGGGAATGGCAGTTAATCACAGCTTTTGATATGATTGCTATTCCGTTATATGCTTTTCTTACTATCGAGCTGTGTCGTCCCGGTACATTAAATAAAACGAGAATGTTTGCAATAGCTGCCCCGTTCATACTATTGCCTTTTCTTCTACTATTCACCGGTATGAATATTTTTTATACCCTGAATGTCTCTTTTGCGGCCATTTATTGCATCATTTTTGTAGCGTGGTCTTTTATTGAAATACCCAAGTACCATCGCACACTTAAACTACAATTCTCGTACGATGATAATATCAATCTAAATTGGCTTAAACAAATACTTATTTCTACAACAATCATCTCGGGCGTATGGGTGCTAAATACAATCATCGTTAATATTTATATCGAAAGTACATTTATCATAATTTCAATGCTATTATGGACTTTCAACAGCTATTTCCTTTATCGTCACGAGTCTGTTATAGATGAGTTAAATCAAGGTTATCGTGTGGAAAGAAGCGATTTATTAGAAAGCTCAGCAATAGAAAGCCCTAAAACCGACCTAGACGAAATAATACATTCACTGTTTGTAAAAGAAAAAATATTCCTTAATCCGCGCCTCAAGTTATCCGATGTAGCACGTATGGCCGGAACCAATCGCACCTATCTTTCCAGATTTTTCAACAATGATAAAGACTCTACTTTCTATGAGTATGTAAACACATTGCGTGTAGACTATGCAAGCGAATTACTTTCTTCAACAACAATGAGTATCGAGGATATAGCCGAGAAATCAGGATTCAATTCACGCACATCATTCTATCGAGTATTCCTATCAATAAAAGGAATATCACCTTCTCAATATAGAGAAAACCAACAATCTAATTAACAAAGAATTATAACAAATGTAGCAAGTAAATTTATCGTTTGTAACCGTATTTTATACCCTTTAAATCGTATAATTTACCTATTACAACACGATATATTTTTATTAAGATTATTTTTGCCTTTATAAAAAACAATTACAAACCTATAAAGACAAAAATTATGAAAAAAGTACTTTATTCAATTGCTGTTATTGCTTCGGCATTGGCAATGGTTTCTTGTGGTGGTTCCGGAAACACACAATCAAAATTATTCGGTGAGATACCATCGGTTCGTATCAAGTATGAGCAGAAAAGCGATGAATTGCAACAAAAGATGGAAGATGTAAAGGACATTGGCGATTTGACAAAGTTGGCTGAAGAGTACGAAGCTCTAGGAGATGAACAAAAAGTTGAACTAGAAGCTGCTGCCAATAAATGGTCGGGCTCTACATTGGAAATTGACGAGTGCGAGAACTTGACTGTCAACACGCCTATCACAGTAGAATTTGATGGATTTTTTAGTTCTGACTCGCCAAAATTTAAAATCAATGGTGATATTGTCGTATCTACCGAGATAGAATGCGAAGCTAGTGAAGACTTAATCAAGTACTATAGCACTAGAACCGATCAGTTAATCCCTCGCAGAGTAAGACTGATTGCACTTGACGCAGAAGGTAATGAGGTATTTAAAGAGACAATAGGAACAGTAAAACCCACATTTGTGGATAATAAGATATTGATTCTTGTAGGCGAGAAAGTTATAATGGACGGCCAAGAGCTAGTATTCAGTGACAAGAATCTCGATCAATACGACAACATCGAAAAATTGACACTTGCTGTTGATAAAGAATAAGCCATTACATTAAATTACAGATAGTTAGACAACTATTATTAATAAGCAGAAATAGAGCGTTTTGTTTATAAATAGGACTGTATATACTTAGTAATAACCTACAATATTAATTATGAACAGATACATTAGATTATGCCTTGCTGTATTGCTACTACTATCTTGTAGCAATATATTGGCTTCCCAATTCCGGTCATTGTATCTTACAGGGAATACAATTTTCATAAATCACCAAGAGCGTTATGCATCCAACTTGCAACCGGTATCAGATGGTATTTTCGGATTGAGCGAATTTAACAATAAGACCTACTCAATGAACTGGGGCTTTTGGACTATTGAAGGAAAATGTCTGTTTGCAGCCGAATGGGAACAACACGGTAATTTTCGTCCCCGATTCAACTCCGGAGCTTGCGTAGTACAGAAATCCGGTACTAAAACACCTGTCATTCTTTACTCTAATGGAGCAATCAAAGAGTTGTCGAAGGAATGGAGCGTAACACAATTTGAAGATGGTGTAGCTATGGTTACTGAGATATTAGATTGGCGAACAGTCAACCTATATTACATCAATACCAAAGGCGAAAAGATTTACGGACATCTTTCGAAATATGCGCAAAGTGGCCCCAAGGCTGCTGTAATACGCCCAATCAATTGCAATCGTCGTCCATTCTACAGTAGCGATCATAAATTGTGGGGACTATTGGATGAGAATGGCAATGTAATTGTTGAACCCACATATCAAGCAATACGCGACTTTGTAAACGGTTATAGCCTGGTGATGGTTGGTGAAAGCTACGAAACATACAAGCTATATTTTATAGACATCAACGGCAAACAGGTATGTGAAGTGAAACCCCAAAACAATGTTTCGGCCATCGACTATGCCTATAGAGTATCGGATGTATCAGATAATGATACATACTGCATCAGCGACGGAAGGGGAGAAAACACTCAATACTACTCACTGCATTCAAATGAGGTGTTACACACAGTGGTTAGTGGTATGAGTTTCTTCTCCGGATTAGCATTCGTTATACCCGAAGGTGGTTCAATGGACGATCCCCCTTACATTATCAACAGCAAATTTGACAAAGTAGGTCGTTGGACATTCAAATACTCGGACTTCGCTTACAAAAAACCACATTTTTCACCCGTTGGGTTAGTTACAGTTGGTGGTGAACGTGTTCTCAACGCAATGGGAGAGATTATAATCGATACTCCCAGGACTTGGGATACTTTTGATTTAGGTGATTATTCGAAAGATGGTTACATCCCGTTTGTTGCAACATTTAAGGTCGATGATGAAGATATTGACATTGCCGGATATGCCGACACAAACGGAGAAGTGAAAATAGCACTTTACAAACAAAATGTATTCCGTAAAGTTCCTATAATCGAAGAACCGGAACCGGAAGATCCTCCCCAAGACACCATACCCATTATATTTCCAGAGCCACCACCGGGACCTCCATATAAACTGCCTAAAGATTCGGGAGGTATGTACTATTTTATCCTTGCCGACACCACACCCGAAGGTCCAATTGAAATAGAAAAGGTTCGATATAACGTTAATGTTGCAGCATATCCGCCCGAGGGAGGTACTGTATACGGTAGCGGACAATATCAATATGGCGATATAGTACGTGTCACTGGTACACCTGCCAAGGATTGGAAACTTTCAAAGATAGTGTGCGACCGCAAAATGGGTGCTACTACCGATGTATTCAATCTTTTCAATGTAGTAGGTGATATGAACATCACTTGCTATTTTGTTGAGGATGTTGAGCCGGAACCACCCACAACTACTTGTTATCGTGGGTCACTTCCATTCCCGACAGTAGATAAAGGGACATTGCAAATTCCCATATGGCTAGAGCTCAGCAACGAAGGCACACTCTCGACACCCTATGGAGAAAATACCTATGGCTACCTGACACTCTGTTTCAACCCGGATGAAATACTGCACGTAAAAAACTCAGATGGCTCGTCTGAGGTATTTTATAATTGTTTTATGACACCTATGCTTGTAAAAGGTATTACAACCGACAAAGAGACAGGGAAACAATATCTAATGATAGATGGTGGAGAAATAGTTACTGCCAATATGATGGTAAAAGACATTGATGCCGAAACTGGCAAGCCAAAAGGTTTCAACACGCTATTGGCCAATTTATTACTGGCATTTGACAGTTATACCGAAATATCTATTACACCGGCTCGCTATCGCATCGAAATTCTCAATGGCACAATAGGTGATGAAAACTTTACATTTGGAGGTTTGGAACGCCTATCGGCCACTCACGGATGGATGCCAGGCGGTGATGATATTTTCAAAGAGACATCAAAAGGTCTATTTGTCAGAGCCGAAAGCCGTGGTCTTGATTACAACATGTTGAATGGCTTCAATATGCAAAAATCGTCAGACCGTCCTCAAGTGTGGTGGTATCCTACCAATGGTTTCTACGGTTTGGATGATCAATCGAAATTAAATGAAATTGTTGAAAAATTAGGTGAAACATACCGTGAATTTACTGTTGATATAGACATCTTGCAAAACTATAATCTGCAAGACTTCAGCACCGATTTAGACAACAATCTATTTAAACCCTCATCCAAGTAAGTCTGATATCTATAAAAAACAGGCAACGCATAATTTTGCGCTGCCTGTTTTTTTGAGTTTTCTTGTTCTTATAGCAATTCAAACGAACGCTTAACAAAACGGCTCAATGCTTCACCCTTCAACATATTGTTAGACAATAGAGCCAAGTCTATCAATTGTTTTACAAGGTTATTGTTGCGAGCATATTCACTATATACTGTTTCTTGTTTTTTGCGCAATTCTACAGCCTCATCTTCGGCCTTACGTAGTGCCTCTTTATCGGTTACAGCAATATCCTCGTCCTTTTTGCCTTTACGCTCATTATTGAGTCGTTCTATCTCGGCATTCACAGTATTGAGTTGAGCCACAATGGGAGAGATTTCTCCGGCACAAGCATTATCAACATCAGCCAGCACCTGTTTGTTCAAAGGATGGTCGGTGTTAATAATAAGATTGAATGAATCGGGCATTTCGCCATAGAAACTCATTCCGGGTTGCATTGCTGCCATCTCTTTCATACGACGCATATACTCGCTTTGAGTAATCATTACAGGAGCCGCATTTTCACCCATTGCCTCAAACATTACCATAAACTCACACTTGTCAATAGCAGGTATTTGCGACTTGAATACCGATGTCATAGCTTCACGTTCTTGTTGTGAAAGTGCCACCTCTTTGTTATTATCCTTGCGAATGAGGTTGTCAAGCACATCGCTATCGACACGTACAAATCGGCTCTTCTCAAACTTCTGTTCGAGCATTCCGATATAATGTGAATCTAGCTGTCCGTCCATCAACAATACATCATATCCGCGTGCTGTTGCAGCTTCGATATAGCTATATTGTGCTGTTTTATCTGTGGCATATAGGTAAATGAGATTGCCATCCTTATCGGTCTGATTGGCCGAGATAATGTTCTTATACTCTTCAAAAGTAAAGAACTTATCATCAGTATTACGCAACAATGCAAACTTCGCAGCTTTTTCATAGAACTTCTCATCACTGAGCATTCCATATTCTATAAACAGCTTAATGTCATCCCATTTCTCCTCAAATTGCTTGCGATCATTATTGAAGATTTCTTGCAGGCGGTCGGCCACTTTTTTGGTTATATAAGTAGAGATCTTCTTTACATTGCTGTCGCTCTGCAAATAAGAACGAGAAACATTAAGAGGTATATCGGGAGAATCGATAACACCTTGCAATAACATCAAGAAGTCGGGCACAACACCTTCAACCGAGTCTGTCACATATACTTGATTGCAATACAACTGAATTTTGTATCGATTGAGATCTAGATTACTTTTGATTTTAGGGAAATATAATATACCGGTAAGATTGAAAGGATAGTCTACATTGAGATGTATCCAGAAGAGAGGCTCATCGGCAGCAGGGCAAATTTCACGATAAAATTCACGATAATCATCATCGGTAAGTTCAGTAGGTTTGCGAGTCCAAGCCGGATTGAGATCGTTTATAATCTTATCTTCATCGGTATCTACATACTTGCCGTCCTTCCACTCTTGTTCTTTACCCAATATAATAGGGATGGGCAAGAAACGACAATATTTACGTAATAGTGTTTCTATGCGCTGTGTTTCAAGAAACTCTTTGTTCTCATCATCAATATAAAGCACAATATCAGTGCCTCGATCATTTTTCTCAATCTCTGTCATTTCGTATGAAGGAGAGCCGTCGCAACTCCATTGTACGGCTTGAGCGCCTTCTTTATATGACAATGTACGTATCTCAACCTTTTTTGACACCATAAAAGTTGAGTAGAAACCCAGACCAAAGTGTCCGATGATTGCATTAGCATCATTCTTATATTTTTCCAAGAACTCTTCTGCACCCGAGAATGCAATTTGGTTGATATAACGATCTATTTCTTCGGCTGTCATACCCACACCACGATCACTGATGGTGAGTGTTCCGGCCTCTTTATCTATTGCAACTCGCACATCCATTGCACCCAATTCGCCTTTAAATTCGCCTACGGATGACAATGTTTTCAATTTTTGTGTAGCATCAACAGCATTTGACACTACCTCACGAAGAAATATTTCGTGATCACTATACAAGAATTTTTTTATAACGGGGAAGATATTATCAGTCGTAACCCCGATAGTTCCTTTTTGCATAACAAATATATTTATTGATTAATTTTTCTACTGCCATATATGCAAAAAAAATGCCAGCCTCAAAAGGCTGACATTTTGACTTGTAGTTACAAACTATCAAGACTCGGTAGGAGAGTAGTTAACCACCTTAATATCTAGTTTATCATCATTATTGTCATATTCAACAACAATTGTGTCACCTTCGCCAATGGCAGTGCGTATTATTATCTCGGCCATCTCATCTTCAAGATATTTCTGAATAGCACGTTTTAGAGGACGAGCGCCATACTGCACATCATAACCCTTATCTGCCAAGAAAGATTTTGCCTCCGGAGTAATGACAAGTTTATACCCCAACTGCTCAATACGCTTATTGAACCCTTGCAGTTCTATATCAATAATCTTGAAGAGCGACTCTTTATCAAGTTGGTCGAACATAATAATATCATCCACACGATTAAGGAACTCTGGCGAGAATGCCCTATTGAGAGCCTTTTGTATCACATTACGCGAATTTTCTTTCTCGTCGGTGGTACGAGTAGTAAAGCCTACTCCTTGTCCAAAATCCTTGAGTTGACGAGTACCTACATTAGATGTAAGGATGATTATTGTATTTTTAAAATCGACTTGTCTGCCCAAACTATCGGTCAGACGACCCTCATCCATCACCTGCAACAAGAGGTTGAATGTATCGGGATGAGCTTTTTCGATCTCATCCAACAACACTACCGAGTAAGGCTTACGACGCACACGTTCAGTCAGTTGTCCGCCCTCTTCATATCCTACATATCCCGGAGGGGCACCAACTAAGCGCGACACAGAAAACTTCTCCATATATTCACTCATATCTATACGTATAAGAGCATCTTTACTATCGAAAAGTTGTTCGGCCAATTTCTTTGCCAAATGTGTCTTACCAACACCTGTCGGGCCTAGAAACATAAATGTACCTATCGGCTTATTGGGATCTTTAAGACCTATGCGATTGCGCTGTATAGCTTTTACAATTTTCTCTACCGCTTCATCTTGTCCAATAACTTCCTTCTTGAGATTATCATTCATATTGAGCAGTCGCATAGTCTCGCCTTCGGCTATACGTTGTACCGGTATACCCGACATCATAGCAACCACTTGGGCAATTTGTTCTTGATCTACAATCTCTCGATGTTGCGCAATTTGTGTTTCCCAACGACGCTTTGCAACATCTAGTTGGTTTTGCAACTCGCGCGATTTATCACGATAGCTTGCCGCCAACTCATAATTTTGGTCGGTTACAGCACGCATCTTCTCTGCAGCAGTTTTCTCAATTTCCAACTCTAGATTTTCAATCTCTTTGGGTACGGTAATATTGGTTATATGCACTCTCGAACCGGCCTCATCAAGTGCATCAATAGCCTTATCGGGGAAATTGCGATCACTGATATAACGGTCGGTCAATTTTACGCAGGCATCCAAAGCATCATCGGTATATGTCACATTGTGATGGTCTTCATATCTACCTTTGATATTTTGTAAAATCTGAAGCGTCTCTTGCGGTGTAGTAGGGTCTACAATAATTCTCTGAAATCGACGATCCAAAGCACCGTCTTTTTCAATATTTTTACGATACTCATCGAGTGTTGTAGCACCAATACATTGAACTTGTCCGCGAGCCAAAGCGGGTTTCAACATATTGGCTGCATCCAATGTACCTGTTGCACCTCCGGCACCTACAATTGTGTGTATCTCATCTATAAAGAGAATAATATCAGGGTTATTTGCCAACTCATTGAGTATAGCTTTCATACGCTCCTCAAATTGTCCACGATATTTCGTTCCTGCCACAACCGATGCTACATCGAGTGAGATAACTCGTTTGCCAAACAACACACGAGACACCTTGCGTTGCACAATACGCAATGCAAGTCCCTCCACAATAGCCGATTTACCCACACCGGGTTCACCTATTAGAATAGGGTTGTTCTTTTTACGGCGACTTAATATTTGAGCCAAGCGTTCTATTTCGACTTCTCGACCTACAACCGGATCAAGTCGACCCTCCTCAGCAGCTCGAGTCATATCCGAACCGAAATTATCTAATACCGGTGTTTCACTATTATTGTTACTTGACAGAGGTGCCGATTTTGTACGACTTGATGATGATTGCATCTCCTCATCCTCCTCATCTTCATCAAACTCAGCGCCCATACGAGGCTTTATGTCGTGAGACGGATTTTCCAGGCAATCTTTCAAATAAGACAAAACGTCATCATAAGTCACATTATTACTATGAAGCAGGCGAGAGGCAGAGGTACTTTTGTCACGCAATATAGCCAGTAATATATGCTCGGTATCGGTCTCATTACTTTTCATCATACGAGACTCCAGCATACTCATTTTCAACACCCTATCAACACTTTTACTGATAGTTATCTCTTGTTGGCCAAAATCATCATTATCGACCGAAAGTTCGTTTTCAATTGCCATTTTGAGTGCAAGAGGATTAATTCCCAAGCTCAACAAGGCATCAATAGCACGACTCTCGCCATCACGTATAATGCCCAATATCAGATGCTCGGGAAGCAAATTATGGTTGAGCAATCGTCCTGCCTCCTCTCGGCTGTATGCCAACACTGTCTTGGCTTGTTTCGAAAAATTTCTTTCCATAAATATTTTTAATACTAACCTTTTATCTTTTCGCTGACAAAGGTAGTTCTTTTTGTCATATTTAGTCTATAAAAAAATATATCAATCGTTTTTTCATATTAAACAAATATTGTGCCGATTTTTTTAGCGTCGAGTTTTAAAAAACGATAAAGGAATAATATAGTTGCCTAAAAATTTATTATCTTTGTACGCTAATAATACCACTTCAACGCATTCATCAACACAATTATTAATGTAGAAAGTGGGCTAGTTGCAATAATAATAACAAAAACACAATATGTTAGACCAAGACAAAATCCAGAAAGTCAACATCGAGCAAGTAATGCAGTCGTCCTATATTGACTATTCTATGTCAGTAATTGTGGCACGTGCCTTGCCCGATGTAAGAGACGGACTCAAACCGGTACATCGTCGTATCTTATACGGTATGGAGCGTCTCAACAACACCCACAATCAACCTTATAAAAAATGTGCCCGTATCGTCGGTGAAGTTTTAGGTAAATATCACCCTCACGGTGACTCTTCAGTATATTTCGCATTAGCACGTATGGCTCAGGATTGGTCATTGCGCTATTGTATGGTAGACGGACAAGGTAACTTTGGTTCGATAGATGGTGACTCTCCTGCAGCGATGCGTTACACTGAGGCTCGATTGTCGCGTATTGCGGAAGAAATGTTGGCCGACATAAACAAACGCACTGTCGATTTTACTCCCAACTTTGATAATACACTCGAAGAACCCTCGGTACTGCCCACTCGCATACCACAACTATTGGTTAACGGAGCATCGGGTATTGCCGTAGGTATGGCCACCAATATGCCACCTCACAACCTATCGGAGTGTATCGACGCTTCTATTGCTCTTATTGACAATCCCGAGGCTGAAGTATCGGAGTTAATGCAATATGTTAAAGCGCCCGATTTCCCCACAGGTGCCACTATTTATGGCTATGCGGGTGTAAAAGATGCTTTTGAAACCGGTCGTGGACGTATCATTGTTCGCGCCAAGGCCGAGATTGAAAGCGACGGCAACAAAGAATCGATTATCGTAAACGAAATTCCTTACGGTGTAAATAAGGCCGAACTTATCAAGAATATTGCCGACCTAGTTGAAGAAAAACGTCTTGAAGGTATCTCTAACATCAATGATGAGAGCGACCGTAGTGGTATGCGTATTGTCATTGACATCAAACGCGATGCCAATGCCAGCGTAGTACTCAACAAGTTGTATAAGATGACAGCTCTGCAATCATCATTCAGTGTCAACAATATTGCTCTTGTTAATGGTCGTCCGCAAATTCTCAATCTCAAACAATTGTTGCAAGCATTTATCGACCACCGTCACGAAGTAGTAATACGTCGTACACAATATGACCTGGAAAAAGCAGAGGAGAGAGCTCATATTCTTGAAGGTCTAATTATTGCAAGCGACAATATTGACGAAGTGATAGCCATTATACGTTCATCACAAAATGGCGAACAAGCACGCACTCGTTTGATGGAACGTTTTGCACTCAGCGACAAGCAAGCTGCTGCTATTGTTGAGATGCGTTTGCGTCAGCTCACCGGTCTCGAACAAGATAAGTTACACGCCGAGTTCCAACAAGTTGAGGAGGCAATACGTCGATTCAAAGAAATACTCTCTAACCACGATGTTTGTATGCAAGTTATCAAAGACGAGCTTATCGAGGTAAAAGAGAAATATGGCGATGAACGTCGTACCGACATTGTTTATGCAAGCGAAGAATTCAATGCCGAGGACTTTTATGCCGATGATGAAATGATTATCACCATATCACATATGGGATATATCAAACGTACACCGCTCACCGACTTCCGCGCACAAAATCGCGGTGGAGTAGGAGCTAAGGGCAGTGATACTCGTGATGAAGATTTTATCGAATATATTTATCACGCATCAATGCACAACTATATCTTGTTCTTCACACAGAAGGGTCGCTGTTATTGGCTTAAAGTATATGAAATACCCGAAGGTGCCAAGAATGCCAAAGGACGTGCAATCCAAAACTTGCTCAACATTGAGTCGGATGACAAGGTTAATGCATTTATACGTGTAAAACAATTGCAAGATCCCGATTATAACACAACTCATAATTTGGTATTCTGTACACGCAATGGTATTATAAAGAAAACCAAACTTGAAGCATACTCGCGTCCTCGCCAAAATGGTGTGAATGCAATCAACATCCTAGAAGGCGACCAACTTATTGATGTACGACTCACCGATGGCAACTGCCACTTGGCTATCGCCAACCGCAATGGTCGCGCTATTACGTTCCACGAAAGCACTGTAAGAGAAATGGGACGTGTAGCTACCGGTGTACGCGGTATCAAACTCGATGAAGATGGACAAGATGCAGCAGTAGGTATGATTGTTATCAATAACTTCCAAGAAGACACTATTATGGTTATCTCGGAACAGGGTTATGGTAAACGTTCTATTGCCGAAGACTACCGTATCACATATCGAGGAGGTAAAGGTGTTGCCACAATGAAGATTACCGATAAGACCGGCAAGGTTGTAGCCATTAAGAATGTATCGGACGAGAACGACCTTGTCATTATTAACAAATCAGGTATTACACTACGTATGAAAGTATCGGATGTACGTGTAATGGGTCGTGCCACTCAAGGTGTACGCATTATCAACCTCGAAAAACGCAACGACGAGATTGCTTCGGTATGTAAAGTAATGTCGGAAAGCGAGGATAATATGGATGCCGAAGAACAACCAAACTTGGCAACCATACAACCCGAAAACGATAATACAATAGAAAACAACAAAGAACAATAATAATCACAATAAAACACTCTAATTATTTAAACATTATGAGAAAAACATTATTGACAGCTACATTGCTAGTATTATCTGTCACTCTTTCATTTGGACAAAAAGCACTTGTAGACCAAGCTTGGAGTCTTGCCAAGAGAACAGAAAAGCCCGATTTCAAAGTTGCACGCAACACTATCCAACAAGCTCTTGCCGGTGAATCAGCCGAAGATGTTAAAGCCTGGTATGTTGCAGGTAACATCGAACAACGTTTCTTCAACAGAGAAAACGGCCAAATGCAATATGGTCTTGCTTGCGACGAATTGGGAATGTACCAAGCACTTATGAACAGCTATAAGTACTATCGCACAGCCGTAGGCCTTGATACTCTTCCCAACGAAAAAGGTAAAGTAAAACCCAAGTATGTAAAAGACATTCAAAAAGACTTAATCGGCAATTCAGACGGTTACATCAACGGTGGTGTTTTCTACTTCAACAACCAAGAGTACCTCAAAGCTTATGAGATGTGGAACACATTTATCGAAATTCGTGACCTTCCTTTTATGCAATCTGTTGCCAAAAATCTTCCTGCCGACTCAATTTATAATATGTTGGAGTATAACGCAGCTTTGGCAGCTCTCAATTCAGGTGACACAGAATTGACAATGCAAGCCCTCCTTCGTGCCAAAGGTAACGGTTACGAGCAAAACAACGTATACAAGTTCTTAGTTGGACAATATGAAATTGCTAAAGACACTGCAAACCTCATAGCCATACTCAACGAGGGTGATAACTTGTTTGGCAATATGACTGTTGAAGGAACTCGTCCTGATGGAACAACATTTACTCAAAAAGAGACCTACTACAGCATCCGTCTTATCAACCTTTACATCAATGCAAACGACTACGATCGTGCTGTTGCCAAAATCAATGAAGTAATCAGTAACGACCCCGAAAATGCAGAGTTGTGGAATGTTAAAGGTGGTTTGCTCGAAGCTCAAGGTGACATTACCGGTGCTATCGAATGTTTTGAGAAAGCTCTTTCATTCAATCCCGATTTTGCAGTAGCATTGGGTAATATGGGTCGTATGTACTTCAACCAAGCAGTTGCTAAGAACAACGAATTGAGCGAAAAGATTACCAGCACAAGCGAGTTTAACGCTGCCAAAGAGGCCGAAATTTTCCCTCTCTATCGTCAAGCATTGCCTTACTTCGAGAAAGCACACCAAATCTTGCCCGATGAGTCGGAATATATGGTTGCTTTGCGTAGTATTTACTACAACCTAGGCGACGAAGAAAATCTCACTCGCATCGAGCGCGAATTGGGTTACTAATCGAAGTTTACAACACATAAAAAGCCGAGCCATTCGCTCGGCTTTTTCTTTTATATACATTCTCAATACACACTGTACAAACAAATTGATGTCCGAAATATAACATTAGGTGTAGCACTCTATACAAATTCTCGTTGCCATCATAAACAATCATTGTAGTTATCAACACCCAATCTCCGCTAATACTTCGGAGCCAACCTCTGCACCTTGAAGTCAAACAAAAAGGCTTCGCCAAACTTGACAAAGCAAATTCCTTAATCCTTTATAGAGCTTGGGAAATAATCTAAAACGAACGCAAAAAAGAGAGATTTTCTACTCCTTAGAAAACCTCTCTTTGTATGATTATGCAGACCCAAAGCCTACTGTTTTTGCCTCTTTACCTATTATTATTTTCTATAATCAGTATGTATTTGGTTCATAATCAACTAACGGTGTACTATCATATAGAATAAAATGGTTGTTATTTACAGTATAGAGGTAGTATAATTCACCCACCCATAAATCAAAATCGCTGATATATATTTTTACCATTTTGGTACGCGAATTGGCTCTGATTGATGGGGTAGTCATTCCTGCATCAAGGGAGAAATTTTGAGTAACAATACATCTATCTTTCATATCATACTCGCAGATAGTACCTGTGAGTGCTACAGTTGTACCATTAGAAACTGTATAATAGCGATAGGTACTTGCGGTAGAGCAAGCGTTGAGCAATAATAGTATTGCAGTCAAGAATATAGCATATATAATTCTCTTCATAATAAACCAATAATATATTCAGTAGTAATTTTGTTATTGTAGAACGAATGTAACTAGCTAGGATTTCTGATTCATTATAACAGCACACAATACACCGGGAACCCATCCAATGATTGTGAGCAAAGTAACTAACACAATAGAACCACAGCCTTTATCAATGACTGCTAAAGGTGGGAATATAATACATAGTAATACTCTAAGACACGACATAGTTCAAGATTGTTTTATTTATTAGTTATATATAATGTTTATTGTACAAATATAGTACATATTTTTCACTATAACAATAGACAAAAAAATAGCCCGTAGGTTTAACTACAGGCTATCCATATAAAATAGGAATTATTACTTGATAACAATCTTACGTACATTACTTTCACCATTGGCATCAATAGCAACAACAATATACACACCTGCATTCATCGTCGATACGTTCAATGCTGATGCATTTATGGAAGCAACACAATTTCCTTGCAGGTCGTACATATAGATATAGTTTGCATCATTACACCATACACTATATCCATCATAATTGACAGAGCTGTTATCACGATCTATGCCGATAACACTTTGGCAATCATTCTCAAAGTAGAGAATAGGCAAACTTTCGCCCATCCAAGGTGCATCATTGTTATTTCCATATCTATAACCCAAACTCTCAAAGAATGAACTATTCATCTCTTCAACCGGCTTGTATGCGCTGGGATGTGCAGTATTGTA
The DNA here is from genome assembly GCA_937891845.1 of uncultured Porphyromonadaceae bacterium. Lineage (GTDB taxonomy): Bacteria > Bacteroidota > Bacteroidia > Bacteroidales > Barnesiellaceae_A > Barnesiella_A. Next base: position 63,860 of record CALATP010000049.1, on the reverse strand, counting down.
TTGATTATCGGTCGAGCCTGTATAATTGTTATATAAGCCTTGCTCATTATCGGCACATTCTCTCACAACATCATAATTGGTAGTTACACAATTGCTTATCACATATGATGTAGAGCCATCTTGTGCTTCATCAAGCATATATACAATACCGCCATAGGTAGGCCAAGTCACATCATCTACACAGTCGGCGTAAAAACCATCTGCATAACAATATGATATAATAGCTCTTTGCGAATTACATACAATACCACCAATACTACTTAATGCCGTTGCATTCCACGCTGTATGACAATTTGTTATATTACTATTTGCATCGGCTACGGCTGCAATACCTCCAATAGAAAATCCACCTAGAATTACTTCACCATTAGTCACAGCAGCATTGATGTTACTACCTTTCATATATCCTGCAATACCGCCCATATTGTTTATGCAATTATTTACGACAGTTCTTATTACCGAAACAGCACTGAAGTTTGTATTTTCGGCAATTCCAACAAGTCCGCCCACATTCATATCAAATCCAACTTCTCCATCTATCATAGCATCATATACGTGCACATTTTCTATCGTTGTATTGATAGAACTGGCTGCTATTATACCATTATTTCCATCGACAGTAAACAATACGGGAGACTTAATCTGCACATTTTTGATTGTTACATCTTGTGTATTACCGAATAGTCCGTTATTTACTAAAACTGCATTTTTGATAAAATAATTATTACCATCGAAACTACCGGTAAAAGTGTCAGGAGCAAAATAGGTCGACTCATATCCACTCATATCAATATCGTTACCCAAAACATAGTGAGCAGCTGGTTGGGTGTGCATTTGAGCTAGTTCGCCGGGAGTAGTTATGATATAGGGATTTTCTTGTGTACCATCTCCTCCACTAGTAAATGTAAAGAATGGCAACTTATATAACATTACCTCAAAGGCATCTTTCTCACCATTGTAGAAAGATAATACCAGACTAGGAGCAGGTGTGTTCGGGTCAAATATATCTCCACTAGAGAATTCAATTTCATCTCCGGCTTCAGGTTTTATAGTTAGTAGCACTTTACCATCTTCATCAGCCAAATACAATGTTTTATCCAACACCTCACTACCATCAGTGCGCTTATTCATTGCCAAATAGAAATATTCACGCTTGCTATCGGTATTGAACAAATAGGGATTAAGTACATAGTTTGCAATATAAGGAGTAAACCCTTCAGCATTCTTACCTAGATTGAAAGTTACATAATGGTCAACAGTGCAGTCACGTCTATACCAACCAATACGAGCCATAGCATTACCATCTTTATCTTCCTCGGCATTAGCGATAGATATAACATACTGATAGTCATCATCAACACGACAACGATCGAATGTAGCAGAGATATTGTATCCATCGATAACAGCAGGGAAAGTAGCGGCAACTTCGCACGAAGGTATATCAACCATTTCAAGTATTTGTGTACCATCAGTTCCTAATTTGAGGAATGAAACCTGTTCTTCAAAGCCCTCCAAATCGCTCAACGGGAACCAAGTAGTTGTATTCTCTACTATTGTATTAACTAAATTACCATCACTGTCATACACTTTGAAATAATAGACAAACTCATCGCTCAAAGCAAAATAATCGTAATGTGTTACAATATAATTGAACTGATTATCATTGGTAAAATCACCTATACGGACATCATTCATTGTAAGCATACCCAACGATGCAAATCCATAAGTAGCCTCTTCATTGGTTGCGTCAATGGATACTCCAATTGAATCGACCATCTCAAAGTTCCGGTCATAAGTCTTGATTGTCAAATAATTATCAGGAGTCTGTGTTGGAATAAAATTTTCCATATCGTAACCATCCATACAAGGCTTTTCGAAGTGCGATACCACGTAATAAGGCTCATTATTAATAGAATAATAGTTTATCACCGGACCATTATTATAATACATAAGGTCTTGATCTACACTAAATGTATGCTCTATAACGGGTAAAGCATCGGCTTGCGCCGAGCGCAACACACTGACATTTATATTACCATCGCTCTCATTCATCAACAATACACGCATATAGCTATCCGACGCACGAAAATCAAGCATTGATTGTGAATTATATTCTTGAATTTTCTCACCATCGAGATGATATATACCGATTCTATTTATTTGAGTTCCATTGTCAACAGCGTGAATAAATACAGGTATTTCAAGAGTAGAAGCATCTGTATCAAAGAATGTCGTACTTAGAAAATCGATAGGATTAATGTCATTAACATTCATATCCTCCGGTATTTCAATTGTAAATGCACCCATCCGACTGAAATTGTTATCATAAATAGTAATCTCGGACGAACCCAGATACCATCCTCGGTTTTCAAAGGTCTGTGTATAGTACCACGTATGACCATTTTCGTGATAAAACACACCCCAAGTATAGGCAAAGGCTCTACCGGCAGGGAGGATATTCCCATCGGCTTTCATCGAAAATCTGTTAACTTTATTTTTCGATGCAACTCTTTCTATCATTGATTGAGTATTACCTTTGAGCTGTTCCAAAGACTGAAACGGCAAAGATGCAAAAGACAATGTATTTACCAAGGATAGAAATGTAATGAATAAAATCTTAATAGGTTTCATAAAGTATCGATCTAGTTACACACTGTATAAAAAGCAACAACCTCCCTAATATCTATATCAATAGATACCCAAGGAGGTTGTTAAACTTCAATTATAATTATATCTTACAATAAATATTGAGAAGATATTGATTTATTGCTATTGACACGACGAATAGTGTCGGCAAACAAATCGGCAATTGTCAAGATATGTACCTTGTCACACTCCTTGGTGTAGGGAATACTATCTGTAAACACCATTTCAGTGAGCAATGAATCTTGAACACGTACCGATGCAGGGTCACTCATCACAGCGTGGCTGGCGATGGCACGAACCGAGTTGGCACCCCAGTCCATCATCAAGTTTGCTGCTTTGGTGATTGTACCTGCTGTATCCACCATATCATCAATGAGAATTACATCACGACCTTCAACTTCACCAATTACTGTCATTTCGGCAACCTCATTGGGTTTATTGCGTTTTTTATCACACAATACAAGAGGACAGTTAAAATACTTGGCATAAGTGCTGGCACGTTTTGAGCCACCAACGTCGGGTGTTGCGATAGCCATATTCTCGAGCTTGAGCGACTCGATATAAGGAATGAATACCGACGATGCATAGAGGTGGTCAACGGGAACATCAAAGAAACCTTGTATTTGGTCGGCGTGAAGATCCATTGTAATAAGACGATCGATACCAGCAGCGCTCAACAAATCGGCAATAAGTTTGGCACCAATAGATACACGGGGCTTATCTTTACGGTCTTGACGAGCCCATCCGAAGTAGGGGATAACCGCATTAATTGTTTTAGCCGAAGCACGTTTAGCTGCATCAACCATCAACAATAGTTCCATCAAATTGTCTGAACTAGGGAAGGTAGATTGAACAAGATATACCTCCAAACCACGTATAGACTCTTCAAATGATACGGCAAATTCGCCATCGGCAAAATGTTGAATGTTCATTTGACCCAATTCGCAACCAAGACTAGTGCAAATTTTCTCGGCCAAATAACGAGAGTTGGTTCCTGAAAATACCTTGAAAGGTGTTGTTTGTTCCATAATATTTTGTAAAAATATAGCTGTTTGAAATTTTTCTGCAAAGTTAAAACTATGTTTCGTTATCGAGCACTCTTTTGCTCATTTTTTTCTCTTTGATTGTAAGTTTTTTTTCGCAATTTTGAATTTCCAAATCGCAGCACTATGCGCAGCTATCGAAGTTGTGAAAGGTATTGCCCTATGCAAATATTTCTCATCGTGCTCGCCTTGTAGCAATTCGACAGCGTTATATTTATCAGACTCCACATTCATCATATCAAGCGCGTGCTGTGGAATATTAACTGAAACATCTGTTGAAAAAGTGCCAAAGTTTACAATGATAAGTAGAACTTCATTTTCGTAATATCTCAAATATGCGTATTGACGATGTGGGTCGAAGTGTGGATTATCACAATTGACATACATCAAATCGAAAAATTGACCTTTCGAGATGGCCTTTTCTTTATTACACATATTGAGTACCTGCTTATAGAGTTTTCGCAATTTGCGTTGTTCGGGAGTAAGGCGTGTTGTCGTACATTTACCGTCGTTATACCACGCTCTCACGCTAGGTACACTCCAGTAATCAAATATCGTTGTACGACCATCCCTGCCACTAAATCCTTCTGCATCTAAGGCTTGTTCACCTAGCTCTTGGCCAAAATAAATCATCATTGGAGCACGACTCATTGTTGATGACACAATAAGTGAGGGTAATACTCGCGATGCATTACCGGCATATTGCATTGACGCAAAACGTTGCTCATCGTGGTTCTCGAGGAAATTGAGCATATTGTCCGACAAGTCACCTAGTGATTGCCAACAGTATGAAAGCTGTGCAGCCGACACATCGTGACACTCAACTGCACGCAATTTATCATAGAGTCCTACCTTATCATACAAATAATCAAACAATCCCCATTCTATATAGGAACGATACAATGCCGGATCATATATCTCAGCTATAAACTTTATATGAGGATAACTGCGTTTTACTTGAGCAATGGCCCAATGCCAAAAGTCGACCGGTACCATATGTACCATATCACAACGGAACGCATCAATGCCTTTGCCACACCAGAATAGCAAGATATTCAACATCTTTTGCCAAGTATCGGGTATAGGGTCAAAATGATGACGTCCCCAATCCATATAGTCAACTCCATAATTCAACTTTATGGTTTCATACCAATCGCTATTCTCGGGATAAGCATCAAAACGATCATTTCCGGTAGCCTTGGCAGGAAATTCATAATATTCATTAGGTGTATTCTGACCTATAAAAAATCGCGGAGAGAAACGCTGTCGCGGTATGTAATAGAAGTTATTATTGGGCGAAAATTGTTTTTCTTTATCATCATTCTCGCCCAATTGTTTCTCTCCTTCGGGCATACTATCAGAATCATATTCACGAGCAACGTGATTGGGCACAAAGTCTATTATAACTTTCATCCCGGCCTGATGTGTACGCTCTACCAATGCCTCAAACTCTTGCATTCGAGACGGAATATCTTCGGCCAAATCAGGGTCAATATCATAATAGTCACTTATAGCATAAGGTGAGCCCGCTTTACCTTTCACTATATATGGATTGTGAGGGCGTATACCATAAGCGCTATAATCGGTTTGAGTAGCGTGTTCTATAACTCCTGTATACCATATATGTGTAATACCAAGAGATTTAATCTCTTTCAAAACTTTGGGCGTAAAATGATTGAGTTTACCCACACCATTCTCCTCCTTAGTACCAAATGGTATACAATGGTCGCAAGTATTTGAGAAAAGTCGAGGCAAAACTTGATAGATAACGATTTTGTTCTCCATAAGAATCAAAAGGGTTAGATATTCAATAATTTCTTTTTCTCGGGCAACAGACGAGACAATGTATCAATAGCTTGTCGGTAGCCCAATTCTTCAATGTTTATATATTCTTTGAGGTCATAAACACGATAATCACCAACATCATCGTGCTCGATAACCACATCACACAAGGCCAAATCGGGGAACACATTTCCGCAAGAAAGGAAATTGTATGCTCTATCAGCGATAGATATTAAGTTGTTATCATACTTTTCGTGTCGCATAGGCGAAACATTAACGCCAATGAGAACATCACACAACTCTCTGATATGCGTTGCAGGCAAGTTGCGCAATACACCACCATCTACATAATTAACGCCATCTATAGAAATGGGTGGAAACATAATGGGAATAGAGCACGACGCAGCTACGCGCACACTCAAATCACCCGAATGAAAAGCCACACTCTTTCCGTGATCGAAGTCGGTAGCAACAATAAGTGTTGGTATTTTTAAGTCCTCAATGCGACGAGCGTAGAGTTTACTTTCAAGAAATTTTATAAACTTATCTATTTTAAGCAATGAATTACGAGGGAGTGTCATCTCCACCAACTCTTTAACATCAAGCTCATTAAATAGCTTTAAAAGATGTTGTGGAGTATAACCATCGGCATAGAGCGCTGCGACTATAGCACCGGCACTAGTACCCGCTATTATATCGGGTTTGATACCTATCTCTTCAAGAGCGCGCAATACACCTACGTGCGCAAAACCTCGCGCTCCACCTCCACTCAATGCCAAGCCTACGCGATAGGGGCGATGTGAGGTATTATGAGAATCTAAGTTGTCCATAATATTTTCTTTTTCAAACTGCGAATATACTCAATTTTTAATGTAATTGCAAGAAGTATATACAAGAGCACGACATTATAACGACAATACTATTTATAAACAAAAGATTTCATCCAATGTAAAGAGCGACACATCTGTTATATCTAAGCAAACAGCAATATACTGTATATTTTCTCAAAAAAACATTCTCTATATTTTGTATTCGTATGGTTATTGTGTAACTTTGCAATACACTATATGTGTAAAACAACAACCAATGAAGACAATACAAGAAGATATAGCGCAAGCTTGTGCTGTAATGGAGCGCGGTGGTATAATACTTTACCCGACAGACACAATATGGGGTATAGGTTGCGATGCCACAAATTCCGATGCTGTGCGACGTGTTTTTGAAATAAAACGTCGTTCCGACAGCAAAGCTCTTATTATACTTACCGACTCTATGACCAAAGTAGATTTTTACGTCAGAGAAGTACCGGATATCGCGTATGACTTGGTAGACCTTTCGACCAAGCCCCTTACTATCATTTATGACAATGCTCGTAATCTTGCTCAAGAAGTAATAGGAGAGGATGGGAGTGTTGCCATCAGAGTAACACAAGAGGCTTTCTCTCAAGCATTATGTCGCAAATTTCGCAAAGCTATTGTTTCCACTTCGGCCAATATAAGCGGACTACCGTCACCCTTATGCTATGCCGATATTTCTGATGAAATAAGACAAGCGGTTGATTATATAGTTGAAACACAACAAGAAAACAGCATTCCGGCATCACCATCAAGTATAATAAAGCTTAGTACCGGTGGTATAATAAAAGTAATTAGAGAATGATTGGAGTAAATATACAACGCGCCAAATATATAATATGTGACTACGCAATGAGTAATATTGCGTGGTTACTATTCAATATAATTAGGTTTTATATGCCCTCGGTCGTATCGGGCTATGTTGTTTTATATGAATTCCTTTTCTCGCCCAACGTGCTATTAGGACAATTAATTATGCCCTTGATTATGATGTTGGTATACTATTTGTCAGGATATTACAACGTCGTATTTTTCAAGTCTCGTTTACAGGAGCTATTTACTACAATCAGCACAGTAACACTTAATACGCTCATTCTATACTTTACAGCGCTAATCAACGATATACTACCACTGCGTATAGACAATTACGAGTTGTTATTTATTCTCTTTGCAGTACAATTTGTCTGTGTATATCCGCTACGCATATTTATCACAGCCGATGCTACAACAAAGATACACAACCGCACGTGGAGTTTCAACACCCTTGTTGTAGGATGTGGCAAACAAGCCGCCAAACTAACACAAGAAATCAATAATCGCACCATCTCGCTAGGATACAATATTGTAGGATATGTAGATATAGAAGAGGGACAACGCAATCCTCAACTAGAACAACCCATTTATGAGAATAAAAATCTCGAAACACTTTGCACCCAACTCGACATCAAGTATATAATAGTTGCCGTTGATGACAATCGTCACACACATCTCAATCAGATAATCAATACACTATTTCCACTCAACCTCCCCATAAAACTCAAAGGAGATGCCTTCCAACGGCTCACCGGCAGAGTCCGTTTGTCTAACATATATGGCGAGTTGTTGGTAGATGTTACAAGTTGTGCCATATCGGAAGGGGGACGTAATATGAAGCGTCTCTTCGATATTATATTCTCATTCTTTGCACTTATTATCATTTCTCCCATCATAGCAACATTGGCTATTCTTATTAAACGAGACTCTAAAGGGCCTGTATTTTTCAAACAAGAACGCATTGGCAAGCATCGAAAACCTTTCAATCTATATAAATTGCGCACAATGTATATCGATGCCGAGAGTGATGGAACCCCTCGATTATCAAGCCCCAACGACAATCGTATTACACCATTAGGCAGAATAATGCGCAAGTATCGTTTAGATGAATTGCCTCAGTTTTGGAACATACTCAAAGGCGATATGTCGCTCGTAGGACCACGTCCCGAGCGAGAATATTTTATAAAGCAAATAATGGAAAAAGCACCATATTACTCATTAATGTACCAAATACGCCCCGGATTAACATCTTGGGGTATGGTAAAATATGGATATGCACGTAATGTTGACGAGATGATAGAACGCCTGCAATATGATGTCATTTATCTAGAAAATATGACTATGTTGGTTGACTTGAAAATAATAATCTATACAGTAAAAACTGTCTTGACAGGACGTGGAATGTAATTGAATGGTTATGAAACAAGAAATAATAAAAACATACAAAGATTGGTTTATGCGATTTCTTATGTGGAGAGAATCGCACATAAGTACGCGTACATTTACCCTTATAATGAGCTTTGCAGTAGGACTTTTCACCGGATTGGCCGCCGTATTGCTCAAATGGATGATACACGCCATACAACACTTACTCACATCACATATGATAAACGAAGGTCTCAACGGACTATATTTTATTTATCCTATTGTAGGTGTTTTCTTGGTAGGACTATTTGTCAGATACATTGTCAAAGATGATATCTCTCACGGTGTTACACGTATCCTTCACGCATTCTCTCAACGTAAAAGTCGCGTAAAACCTCACAATATGTATTCGTCTATTGTAGCCAGCTCTGTCACTATCGGTTTTGGTGGTTCGGTCGGAGCTGAGGCACCAATCGTATATACCGGTGCATCTATTGGCTCAAACATAGGTCGTTTATTCCGTATGCCTCCCAATGTTCTAATGCTTATGATGGGATGTGGTGCGGCATCGGCCATTGCAGGTATCTTTAAAGCACCCATTGCAGGTATACTATTTACCATAGAAGTTCTGATGGTAGACCTAACAGCTACCTCGGTTCTCCCGTTGCTCATATCGTCAATTACCGCAGTTACTGTATCATATCTTTATCACGGAACAGCAGCCGAATTTATGTTTGAGCAAACCGAAATCTTTGGATTTGACCGTATACCTTACGTTATATTCTTAGGTATATTTTGCGGATTTGTATCACTGTACTTTACTCGCAGTATGAACAAGATAGAAGGTATATTCCGCAAATTAGCCAATCCGTGGAAGAAGTTTGGTTTTGGTTCTATTTTGTTGGGTCTATGTATCTTCTTATTACCACCACTATATGGTGAAGGTTACGAATCAATCTTGATGCTATTGGCAGGAGAGACCGACGAACTAATGCGTGGTAGTGCTTTGTATGAATGGAGCGACACCGTATGGGCAATGCTGGTATTTACAGCAGCAATTGTTCTCACCAAAGTGGTTGCCACTGCAGCTACTAATGGCGCCGGTGGAGTAGGTGGTACATTTGCACCTAGTCTTTACGTTGGTTGTTTTGCCGGTTTCTTTTTTGCATACACGTTCAATCTCTTTGAATTTACGCCCGATTTGTCAAGTAAAAATTTTGCACTAATGGGTATGGCCGGTGTAATGTCTGGTGTAATGCACGCACCACTTATGGCCATCTTCCTAACTGTAGAATTAACCGGTAGTTATGCATTATTCTTACCTCTTATGATTACGTCTACGGTTGCATATGCTACAATCCGTATCTTTGAGAAGCACAGCATTTATACAATGCGTTTGGCTCAAAAAGGCGAATTGCTAACACACGGCAAAGACAAAACGGTTCTCACACTACTCAAGATGGATAGTGTCATAGAGAAAGACTTTCTAACAGTAAAACCCGATATGTCATTGGGAGATATGGTGAAAGTTATATCGCAATCACATCGCAACATATTCCCGGTTATCAATAACGAGAACAAACTATTGGGTATAGTATTGCTCGATGATATCCGAAATATTATGTTCCGTCCGGCACTATATAACCGTATGTATGTAAACAGATTTATGTCTATTCCTCCCGCTCGTATTGTAATAAATATGAATATGGAGACTGTGATGAGAACATTTGACGACACCAATGCTTGGAATCTTCCGGTTGTCGACGAAGAAGGAAAGTATATTGGATTTGTATCAAAATCAAAAATTTTCAACTCTTATCGTCGTGTATTGGTACACTATTCACAAGATTAATAATAAGGTAAAAAGATGACAAAACAAGATTTACGAATTGTATATATGGGGACACCCGACTTTGCTGTCGAGACTCTCCGCTTACTCGTAGAACGACAATACAACGTAGTAGCAGTAGTAACAATGCCCGACAAGCCTGCCGGCCGAGGACACAAAATACAATACTCTCCGGTCAAACAATATGCTTTATCGGTAGGTCTGCCCATATTACAACCTGAAAAGCTCAAAGATGAAGCCTTTATTGAAGAGCTGCGCTCATATAAAGCCGATTTACAAATTGTAGTTGCATTCAGAATGTTACCGCAAATAGTGTGGGATATGCCACCAATGGGAACATTCAATCTGCACGCTTCACTTCTACCACAATATAGAGGTGCTGCTCCACTCAACTGGGCTATTATGAATGGTGATAAAGAGACCGGTATTACTACGTTTTTTCTTACACACGAAATAGATACAGGTAAAGTCATACAACGCCGCAGTATCCCTATTGCTGATAACGACAATGTGGGCGTTATACACGATAAACTTATGTGTAAGGGAGCTGAAATGGTATGCGAAACAGTCGACAATATTATTGCCGACAATATCACAGCCATACCACAAGAAGAACTTATGACCGATCAGCCTTTGCGTCCGGCACCCAAAATTTTCAAAGAAACTTGCCATCTCGACTTTACACGTAACGTTATAGAACTTCACAACCAAGTACGTGGTCTGTCACCATATCCTGCTGCTTGGTGCGAGTTTGTTTCACCCGATGAAAATATCACCGGAGTCAAAGTATTTGAGACCTCAATACAAGAATGTCAGCATAATAAACCTTACGGTGCAATTATAACTGATGGTAAACGAAATATACAAATTGCTTGCGAAGGAGGGTTGCTCAATATATTATCACTCCAACTCGCAGGAAAAAAACGTCTTTCGGCCGAAGAGTTACTTAGAGGCTTCCGTTTAACAAACGAATATACAGCTCGCTGATATATGAACTTGTTTTGGTCCATCATTGGAATACTATCCTTTATAATTGGTTTTGCGGGTATGTTTTTACCGCTACTTCCCACTACACCATTGTGGCTTTTATCGGCATTTTGCTTAATGAAAGGATCTGACAAATTATACGCAAAGGCAATGTCATACAAGACGTTCAATAATGTTGTAACCAACTTTAGGATATATCGAGCCATTCCTCTACGCATCAAGATTATATCAGTTTCCACTCTATGGATAACAATTATCATTTCGTGCATTATTGTAAAGAATATGTGGGTTACAATACTACTCATAATAATTGCAACAGCAGTTACAACACACATCCTCTCATTCCGAACATTGAGTAAGGAAGAGCAAGAAAAGCTACGAAATAATTCATTGAAAGATTAAACAGCCGTAATCCCTAATAGAAGAGGAGTCGCGTTATTGCGCGACTCCTCATTCTTATCTATAAAAAACAGATACAATCAATAAGCATTTTTCTCACCTTTAAAAACATTGGCAATAGTAAGGTATATAATCTTGATGTCCAAGAAGAAATCCCAATTTTCAATATACCACACATCATATTGCACACGTTTCTCCATTTGCCACAGCTCCTTTGTTTCACCTCGATAACCATTGACTTGTGCCCATCCGGTAATACCCGGCTTAACAAGATGGCGCAACATATAGCTTTCTATCAGCTTTGAGTAATCCTCGGTATGCTTAATCATATGCGGACGGGGTCCAACAACCGACATATCACCTTTCAATACATTCCAAAACTGTGGCAACTCATCTATATTGGATTTACGCAAGAACTCTCCAACTCGAGTTTTTCTAGGATCATTTTTAGTAGCTTGTTGTTCATCACTGGCACTATTAACGCGCATTGTTCTGAATTTATAACATACAAATTCCTTACCACGCAATCCGGTACGTTTTTGCTTGAAAAATATAGGGCCGGGAGATGAGCATTTTACTGCTATTCCCACAGGAATGAGCACCAAAGGTGTAAACAACAATACAATACCCGAAAACAATATATCGAAAGTTCGTTTCACTAAATTGTTCAGCGGATGCTCAAGTGGTTCACGACGTATACTCATAATAGGAACATCACCAATATTATCGAAGTGAATACGTCTGTGCAAATAGGGGGTAATACTAGGAATTATATAGAAATGTATTGCCATTGCTTCGGCAAAACTAGTCAATGACAACACCTTTTCTTCCTCAGAGGTGGGAAGTGCGCAATAAATTTCATCAACATCATTGTTACGCACAAAATTTTCCACATCAGCTATGGTACCCCTATATAATTTGTGTTCTTCCTTCAATGATACATTATCATCAAAGACTCCAATAAGTTTATAGCCATAACCAACATCGGTCAGTAGCGCACTTTCAAGCATCTTACCCGAACGGCCATAACCTATGATTATTACTTTTCTAAAGTTGTATCCTTTGCGACGATAGGATTTCAGTAATTTTCGCGCTGTAATCCACCACAAAGGGGTAAGAACAACAATTATGCTGTATAGAACCAACAACTGGTGCAAATTGATTGTTTCAATATCACGCGCAAAGTACAATAGAGCCACAAATATCACTGCGTGAAACAGCGTTGACTGTAACGCTGTAATTACTACGTGATTGGCATATACAATACGCTGATTGTGTATCTGTGAAAACAATGTACTCACAGGTATATAGGCAACATTGAGCAGTGCCCATATAAGGTGATTATAAAAATCGGGATTAAATTCAAAAACCAAACTGGCCAATAGATACGCAAAATTGATACATAAAAAGTCTCCTACGACAATCAAACTGCGTAAATATTTTCCATAGCGTCCTTTAGAGGCCATATGTATTTTGTTGTAAAAGTTGACCGACAATGTCACCGGTCACTTCAAGTATTACACAATATTATAAATAAACAAAGATATACCCAATTGTGTACCTATTTCGTTGTTATGCAATATGATTGACACCAAACAACATATTGCAACATTACATCGCCACTATGATATATCAAGATTGCAGTGCCAAGATTATCTTGACACTGCTATCATTGTTTATTGTAATTTTTCGTCTATCAGATTTATTTTCTGTTCTATCAACTCCATCTCTTCGTGAAGTTTCTTGATCTTACGGTCAAGATCTTGCAACAGACTCTCGGCTCGAGTAGAAGATAGAGAGAAGAAGCCTTTATTATTTTCGTAGGTTTGTATCTCATTCTTTTTCATCTCATAGCTACGAGCAAGTTTCTCTCTTTCGCGATATAGACGATCGTTACCACCTTCGCCAAGTTGTTGTAAAGAATTGGTAAAATTGGCCATACGACTACGGTTGCGATTTTTATTAAATCGACCATACAAAGCATCCAATAATGCCTGATACTCTTTATAAATCTTATCTTTCTCGCGATAAGGCACGTGACCTATGCTATTCCATTCGGTCGTGGCCTCCTTGATGATGGCACGAGCCGACTCATCATCGATTGTATCATCTATTGCAGCCAATCGCGCAATAACGGCTTTCTTGGCTTGAAGATTGGCATTTTCGGTCTCACGTGTCGATGAGAATGCTTTTTTCTTTTGCTCAAAGAAATAATCACAAGCTTCATTAAATCGTTTCCATACTGCATCCGAATATTTCTTCGCAACGGGGCCTATCTCTTTCCACTCCTTTTGCAATGCTACCAAAACATCACCGGTGGCTTTCCAATCGGTACTATCCTTCAAGGCCTCAGCCTTTTCACACAATGCACGCTTTTTCTCAAGGTTGGCATTCATATTCTCTTTAGCACTCTTGAAATACTCGGCTTTGGCAACGAAGAATTTATCACAACTTTGTCTGAAACGTTCAAACAAACTTGTATTGTTTTTTCTTGATGCAAAACCAATTGTTTTCCAGCGTTCTTGCAATTGAAGAATTGCACGTGTTTTTTCATCCCAAGCATTGTAATTATCGAGAGTAGGAAGTATTTCTATGATTTGCTCAATCTCCTCGCAAAGAGCAGTTTTTGCATTTTCATTTTGTGTTTCTTGTTCTTTACGACTCTCAAAGAATGCTTGATGACGTTTGTTTATTACAGTAGATGCATCCTTAAATCTATTCCATATATCATCACGCAACTCCTTGGCTACAGGACCTATCTCACGCCATTCGTTATGGAGCAACTGTAATTGCTTGAAAGCAGCAACAACATCTTCTACATCAGCCAAGTCCTCAGCACTCTTACACAACAACTCTTTTTGTTCCAAATTTTTCTTGAAATCATAATCTCTCAATTCCTTGTTTATTTTCAAGAGGTCATAGAATTGCTCTGTGAGATTTTGGTATCTCTTCCACAGGTCGGTTACGGCTTGTGCAGGGAGATCGGTTGGAGTCTTAAATTCTTGCTGTATTTGTTGTACTCGTTGGTATTGTTTACCCACATCATCAGGCATAGTTACAATAGTTTCCAACTCGGCCAACAACTCATTTTTGCGAGCAAGATTAGCTTCACGTTGCTTTTCTTGCTCTTGTATATATAAAGCTTTGCGTTCTTTGAATGCTGTCAAAAGCTCTTTCAAAGGCTCCTCATAAGCGTCAAACTCCGGCACAAAATCTGCTTCGGCCAATCCTTGCTCAATATGAGCCTTAAAAGCTGCTTCCGTTTCGGCACGCTTCACTTTGTAATAATTCTGTTTCAAATTTTCTATCTCATCTTTAACCTCTTCGATAGGAGAGTCTACAATAGCACGTACGCGCTCAAGAATTTCTTCACGACTCAAAAGAGGAGTTTCATTGTTATTATCCACAACAACAGGTTGCTCTTGTTCTGGGATGTTAGTAGTGCCGCCTTGGGCAGCCGGGTCTAAATGGTTATTTTCCATCACTATTAAAATTAATAATTTATACTTTACCTTATAAGGCATCACAAAGTAATAAAAATATTTTGGCAATTCATAAAAAAAGGACATAAATTTTACAATTTAAGCCCTTTAAGTGATAATATATGTGTTGTTTATGTCAATTTCACCTCCCGGAGATTACAAGAATCTCATCTTTGGGCGTGATAGAGCAAAGTGGAGCAATTTTCTTCTCTCAAAATATCAATAGCAACACTTTGTATTATTTCAGGAGTCAAGGATTTATATTTATCAACCTCTAAATTTATATCATTGGCGTGACCTATCAATTCGTGATAAGCAAGATTGGCTGCCTTGTCGGCATAGCTAAGATTCGATACAAGATGCTCGGCTTCGAAGCTATTCACTACTTTATTAATTTCTCGTCGAGTTATACCTTCGCATTGCAATTTTTCTATCTCTTCAAGAATTGCTTTCTCTCCGGTTTCTATTGTCACACCTTTGTTTAGTTTACCATTAATGATAAACATTCCGGTCTCTATCTCTCCACTTATCGACGCATCTATACTATTAAAAATTCGTCTATTCTGAACAAGTGATTGGTGTAATCGAGAAGATGCACCGGTACCTAGAACATCAGATAATAAATCACTAGCCTGGTAATTTTTGTCTTTGCGATCACACATCCTATACACCTTGACCAATGCATCTAGTGGCACATCACGCTCAACACTCAATCGTCGCGGTGCAGTTTGTTTTGGCTCTTGAGGCAACTGTCTGGGTTTTATACTCCTAGCCGGAATAGGGCCGAACCACTTTTCACACAGTCGTTTGGTTTCGTCCAACGATATACTACCGGCAACACACAATATTGCATTATTGGGTGCATAATGTTCATAATAAAACTGCTTTACCTCATCGAGGGTAGCATTCTCAATATCTTCTATACACTTTCCTATTACCGGATATTGATAGGGGTGTACTGTATATATCAACGGGCGTATCAATTGATACACATCACCATAAGGTTGATTGAGATTACGTTGCTTAAACTCCTCTATGACAACATTACGCTGAACATCTAAATTATGTTGTGAGAAATCAAGCTCCAACATTCTGTCCGACTCAAGCCAAAAGGCCGTTTCTATATTATGAGTAGGTGCTATGGTGTAATAATTGGTTACGTCATTACTTGTCCAAGCATTATTTTCTCCACCGGCTTGCTGCAGTGGCATATCAAAGTCGGGTATATGTTTCGACCCGCCAAACATCAAATGTTCAAACAGGTGTGCAAATCCGGTGCGATTTGCAGGGTCATCTTTTGAACCCACATCATACAGCACATTTAAAACAGTCATACGAGTATTGGCATCGTGATGATGCAATACTCGCAGACCATTAGAAAGTATAAAATGTGATACATTTATCATCTTTCTACAATCTTCATCGATATTACTTTCACATCCTCAATAGGACGATCGGCACGATTGGTTTCCACTTTTTCTATTTGTTCTACAATCTCGATACCTTCAACCACTTCTCCAAAAACTGTATACGTACCATCAAGATGAGGAGCGCCTCCTACAGTCGAATAGGCAGCTTTTTGTTCAGGAGTGAACGCTATCGGCTCACACAAGGCTGCTTGTTGCTTGGTTTCGGCTATAAGTTGTTCTTGCAGAGCCTGCAATCCGGCTTGGTCTCGGTTGCGACGCAAGTTCATTATTTCGTCTCGGTGAGCAGCAACCAAAGTATTGAATATTGTTTGCTCACGTTGCATTTGCATTTGTTTCTCCAACTGACCTAATTGTCCTTCGGGATAGACATTTCCTGTCACAATATAAAATTGAGAGCCCGACGAAGCTCTGTCGGGATTTACCTCATCACCCTTACGAGCGGCTGCCAAAGCACCTTTTTTATGGAAGAATTTAGGATATACAATCTCGGCCGGTACTGTATAACCGGGGTCACCGGTTCCCAACATCGCATCAGGAGCAGCATTACGTGAGTCACCGTCTCCTCCTTGAATCATAAACTGATTGATAACACGATGAAAGAGAGTTCCATTATAATAACCCTCATTGACCAATTTTACAAAGTTATCACGGTGTGCCGGGGTTTCATTATACAACATCAGCACAATCTTGCCCATTGAAGTCTCAACCTCAACATAGACATTCTTTCCGGCACTTACGCCATCTGCAGTTTTGTTTGAATTATAACTCATACTGAAAAAGCTGAGAATTAATAAAATTATTAAATTTCGTTTCATTATTATTTATTATTGGAAGTTACCACTGTTTCAACTCGTTATATAGTCGTTGGATGGGTAGTCCCATTACATTGAAATAGCTGCCTTCCAACGATGTAACTCCTATATAACCAATCCATTCTTGAATACCATAAGCTCCGGCTTTGTCCATAGGCTTGTATTCACTCACGTAATAATCAATTTCATCCTCATCGAGTTTGGCGAATGTCACCTTTGACTCTACAGCAAATACCTTTTGTCGTTCTTTTGTAGTTATAGCCACACCGGTAATTACAGTGTGAGTACGTCCCGACAATTCTTGCAACATTCTTCTTGCATCGTTGACATCTTGGGGCTTTCCATACACTTTACCATCTAGCCACACAATTGTATCGGCCGTTATTAGCATCGTGTCATCCGACATCATCTCTTGATATGCCGATGCTTTCTTTTGTGCTATAAATGATGGAATTTCTACACCTTTCAAATGAGCAGGGTAGGACTCATCAATTTCGGGTAATGTTACAACAGTGTAACTTATACCCAAACCCGATAACAATTCACGTCGGCGAGGCGAATTACTTGCCAATAAAAGATTATAGTGTTTTATATTTTCAAGCATAGGACACAATTTTACCAACCAAACGCCCGCTCATCGTGCATCCAATTACCTTGCGCGCGTAATACTTGCTCTATAACATCTCTGGCACAACCATTACCACCTAATATAGGAGATATATATTTAGCCGTATTACATATATCAATAGCAGCATCATAAGGGCAACAAGGTAATCCCACATAGTTCATACATTCAAAGTCGGGTATATCATCACCCATATATAATACCTGTTCAGGGTTAAGTTTCATCTCTTTTACCCATTTTTTCAAAACGTTCAGTTTAAATGGGGTATTGGTATAGATATGTTCTACACCAAGAGTAGAATATCTAGCCTTTATTGCATCACTTTTGGCTCCTGTTATAATGGCAATCGGATAGTTCAACTTTCTTGCTAGCTGTATAGCATACCCATCTTTAATATTGACCATTCGTTGAGGTCGTCCACTACTATTGATCGATATAGTCGAGGGCGATAATACTCCATCAACATCAAATACAAATGCTTTTATGTTTAACAAATCATATTCTATGCGACTCATCGTATTAATTATTTTCAACTATTTATTACTATTGTATTGTATAATACTTTCACTTATCATACGATATAATTCACACTCGGGTGTTCCTCGTAATAAGGATAAATGCTTATGCATCACATTCTCATCATTTCTAACAGCAGGACCTGTCTGTGCCTTTAAAGGCGAAATGTTTTCGGCCTTATACTCGGTCTCGCGGATAAGAAATTTCATCACATCAAATTTCAGTCCCTGTTCGGCCAACAATTTCTCGGCGATGGCATACATATGATTTGAGAAGTTGCAGGCAAATACAGCTGCCAAATGCAAGGCTTGACGTTGTTGTGATGAACTCAAAACAACTTGATTGGACAAGGATCGAGCAATATTCTCAATGAAATTCAAATCGTCGCTACTAGCCGCTTCTATAAAAATGGGTACTTCAGTCCAGTCAAAAGATCGTTCTTTTGAAGCAGTTTGCATAGGATATAGCACTCCATAATGCTGCGTTTTGCCCGAAAAAACGTCCATAGGCATACTTCCGGCTGTATGCACCCACATAGCGTTGTTATGAGGCATATTACTTACGACATCGGGTAAAGCCGCATCACTTAACGAGAAGATATAAAGATGTGCATCATTGACCACTTGGCTCAAGTCATTGGTATAAGAGACGTCATCTCCCAACATTTGAGCCAGTGTCTGTGCCGATTGGATAGTGCGACTATACACCTGAACAATGGGATAGCCACATTCATACAAAGCTATAGCCAACCGAGTGGCCATATTACCGGCACCAATAAAAACGATGCGTGTTGTGTGAATCATATATCAAAAATTACCACTTGGCTATATGCACTTTCTCCCACATCATTTTCTCTTCATCAAAAGGCTTACGCACCTCGTCTTTGTGGCCTATTGTCACAGCACAAAGAATACCCATCTGCTCAGGAATATCCAACATCTCTCTAACAACATCCTCGGTTGCATCTTCGCCCAATGATCGATTACGAAGTTGTATCCAACAGCTACCTAACCCCAAGTCGTGTGCTTGCAGTTGCATAAGAACAGCAGCAATAGAACCATCTTCAACCCAAGCTTCACTCAATGTCATATCTACTGTCACAATGATAGTAAGTGCCGAATTGGCAATAGGGCCTGCACCTGCATCACGGCATTGCGACAACTGAGCCAACATAGCTTTATCTTCTACAACAATAAAATGCCAGGGCATTTTACGTTTAGACGAGGGTGCCATAAGACCCGCTTCCAATATAGTTTTAACATCATCACCCGATACAGGTTCTTCTGTATATTTACGTATACTACGACGATTCAATAGCAATTCGTGAAAGTTTTCCATAAAATTCGGTATTATATTACACGCAAATATAATATTATTTTGACTTTCCGGCATATTTTTTTGGTCGAAATTATACGGAAATCCTAATTTTGCCGTTAATCTAGTAGTGAGATACACTTTGCCTCACTATTTTAATCGAAAAAAGATGATTACAAGACGATATATTGCAATATTTTTACTTCTTCTCATAACTACATTTCCAATTTTGGCTCAAGATATTGCCAAAATCTCGGGTATGGTTATTGATGCCGACAATGAACCCATAGAACTAGCTATGGTCAGAGTAGCCGGTACAACAACCGGTACTATGACCAATCTGGAAGGAAAGTATGAGTTGAAAATCAACGCTGGTGATTCTGTTGTTATAGTATTTTCTTGCTTGGGATATAAGACCGAAGAACATCCACTCAACAATCCTCAAGGTGAAATACAATTAAATGTTCAATTGCAAAAAAACACCATCGAGTTGGGTGAAGTTGTTGTAACTGATTATCGCAAGCAACAAGGCACAATGCAATCAATCAGTGCCGACAATATGAAATTAATGCCTAGCACAACAGGTGGCATAGAAACAATGTTGGCAACATTTGCGGGAGTAAATTCCAATAATGAATTGAGTTCTCAATATTCTGTTCGCGGTGGAAATTTTGATGAAAATATAGTATACATCAATGGTATAGAGATATATAGGCCTTTATTGGTACGATCAGGACAACAAGAGGGAATGAGTGTTATCAACCCCGACTTGGTTTCATCCATTTCTTTTTCGTCGGGTGGTTTTTCGGCCGAATACGGTGACAAGATGTCATCGGTTCTTGACATCCAGTATAAACGGCCCGAAGCTTTGGAAATATCACTAACCGGTAGTTTTCTAGGCGCAACAGCATCTATCGGTCACAGTACAGGCAAGTTCACACAATTACACGGTGTTCGTTACCACACCAACTCAACACTTCTCAGTTCGCTCGACACAAAAGGAGAGTACAACCCATCATACTTCGACTACCAAACTTTTATGACATACAAGTTTGATGAGAAATGGGAAGTTGCGCTCTTGGGTAACATTGCCATTAACAACTATCAGTTCACACCTTTTGAGCGTTCTACATCCTTTGGTACGGCCTACGACACAAAGAATTTCACCGTATATTTCGATGGTATGGAACGAGATATTTTCGAAACTTACTTCGGCTCATTTGCTGTCAACTTCAAGCCCTTAAAAGACAACGAAATATCATTCCAACTATCGGCATTCAGGTCTAACGAGTATGTTTCATACGACATATCGGGACAATATTGGCTAGACGAATTGGCCGGAAGTGAAAACGTATCGGAAAACGCCCCGGCCAAAGGTGACTTAGGTGTTGGAACATACCACGAACACGCACGAAATCGGCTGAAAGCCAATGTCGTTTCTGCCTCTCTCAAAGGCGCACATCGCGTAGCCGCCAATGACATTCGTTGGGGCGTAACTTACAATAGAGAACAGATATATGACTATTTGAGAGAATGGGAAATGCGCGATTCTGTTGGCTATACATTGCCTTATGTGGGTGATAACATATATATGATATATAATATCATTTCGCAAAACGAAATTGAAACCAACCGCATTTCGGCCTATCTGCAAGATACATACAAACTCCGAACCAATGTAGGTCTGTTTAGTTTCAATGCCGGTGTACGACTATCATATTGGGATTACAACAACGAATGCATCGTAAGCCCGCGCGCATCTGTCACATTTATTCCCGAGGCCAATAGCAACTTCACATTCCGTCTTGCCGGAGGTGTATACTATCAAGCCCCCTTCTACAAAGAGTTCCGCGACACTGTAAGCAGTGGCAACAACAATTATTACGTCCATCTTAACGACGAAATACGCTCACAACAATCCATCCAGATTGTTGCCGGTGGCGATTATGTATTTAGAGCATTTGACCGGCCTTTCAAAGTTTCACTAGAGGCATATTACAAAAAACTCAACGACCTTATTCCATACGAAGTAAATAACGTAAAATTGTGGTATAGTGGAAAAAACGAATCGGAAGGTTATGCTGCCGGACTAGATTTTAAATTTTATGGTGAATTTGTTCCGGGAACAGACTCTTGGCTTAGTTTCTCTCTGATGCGCACCGAGGAAATCATAAACGGAGTTAAAGTTCCTCGTCCTACCGATCAGCGTTATAGTATAGGACTATTCTTCCAAGATTATGTTCCTAAGCTACCAATGTTCAAAATCAGTCTCAACGCCATTATATCTGACGGCCTCACCTATGGTTCTCCATCGAAAGGTCGAGCAGAGGGTTATTATCGCGCACCGGCATATAAACGTGTCGATCTAGGACTCACATATATCTTGATTGGTGGCGAAGAACAATGGTCGAAATATGGCGTATGGCGCAATATAAAAGGTGCCACAATTGGAGTCGATATATTCAACCTATTCGACTTTGCTAATGTCAACTCATACACGTGGGTCACAGATGTTAACGGAGTACAATACGCAGTACCAAATATGCTCACACGCAGACAATTAAATGTAAGATTCAGCATACAATTCTAATACAAATTTTATGAGTACAAACAACTTGCAACTTTGGCTCGAAAATAAAACAACTATACAATCGGTTCAATCTGCATCCGATGCACAATACAACGATGTAGTATCCATTTGCGAAAGAACATACAACAAAATAAATGAAGAGATAAAGACAACTATCGACAATGAATATGTATACTTCCTCACTTCATACGCCAACATCTGTGCTATGAAAGAGGAAAGCATCTTAAAAGAGATTGAGCTACAAGAAGCCATCATAACCATACGTCGCAATCAAGTCAATACCGACAAGACTAAATACGCTCAAAAATTATCAAACTCTCTTTACTATGCATCAGACCTTTATCGTCGCTCCAACAATGCGACTCAGGCGATAGAGCGTCTTAAAGAAAAGCTCAAATGCGAGTATGAAATTCTGGAAAATGAGCCACAAGCAGGTGTGTATGCAATAGGAATAACACAATATCTACTGGCCAATACCTACGCATTGTGCGACCAAACAACACTCGCCGAAGAGTACTATAAGGAATGTATTGAAACCTTCGACACATCAGCCAAGCAAGAAGATTGCAACATAACAACAATATTTGCTCAAATCCTCACAGAGTTTGCCGAGTTATATCTCTCTGTTGGAAATATCAATAATGCCATAGACCGTTATTTACAAGCCATAGATTTATATATGAGTATTGAAACGCCTGATAATAAAACTAAAGATTTGCTTTTGGCTCTTTTGGGGCGTCTCAAAGAGATATACACCATCACTCACAACAATCAAAAAGCAGAATACTATAATCAATTGATAGAAATTTACAAAAACAATTAATCACGCATAAATATGACTTTAAGGAAAAAACTAGATATAATTATAGCCGATAAGACAAAATCGGTAAGCGACCGAATAGTGGAGAGCATCAACTTGATACAAGGTATAGCACCCGAAACCATCGAATATTATCAATCGAGCGCAACAGTATATAACGCTATTCGCAATATGGTTCTTGAAGAAGAAAACCCTTCCGACAATATTGGAGACTTTCTTATATGCAACAGCTTACTGGCCGAGATTTATCAGCAACTAAACACCCCGTGGCTCATAACCCCAATAGCACAGCACACTTACGATTTATTGCAAGATATAGAAGTAGACGACCAAGAGTCGATACAAATGATTATATCGGTATTAGACCGTATGTGCTACGTATTGCGCGGTGGGGCACACCATCGTTTAATACTGAAGCTTTATGTTTTGGAATTTAGATTTCTCAAACAATTAAACCCCATCAATAAAGATGCCTTGCGAGAGATTTCCGAAGAGATTATTGCCATATCAACACTCATTCAAGATAACTCTATTTTAGATACTCTCCGCGAAGAAATAGATATAATCTTAGATAAGAAACTCATAAAGGAAATAGTAGAAAACCCCTATGTTGGCAATATCATTATAGACAATATCGAATATACCCTAGAGTATGAAAATGTTGTTGATAAGGTAGATGAAACAGTTGCGAAAGAAGCTGAGCTAGACCCACAAAAGTTCAACTCATTAAGCACGATATGGCAACGTAAAAAAGAGATATTAAGCCAACAATACAACATTGATTGGAACACACCAAGCGAGCTAAATCCACACACATTATTTGAATGAATACAATATAAAATCCGACGAAATCAGGAAACCGAATTAACGACAAATTTAGGATACGTAGCTATCAATTAGCCATTTTTATCGAAAATGTTTGGTTGTATTTAAAACAAATATTATATTTGCATCAGTGTGTAAAACACATAAATAACCTTTTCATCATAAATTAATTTGGGAGTCGTCTACTGCGTGATGCCGTAGGCGATTTTTTTATCTTCGCATTGAAATGGTCAGAGTATATTTTTAGTTGATAGGTCAGATAGTATCAAAAAGTTCTATTAAAAACAGTAAACGTGCGGTCTACTATTATAAATATTTATACACAAACATCTAGTTTAATATCGTGCAAAAACTGTCGGGTTGCAATATAATCACAACCATCAAACAATAAGAATATATATACTGATTTATCGTGTAAGTTTTACTTGTTGCTGTACCGATTCTTCGTGTATGGCCTGCAATACCAGCTTAATAAAATCGGCGCTCATACCAAGTTCTACGGCTTGTTGTGTTCGCTTATGAAGTATTTCATCATATCGTTGAGCTTGTAATATGGGCATATTATTCTCTTTCTTAAAAATACCTATCTCACGAGAAATACTCATACGCTCGGCCAACAACCCCATAATCTCATTATCGATAGCATCTATACGGCTTCGCAAGTCGGATAGAGCTTCGGTCGACACCACTTTATCACGCACTACAAGACTATGTAATATTTCCCGCAACTGAGAAGGAGTAATCTGTTGAGATGCATCGCTCAAAGCACTATCCGGGCAACAATGTGACTCTATAATAAGTCCATCATAACCAAGATCAAGAGCCTGTTGAGCCAATGGAGCTATCAATTCTCGTTTACCACCGATATGACTAGGATCGCCCAAAATTGCAATATTTGGCAACCTGCGACGCAACTCGATAGGTATATGCCACTGAGGAATATTGCGGTATATATGTGGCTCGTACGAGGTAAAACCACGGTGAACAACACCTATGCGACGCAAACCGGCATTATACAAGCGCTCTATCGCACCTATCCACAGCTCCAAATCGGGATTTACCGGATTTTTTACCAATATAGGAATATCTACACCTTGTAATACGTCGGCAATTTGCTGTATTGAAAACGGATTGACAGTAGTGCGAGCGCCCACCCATAGCACATCTATATTATATTTCAATGCATCTTCTACGTGTTGAGGAGTAGCCACCTCGGTAGCAACCATCATCCCCAGCTCATTTTTAACACGCTTGAGCCAAGGAAGTCCTTCACGACCTACACCCTCAAAGCATCCAGGTTTGGTGCGTGGTTTCCACAATCCGGCACGAAAAATCTTTACGCCCACATCCGACAACTGTCGGGCTGTAGTCATTACTTGCTCTTCACTCTCAGCACTACAAGGGCCGGCGATAACGAGAGGAGAGACCCAATCGACCTGTGGTATCAAAACCGAATCAATATCTTTCATTGCACGAGATTAGGATATATATAGACTGCTATTTTTTCAATCAAATACAACGCGAAGATAGAACAAAATTATTTATTTTAAAAATGAGTATCATATATTTGTCACATTAGATAAAAATTTACTATCTTTGAAGCAAAATATATAACTATGGGAATAACACAAGAGTCATTATACGTATTGCTCAAAGAAGCATTTGTCAAGTCGCTTATGAAAGCACAATCGCTCAATCTCTCGATGAACGATATGTTTATACAAGTAAACGAAGGTGACTGCACGTCACTCGATATATATGACGACACAGACAATAAGTTATATTCTATGCCCCTAACTATGTGGGATGAGTATAAAGAGGACAATAACGACAATGATGTGTTGCTCAATTTTGCACTCACTTTGGGAGAAATTATTTCCACAACCGATTTGGCCGACTTATTCAACGAATTAGAATATAATACACCATTCTCAATTGTAATGGTCGACCAACAAATGGAAACAATTGCCGACATATATACCATAGACGACAATAACATAGTAATAGGAGATGACTTCTGGGAAAAGATGGACAAAGAATTGGATGATTTCTTTGAAAAACTAATGAGCGACACCTCCCGAAAATAGATTACAATTCTCACCGCGATTATACTTTTTTCGACAATATAAAATAAAAAAAAAATTGCATAATTGTTTGAATATCGAAAGATAAGCACTAATTTTGCAACCTCTTACCGACAGCCCCTCTCGCTTGAGGGGTAGTTTGTGTGTAAAAATAAATATTAACTAATATAATATCAGCTAGAAATGAAAGTTTCGCACAGCAACATCGACAATCTTAATGCGGTAGTTTCTATCGATATAGAAAAAGCCGACTATGCAGACAAAGTAAAAAAATCGCTCCGTTCATACGGTGAGCGCGCCAATATACCCGGCTTCCGTCGCGGTCACGTACCCTTCGGTATGTTGGTTAAAATGTTTGGCAAATCTGTAAAAGCCGAAGAAATCAATCGTTTGGTTTCTGAGTCACTTTACAACTACATAAGCGATAACAAGTTGAACATTCTCGGTGAGCCTATGACTGCCGAAGATCAAACTATTGATCTTGACAATGATGACAACTTCGTATTCAAGTTTGACATTGCATTAGCACCCGAAATTAATGTCAATGTTGACAAAAACATCAACGTACCTTACTACACAATCACAGTAAGTGATGATATGGTTGCCAAACAAGACGAAATGTTCCGTCAACGTCAAGGCAAGCAAATCACAGTAGACGCTGTAAGTGAAGAGCGTGACCTTGTTAAAGGTTCTATGATTGAACTCGAAAATGGCACAGCCAAAGAAGGCGGTATAGTAGTTGAAAGCACAATCCTTTCTCCTGCATACATCAAAGCTGAGAAAGAAAAATTCAACAACGTAAAAGTTGGAGACAAGGTTGTATTTAATCCTGCCGCTGCTTGCGAAGACTCGGTTGGCGAATTGGCATCTATGCTCAACATCGACCGTGAGGTTGCTGCCAACGTTAAGAGCGACTTTGAAATGACTGTTACTGAAATCACTCACTTGCAACCCGCCGAGCACGATCAAGAATTCTTTGATGGTATCTTTGGCAAAGACAACGTTAAGAGCGAAGAAGAGTACACAGCCAAGGTACGCGAAATGATTGCATCACAACTTGCGCCCGAAAGCGACTATCGTTTTGGCATTGATGCCCGTAAGGCTATCGAAGCTTCGGTTGGCGAGTTTGAACTTCCCGCCTCTTTCCTCAAACGTTGGTTGGTTGCTACAAACGAAAAATACACCGACGAAAACATTGACGAAGAGTACACCAAGATGGAAGCCGACCTCAAATGGCATCTCATCAAAGAAACTATCGCTAAAAATATGGAAATCAAGGTTGTTGACGAAGACCTCAAGGCTCTTGCCATAAGCGTAACACGTCAACAATTTGCTCAATATGGTATGTCTAACGTACCCGACGAGCTTCTCGAAAACTATTCACAAGAGATGCTCAAGAGCAAAGAATCACGCGCTCAACTCATCGACCGTGCAACAGAGGCAAAAATACAAAATGCCATCAAAAACGCTGTCACACTCGATGCAAAAGAAATCAGCACAGAAGAATTTGGCAAGCTCTTCCAAGAGTAATATCAGCCCATTCTGCTATCAAGATAAAGCTGCTCGATACATATCGAGCAGCTTTTTTATATAATATACAACGCAATGCAATATTATCTAACAATAGTATAAAATCCACACTACATACAAAAACAACTATTAAATATCAATTTTAATAGTCAAAAAACAAGACAGAAAACAGCATTTATATTATCTTTGTTCTAACATATATAACAAGCGCAAATAATTAAGGTAAAATAGTTCAAGAACAAGTATAAATTGATTGTATAATCAAATTTATTGCTATCTTTGAACGATAAAAGATCAAAAGATTAAAATTATGAACAACGACTTTAGAAAATTTGCAGTACAACACTTGGGTATGAACGGTTTGTCACTAGACCAATACTCACAGCAAATAAGTAACAGTTATCTTTCGCCATCAATTATGGAAGAACGTCAGCTCAACGTAACACAAATGGACGTCTTTTCGAGATTGATGATGGATCGCATCATATTCTTAGGCACACCTATCGATGACTATACCGCCAATGTCATACAAGCACAACTATTATATCTTGATAGTGCCGACCCCGGCAAGGATATATCAATATATATCAACAGCCCCGGTGGATCGGTATATGCCGGATTAGGAATATATGATACAATGCAATACATCGGTTGCGACATATCTACAATATGCACCGGTATGGCCGCATCAATGGCAGCTGTATTGCTAGTAGCAGGACAAAAAGACAAACGATTTGCACTGAAACACTCACGTGTAATGATACATCAGCCTATGGGTGGTGCGCAAGGTCAAGCATCGGATATAGAAATCACTGCACGCGAGATACAAAAACTCAAAAAAGAGCTATATACCATCATAGCCGAGCATTCGGGCAACGACTACGAGAAAGTATGGAAAGACTCGGATCGTGACTATTGGATGACTGCACAAGAAGCTCGCGAGTATGGTATGATAGACAAGGTATTAATAAGAGAGAGAAAATAATATATGGCGAAAAAAGAAGATACTGAAAAGTGTTGTCTTTGTGGTAGAGGTGAATCTCCCACACGCCCGCTCCTCACAGGTCGCAATGGCTCGGTATGCTCCGATTGCATACAGCAAGCCTACAATCTATGCAAGGATGCAGGATTTGTCAACGACACAAACAGCAAGAACAAAAAGAATATTCCCGACAAATGGGCCTTGGATTTGGCAACACTTCCCAAGCCTAGCGAAATAAAAAACTTTCTTGACCAATATGTAATAGGCCAGGACGATGCCAAACGCTATCTGTCAGTAGCTGTATACAATCACTACAAACGATTGTTACACCCGTCTACTCAACAAGATGACAATGATGTAGAAATTGAGAAATCAAACATTATACTTGTTGGTCGCACAGGTACAGGAAAGACTCTTTTGGCTCGTTCTATAGCCAAGATGCTGAAAGTACCCTTTGCCATTGTAGATGCCACAGTACTCACCGAGGCCGGATATGTGGGCGAGGACGTAGAAAGTCTCTTGGTAAGACTACTACAAGCCACCGATTACGATGTTGCAGCCGCCGAGCGAGGTATTGTATTTATCGACGAGATAGACAAGATAGCCCGTAAGGGTGACAACCCATCTATCACTCGCGATGTCAGTGGTGAAGGAGTGCAACAAGGACTACTCAAACTATTGGAAGGTTCGGTTGTAAATGTTCCACCACAAGGCGGACGCAAACACCCCGAACAAAAAATGATTGCAATAGACACCAAAAATATTCTCTTTATATGTGGAGGTGCCTTTGAAGGTATCGAACGCAAGATTGCGATGCGACTCAATACACACGTTGTCGGATATAACAACGATGCAGCTCAACAAGTAGACCGCGACAACCTATTGCAATATATCGCGCCACAAGATTTGAGATCATTCGGACTCATACCCGAGATAATAGGTCGCCTTCCTATCCTCACATATCTCGAGCCACTTGACGCAGCGGCACTACGTAGAATTCTAACCGAACCACGCAACTCTATCATCAAACAATACATCAAACTTTTTGAAATCGATGGTGTAGAGTTGACTTTTGATGAGCAAATGCTGGATTATATTGTAGAGAAAGCAATACAATATAAACTAGGAGCTCGCGGACTTCGGTCTATTGTTGAAACAATAATGATTGATGCTATGTACGAAACGCCTGCATCCGGCACCCAAAAACTGCATATTACACGCGAATATGCGATGGAAAAATTTGAACGGAACAATAGTTTACGAATTTCCTAATTTTTTTTGCAAAAAAACTTGGCAAAGTTCGCAGGTTATTTATAAATTTGTTTTAACAAATACAAACTATCCTCAAGAATAACTCAAAAATAGAACTATGGCAGCAAAAAACAACCTCATCGAAGCTCTGAAGCACAACTTTGGGTTTGACAAATTCAAGGGTAATCAAGAAGCAATCATCCGCAACCTACTAGAAGGCAAAGACACCTTTGTCCTTATGCCTACCGGAGGTGGAAAATCACTTTGCTACCAATTGCCCTCGCTTATGCTCGATGGAACTGCCATTGTCATATCACCGCTTATTGCCTTGATGAAAAATCAAGTCGATGCTATGCGCAACTTCAGCGAAGAAGATGGCATAGCTCACTTTATCAACTCATCGCTCAATAAAGCGGCAATCGATCAAGTAAAGAATGACATAATGTGCGGCAAAACCAAGTTGTTATATGTTGCACCAGAGTCACTCACCAAAGAGGATAATATTGAATTTCTAAAACAAATCAACGTCTCATTTTATGCTGTCGATGAGGCTCACTGTATATCGGAGTGGGGACACGATTTTCGTCCCGAATACCGTCGCATACGACCCATTATCAACGAAATAGGCAATAGGCCGGTTATTGCACTTACAGCAACCGCAACGCCCAAAGTGCAACACGATATACAGAAGAACCTCGGTATGACCAATGCCGCTGTTTTCAAGTCATCTTTCAATAGAGAAAATCTCTACTACGAAGTACGCCCCAAAACAGCCAATGTAGATAAAGACATTATCAAATACATTAAACAGCAAGAAGGCAAGTCGGGTATTATATACTGTTTGAGTCGCAAAAAAGTAGAAGAGCTAGCCGAGCTGCTCAGCCTCAACGGCATAAAAGTACTACCATACCACGCAGGAATGGACTCGGTAACTCGCACCGAAAACCAAGACGCATTCCTATTAGAAAAAGTAGATGTTATTGTTGCCACAATAGCATTCGGTATGGGTATAGACAAGCCCGATGTGCGATATGTTATACACTACGATATTCCCAAGAGTCTTGAAGGATATTACCAAGAAACCGGGCGCGCCGGTCGTGATGGCGGAGAAGGACAGTGTATAACATTCTATGTAAATAAAGACCTGCAAAAACTCGAAAAATTTATGCAAGGCAAGCCTATTGCCGAGCAAGAAATAGGCAAACAACTGCTCCTTGAAACAGCTGCTTATGCCGAATCATCTGTTTGTCGCCGCAAATTGCTTTTACACTACTTCGGTGAAGAGTATAATGAAGAAAACTGCGGCAACTGTGATAATTGTTTAAATCCTAAAAAACAAGTGGAAGCAAAAGACCTTTTATGTGCCGTTATCGAAACGGTTATTGCCCTAAAAGAAGAGTTCAAAACAGAACACGTTATAGATGTAATTGTAGGAAAACAAACCAATCAAGTAACTGCATATCGTCACGATGATTTAGAAGTATTTGGCTGCGGACAATCAGAAGATGATAAAACGTGGAATGCTGTAATACGTCAAGCACTTATTGGCGGATACCTCACAAAAGAAATTGAGAATTATGGTCTGCTCAAGGTAACAAGTGCCGGACGAAAATTCCTCGACAAACCACAACCATTCAAAATTGTCAAAGACACAGACTTTGACGAAATTGAAGAAGAAGCCCCCATCAAGGGTGGTGCGTCTTGTGCAGTCGACCCCGAATTATTCTCGATACTCAAAGACTTGCGCAAGAAAATGGCTAAAAAACTTGAGTTACCTCCATACGTAATATTCCAAGACCCATCACTCGAAGCAATGGCAACTACTTATCCCATCACTATTGAAGAGTTGCAAAACATACCGGGTGTGGGTGCCGGAAAGGCCAAACGTTATGGTGAGGAGTTTGTTAAGGTTATAAAACTACACGTCGACGAAAATGAAATAGAAAGACCCGAAGACCTCCGTGTACGCACCATTGCCAACAAGTCAAAACTTAAAGTTTCCATCATTCAGGCCATAGATCGCAAAGTGGCTCTAGACGAGCTAGCCGAGTCGAAAGATTTAGACTTTGACGAGCTTCTCGACGAGATAGAAGCTATTGTCTACTCAGGCACAAAAATCAACATCGATTATTTCCTTCACGAAATAATGGAAGATGACCACATTGAAGAGATTTTCGACTACTTCAAAGAGAGCGAAAGCGATAGTCTGGAAGAAGCCATCAACGAGTTTGGAATGGACTATACCGAGGAAGAAATAAGACTTATTCGCATCAAATTCATCTCGGAGATGGGTAACTAATATTTATTGCTAATATACATATATGAATAAAATACGTAACTTCTGCATCATTGCACACATTGATCACGGCAAAAGCACACTTGCCGACCGACTATTGGAATACACCAATACCGTAGCCGGCAAAGACTTGCAAGATCAATTGCTTGATGATATGGATCTCGAACGCGAAAGAGGCATTACCATCAAGAGTCACGCCATACAGATGGAATATACCTATAATAACGAAAAATATATTCTCAACCTTATTGATACTCCGGGACACGTAGACTTCTCATACGAAGTATCTCGCTCGATTGCAGCCTGTGAAGGCGCTTTGCTTATCGTAGATGCCTCTCAAGGCATACAAGCACAGACCATATCCAACCTGTATATGGCCATCGAGAATGACTTGGAAATAATTCCGATTGTCAATAAAGTAGACCTTGACAGTGCAATGCCCGAAGAAGTTGAAGACCAAATAATTGAATTATTAGGTTGTAAACGTGAAGAGATAATTAGAGCCAGTGGCAAAACAGGTATAGGTGTAGAAGAAATACTATCGGCCATCGTCGAACGCATACCTGCCCCCAAAGGCGATGTAAATGCGCCATTACAATGCCTTATTTTCGACTCTGTATTCAATCCATTTCGTGGCATTATTGCTTATTTCAAGATATGCAACGGCACCATTCGCAAAGGCGATATGGTAAAATTCGTGGCAACAGGAAAAGAATATGATGCCGACGAAATAGGAGTACTCAAACTTGATATGTCTCCCAGAGACCAACTCAGTGCCGGAAATGTTGGATATATCATATCTGGTATAAAAACCTCTCGCGAAGTAAAAGTGGGCGATACGATCACTCACGTAGCACGTCCCTGCGAGACAGCGATAGATGGTTTTGAAGAAGTTAAACCGATGGTTTTTGCCGGTGTATATCCCATTGACACAGAAGACTTTGAAAACCTTCGCACTTCACTCGAAAAACTTCAGCTCAACGATGCCTCACTGACATTCCAACCCGAATCTTCTGCAGCACTAGGATTTGGTTTCCGGTGCGGTTTTTTGGGATTGTTGCATATGGAAATTGTCCAAGAACGACTCGACCGAGAGTTTGATATGGACGTTATCACCACAGTCCCCAATGTTTCGTATATGGTATATGATAAAAAAGGCAATAAAACCGAGGTTCACAACCCATCGGGGCTACCCGATATTACCTTGATAGACCATATCGAAGAGCCCTATATACGTGCTTCGGTCATTACTACAACAGAATATATAGGACCAATTATGACATTATGTCTTGGCAAGCGTGGCGAACTCATTAAGCAAGAATACATATCGGGCAACCGTGTTGAACTCATCTATGATATGCCTTTGGGTGAGATTGTGATTGATTTTTATGATAAACTCAAATCCATATCAAAAGGTTATGCATCATTCGACTACCACATACACGACTTCCGAGAAAGTAAACTTATCAAACTAGATATACTGCTCAATGGAGAAAGTGTCGATGCACTATCTACACTGACACACGTCGATAATGCGGTAACATTCGGTCGTCGTATGTGCGAGAAACTCAAAGAGCTTATTCCACGTCAACAATTCGATATTGCCATCCAAGCAGCCATAGGAGCAAAAATCATTGCACGCGAAACTATAAAAGCAGTTCGTAAAGATGTAACAGCCAAGTGCTATGGTGGTGACATCAGTCGTAAGCGCAAGCTACTTGAAAAGCAGAAAAAAGGTAAAAAACGAATGAAACAGATAGGTACAGTAGAAGTACCTCAAAAAGCATTCCTTGCCGTACTTAAGTTAGATTAAAAAAACAAACATTATATATGAGTGACCAACGCTACAACCTCAGAGGCGTATCGGCATCGAAAGAAGATGTACACAACGCCATAAAGAATATAGACAAAGGATTATTTCCTCGTGCATTCTGTAAGATAATTCCCGACATTCTAGGAGGTGATCCCGAATATTGTAACATTATGCACGCCGACGGTGCCGGTACAAAATCATCATTGGCATATATGTATTGGCGCGAAACAGGCGACCTTTCGGTATGGAAAGGAATTGCCCAAGATGCACTCATAATGAATATCGACGATTTGCTATGTGTGGGTGCAACAGACAACATATTAGTATCATCGACTATCGGACGCAACAAATTATTAGTTCCGGGCGAAGTGATATCGGCCATTATCAATGGCACTGAAGAGCTACTTGCCGAATTGCGTGAAATGGGAGTAAATGCCTATGCTACCGGTGGCGAGACAGCCGACGTTGGTGACCTTGTACGCACCATTATCGTTGATAGTACCGTAACTTGTCGTATGCGTCGTAGTGATGTTATAAACAATGCAAATATTGCCTCGGGCGATGTCATTGTAGGTATGGCATCATACGGACAAGCCAACTATGAAAAAGAATATAACGGTGGTATGGGTAGTAACGGACTCACTTCGGCTCGTCACGACGTTTTTGCCAAGTATTTGGCTGAAAAATACCCCGAAAGCTACGACAATGCCGTACCCGATGAACTTGTTTATTCGGGTGGTCTCAAACTTACCGACTCTGTCAGTGGTGTTAATATAGATGCCGGAAAACTCGTATTATCGCCCACCAGAACATACGCACCTGTTATCAAGAAACTATTAGATGAAATGCGCAATTGTGTACACGGTATGGTACACTGCTCGGGTGGCGCACAAACCAAGGTAATGCACTTTGTAGAGAACAAACGTGTCATTAAAGACAACTTGTTCCCGGTTCCGCCTCTATTTAAAACAATACAAGAACAATCGGGTACCGATTGGAAAGAGATGTACAAAGTATTCAATATGGGACACCGTATGGAAATCTACGTATCACCGCAAGATGCAGCAAAAGTTATCGAGATAGCGCAAAGCTTTGGTATAGAAGCTCAAATCGTGGGTAGAGTAGAGGAGTGTGATCACAACGAACTTATCATCAAATCGGAGTTTGGAGAATTCACTTATTGAATAACTATTCAGTAAAACTTATACATTATGCTAGTCATAGGAATTGCCGGAGGTACCGGTTCGGGTAAAACCACTGTAGTGCGCAAAATAGTAGAGAGCTTTTGCGATGGAGAAGTAGCAGTCATTCCACAAGACTCATATTATAGAGATAGCAGTCACTTGCCTCTTGAGGAACGACTTAAACTCAACTTTGACGAGCCGGCAGCTATTGAATGGGAACTATTGGTGAAACAACTCAAACAACTCAAAAATGGCGAAGCAATAGAACAACCCACTTACTCATACCTCACCTGTACACGTCAACCCGAAACTGTACACGTAGAACCTCGCGAAATAATCATTGTCGAAGGTATATTGATACTATGTGATCAAAACTTACGTGATATGCTCGATATGAAAATATTTGTCGATGCAGACAGCGACGAACGACTCATCCGCGTTATCAATCGCGACATCATAGAACGAGGTCGCACCGTCGAAATGGTTATTGATCGTTATGAGAAAGTATTAAGACCTATGCACTTGCAGCACATAGAGCCGACCAAGCGTTATGCCGACCTTATTATTCCTCAAGGAGGACATAACACTGTGGCCATTGAAATGATGAAAGACTATATTTCACACAAACTCAACAGATAAAGCATATAGTAAGTAAATACGATTTGCAATAATAATTGAGAGGAGTGCGAAATGATAGTTTCGTCGCCCCTCTTTTTGTTTTTAAGGTATATCACTCATTATAAAAAAGTATGAAACAAACTATTATATACGCATTATCTATTATAATGATATTATTGTCGACGATGGTTGGATGTAACTTCCAGCACACTAGCAATGATAGCATCATAGTCAATGACCTCGATTCTATAAAGAATAGGGGGGTGCTCAATGTAATAACATTATCAAGTTCAACAAGTTACTTTTTATATAAAGGAGAAGAAAGAGGTTATGAATATGAAATAATCAAACGTTTTGCCGACGATATAGGTGTAAAACTCAATATTATAGTAGCCGATAACATCACCAACCTCACACAGATGCTACTTGATAGCGTGGGTGATATCATAGTATATAATATGCCAATAACCGGTGACAGCAAATCGCAACTTCTATACTGCGGTCCTGAAAGAATAAGCCACCAAGTAGTGATACAGTCCGACAAAAATCCTATAACAGATGTTACCGAGTTAGTAGGCAAAGATGTATATGTAGAACGAGGTTCAAAATATGAAGAACGAATAAACAACCTCAATAATGAGCTAGGAGGGGGAATCAATATTCATTGCATCAACCGCGACACAATTGTAACCGAAGACCTGATTGAAATGGTATCGAATGGCGAAATAGAATATACTCTTGCCGACGAGCCACTAGCCAGGCTCAATCGCACATATTATAATAATATAGACATATACCTGTCGGTTAGTTTTCCGCAGCGCTCACGTTGGGCTGTCCGACACGACTCGCCTCAACTAGCCCAAGCCGTAGACCAATGGATTACCGACAACCAAGATAGCGATGAATTCAAAGCAATAGCACGCAGATATTTTGAGTCTAGCAAGCGACGCACCACATCATCTATACTTTCTGTATCGGAAGGTCGCATCTCCGAACACGATGCAATATTCAAGCGAGAGGCAGCCAAGATAGGTTGGGACTGGCGTATGTTGGCCGCGATAGCTTTTCACGAATCCCGATTTGATTCTACTGTTGTGTCGTGGGTAGGGGCACAAGGTATAATGCAACTAATGCCGGCTACAGCACAATCATACGGACTTAGTCTTGACAGCATCACGATGAACGAACCCAATGTACGCACCGCAGCAAAACTACTCAAAACATTGGAACGCAGTATGACACGACGAGTTAGCGACCCTGACGAGCGCATCAAATTTATACTCGCAGCATACAACGCAGGACTAGGTCACGTATATGATGCCATCGCTCTAGCCAAGAAATATAATAAGAACCCCGAAGTATGGCACAATGAGGTTGAAGAAGCAATGCTGATGAAAATCAATCCCGAGTATTATAATGATGAAGTGTGTAAATGCGGATACTTCAGAGGAGGACAAACCAAAGCATACGTATATGATGTAATAAACACATACAATTATTATTGCGAAAAAATACCAAAATAATTATCTAAAAATAGTGTAAATTCTAGTATAAGTCGAAAAAAATCACGATATTTGCAACCGTTTTGCAGTCAAAAACAAAAGAGCATCACAATATAGATGTTTTTTTGGAGGTATACCTTTGAAATTCAATAAAAAAGCTATATCTTTGCATTTCAAAATTATAAAATAATTAAAAAATATAATCGTTAAAACGTTACAACAATGACAAAAGCTGACATCGTAAACGAGATTTCTAAGAGCACCGGTATCGAAAAAGTAGTTGTTCTTGAGACAATAGAAAAGTTTATGGAAACCGTAAAGGACTCACTTGGTAAAGGTGAGAACGTATATTTGAGAGGTTTCGGTAGTTTCATCGTTAAACAACGCGCTCAAAAAACTGCTCGTAACATCTCTAAGAAAACTACTATCATCATTCCCGCTCACAATATACCTGCGTTCAAGCCTGCTAAGACTTTTATGAACGAAGTAAAATAATACCGAGCGCTTAAGTAGAAAACTAAATTATTGAACATCTAAAATATACAACTATGCCTAACGGTAAGAAAAGAAAAGGTCACAAGATGGCCACTCACAAACGCAAAAAAAGACTAAGAAAGAATCGTCATAAGAAGAAATAATAATTTCTGACATTTGATTGACAAACCTTTCTAATGCAATCGTCTTAAAAGAACAAACTTATTGATTGTATAGTCATAAGTTTGTTCTTTTCTTGATTTATCAAACTACTCAATGAGTAGGGCTCAAAAGTGACTAGCCTACAACAAAGTCACTAAAACACAAAGTAACCCAAAATCAAATTATGTCATCGGAACTCGTAGTTGACGTACAACCCAAGGAAGTTTCTATAGCACTTCTCGAAGACAAGCGTCTGGTAGAATTGCAAAAGGAACCTCATAATATATCGTATGCCGTAGGCAACATATATTTGGGACGTGTCAAAAAACTAATGCCGGGTCTCAATGCCGCATTTGTCGATGTAGGTTACGAAAAGGATGCATTCTTGCATTACCTCGATTTAGGCCCTTATTTTACAACCTCGGCAGTATATACCAAGAACCAACGAGGTGAAAACAAAAAAAATATCGCCTTATCGAAGTTTACAATGCAAAAGCCTCTTGACAAAGAGAGTACAATATCAGATGCGCTCTCGATAGGTCAAGAAATTTTGGTACAAATAACCAAAGAACCCATCTCTACAAAAGGTCCTCGACTAACTGCCGAAATATCTTTTGCCGGTCGTTTTTTGGTATTGATACCATTTGCCGACAAAGTATCGGTATCGCAGAAAATAAAATCAAGCGAAGAACGTGCACGTCTAAGACAACTAATCCAAAGTATAAAGCCAAAGAATTTTGGCGTAATTGTACGTACAGTTGCTGAGGGGAAGCGTGTAGCCGAGCTTAATAACGAGATGAAGTCGCTCGTAAAAAGCTGGGAAGACAGCCTCGAATGTGCACGACAACAAGAAAAAGCTCCTGCTCTCATTTACGAAGAGACAAGTAGAGCTGTAGGTATGTTGAGAGATATTTTCAGCCCGTCGTTCGAGAACATTTATGTAAACGACAAAGCCACATACCAACAAATCCACAACTACGTGAGCATTATCGCACCCGAGTTGGCCAATATCGTAAAACTCTATGAAGGAGAATTACCCATTTTCGACAACTTTGGCTTGACCAAGCAAGTAAAATCTTCATTCGGGAAAACAGTATCTTTCAAGAGTGGAGCCTACATTATTATCGAACACACCGAGGCTCTGCACGTTATTGATGTAAATAGTGGCAATCGTTCTAAAAATGCCACAAACCAAGAGAGCAACGCCATAGAAGTAAACCTCAATGCTGCCGAAGAGATTGCACGACAACTAAGACTACGCGATATGGGAGGTATTATAGTTATTGACTTTATTGATATGAATGAGGCCGAACACCGTCAACAACTATACGACCGTATGCGCGAACTGATGACAAGCGACCGCGCTCGTCACAACATTCTACCACTCACCAAGTTTGGTCTTATGCAAATCACACGTCAGCGTGTACGACCGGCTCTCGACATTACTACCAGCGAGGAGTGTCCTACTTGCCACGGTAAAGGCACCATACAACCATCTATGCTTTTCACTGATCGTCTTGAAGACAAGATAGCATATATGGTTATGAAACTAAAACAACACGACTTCACGCTACATCTGCATCCTTATGTAGCAGCCTATATTGATAAAGGCGGATTATTCTCTATCAAATGGCAATGGAAACGCAAATTTTCATTCCGTTTCAAGATTATTCCCGACCAATCGTTGGCTCTGCTCGAATATAAATTCTTTGATCGCAAGCGCAACGAAATTGACTTAAAAGAAGAATTGGAAATCAAGAATTGACTGTAATAGCGTCATTCTGCAAGTACACTAGAGGCTGTATCAAAATGAAAATTTTGGCACAGCCTCTTGGTTATCTATTATTTAATATACAAGAATGACAATAGCATAATCACACATAGAAGCCGCGGTCTACAGCAAGAACAATATATTACTCTACACGCTCCAACTCATTATAACAAGGAATAGATGGCAAA
The DNA here is from genome assembly GCA_937891845.1 of uncultured Porphyromonadaceae bacterium. Classification (GTDB taxonomy): domain Bacteria; phylum Bacteroidota; class Bacteroidia; order Bacteroidales; family Barnesiellaceae_A; genus Barnesiella_A. The sequence goes on along the minus strand of CALATP010000049.1, from coordinate 23,853 downwards.
TATCGATATGACTTTGCATTATAATCAATTTGACAGCAATAATGAGTCATACCATTAGACACAATGAGATAAGGTACATTATACACCATATTGTAACGTACTATCTGGTCGAAAACTTTTTGGGTAATAGCAACGTGAGGTGCTTTATATTCGACAATCATAAAAGGGCGGGCATATTCGTCATACACAATACTATCACAACGACGCTGCATACCATTGAGCGACACAGATATTTCATTACCTATACGACCTTGAGGATAATGCTTATGTTGCGTAAGAAAAGCAATAAAGTGTTGTCGTACCCATTCCTCGGGTGTCAACACCACATACTTCCGGCGCACACCATCCCATATCATAACAGAACCATCATCTGCTCTCTTCAATTGATAACTATATGTAGGCAAATTCAACTCTATCATAGAATAACAAAATTTGCATATTCATAATCTTATATGTAATTTTACACAAAAATATAGCTATTATATATTTTGTGCAAATAAAAAAACTATATTTGTCACTATGGCAAAAAAAGATGCAAATCTATATCAGGAGATACTAAAGGATGTGCGTAACAAGAACTTCAAACCTGTCTACTTCTTGATGGGCGAGGAGAGTTACTTTATTGACCTCATCACCGATGCCATCATTGAGAATGCACTGACCGATGATGAGCGAGACTTCAATCAAACCATTATGTACGGTGCTGACATTGCCAACTATGGCGTTGTAGTCAATGCCGCCAAGCGTTACCCTATGATGGCTCAAAGGCAATTGGTTGTTGTCAAAGAAGCACAACAGGTTCCCAATATAGAGATGCTATCATTCTATCTTAAACAGCCTCTGGTAAGTACAATACTTGTCATCAACCACAAACACGGTACACTGAAGAGCAAGAAAATCCTTAATGAGATAGAAAGCGTTGGTATTGTCTATGAATCAAAAAAACTATACGACAATCAATTACCTGCATTCATTAATAATTATGTCGCAGCATCGGGACGAACTATCGAAAATAAAGCAATGCAAATGATAGCCGATTTTATAGGCAGCGATCTCAATCGACTAACCGGCGAATTGAATAAATTGCGCATTTCGATGGGCGACAACAACATCCGCATCACTCCCGATGATGTTGAACGCAACGTTGGCATCAGCAAAGACTTCAATAACTTTGAGCTGCTCAATGCTATCATTACACGCAATCCCTATAAAGCCAATCAAATTATAAACTACTTTGAGCGTAATCCCAAAAGCAATCCTTTTATCGTCACTATAAGTGTTTTATTTGGTTTCTTTTCCAATCTTATGATTGCATATTTTGCGACAGACAAGAGCGAACAAGGTCTGATGCAAGAGTTAAAATTACGCTCTACATTTCAAGCCCGCGACTACATAACAGCAATGCGCAACTACAACGCATTCAAATGCATAGATATCATCTCGCTCCTGCGCTCGTACGATGCCCGCTCGAAAGGTATAGGCAGCACATCCAATACTACCGAGGGCGAAATGCTACGCGAATTGGTATTCAAAATAATGCACTAGTCAAACGACCTAATCTCATACGACGCGAGTCACTGTAATAATTTAGCAGAAATTATTACAATACATTGTTTTATCTCTATATGATAGGATAAGGCAACGTAATACGTTGATTTACGTCTTTACTTGGCTATTCTAGAATAAAATCAAAGAGAAAAATGCTATCAACGTTGACACTCATTATTTCCAAATATCAATCATATATGATAGTGTAACAGCAAAACCTCTATTAGCCGATGAACCGGAAAATATGTCCGATTTACGATTACCAAACACATCTCCCAATCCGAAATAATATCGACCTTCAAGAACGACAACGTGCTTATTAAATCGCATTTCCACACCCAAACCTCCGGTTATTCCATAGTCAAATCTATTCTTTACGGGTAGGGTATACACCTCATCTATCTTGTTATAGTCGGTAAACGAGGGTGGGGCGGCCATATCGAAATTGGCATTCTTTACATCATTCAACACAAAACCCAATTGAGGCCCCAAATTGACAAATGCGTGAAACTTATCACTACCAAAGTAAATATGGGTCATAAACGGTATCTCCAGATAATTAAGCGTACGACGATAATTATAGGGATCACCTTCAAATTTTTCGTCCCATCCACGTTGGGTAAAATTGGCCTCAACTATCAAGCCGAACAAATTCTCTTCGGTATATCGCATAGATACTCCGGCTGTGTAACCGACCCAAACATTTTGTGCCACTGAAGGTGAAAATGAAATACTGGGTATTGACACACCGGCTTTGGCTCCCAATAACAATTCTCTATTGAAATTGGGGTCTCGCTGTTGGGCGTGAATGCTTAATACCGATACCAGACAGCCTAGTACTATGAGCAATAATGACCTTCTCATTTCTGTATTACTGACGTAGACGTTCGATCTTCATCTCGGTTGTAAGATGTATAATATAGAACGATTTATTTACAAATCCGCTCCAATTGGTTGTACGCTCAAAAAGGAAATCGGTCTGCATTGCATCGGTTGTAGCATCCGAAACATAATTGGCAAAATTTCGTCCGTTCTCGGCAATGGTTTTCATAAAATACATTCCGGTATCAAATCCCAATAATGCATATCTAGGACTGGCATTCTTCATTTCCTCATTATACCAATACATATATTTTACATTGAAATCATAAACTTTATGCATATCGGTATTGACATAAAAACGAGAGAATACGTATGTGTTCAATGCAAATAACTTATCGATATTCTTATTCAATTGAGGTATCCAACTTGGATATCCAAACAATGAAATTCTACATTGCTGATTTCTTTCATTAAACATCTCGAGTGCAGTAAGTATTTGTCCGGGCACATTTTTCTTATTTGATGTGGGAACAAAAATTACCGACTTCTCGTTTCTCACAGTGTTGAGATCTGTAATCTTCAAAATATTTCCATACTTACAGGTCATATATTTAACACCTGCGCGATCCAGTTCCTCTTTCAGTAATTGAACAAATTCATTATCCTCTCCTTTGTCCAAGAATACGACTGTCCTGTCGGCAAAATTCTCCATAAAATACTCGACAGTAGCCGCGTACATATAAGAACTAGGTATGTTTGTTTGGAACATTCTTGAATTGGTCTCTACTTTCTCATTTTTCATAGAGAAACAATTCACGACATTAATATTATGCAACTCGGCAAAATCGGCTATAAGATTAATCGATTCATCATCGTCGGGTGTTATAATCAAATCGACATTGGCCATTTCGGGTTTTTCCAATATAGACGAAACTACATCTTGCGAATATTCTGAGTCATAGGCTGCAACATTGATTGAATATCCTTGTCGTTTAAGGCTATCAACAGCTAGCAGAAAACCTTTATAATACTCGGTATATAGAGAAGCTTTTGTTGCATTACTATCACTTTCGTCGTTGAGCATAAAGGGCAAAATCAAGGCAACATTTACCTCTTGATGATTATTTCGTCCATAAATTTGGGCATATAGGTCTTCCAACTGTTCAACCGAGTAATTCTCATCTTCCGAGACCTCTATTGTAGAAGCATCTTGAGCTTGAGCCACACAAGGAATATTGATTGTCATACCTTGCGATACGACTTTTACATCAGGATTGGCCTTACGCAGTTCTTCGATAGTCACATCAAATTTTTGTGCAATGCTGTATAAGGTTTCTCTACTTTTCACCTCATATACTTCAAATGCAGGCACAGCAACAGTTGCAGTAGGAGCAGTTTCGAGTGAATCGGCATTGACTTCTGCAACAGCAACCATAGGTTGAGCTATACTTTCTGGAATACGAATAACACCGCCTACGGGAATATTAACAGGATTAATACCGGGGTTGGAACGTATAATGGTTGCTACACTGACATTATAATTACGCGCTATCGAGTACAAAGTTTCACCCGATGCGATATTGTGAAAACGATAAGAAGTCTCTACATCGGTCAATGATGAAGATGACACAGCAGTAGCTGCTGCAGTTGTTGTTGTTGCAGCGATTGTTTCTGCTTGGGGTGTTGTTACAACTTGAGTCGATTCTCTCGCACCGACTTCTGCGCCTCCGGCTTGAGGAATAACCAATCTCTGACCCACCTGCAATCCTTTACCTGCATCGGGGTTAAGAGCTGTAATATCATTCACAGTAACACTATACATACGTGATATAGCATATAATGTCTCACCACGTTTTACTGTATGAACAAAAGTGGTCGACTCGGTCGGTTGTGACACCTCTCCGAGTAGTTGATTATTGATTGTTGATTCTTCAACAGGTATAAACAGCACTTGATTTACCTTCAATCCATTACGAGCCGAAGGATTATACTGAATGATTATCTCTTCCGTTACACCAAACTTTTGTGATACCGAATAAAATCCCTCTGACTGAGTAACTTTGTATACATAGCACTCTTTCCCGTTAACACTACGAGTTGGAAGATTTGTATTCTGTGCGACCGAAACCAAGGCAAATGCACATAAAACACTAGTAATAAAGCTTCTAAATCCCATTATACTTTTCAAATCTATATAATAATATTCACGACAAAGTTACAAATAATATATGGTGCTTGCAACCAAATAGAGTGCTTTATTGTTAATTTTATTTTTTTACAACCTTTAGAGATGCCAATATAGTTGTTTTATATATTTTTATTAACTTTGTTGTTCATATGCACTCAATAAAGACTCACTCTATCACGTTATATAATAAAACGACAGAATGAAAAAAGATATAATTATAATACTATTAACAATATGGTTGGTTGTCACCACCATATCATCGGTTACAGCACAAAAGTTTTCCATAACAGGAGGTGACAATAGAGCTATCACTTATCTCGAAGATTACAAAGCCACCAATGGCATTAACGCCGTTATAGTAGTGTACGGAACAGCTCAAAAGAGCATCCAATTCTCGGCACAGAACAACAACGAAATTACTTGGTATACTTATGAAGATGTAATCACACCAATACCTTCGACCCAACGAGGTAACATCTCATACATACCGCTCAACAATACAGAATGTGGATATGTTGTTATGCACGACAATAAGCCCTATTACCTTTATGTCATAGACTACATCAAGCATCCGCTCACACTCTCTTCGGTAAGTGTGCAAGAAGACAACTACGCTTGTGATGTAGTAACATTGGATATTACAGGAGAGGGAAAAGAGATGAATTATTATGCCTTCAACAATATGTTGCCACACAAAGTAGAACGAGATATTATCATCCGATACAACACATTGGTTTGGAACGAAGATTTATTGCAATATGAGGAATCTGCAGTAGAACAGACACTCAAACAGTTTTCTCCTTCCTATCCTGTCACAGCACCTTTGTGTAATACCATTTTTACGGTTGAAGGTGATACATTCTTGACCCAATGGGGTATGGCACAGGTAGTAGAAACGGCCGACTATACAACAACGGCTGTCGAGGCACAAGCTCGCGCCACACAGACATATCGAGAAGATGAAAATGAGATAGACCGTCAACCTACCGGACTCGGAGGTTCAGCACCTGCCGTTATCGAATTTAATGCATATTATACCGATGCTGTAAACCACATTGAATGGCAATTCGCCAAAGATGCCAATTTCTCCAATATTACCCACCGTTATAATGACGAACTATTGCGATACACATTTCGCGAAGAGGGCACAACCTATATACGTTTGGTAGTAAGCAGCTTCAACGAAGCGTGTCTATATGAATGTGAGCCTATGGTTGTAAATATAGGAACCTCTACTCTAGAAATTCCCAATGCCTTTTCGCCCGGTACCGTTGATGGCAAAAACGACGAGTGGCGTGTTGCGTTCAAGTCGATTGTCGAGTTCCGTTGTTGGATATTCAACAAACAAGGAGTAAAAATGTATTACAGCGAAAATCCCGGAGAAGGATGGGATGGAAAACACGGTGGACGATTGGCTTCGCCAGGTGTTTACTACTACGTAATAGAAGCTCGCGGTGCAGATGGTGTCGAGTACAAACGCAGTGGACACATCAACCTGATGCGCTCAAAAAGAAATTCATCAAGCAACAATACAACCGAAGATAATCAATAACACACTATGAATAAGAAATATTATTTCCTACTAGCCGGATTTACTTGTATCATATTTATGTGCAGTAAAATCTTTGCGTGCAACACACAAGACAATACAACAACACCGGAAGAGACTCCGTTTACCATTGAGTACCGCGTTCCGGAAGTACCCGAAAAGATTACATTTGCAGGAGAGGTAATAGATCTTACCCGATACGATATGTACGAACGTTATGAGCGCGAACTCACAACCATCTGCTATATGCATAGCACAACAATGCTCACACTCAAACGCGCCAACCGTTATCTGCACACAATTGCTCCCATCCTACAACGCGAGGACATTCCTATGGACTTCATATATTTGGCAGCAATCGAAAGCGCATTCAACCCATTGGCATATTCACCGGCAAAGGCAGCCGGTATATGGCAATTTATGCCTGTTACTGCCCGACAATATGGACTTGAGGTCAACGAAGACATAGACGAGCGTTACAACGTAGAAAAAGCAACGGTTGCTGCTTGTAAATATCTACGAGGAGCATACCGAACATTTGGCAGTTGGACCGATGCCGCTGCTGCTTACAATGCCGGACCCAAACGCATTACCGATGAAAAGAACAAGCAATATGCCGACAATGCATTTGACCTCAAACTGGTTGAGGAAACCAATCGTTATGTTTTCAGGATATTGGCAACAAAGCAAGTATTTGAAAACCCCGCTGCTTATGGATTTATATTGAAAGAACATCAACTATATCAACCCATCAAGACACGTACTGTTGAGGTAAATTATCAAATTGACGACTTGGCCGCTTGGGCTAAGAAGGAAGGTATAACATACAAACAATTGGTCGATTTCAATCCGTGGATACGCTCCAATACGCTGACCAACAAAAGTGGCAAACTATATAAAATAGAAATACCCATTGTTGATGATATGTATTACACCGATGACCGCGAGTATAAAACATTTAATAAAAATTGGGTTACAGATTAACTTCATACATCCTATATAAGCATATAAAGAATGAACAAGTGCGAAGATGAAAAGATTGAAGTATACGGTGCGCGTGTACATAATCTTAAAAATATAGATGTCACAATACCTCGACAATCGCTCACTGTCATAACAGGACTGAGTGGCAGTGGCAAGTCATCTTTGGCTTTCGACACAATATTTGCCGAAGGTCAACGCCGATATATAGAAACATTCTCGGCATACGCGCGCAATATGCTTGGAAATCTCGAACGACCCGATGTCGACAAAATAACAGGACTAAGCCCTGTCATCTCTATTGAACAAAAAACCACCAACCGCAATCCTCGATCTACAGTAGGTACAACAACCGAGATTTTCGACTTTCTTCGTCTGCTTTTTGCCCGTGCAGGCGAGGCATACTCTTATCTATCGGGCGAAAAAATGGTAAAATATACCGAGGAGCAAATTTTAGAACTTATTATATCGGAATACGAAGGTCGTAAAACATACATACTTGCACCATTGGTACGCAATCGCAAAGGTCATTATAAAGAACTCTTTGAACAGATGCGTCGCAAGGGATTTCTTACAGTGCGCGTAGACGGACAATTACAAGAAATATTGCAAGGTATGAAACTCGATCGTTACAAGAATCACAGCGTAGAACTTGTTGTAGACAAGTTGATTGTTTCGAGCAAAGATCGAGAAAGGGTAAAAAACAGTGTTCGCACTGCAATGAAACAGGGCGAAGGCCTCATTATGATTCTCGATGCACAAACCGATGAGTTGAAGCATTATAGTCGTGCCCTGATGGATCCCTCTACCGGACTATCATACAGCGAGCCGGCACCGCACAACTTCTCTTTCAACTCTCCACTAGGAGCTTGCCCCAAATGCAAAGGACTTGGTTATATCAACGTTATCGATCGAGAAAAACTCATACCCGATATGAGCAAGTCTATATATAATGGTGGAATTGAAGCATTGGGTAAATATAAACGTTCACTCATATTCGGACAAATAGAAGCAATATGTGAGAAATATGATGCATCGTTAAAGACTCCGATCGATCAATTACCCGAAGAGGCTCTTGATGAAATACTAAACGGAAGCAATGATAGAATTGTCCTAAAAGACGATCCGGAGGGATACTCCGACTATTTTCTAACATTCGATGGCATAGTCAAATATATTGAGATGCAACAACAATCAGAGGCATCAGCCTCGGCTCAAAAGTGGGCTGGACAATTTGTTTCTACCATCACTTGTCCCGAGTGTAACGGACAACGACTAAACATCGAAGCTCTACATTATCGCATAGCCGGTAAAAACATAGCCCAATTGGCTACAATGGATATAGCCGACTTGACCGAATGGGTTGACAATGTGGAACATATGCTCAGCAAGCAACAACAACAAATAGCAACCGAAATTCTGAAAGAGATACGCAACCGTCTACACTTCCTTACATCTGTAGGGCTCGACTATCTCAATCTCAACAGAGCCTCGGCATCATTATCAGGTGGAGAGAGTCAACGCATACGTTTGGCAACCCAGATTGGCTCTCAACTTGTCAATGTACTATATATTCTCGACGAGCCCAGTATCGGACTACACCAACGCGACAATACAAGGCTCATAAAATCACTCAAAGAATTACGTGATGTGGGCAATACGGTCATTGTTGTCGAACACGACAAAGATATGATGTTGGAAGCCGATTACCTCATAGATCTAGGTCCCAAAGCAGGTCGTTTGGGCGGCAATGTCGTTTTTGCCGGTACACCTCAAGCGATGCTAAAGAGCAACACATTAACAGCCGAATACCTAAAGCCCGACAGTACCACCAAGATAGAAATTCCGTCTACCCGACGCAAAGGAAATGGCAAATACCTCACCTTGTCAGGTGCGACAGGAAACAACCTCAAGAATATCTCTGTATCACTTCCATTAGGCACATTTATCTGCGTGACAGGCGTATCGGGTAGTGGAAAATCCACTCTGATTAATGCCACATTACAACCCATTCTCAACCAACGATTCTATCGTTCATTGCAAGATCCACTGCCATACGAGAGTGTCGCGGGGCTAGAACATCTCGACAAAGTTGTAACAGTCGATCAATCCCCATTGGGACGCACACCTCGCTCCAATCCGGCCACTTATACAGGCGTATTTGCCGACATTCGCAATCTCTTTGTAGAATCACCCGAGGCAAAAATACGTGGCTACAAACCGGGACGCTTTTCATTCAACGTATCCGGAGGTCGTTGTGAAGCTTGCGGAGGAAACGGATATAAAACTATAGGTATGAACTTCCTTCCCGATGTTTATGTTCCCTGTGAGGTGTGCCACGGAAAACGCTACAATAGAGAGACTTTGGAGGTGAGATTTAAAGGAAAATCTATTGCCGATGTATTAGATATGACCATCAATCAAGCAGTAGAATTCTTTGAAAACATTCCCAACGTTCTCAACAAAATAAAAGTTTTACAAGACGTAGGATTGGGCTATATCAAGCTTGGTCAACCCTCCACAACGCTATCGGGAGGAGAAAGCCAACGTGTAAAACTAGCCACAGAATTGGCTAAACGTGATACCGGCAAAACAATGTATATTCTTGACGAACCTACCACAGGTTTACACTTTGAGGATATCCGGGTGTTATTATCGGTACTGAACAGACTAGCCGATAAAGGCAACACCATCGTTGTAATCGAACACAATATGGATGTAATAAAATGCGCCGACTATATCGTTGATATGGGTCCTGAAGGTGGTCGCAATGGAGGTCAAATTTTAGCCACCGGCACACCCGAAGATATATGCAAGGTCAATACTTACACAACGCAATACCTGCGCAAAGAACTAGGAATAGGAGAGTACTAGAATTTTTGCTGCTCAAGCCTATCAACCACCAATATCTCCTGAAATGCAAATCCTTATCACGGCATAAACTCATAAAAAAAAGCTACCCTCAGGTAGCTTTTTTGCTTTCATCAGACTATTTTATCCTAAATATGATTTCAATAATTGGCTCTGTGCCTTTTGACGTAGATGTCTGATAGCCTTTTCTTTAATTTGACGTACACGTTCGCGAGTTAGGCCAAACTTGTCGCCAATCTCTTCGAGTGTCATCTCTTGACAACCTATACCGAAGACCATTTTGATAATTTCGCGCTCACGAGGTTGCAAAAGCAACAGCGCACGTTCAATCTCCTTGGAGAGCGACTCATCGATAAGTGAACGGTCGGCAATGGGAGAATCATCATTAACCAACACATCGAGGAGACTGTTGTCTTCACCTTCAACAAAAGGAGCATCAACCGAGATATGACGACCCGATACTTTCAGTGTGTCTGAAATTTTATCAACCGGTATATCCAATTCTTCGGCCAACTCTTCAGGCGAAGGTTTACGCTCGTTCTCTTGCTCAAATTTTGAGAGAGCTTTGCTTATTTTGTTAAGCGAGCCCACTTGATTGAGCGGGAGACGTACAATTCGTGACTGCTCGGCCAACGCTTGCAAGATTGATTGTCTGATCCACCATACGGCATACGAAATAAATTTGAAACCACGCGTTTCGTCAAACTTTTCGGCTGCTTTTATCAATCCCAAGTTACCTTCATTGATAAGGTCAGGAAGGCTGAGTCCTTGGTTTTGATACTGTTTAGCCACCGAAACGACAAAACGAAGATTGGCGCGTGTCAGTTTCTCCAGTGCGGCATGGTCACCTTGCTTAATACGTTGCGCGAGCTCAACTTCCTCCTCAACAGTAATCAAGTCCTCGCGTCCGATTTCCTGCAAATACTTGTCGAGTGAAGCACTCTCACGGTTAGTGATTGATTTGGTAATTTTTAATTGTCTCATCTGTCAATATGATGTGAACTGCAAAGTTACAATTTTATACTATATATAATATATAAAATATTGTTAAAATACAACAATTCGGTGAACTTTTTGAAAGTATCGTTCTACACACTATATATTTAAACGATATTTCTCGCTTTTTATTGTCAACAAGAAACGTTTATTGTAGGTTGATAGAATAAGTATGTTTGATAAATTTTCGTATTTGTTTAACACATAATACTATGTCTGCTATCCCTTAGACAATATTTCATCACAGGCTGAATAATACTTTTACGGTAAATTTTTATTACAAAAATAATGCTCAAGAGTGCTTATTACACACACTCTTAAGCATTATTTTATATCATTCTATACGTGCATCATACACCGCATATACTTATTGACTGATGTCTATTGCATAATATGCGCGTTTGCCATTGGGATATATACCTTTTATAAACATAGCCTTGTCGGATGAACCCGAACGTGAAATTGCATCATAAACAGCCTTTACATCATCGGCCGAGTTAATGTAATTATCATTAATCTGCATAATGATAAAGCCTTCACGTATACCGGCATCTCTAAATTTGCCATTTTCCACTTTCTCTACTACGACACCATTGCGAATGCTGTATTTGCGTTTTTCGGCATCGGTCAAATCTTTAAACTCCACTCCAAGCGAACCAAAGCTGGTAGCAGTTGTCACTTCTGTGTTACCTTGATTATTCTTCAAAGTAAGAGTCTTAACCATTTGCTTACCGTTACGCACCACAGTCACTTTAATGCGATCACCGGGATTGTGACGGCCAATCTGTTCGAGTAGGGCTGCACCATTTACAATCTTATTGTTATCAATGTGAGTAATAACATCGCCCTCTTCAATGCCTCCTTCCATCGCAGCACTTTGGTCATAAACGCGAGCCACATAGACACCTTCAAGTACATCAATATTCTTTTCGGCAGCCAATTCCGAGTTAATTTCCTGGAACGAAATACCTAATACAGCACGTTGCACAGTACCATATTGACGGAGGTCGGTTATAACCTTACTTACAATACTAGATGGAATGGCAAATGAATAACCGGCATAGTTACCTGTTTGCGAGAAGATAGCAGTATTGATACCTATCAGTTCACCAGCAGTATTGACAAGCGCACCACCACTATTACCGGGATTTACGGCAGCATCGGTCTGAATAAACGATTCTATATCCATCTGACTACCTCTTGTATTGTCACTTATACGGCGAGCCTTAGCACTCACAATACCGGCTGTAACAGTAGATGTAAGTCCAAAAGGATTACCCACAGCAAGCACCCATTCACCCACTTTCAAGTCATCTGAATTACCAAACTTGACAGTAGGCAAGTTTACTGCATCAATTTTTACTAGAGCCAAGTCGGTAGTAGGGTCTGTTCCCACTATAGTACCGTGAAATGTACGTTTATCATTCAAGGTAATTTCCAATTCATCGGCATTCTCTATCACGTGATTATTGGTAATGATATATCCATCATCCGAGATAATTACACCCGATCCCAAGCCCTTTTGAGGCTCGGCTTGAATACCCGAATTGGGGCCAAAGAAAAACTCGAAAAATGGGTCACTGTAACCTCGGCGAGATTTTGCATTTGTGGTAGTACGTATACTCACAACGGCATTTACTGTCTTTTCTGCCGCATTAGTAAAGTCTAGTCCGGTCGAGCGATATGCAGAAGGAATATACTCTGCTTGCACACTCATTTCTTCCCCTTGTCCTTCTTGATCAGCCAACACAGTAGAGCCACAAGCTATTACACTTGTGCTAAACAAAACTATGGGCAATGCCATACTGAAACTGTTAATCTTCATAATGTCTCTTTGTTAAATGTTAAATCAATAACTATTTAATAATTTCACGTGTTAAATTTAATACTTTATTCTGACACAAGATATTTTTATCACTACGATTTATACTCTTTTAATATGTCAGTCTTACACTTAACGACGATTAACGCTTAAACGCCTCATATCTTACAACATCAAAGGTAATAAAAACAATCATACATATAATATGTAAAGAGATAAAATATAGTGTTAAAAGAATAAATTGCATCTATAATTTCAATTAATAGCTGTAAAACGACAAAAAATCATTACCTTTGCAAGATACAGTAGGTCGGTCTGCCGCGCAATTAAATTTGTGAGGAAAGTCCGGGCAACACAGAGCACCATACTTCCTAACGGGAAGCCATTCGTGAGGGTGGAGTAGCGTAACAGAGAATAACCGCCACAGCAATGTGGTAAGGGTGAAAAGGTGGGGTAAGAGCCCACCGGATGGTGTGGCAACACATCGTGCCGTACGTCTTATGGGTTGTAAGGTTATGTATACCGGCGCATTAGGGCTGCTCGTCCGATGCCGGGGGGTAAACCGCGAAGAGCTTTATGGCGACATAAAGTCAAGATAAATGGCAGACACCTCCTCGTGAGGCACAGAACCCGGCTTATAGACTTACTGTTATTTTTAAAAATATAAATGCGTACAATATAACCGGATGTCTGAATTTACAAACAATTGGAAAAAACTTATCCTTGCCATACGCAAGGGTTGGAAGTTTGTATGTGAAGATGTGTGGAAAGATAGTCGCAATAATATATTCATTCACATCATCAAGACCGTAAACCTATCGGTAAGATGCTTCCTTAACGAGCAGATACAACAACGAGCATCGGCATTGACCTTTCGTAGTATGTTGGCAATCGTACCGGCCTTGGTTGTACTCATTGCCATAGGTCGTGGATTTGGATTTTATACCATTCTCGAAGACCTATTGTACGACAGCGTTCCGGCGCAACGAGATGCTCTGCAATATGCATTTACGTTTGTCGATGCATATATGGCTCAGATGCATAACGGTATATTTGTGGGTTTAGGTCTTATATTACTGCTTTGGACTTTAATTACACTTCTCAGCGATATTGAAAACACTTTTAACGATCTCTGGAACGTACCCAATCGCAAGTTAACACGTCGCATTACCGACTATATGGCCGTTTTTATCATACTCCCCATATTATTGGTGGCAAGTAATGGTATGTCACTGTTTGTCAACACATTGCTCGATAAACTGCCATACTTCTCTTCTTTAGGACAATACGTAATGCAATTTTCTTCATACGTACTCACGTGGCTATTGTTTACAGCAGCATACATATTTCTACCCAACACCAAGGTTAAATTCAAGCACGCCTTTGTTGCGGGAATAATATGCGGTACGGCCTTCAACCTGTTCCAGTGGTTATACTTATCGGGACAGATATGGGTATCGAAGTACAATGCTGTATATGGTAGTTTTGCTTTTCTACCTTTATTGATGTTATGGATGCAATTATCGTGGCTCATCTGCTTGATAGGAGTGGTGATGTCATACTCATCACAAAACGTACTCAACTTTGAGTACGAAAAAGACATCCGATGCATCTCTCGCAACTATTATGAAAAGGTACTCATAGTCATAATGGCCATCATAGTCAATCGCCGTCGTGACGAGAAACCTGCACTATCGTGTTACGAACTATCACAACACTATCAACTGCCAATGCCTTTGGTAACACGAGCTATCAATGATTTGATGGCTATCGATTTGCTAGCTCCCACGCCTATAGGCAACGATTTCGCATACATTGCAACAGTTGATAGCAAGACACTTACCATTGGCTATATGATGCGAAAAATAGATGAGTATGGCCACAAAGACTTTGTCAACAATCTCAACAACAGCTCGATTGCCGAGGTAGACGATATAACCGAAACCCTATACAAAGCCGGCGAGAAGAGCCTCGTTATTGATATAGCGATACCCAAAGAGACAGAACTAATTTCACAATAATAACCAATTAAACTAATAAGAATTATGAAAAAAGTAATTGCAACAACCAACGCTCCCGCAGCTATTGGTCCTTACAGCCAAGCTATCCAAACCGGTAATATGCTTTTTATTTCGGGTCAAATTCCTGTTAACCCTGCAACAGGCGAAGTTCCCGAAGGTATTACTGCTCAAACTACTCAAGTTTTTGCCAACATCAAAGCTATCCTCACTGAGGCAGGCTACACTATGGAAGATGTAGTGAAAACAACTGTATTGCTTTCTGACATTGCTAACTTTGTTCCTATGAACGAAGTTTACGCCCAAGCATTTGAGGGCTGCGCAGCATTCCCCGCACGCGCTGCTTTCGCTGTTCGCGACCTTCCCAAAGGCGTGATGGTTGAAATCGAAGTTATCGCTGCAAAATAATCCCGCAAAGCGTATTATTAAATAAAAAATCCACTCGACCTATCCTAGTCGAGTGGATTTTTTATTTGGAAATCAAATCGCTCTAACGGGAAAGACGAGCTTTAGTCGACCTTTTCGGCATTTTCTTGCAATTTCATCAACTGTCGGTCGGCCAATTCGAGTTGCAATATGCTATACTCGCGGCGAGAGTGCAAAGAGTCTACTTGCAACATTGCAGTAGACAACTCATACGAACTAGCGATAGCCTGACGCATCTTCTTATCAAGCGTAATTGTATGACTGCCCTTACCATTGTATTTTACAGTCACCTTGTTGTCAAGATTGGCTGTAATAGCATCAAGCACATCTCGACATTGCTCCAGATTGTATGTGACAAGTTCTACACACTTATCGCCGGCTTTATAACGATAGTTTTTCTTACCATCGTATGCAACCGCTTGTGTTGACACACTACCACTTGCTGTTGTAACAGTAATACCGGTATGATTGATATTATCATTACCACAATATACGCTGGTCAATTGCAACTCACCATTTTCTGTCACGTGAACACGTAATTCACTGCGAGTCGTTTCGCCCGCAATAGGCAAACCCTTGTAAATATAATTACCTACCGACTGATAGCTACCTTCACGATGTAGCGTAAATTGGGGTTTTAAGCTGCTTATTAGCGCATTATTGGCATTATAAAGGCTATCAATGGTCAATAACTCTTTTTCGTACCGTTTCTGATTGACATTGCATTGCAACAACATACCGTTGCGTATTACCTCAACTTCTTGCGGATAAGTTACACTTATACTATCTATCCATTGGGTAGCTGCAACATAATCACCTGCATTATAATACTGTTGAGCTTGCTCATACATCGATTGAGCACTCTTCTTATCACCACTACAAGCTGCAAGCAGCAGAGTAGAGAGTAGGGGGAGGAATATTTTCTTCATTGTATTAATATTTATTGGCCGTTATATCGAGCCACGTTGAACTTCTTTTACACCTTTGACTGTTTTAAGTTTTTTGATAAGCGTATTGAGCGATGCTATATCATCGATCGAGACGGTAAGATGACCTTGGAACAGACCATCGTTAGAGTCGATAGCAATACTGCGCAATATAACATTCTTTTCCTTACCTATTATAGATGATATATTGGTAACAATTCCTATATCGTCATTACCAACAACTCGCAAGGTAACAACATATTGAGCACCCAATTTTCCTGCCCAACGAGCATTGATAATTCTATAACCATAGCGTTCGTGCATATTGTGTGCATTAGGACAGTCGGTGCGGTGTATTTTTATTGTACCTTCAGACGAAACAAATCCAAAAATCTTATCGCCAAAAATAGGATTGCAACATTTGGCCAACTTATAATCGACACCTTTTATATTTCCTCCTATTACAAGTTCATCAACCTTGTTGACATCCTGTCTAGACTTATCAAGGATATATTCATCGGCCGAGCGTTGCTCTAGTTCTTCTTGTTTTTCTTTTTCGGCAAGGAGCAAATATTGCTCTATGACATTATTTACCTCCAACTTCTCGTTGCCTATAGCAAGATAGAATGACGTTACAGTCTTATAACCCATCTTCTTGATAAGATGCATAAAGACAGCATCATCAACTTCTATTTTACGATTTTTCAATCGTCTCGTCAGCAGTTCCTTTCCCAGTTCGGCATTTTTATTTTCTATCTCATTCAAGGCTTGTTTTATCTTTACACGAGCCTTGGCTGTATGAGCTATGTTGAGCCACTCTTTTTTGGGTTTCTGTGTAGATGATACAAGTATCTCTATTGTATCACCACTCTTCAACACATACTTGATAGTCTGATTTTTTCCATTGACCCGCGCACCGGTACATTGGCAACCTAGCTTGGTGTGAATATGAAAGGCAAAATCTATCACAGTGGCACCATAGTCAAATTTATACAAATCGCCCTTGGGAGAGAACACAAACACTTCCTTGTCATACTCATCCATCTGGAAGTCTTTGATTTTTTCCAATGGATCATCCTTTCCCGATTCAAGAATATCGCGCACACTATTCATCATCGTGTCTAGCGTACCGGCACTTTTCACACCTTTGTACCGCCAATGAGCAGCCAAACCTCGTTCAGCCACCTCATCCATACGTCGGGTACGAATCTGAACCTCAACCCACTTGTCATCGGGTGCTGCCACTGTTGCGTGCAATGACTCATATCCATTACTTTTGGGATTTGACAACCAGTCACGCATACGCTTATTTTCTTGAGGATACATATTGGTAATGATAGAAAACACATTCCAACAAGCATCTTTCTCTTCTTTGATGCTCATACCCGTGTTATCTATTATCACACGCACAGCAAAAAGGTCATAGATTCCTTTTACACCTATCTGCTGTTTTTTCATTTTATTCCATATCGAATATATCGACTTGGTGCGACCTTTTATCTCAAACTGCAATGTTGTCTGCTCTAGAGCTTTTTTTACAGGTTCGATAAAAGCCGAAATATACTCATCTCGATATTTTTTTGTTGCATTGAGTTCGTGTGCAATAAGATTATATGTATCTCGATCGCTATACTTGAGCGACAAATCTTCAAGTTCTGATTTTATCTTATACAGGCCTAGTTTATGAGCCAATGGGGCATATAGACACATCACTTCATTCGACACACTTCTACGCATTGCATCATCGGGATGGTTATTGATAAGTCGCATAAGACATAGGCGATCGACTATGATGATAAATATAACACGTATATCATCGGCAAAATCGAGCAATAAGTTTTTGAAGTACTCACTACTCATAGCACCCGACTTATTATCGAGCTCGTGCGATTTTACCAGTCCACGTATCAACTTGGCTGTATCAACTCCAAATTGTTTTTCAACCGCATCTATACTCATATATTCACTTTCGACAAGCGGAGAGAGATACATCGCACAGATAGTATCGCGCTCAACACCTATCTTTTCACACAATAATAGAGCCGAATAGGTAATCCGAAGTAATGAATTAATATTATTCAATTTGACACAATAGTGATTTTGCAGGACTGCATCTTTTACAATATTACGCAAGAGCTGTACCTCATCGTAGGCAACGACACCACGTGTAGCATCGACCAGTCGACGGTATAGTTCACTAAATTCTTTGAGTTCTTCGGGGGTAAAATATCTTGTATCAATCATTCATTCTATCATTTATAGCAATCCCAAAATTACTACATTTTTATCAATCATACGAACCTCTTTTGCATTTTTTGTGTTTATATACTGTACTTAATAATTAATAGGATGAAATTTAATAAATTAATAATGTATAGTATGATTCTATCATTGTCAAGCCTTGCCACAGTCGAGGCTTGTACAGGCATCTCATTTCACGCTACCGATGGCAGTTTTGTCGTAGCACGCACCATAGAGTGGGCTGGTGGTACGTTGAAAAGTGATTATACAATCGTGCCTCGCGGTGAAAAACTTGTGTCTTTTACACCTACCGGACGCAATGGGAAACAGTTTGCAGCACGTTATGGCTTTGTAGGTATGAGTGTTGTTGAACCGGGATTTGTTGCCGAAGGTCTTAATGAGGCAGGTTTATCAGCCGGTTTATTCTATTTCCCTCACTATGGCAGCTATGAGCAATATGATGCCAACAATAACAAAAATACTGTCGCTGACCTGCAACTAGTGCAATGGATATTGTCGCAGTTCGCAACAATCGACGAAGTAGTTGCTGCATTACCGTCGATACGCGTTGTTGCAC
The DNA here is from genome assembly GCA_937891845.1 of uncultured Porphyromonadaceae bacterium. Lineage (GTDB taxonomy): Bacteria > Bacteroidota > Bacteroidia > Bacteroidales > Barnesiellaceae_A > Barnesiella_A. The sequence goes on along the minus strand of CALATP010000049.1, from coordinate 4,888 downwards.
TCGATCCTTCAACACTCACCATACATTGGCGCATAGCCGAGAAGAGTGGTCGCCAAATTGTTTTGGAAATTGTTGATGGGAAATATAATGTATATGAAAATCATATAGGAGTACTGACAAATGCACCTAGCTTTCCTTGGCAACTCACCAATCTCAACAACTATGTCAATCTATATCCGGGTGTGGCCAAATCGCAAAAGTGGAATGGGGTAGAGCTATCGTCCATCAGTGCCGGTTCGGCATTTCACGGCATACCGGGTGATGTTACATCAACATCACGTTTTGTCAGGGCAGCATTCTTTGTAGCAACAGCACCACAACGCAAAACAGCATTTGACACCGTACTGCAATGCTTCCACATTCTTAATAATTTTGATGTTCCCATCGGAGTGGAACACGCTCCGGGCGAAGCACCTCAAGATATGCCTTCGGCTACTCAATGGACTGTGGTAAGCGACATAACCAATCATAGGATATACTACCGAACGGCCTATAATAGCAATATTCGCTGTATAGACCTCAAAGATATAGATTTCGACAAAGTGAAGTTTGGCGTATATCCACTAGACAAAGTACAGCAACAACCCATAGAAATGATTACGGTCAGGTAAATTTCAAGCCACTAGCCTCATAAAATTTGGAGCTAGTGGCTTTTTTATATCACATTTATAATGGGCTTATATAAATGTACCTATAACTGTCATTATTACTTGCACTGCAATAAAGCTCGCTATTGCTTTCCACCCTCGCACGTTACAACTTGTTGCAAAAGCATTATAATTCCAGACAAAAAACAGAACAATCATTGCCAACGACCAGAAACTATATATCATCAAGCACAACAAATCGTTCATCATCGGTTCAGTAGCTACTTTTACAGCCTCTAACACATTACTTGAGCTATTACGTACAGCAGGAATAAGCATTGGAGTAATCAATAGTAACATAATAAGTTGTGAAAATGCAGTTGTACCTAGTACGTCAATAATACGTATTCGTGAATGGGACAACATCAGGCCACAAGCATACAACAACAAAGCCGGAACCAACCACCACAACACTTGCCAAAGCAATACACTCCATATAGCATCATCACTAGGAGCTAGGTGTATATAGCTATCTTGTATCATTCGGCAACTATACAACAACAATGCTGATGATACAATAAATATCACACCTAGTGCCAAAGCCTTACCTCCGGCAAGATAACGAAAAGGATTTATCAAATTCTTCATTGTTCTTCTAGTTTTATAAGATTATTAATTACTTCATCAAGATAATTTCGCACTGTCGGATAGCTCAAGCCCATATCACTAGCCATTTGCTTGAGTGAACCACTACATTTGACAAATCGAGCAATAAACTCTTGCTCCTCAACTTTGAGACGCTGAATAGCAGGAATTTTATATTCTCCCATAATAGTTGTATCACATTGAGCACAATGCAACGAACACACATTCAATTCACTACCGCAAGAAGGGCAGATGGTCGGAAAATTCTTTTTCATACCTCTACATTAATTTTTTTCAATTATATTTTTCACAAAGTTAAAAACATATTTAATAATACACAAGTAACAAAGCATTTTTTTAACACAAAAGATAGAATTATGACCAATAGGATTGAACAAGACAACAAATGAGATAATAATCATAATTTAATACAACATCATATCGTTGTTTCATACTTTTTTTGTAGCTTTGTGAAAGTAAATTTTAATACCATCACATAATTTCATTGTAGTATGTATTCACAAGAAGATCTCAAGACCTTTGCTTCACGAGGTGTTACAGAGGAAAAAATCAATGAACAGCTCAATAGTTTTGCCACAGGATTTCCGTTTCTTCGCTTGGCATCATCAGCCTCTATCGGGGGCGGTATTATGGCCATAGATGACACATTGGCCGAAAAATATTTAGCCGAATGGAACGAATATTTGGCACACGACCATCGCATTGTAAAATTTGTACCCGCATCGGGCGCTGCAAGTCGTATGTTTAAGAATCTCTTTGAGTTTCTCGATGCTGAATATGATACTCCCACTACCGATTTTGAAAAGAAATTTTTCGATAACATTAGCAACTTTGCATTCTACGATGCTCTTAATGATGCTTGTGTAGTACTCTATGGCAACCCCATCGAGGAATTGATAGGAGAGGGTAATTACAAAGAAGTTGTTGCCGCATTACTAGGAGAAGACGGCCTCAACTATGGAGCACTACCCAAGGGACTACTACAATTCCACGCTTATGAAGATCAAGTGCGCACTGCAATGGAAGAGCATTTGGCAGAGGGGGCAATGTATGCCGGTAATGCCGTTCGCGATGTAAATGTTCATTTTACCGTATCACACGACCACTTACCCCTTTTCAGGGACTTGGTAGACCAAGTACGCCCCGAATACGAAAGTCGCTATAATGTTCGTTATCACATATCATTCTCCGAGCAAAAACCTTCAACCGACACCATTGCAGCAGATATGGAAAACAAACCATTCCGCGACACCGACGGTAGCTTGCTGTTCCGTCCCGGAGGTCACGGTGCGCTCATCGAAAACCTCAATGATATTGATGCCGATATTATATTTGTTAAGAACATTGATAACGTCGTACCCGACCGTCTTAAAGAAGAGATTGTACGATACAAAAAGATAATAGGTGGCGTATTGGTTGCCCACAAACGACAATCAGATGCCTACGTTGCACAACTCAAAACCGGTAATTACACATCTGACAGTCTTAAAGAGATGCTCACTTTCTTGGAAACTTCGCTATGCAACCATAATGACGAAGCGGCCAATTATGATGATGCACAATTAGCTGCATATCTACTCAGAAAATTCAGTCGACCCACACGTGTATGCGGTATGGTCAAAAATGTAGGAGAACCCGGAGGTGGCCCATTCCTTGCATACAATCAAGATGGAACAGTCTCTTTACAAATACTCGAAAGCTCTCAAATAGATATGAATAATGCTGAGGCAAAAGCATTCTTCGAGAAAGGCACGCACTTCAACCCTGTTGATCTTGTATGTGCAGTTCGTGATGGTGAAGGTAATAAATATGATTTACCTCAATATGTCGACAAGAACACAGGTTTTATCTCTTACAAGTCTAAGAGTGGTAAGGAATTGAAAGCACTAGAACTTCCCGGATTATGGAATGGTGCAATGAGTGATTGGAACACCATATTTGTAGAAGTTCCTATCGGCACTTTCAATCCCGTTAAGACAGTCAACGATTTATTGAGAGAACAACATCAGTAAATAAAACAAGACCCCACAAACGACAAGAGGCTGTTCGCGCGAACAGCCTCTTGTCGTTTATAATAGAATTACTTAATATGCCTCCTCAACAGCCTCGGCTTCATCGATAAGCATTGGAGTTTCTCCTACCGATTGTATAACCCAACCTTTATCGTAGAAATATCTCAACTCTACATTATATAATACTCGTTGGTCATTTTCGGTTCCATACATAACACGAGCAACATCACTTACATCGTGAGTGGCTACAACCACCTCGGCTCGAGCAACAGCAACTCCATCAACATTCACAATATGAATGTTACGGGCTTTTATACCTTTAAGTCTATAAGTTTTCAAATATACCGACTCATAATCACACTCAAGTCTTCTATACTTCTCATATTGTGAGGCCTCTATACGTTCTATACCATCATCAGCCACCTCTTCTTCTACTACATCACCGTGATCTACATCTACAGCAACAGTAGTATCGGCAACTGCTGCGGGAGTTTCAGCCACAGCAGGCTCTTCGGGTTCAATAAATGGATTGGGTATGTCCTCCCAATACTCTGTCAAGTCAGCATTATTCCACGCATATTTCGATGTATCAACATCGGGCGATTTCAAGTCTTCATCTTCCATATTAGTAGCAACAGGTGGCTCACTCAACACCAACTTATTACCTTTAGGTGTCAATGCAATATTTACGATATAATGATCCATAAAATCATATTTATCGCGTTTTACAGTACGATACTCTGTATCATAATACGAATAACCCCAAAAATATTTCTCTACTCGGTAAGACTGACGTGTGCTTTGACGGCTCTTTTCCCACCACGCATAGCGTTCTACGTCATAGGTAATAATACCAGCAGCTTCAAGTTGGCGGAGCTTATAACGTTGAGTATCATCATTATACTCAAAAGTTCCAACAGTTATAGGAAAGTAAGCTTGCTCCATCGCATTGGTTTTCAGATACTCATTAAACTGCTTGAGGATGTCATTTCCTGAAATTCTGTCCGGTGAATGAGTTTCACAGCCACTCAATACAAATACTACCGATACTAGTAGTAATACTTGTACGCTTGAAAATAATTTTTTCATAATATTAAATTTATGTGATGAATAATAGTTGTGCCTCAATATAAAATTAGATAACAACAAGAACTCAGTTGGATATTGAACATTCGCAAATATACAAACTTTATTTATACAAGCTCCACATAAACTCATCTATTTATTATAGTAATGCAAAAACGCATAAAAAAGGCGGTAAGCTATAAATAGCCAACCGCCTAAGTATGTAAATCAAGAATGATTATTAAGCTTCAATAGCAGCCTGAGCAGCAGCTACGCGAGCGATAGGCACACGGAAGGGGCTGCAAGATACATAGTTCATACCGAGGTTGGCACAGAACTTAACCGATGAAGGCTCACCACCGTGCTCACCACAGATACCAATCTTCAATTCGGGTTTAGTAGCGCGACCTTTCTCAACACCCATCTTCACAAGTTGTCCTACACCTTGTTGGTCGAGAACTGCAAAAGGATCGGTCTTGATAACACCGAGTTCTTTGTACACTTTCAAGAACTTACCGGCATCGTCACGAGAGTAACCGAATGTCATTTGAGTCAAGT
>CALATP010000048.1 GCA_937891845.1 uncultured Porphyromonadaceae bacterium | reverse complement strand
ACCTGTAACCTTCTGATCCGTAGTCAGATGCTCTATTCAGTTAAGCTACGGAGCCAAACGCGGATGCAAAGGTAAAAATAATTTTTTGATTTACGTAGTTTTATTGCTACTTTTTTCAAAATATATTTTTAATTGACCTATATACAGCCGGTTATGCGTAACGATTTTTTTATTGCAAGAATTTAGGCGCGTATAATTGTACTCCTAGTGTTATACCGAAATTCCATTGTTTGTTCGATATATTACAGTAGTTGCAGTAGGCACTGAGTGATGCCCAGGGTAACGAGTAGACTATAGAAGCCTCGGCCATAATGTTTATTTCTTCAAAGGCCTCACCGTAGTATGCGTTACCATTCTTATCGGCATAGATGGGACGAATGGGGAGAAATCCGTAGAACTCGGTGCGCAATTGCAGGTTGTTGGTAATTTTCCATATTGGTAGGATACCGGCCGCAACAAATTGGTTGGCACGTAATGCTGTGTTGAATAGATTACGGGTTGAGGGTGTCGGTTCAAATGCCGGTGCCTGTATTATTGTTGCAGTATAATTTTGGCAGAAACGGTTGTTGTTGTAGGCAACCTCTCCGCGCAATCCTATGGCTATGGGGCTTTCGAATGGCAGATAGTAGTGTGCCGACGCGCGCAACTGCACGTAGTTGTGTCTTATATTGGTTTTATTATGAGTAGAGGAGAGTAGCGTTCTCTCTTTGGCATAGACATAGCTGGCCGATGCTTGGAAAAGGCCTCCTTTAGTTGGGTAGTTGAGATTATCCAACCAGTTGGATTCAATGCGTGCCGATATCATATTAGTGGAATATTTACTCTCATCTCGGTCGGGAACAGGAAAATTGAATATTTCGCTTTGCAAATAGCGATCGACAATATAGGCATATCCTGTACTAATTTCCACTTTGGCTCGTTCGGCAACAGGTAAGCCCCACGATAGTTTGATGTAATTCTCGTTGTTTGATATGTAAGTTGGTGCATTGATGACGTAGAATGGCTCGCTATTTTTGTTGTAGTGGTGTGCCTGGCTCACGATATTGAGTCGTAAATACATTGGCAACCGTTGTCCTATGTTGATGCGAGTCGATAGCGCACCTGCTTGATAGGATTGTCCGAGGTATAGACCGGCATCAAAGTCGAGTGAGTTGAGACGCAAGGTGTGATAATGTGCGCCAATATATAGAGAGTTGTTATTGTGTGATGAGATATATGCTCCTACACCCACCGATATGCCTTCTTTACTCTTGGCTGTGAGGTGCAGGTCAAAGAGACCGGTTGTAGGGTTGTATATAGCCTGTGGACGTAGGTCCGATAACTTCTGTGTAGAAATATTGCGTATAAATCCGCGATACACATCTTCAATCGATAGGGTGGTGTCGCTTGAGAAAAATTGTCGGGCTATGTAGTCTTTCTCTCCTTCGCTCACACCATCTATGATAATTTCTTTATTAAATCGCATTTGAGGTGTGCGACTTTTGAATACCTGACGTTGCAGGTGACGTGTTTCGGCCGGCATCCTACGTGTGATACGACCTTTTATCGAGTCGGCCATAGCAACACCTTCTTCATATCCTTTATTATAGATGGCCTGCGCTTGGTTGAAGTCGAACATCGTGTAGTCTTGCGTGGGACAGGTTATGACAATACCTTCTTCGGGGCTTATGGTATAGTCATTCTTTTGCATTACAAAGGTGAGTAGTTGCGACAGTACGCCCTGTTGCTCGAGTGGTACTTGTGTAGTATCGTTCGAGGCCAGTCGGCTGCCAATGATAAAGTCGGGGTGGAACTCCTCCTCCATTGGGCGTACAGGAAAATTGTCGTATATACCACCGTCATACATCACATTGCCATTGATGGTAATGGGCTTATATGCAATAGGAATACTCATTGATGCTCGTACTGCATTGCCCAAACTACCCCCTGCAAATACCTCTTTCTGCTTGGTATTAACGTTTGCGGCTATGGCGCGATAGGGTACAAATAAGTTGTCAAAGTTGCCACCACATTGTGCAGTGTAGGGGTCAAACAACTCCATAAATGCAAAATTCATTGGCACCGGATTGATAACACTCTCCGGTATGATGCGTTTGAGCATCTTGGTAGGATTTTGAGTAGTATCTAGACCCACTTTCCCTAAATTGAAGGTGACTATCTCGGGAGTCTTTTCGGGTAGGAGAAAGTAGTTTAAGTCTTCTTTGGGTATCACACCGAAAGCCCAATCGAGAAACTCTTGTGATGTGAGTATACTCATCATCTCGTCGGGCGTATAACCCATAGCATACAGCGCTCCTACGATAGCACCCATCGATGTGCCGGTAATGTAGTCGATAGGTATATCATTCTCTTCAAGAGCCTTTATAAGGCCTACGTGTGCAATGCCCTTGGCTCCACCTCCGCTCAATACAAGACCTACTGTCTGGCTTTGCGATACAGTGCATATTAGGGCTATCATTAGTGTGACCAATAATCGTTTCATAACTTTTAGTGTCATTCTTCAAATAATATGCAAACCTACACAAAAATGTTTATACTTCAATACGAATAAACGACACTTTTCGGCTCTGTTTTTGTTAAAAATGTATTTCTTTACTCTTTTCTTTGCGCAATCTTTTTGAGCGTTTTGTAATGGGCTTAATATCAGAGGGTTGCATAATTGTTGCATAAGGTTTTTGGCTAAATATTTGGATTTTAGCGAATTATTGTATTAACTTTGCGCTCACAAAATGGTCAATGCGTTTATTTATAGCGATATGGATAGTGTGTTGGCTACCGCTGAAAATCAGTGGGGATGAGTTGTTCCGGTGTGATGCCGCGATAACGAGTCTTGAGTATGAACCATAAAACTTCGATATGAAGAGATTTTTTTCATTCGTCGTAGTATTGATATTTTTATTGGCATTGCCTTCGGCCTATAACCCACAGGTGAAAGGTCTTAAAGAAGGATATATTGCTCCCGAAGTTGTTCTTGGCGATAGTATAGTCTATTCGAGCAATGTTGCCGGTGAGGGTTATACATTGATACACTTCTGGGCTAGTTATGATGCTCCATCGCGCATTGCCAACATCAAGTATGACAATGCATTAGAGTCGATAGGACAAGACAAAGTGCGTTATGTGGCTGTCTCTTATGAGCGAAATAAAGCTCTCTTTGGCGAGATTGTCAGACGCGATAGACTAGAGTCAGCCAACCAATACTACGATATGGCCGGAGAAAATTCCGAGGTGTATAACCTCTACCGGCTTAATAAGGGTTTCGCAACCTATTTGATAGATGCTTCGGGCACTATCGTTGCCGAAAACCCAAGTTTACAGACCTTGGCACAAATCCTTGGAGAATAAAGAAAATCCTTGCAACTCGATTGCAAGGATTTTTTTGTATATCGGTTTGGGGTAGGTTGCCCTATATTTCGGGATACAATCTATTGTAGGAATGGATTGCTACGTATCTCCTCGGCGATGGTCGTTTCGTCGCCGTGACCCGGATAGACCACTGTATCGGCCGGAAGAGTGAAGAGTTGTGTGCGTATGGCAGTGAGCAACTCATCGAAGTTTCCACCCGGTAAGTCGGTACGACCTATGCTGCCTTGAAACAGTGCATCACCGCAGAATACACAGCCCGATTGTGGCAAGTAATAGGCTAGGCTTCCTTTCGAGTGTCCCGGTACGTGGCGTATCTCAATGGGTTCTTCTCCCAGCCACAACGTGTCACCTGCTTTGAGGTAGTTACCTAGAGCTATGGGTTGCTCGGGGAGCGGTGTGCCGTACATCTCGGCTTGCATCGACATCAATTCTAACAAAAATTCATCCTCTTGACAAGCCGATACCGGTACATTGTAGGTGCGCGCAACGAAAGGTGCGCCAAAGTAGTGGTCGAGGTGAATATGGGTGAGCAGTAGGTATTTTACCTTCAGTTCGTTTTTCTTAATGAAGTTCTCCAATATTTGGCGTTCGCGACTGTAGTAACATCCGGGGTCGATAATGGCACATTCGCGCGTAGCATCGTCCCATATCACGTATGTGAGTTCTTGAAATGCACTGAACGAAAATCTTGATACTTTCATAGTAGGTAGGTTATTTATTATTGCACAATATCGTGGATACCTGTCGTTGCCAAGTGTATCGGGTTCTTATTGTTGCCTCGATACAGTACGTTGGTAATGACTATATCTGTACGTATAACACTTTTTTTGTTACAAAAAACTCCTCGTGGAAATAATCTTTCAGGTCGAAGTCAAGCAGGCGTTTGCGCAGCGGTGCCATTTCGTCTTCGAGATTACCTCCTTTGAGGCATATCAGGCCGTTGGCCATTGCATTGCGTTGCTTGCTAGAGATATTTTTGCGCACAAGTTTTACAAGGTCGGGTAGGGGCATAACAGCGCGACTGATGGCAAAGTCGAACTTTTGTTTCTCCTCCTCAATACCGGCGTGGCGGAACGTAACATTATCCAACCCTATGGCCGATGCTATCTCGGTGGCAACACGTATCTTCTTGCCTATGCGGTCGATGAGGTGAAATTGGCAGTTGGGAAACATAATGGCCAATGGAATACCCGGAAATCCACCTCCCGTGCCCACATCTACAAGTGTTGTTTGGTCGGTAAATTGTATGATTTGTGCTATACCCAGCGAGTGTAGGATATGATGCTCATACAAGTTGTCGATGTCTTTACGTGAGATAACGTTTATCTTGGCGTTCCACTCGGGGTACAACACGCCCAAGGCTCTATATTGTTCCTTCTGTCTGTCACTCAGGTTGGGAAAGTACTTCTCTATAAGTTCTATCATATTGTGATATTATGATGGTTGGTAATTTTTTTTTCAAAGATAATATGAAAATTGTGATTATAGGAAAAAAGTTGCTAACTTTATCAACTCAAAAGTTATTAATATTTCGTTATGGAACCTATAATATATGCATTGATAGCCCTAGCAGTGGGCTGTGTGGTTACCTACTTGATTATGCGCTTGCGTGGTGAGCGTGTAAGGGCTGTGTTGATAGGTGAACGTGAACGATTGGTTGCCGAGCTTGAGGCCGCTCGCAATGAGTCGACACGTCTGGAAGACTTGCTATCGGCACAGGTTGAGGTTGCTAAACGTTTGGAGTTGGAAAACTCGATGTTGAGTAACTCGGTATCGCGTCTCGAAGCCGAAAAAGAAGCGGCCGAGTTGCGCTATAATGAATTGTCGGAGCGATGTCAACAAACCGATGTGCGCAATAATACCCTTACCAATGACCTGTCGGATATGCGTGCGCAGTATGTGCGATTGCAGTCGGAATACGACGCTCTGCAAAGGCAACTCGACGAGCACAAAAAAGCCGTCGAGCAGCTCAATCAACAGATGTTGTTGCAGTTCAAGACTATGGCATCGGATATTATGGACGAAAAGACCCGCTCTTTCAAGCAAATGAGTGGTGAGAGCCTCAAGACAATACTTGAACCCCTCAATCGCGACTTAGAGGGATTTCGCAAGCAGGTGTCGGAGTGCTACGATACCGAGAATAAGGAACGCTCCAAACTCCAACAGCAGATTGATGACTTGGTGAAGATGAATAATGAAATGCGTCGTGAGGCCGACAAACTGAGCAGTGCCCTGCGGGGTGGTACGAAGGTGCAAGGTGACTGGGGCGAGATGATATTACTCAATATCTTGCAACAATCGGGACTGCGTGAAGGTGAAGACTTTGAGATACAAAAGACTGTCGAGGCTGTCGAGAGCAATAAACGCCCCGATGCCATTCTTCACTTCCCCAATCACACCGACCTCTATATCGACTCGAAAGTGTCGTTCACAGCCTACGACTGCTATATGAATGCTACTACCGATGAGGAGCGTAAGATGTATGCAAGACAGCACCTCGACTCGGTATATAACCACGTGCGGATGTTAGCTGCCCGTGATTATACAGCCAACAGTACCAAGTCTATGGAGTTTGTCATTATGTTTATGCCCATCGAGTCGATGTTTATGCTTGCACTCGATGAGGCGAGAGCTTCGGGTAAGAACCTGTGGAATGAGGCCTATCAGAAGCGTGTTATTATAATGACACCTACCAACCTCGTATTGGCTGTGCGTATGTTGCAAGATATGTGGCGTCAACATCGATTGGAAGCCAATATACGAGCTATCAAGGAGCGCGCCGAGAAGATGTATAGTCAATTCGTACTTTTTGCTACCGATCTCGATGCTGTGCGTATAAGTCTCGATAAGGCTGTCTCGGCTTGTTCTAGTGCGCGTAATCGTCTCACTTCGGGTCGTGACAACCTGATGGTGCAGTTCGATAAGATGCGCAGTCTGGGCATCGATGTCAAGATAAAAGGAAAAGGTGCCGTACAGAGCAGTTGGCGAACCTTATCGGAAGAAGCCGGTGTGCAAGAGGTTGAAAAATTATCCACAACCGACGAAGAAGAATAGTGAATAAGAACTTCTTTCACTCATTATCAGTGGAAAAATTATAAAGTATCAAAACTTTGCAATTCTTGGATACTGAAAGAGGCTGTGCAATTTTAGAACTGCACAGCCTCTTTCTTATTATGCTTTGATGTGGGGATTATTCCCACTCGATTTTAATTGTTAAAATGTGATTTGATATTATAACTTTATTATCAATACTTTAACTCTTAATATTGCTCTTGAATGAGCGAACTGGTGTCAAAAACTGGTGTCAAACTTCACTTGATAGGCTCTATTGAATATCCTTGTCTTCTACCAAAATCTATAATCTTATCAATATTTCCACTACCTATTTGATTTGTAAAAGCGAAAACAATTCCATCATTACTAACCATTAAATCATCTTTTTCTTCAAACCACCTTCTATTTTTTGATTGGTCTTTTGTTGTTTGTTTCCATAATTGTATTTCATCAAATGACCATATGGGTAATGGTATTGTGTATTTAAGTTGATTGTATGTAAGATTAGGATTATCTTGTACAAATTGTTTTACTATTTCTAAAGACAATCTGCCTTTCCCATAATTCCCTTTACCATTAAACAAATAACGAGTATAGTCAAGATTGTTTTTATTTTTGTGCTTATATTCAAACACTCCTATGGGTTGTATAACTTTAGGAGTCGTTATCTGTTCTTTGTATGGGTTATGTAATTGATTCTTGTTTATGATGTTGATTTCAATATTGTCTATTATTTTATTTACGCTTTCTTCTGTATAGCCATCTGAATATAATTTACTGGTTAATAAATCAATTAGCAGTTCTTTCCCTGTTACAGATGTTAGTTCGTTAATATAGTCATTTATTCTGTTTTCTTTATCTATCTTCTCTATCTGAGATTTACAGAATTCAGTCAGTTTTTCGATGTTACAATTTTCTCGCTTAAATAGTTCTACAAATGTTTTTCCTTTATCGGAGTCGGCTTTAAGTTCTATCTTTAAAACACTTGTTGGGTTTTCACAATCAAATGGCTTGTAATATAATTCTATGTGCTCTCCAATATAAATACCAAATTGTACTGGTAATAATTTCATATAAGAAGATAATTGTTCGATGTCTTCTTTTGTTTGAATGTGATTAGGTTGTTTCATTTCAATAACGAATAATTTTTCGTCATTAGCAAAGAAGACAATATCTGGATATACATGTTGTACATTACTACCTACTCTTTGCTGGTATTGTTGCTCAACTCTTTCACTATACCAACCTAACAGATAATAAAAATGTGTAAAGACTTTACTTTGATAGTCTTTTTCTGTTGCTTGCCTTAATTTTTCATTTGTCAAGTCAGAACAAATGGTATTCCAAATATTCATATAATTATGGTTTTCGAATGGATGTTAATATCAGACAAAGATACGAAAAAATGTTATTAGATATGTCAAGTAACTAAGTGATATTTATAAGTACATAGCAGAATGTCTGCATTATAATCAGTTTACAATGCAAACTCTTTCTTTATGCGTTGAACGGTACTGACACTAACACCACCTAACTTAGCGACATTACGAATGGCATACCCTTTCTTTAAAAGCGAAATCACTTCCTTATACTCTTCTCTCTTCTGCTCAGAAGTCTTCATAGAACCTGGTTTCCTGCCCAATTTTCCACCGTTCTTGATGTAACTGTCCCTACCACTATTCAAGCGATAGACGATGTTAGAACGCTCTATATTCGCCATTTCAGCAAGTACCGTAACCATTATGCTGGCGATTGGATTCGCCTCTCCTGTGGCGTTCAGGGTGTAAATGCCGAGGTTTTGAATATATACACTAACACCCGCCTCGTGCAACATTTCAAGGGATTTCAAAACTTGTAGGGTAGAGCGACCTAAGCGTGAAAGTTCAGAAAGGAGCAAAAAATTAGCATTTTGGCTAACACAAAAATCCAAGCACTCCATTAGGACTGTTCTGTTCTCATTCTTGGTTGCTCCGCTTATATGTTCTTCGAATGTGCCAATAATGTTATAGTCGTTGCTGTTGGCAAAGCGTGTCAAGTCCTCTATCTGTCGTTGGTTGATGAAACTCTGGCGTAAATAACTGATGTACTCATATTGCTATCTCTTTGGTTCACAGGCTAAGGTACCAGGAAAGTCCTGCTCCTGCAAGCTCCAGAGTCAAAAATATCAAAGAAAAATTAGAATACGCTGGATATGCTTTTGATTGATTGAATACAGATATATTTGAATACATTTAAACTTTGAATACGGTGTAAAGAGAATATATACAAGATTGAATTTATTTTCAACTATTTATGAAAAATATGTTTTTTCTCTTATTACCACCCTTGTAAGGAAATGTAAGATTTTATATTACAATAAGCGGTTTTATTATCAATATGTTATGTCTATATATATGTAATGAGGCTGTGCCAAAATTTCCATTTTGACACAGCCTCATTGAAATATGCTTAAAAAACGCTGTTTTTTACTCCCACTCGATTGTCGAAGGTGGTTTTGAGCTGATGTCGTACACTACGCGGTTTACACCTTGCACCTTGTTGATAATATCGTTCGATACTTTGGCAAGGAACTCGTAAGGTAGTCTTGCCCAGTCGGCAGTCATACCATCGGTCGATAATACGGCACGCAATGCAACGGCACGCTCGTAAGAACGCTCATCACCCATTACACCTACACTCTTGACGGGTAGCAATACAACACCTGCTTGCCATACCTTGTCATATAGGTCGTTGTCGATGAGGCCTTGAATAAAGATGTGGTCGGCATCTTGTAGAATTTGCACTTTCTCGGGAGTGATGTCTCCGAGGATACGAACGGCAAGACCCGGACCGGGGAAGGGGTGACGGCCTATGAGTCTTTCGCTGATACCCAACTCACGACCTACGCGACGCACCTCGTCTTTGAAGAGCAGACGCAGTGGTTCTACAAGTTTGAGGTTCATTCGTTCGGGAAGTCCGCCCACATTGTGGTGACTCTTGATTACCATACCGGTGATAGAGAGCGACTCGATGACATCGGGATAAATCGTACCTTGACCCAACCATTTGATGTCTTTGAGTTTTTGGGCTTCTTTGTCAAACACGTCGATAAATCCGGCTCCGATAATTTTGCGCTTGCGTTCGGGCTCTTCCACTCCTGCCAATCTCTCGTAGAAATACTCCTTGGCATCCACGCCTATCACGTTCAAGCCCATATCTTTATAGTTGTCGAGTACGCTTTCAAACTCGTTCTTGCGCAACAAACCGTTGTCTACAAAGATACAAGTGAGGTTGTGACCGATGGCACGGTTGAGGAGGACGGCTGCTACAGTCGAGTCTACACCGCCCGACAAGCCCAGTACTACTTTGTCGTTACCGAGTTTGGCTTTCAATTCGGCAACAGTGTGTTCGATAAACGATGCCGGAGTCCAATCTTGTTGGCATCCGCATATATCACGCACAAAGTTTGTGAGCAGTATGGTACCATCTTCGCTGTGATATACCTCGGGGTGGAATTGCACAGCCCAGGTCTTTTCGCCTTCAACTCGGTAGGCGGCTGTGCGCACCTCGTGAGTGCTGGCCACCAATTTAAATCCTTCGGGTATCTCGGTGATAGAGTCACCGTGTGACATCCACACTTGTGAGTTCTCGCGGACACCGTGCATCAATATGTCGGTGTCGTCGTGCCAAGCGAGGTTGGCGCGGCCATATTCGCGTGTTTCACTGCGTTCTACCTTGCCACCTGCGGTATGGGCTATGTATTGTGCGCCATAGCATACACCTAGAATGGGGTATTTGCCTCTCAGTTTCGACAAGTCTATTTGTAGTGCATTGGGATCATTTACCGAGTAGGGGCTACCCGATAAGATTACACCTTTGATGCCCTCTTCGTTGCCAAAAGGAAACTTGTTGTAGGGCATAAGTTCGCAGTAAGTGTTCAACTCACGCAAGCGTCTTGCTATGAGTTGGGTGTATTGCGAACCAAAGTCTAGAATAATGATTTTTTCCTGCATCTTGTTGATGTATTTATTATGGATTGAATATTATGCTGTTGTTTTTCCTTGTGCTATCTCCTTGATTGCCTTTATTGAGGGTTGTTCTCCTGCTACCCACAATATGTCGTTGGCTTCTATCTTGATGGTTCCGTCGGGCTGTAAGAACGAGTCAATACCGCGTTCTATTCCTACCAACAAACAGTGGTACTTGTTGCGCAAGCCCAGTTCGGCAGTCGACTTACCTATCCACGATGAGTTTTCGTATATAGTGATATAGGTGTACGTAACTTCCTCGCTAGTGCCGTCGCAACTTATTTCTTCGCCACATTCTACAACCGGCAAGAAGCGGCCTATTTGCTCCTCTGTGCCTATTACGCCAATGATGTCACCCGGGAAAAGACGGGCCTCGCCACCGGGAATATTGATGCGTCGGGTGCCACGCAAGATGCTTACAAGGTTCACGCCAAATCTCTTACGAAGGTTCAAGTCGGCCAGTTTCGAGCCGGCTATCTCGCTCTCTTCGTGAACCTTCATACGTGCTATGTGCAGATTGTGTATGAGGTCGATACCTTTTTTGCTGCGTTCGCGTTGGTTGAGGTTGTCGAGGAAGCCCTTTTCAAGTCGACGGAATTGTTTCTGAATGTCCTTGGAGAAGGTCTTCATCATAAGCAAGAACAATATCAAGCCTATTATCATACCTATATAGGAGTATACCGATAGAAGGAAACCTATAACAAATGCACCTGCTATCACATAGCGTATGACAATGAGAAGCATTATGGGCACTTGGTTGCTACGACCATCACTCCACAGACTGCGTAGTATATTGCTATTGGTGCGACGCATTGTTATAGCCCACAAGAATGGCGACATAGCCAATAGAGTTATTATAGTGGCCAATAATTTACCTACATTCTCGGTGAGCCACTCCTCGGTAAGCGGATATAACCATATCTTAGATACTATAATAATAGCAGTTGTGAGCGTGCCATATATGATTATGTTGCTCAAGTAGTTGGTAATAACTTGTTTCCATACAGTCTTTTCGTTCTCTATGGTAGTCTTGCTGGCTGCATACTCGTCTAGTCGTCTCATTATACGTTCGGGAATGCGAGGTGCCAGTTTGTTGTAGCACGGTATGGCTAGTTTTATCATATAGGGTGTCGTGAATGTTGTTACCACCGAGACGGCTACGACGATGGGGTAGAGGAACGAATTCATTACACCTAGCGAGATACCCAATGATGCTATGATGAAAGAGAACTCACCAATTTGTGACAGACTGAAACCCGATTGCATTGCTGTTCGTAAGGGCTGTCCCGACAACAACATACCGGCCGTTGCCAAGAAAGATTGTCCTATGATGACAATGAGCGAAAGAATGACAATAGGTACAGCATATTCTACCAAGGCATCTACATTGACCAGCATACCTACCGAGATGAAGAATACTGCACCAAACAAGTCTTTGATGGGTTGCACAATGCGTTCTATACGTTCCACTTCGTTGGCACTCGATAGGATAGAACCCATAACAAATGCTCCCAGTGCCGATGAAAATCCGGCGTATGTGGCTATTACAACCATACCAAAGCACAGACCCATCGACACGATGAGCAGTGTTTCGTTGTTGAGGTGCTTTCGTACACTGCGTATAAATGTGGGTATGATAAATGTACCAATGACAAACCAAAGGATAAGGAAGAACACCAAACGAACCACGCTGTTGAGCAACTCTCCACCCTCAACACTACCGGCTGCCACCGATGATAATACCACCATCAATACTACGGCCAATAGGTCTTGTACGATAAGCACTCCGAATACTGTTTGCGTAAACTTCTGTTGTTGCATCCCCAAGTCGTTAAACGCCTTGATGATTATCATTGTCGATGACATTGACAACATTGCACCCAAGAAAATACTGTCAAACACGGTGAAACCCATCATCTGACCGGCCGTATAGCCTATGGCAATCATTCCCAAGGCTATTGTAAGAGCTGTGGTAAATGCCGTTCCTCCTACGTTGAGCAATTTCTTGAAATTAAACTCCAATCCCAGGGTAAACAACAGCACGATAATACCTATCTGAGCCCAAATGTCGATATTCTCAACATCGGCTATAGATGGCAGATAGTGAAAGTTGGGGCTTGCCAAGAAACCCGCTACTATATATCCCAATACTACCGGTTGACGCAACTTTTTGAATACGATAGTTACCACTCCGGCTAGTATGAGTATGAGTGCCAGGTCTACTATAAGGGGTTGAAGGTTATCCATATTAGATTTCGTTTTGTAGTGTTATACTATCTGTCGGGTGCAGAGCCTTGATAGATGAAAAAAGTTTCAATACATCCGAGCGTTCGCGCATTTGCACGATGAAATTTATTGTGGTTGTCTCTTTGCGGTAATCAATATCGACATACCATTCGTGCAGTTTTATGTTGTGCTGTTTGAACAATAAACGATACTCTTCTATGCTGTCGATAATAATGGGAAGTTGCAACCGTATAATATCGCTGTCCCACTCAAGGTTAAATAGTTTTTCGACATTGTTTATCACAATAAGAGTGATGAGTATCAATACCATTGCAAAGAATGCTATAACATACAGTCCTATACCTATAGCGAGTCCCAGACCGGCCGATACCCAGATGCCGGCCGCAGTCGTTAGTCCACGCACCGAGGCTTTGGTTTGTATGATGGCACCGGCTCCCAAGAAACCAATACCACTGATTACCTGTGCAGCTATACGAGCAGGATCACCTCCATTGGGTAAGTGATCGAACAGTTGTGGTATGGCATTAGAAACGAGCATTGCAAGACAAGCACCCATAGAGATGAGGGCAAATGTACGTGAACCGGCTATTTGTCCTTTCTGTTTGCGCTCAAAGCCTATCGCTCCGCCAAACAAGGCACTTACCACCAACTTGCATATTGCGTTGATGGTAGTTACATCGGTGCAGGTCATTGTCACGTGAAATGATTCTATTAGCCCGGGCATATTGCTCTTGTTTCGAGTTGTTTGAGGTTATTTGCTACGACTCCACATACGCTCACTGTCGCGTACCATATCTTCGTCTTTTTTGATAGCTCCCATTGCCAACCAATTGGTTATAAGGGCGCAGATGGGGAATATAACGTATGTAGTGGTTGTAAAACCGGTTCCTTGCAAGATGTTGTAATTGTTATATGCATAGATACCCATTACTATGTATAATGCAATGTACAGCAGTATGTTTACCTTGCAAACAAGTATCTGACGTGGGCGATTTTTAAACATAAAAATTGCCACTGCCGACATTACACTGATGAGGGCTGCAAGAATGGCTACTGTATAGTTTTGAGATGAAGTGATAGTGGCACCGGCTGTTTCTATGGGAGCCGACAAGTTGAGTCCGCAACTGTTCAATTGGTACGAACCACTGTCGGTTACAATATTGCAGTAGGGGGTGAAGGCAAATATTGCCATAAAAATTATTGAGCAGAGTAGATAAATAGATTGAACGCGTTGTATCATAACTATAATTAATTATTTGGGTTGTACGATATATTGAAATTTCTCAGGAATAATAGACTCGAAGTGTAGCATCTGTCCGGTAAGGGGATGCTTAAATCGCAATGATGCTGCGTGCAGTGCCACGCGACCTATGGGATTGCATTGCGAGCCATACTTGCGATCGCCTATAATGGGGTGACCCAAATCGTGTAGGTGTACACGTATTTGGTTCTTACGACCGGTCTCCAACTGTAACTCTACAAGTGAAAAACGATTGTTGGTGGCAATTGTTTTGTAGCGAGTGATGGCCAATTGACCCTCCTCAGGGTTGTTGGTTGAGTATACCTGCATTGCGGCATTTTCTTTCAAGTATGATTTTACCTGACCTTGTGCCGGTGATATTACACCCTCCACAACCGCCATATACTTGCGCTCTATAACAGCTTCGTTCCATTTACGTTGTAACAACTCTTGTACTCGTTGACGCTTGGCAAAAATCATTACACCCGATGTGTCGCGGTCGAGGCGATGTACAATAAAGATATGCCCTTCGGGGTCGTTACTCTTTACGTAATCGCTTATGATACGATAAGCAGTCTCGGTCTTTTCGTTCTGTGTTGCCATAGACAACAAGCCATAGCCCTTGTCTATAACAATAAGAAATTCATCTTCAAAGATGATACGTAGGCGACGATGCTTGAATGTTTTATAGCCTGTCGTAAAGTTGATGGTTATCTGGTCTCCTCGATGCAGCGGTGTGTTGAATTGAGTTGTTGGCATACCATTTACAGCTACTTGACGATGCGAGAGATATGATTTGATTGTCGTGCGTGACTTGTCTTTGAGTGTTGCCAATAAAAAATCAATCAATATACAATCGGCCTCTACCTTGTAGGTAAATTCTTTTGATGGTCGTCTGTGTGTATTGCGTTTGGAAGAGTTTTGCATTACTTATATATTTAAATTAATTTACAAAGATAAGGTTTTGCACTTCATTGTGCAAGTTGTAGCGTCAAAAACATATTATATTGAGTGAGTAAAATGAGATATTCATATTATTGTAAGATTTTTTTAGTTTTTATTGGGATTTGCTATAAAAAAACCTTATCTTCGCACCTTAAAAGAGAGAATAACCTAATCTTAAGTTATGGCTATTAAGAACAATGTGATGATTGTCAGACATAAATTGCTGACCAATCTAATTAAACTATGGAATGCTGGTGAACTGGTAGAAAAAATAGACCGTTTGCCTATTGAGTTAAGCCCCCGTAATGCGCAAGTGCGTGGACGTTGCTGTATTCACAAAGAACGTGCGGTGTGGAAGTACAAATCTTTGCCTCTGTTGGGCTATGATATGACCGATGAGACCGACGAGCTGACACCGCTCAGCGAGTATGCTAGTCGTGCATTGGAGCGTGAGAAAATCAAGGATAATATTATGTGTGTGATTGACGAGGCTTGTTCGTCTTGTGTTCGCATCAACTATGATATTACCAATTTGTGTCGCGGTTGTGTGGCCCGTGCTTGTTCGATGAATTGTCCCAAGAACGCTATCGAATTTGACCCCTACACAAGTCAAGGTCGCATCAATCACAATGAGTGTATAAGCTGTGGTAAATGTTATGAGGCTTGTCCCTATCACGCTATCGTATACATTCCTGTTCCTTGCGAAGAGGCTTGCCCGGTTGGTGCTATCAGCAAAGACCAATATGGAGTTGAGCATATCGATGAGTCGAAGTGTATCTATTGCGGTAAGTGTCTCAACAGTTGCCCATTCGGTGCGATATTCGAGATTTCTCAAGTATTTGATATATTGCAAAGCATCCGTCGTGGTGAGAAAGTCGTAGCTATGGTAGCTCCTGCTATCTTGGCTCAATATAATCTTCCTGCCGAGCAAGTGTATGGTGCTATCAAGGCTGTCGGTTTTACCGATGTAATTGAGGTGGCTCAAGGTGCCGAAGAGACTACTCGTTTGGAGAGTGCCGAGCTTAAAGAACGTCTTGAAGAAGGCGCTCCCTTTATGACTACTTCTTGCTGTCCTGCATACATCGAGATGGCCGAAAAGCACGCTCCCGACTTGAAGAAATACATCTCAAGCACTCGCTCTCCGATGTACTATACCGCTCTCATTGCTCGTGAGAAATATCCCGATGCAAAACTAGTCTTTGTAGGTCCTTGTATTGCCAAGCGCAAAGAAGCCCGTCGTGATGACCTTGTAAGTTATGTAATGACTTTCGAGGAGTTGCATTCGGTATTTGATGGTATGGGTATTGAGTTGGGCGATCAACACGTATTTGATATACCTGTTGAGTCTAGTAAGTTTGCTCACGGATTTGCTCAAACCAACGGTGTGACTCAAGCCGTACTCAATGAGATAAACGGCAGCTTTACTTTCTCTGCTACTTTGGTAGCCAATCTTACCAAGAAAAATGTAGCTCTTCTACGTGCATACGGTAAGACAGGTAAGGCTCCTGTACAATTTATTGAGGTAATGGCTTGTGAAGGCGGCTGTATTTCGGGTCCTGCTAATCACGAGATTTATGATAAAGCGCGTCAAACCTATAACAAAGAATTGCAAAAGAGATAATTAGTGCTATGGATGCGTGGGGTGAACGCTTGGTGAAAGAGCATAGGCTCGATGCCGAGGGGCTCCGTTCCCTCCTCAATGTGTGCGACCCTGAAACGCTGCACTTTTTACAACATAATGCTGCCGAAGTGACTCGTTGTCACTTCGGCAGACGTGTATATATACGTGGGCTTATAGAGGTGAGCAACTATTGTCGCAACAATTGTTATTATTGTGGCATTCGTCGTGATAATCGCAATGTGCACAGGTATCGTCTCACCGAAAAACAAATTCTTGATTGTTGCGAAGTCGGGTACCGGTTGGGATTTCGTACATTCGTGTTACAAGGAGGCGAGGATGTTGCATTCAAGGATGACTTCCTTGTACCACTGGTGCAACAGATACATCAACGGTATCCTAGTTGCGCCATAACTCTGTCGTTGGGCGAGCGTAGTGAGGCTTCTTATAAGGCACTTTATGAAGCCGGTGCTGCTCGATATTTGTTACGTCACGAAACAGCCTCACCGCAATTATATGCATCATTGCATCCTGCTACAATGTCGTGGCACAATCGCATTGAGTGTATAAAGACGCTCAAACGCATAGGATTTCAAACGGGAATGGGTATGATGGTGGGAGCGCCCGGACAGACAGTCGACCACCTTGTACAAGACCTTCTGCTCTTGCAAGAGATGCGCCCGCAGATGGTGGGCATTGGCCCGTTTATTCCTCATTCACAGACCCCTCTTGGCACTCATCCTGCCGGTGAGGTCTCTACAACATTATTATTACTGTCGATAGTGCGCTTGCTATTACCTACGGCGCTTATCCCATCTACTACGGCTCTGGCTACGCTTTCGCCGCAAGCACAATTACAAGGTATCCTCTCGGGTGCCAATGTGATTATGCCCAACTTGTCGCCGGTCGATGTGCGTCGTAGCTATGAAATATATGAGGGAAAAGCTGCTTTTGGTGCCGAGGCGGCCGAAGGGCTGAAACTCCTTGCCAAGCAACTTGCGACAATTGATTATGAAATTAATTACGACATAGGTCATTATATAGAGGAGGTATAACTATGATAGAATACCGTGTAGAATCGCCTCGTGCGCAAGAATTTATCCACGATGGCGAAATTATGGCAACCCTTGAGTATGCCGCCACTCATCGCAATGATAGAGTGTTAGTTGATGAAATATTAGCACGCGCTGCCGAAGGTAATGGTTTAAATCACCGCGATGCAGCGGTACTTTTGGAGAGTGATGATCCTGAGATTGTGGAGCGTATTTTTAAGCTGGCTCGACAAATCAAACAACGCATATATGGCAATCGTATTGTGATGTTTGCTCCGCTTTATCTTTCCAATTATTGTATTAATGGTTGTGTATATTGTCCCTATCACGCCATCAATCGCACTATCCCTCGTCGTAAACTCTCGCAAGAGGAGATACGTAGAGAGGTAATTGCCTTGCAAGATATGGGGCACAAACGACTTGCGTTGGAAACGGGAGAGCATCCCAAGATGAGCCCTATTGAGTATGTGTTGGAATCGATAGACACCATATACTCTATACATCACAAAAATGGCGCTATTCGCCGTGTCAATGTAAATATTGCTGCTACTACTGTCGAGAACTACCGCTTGCTCAAAGATGCAGGTATAGGTACATATATACTCTTTGAAGAGACATACAATCGTAAGGTGTATGAAGAGTTGCATCCTACCGGACCCAAGAGCGACTGGGCTTATCATACCGAGGCTATGGATCGTGCTATGGAAGGCGGTATTGACGATGTGGGTATTGGCGCACTGTTCGGTTTGTGTAATTATCGTTATGATTTTGTAGGTATATTGATGCACGCCGAACACCTCGAAGCGCGTTTTGGCGTAGGACCTCACACTATCAGTGTGCCACGTATTCGCCCCGCCGATGACATCGACCCTGCCGACTTCCCTGATGCTGTTACCGATGAGGTTTTTCGTCGTATTGTTGCTGTGCTACGCCTCGCAGTGCCATATACGGGTATGATAGTGTCTACTCGTGAGTCGCAACGCTCACGCGAGTTGGTTCTTGATGTAGGCGTTTCGCAACTCAGTGGTGGCTCTCGTACATCGGTGGGTGGATATGCCGAGGGTATTGAAAATGTCGAGGACTCGGCTCAATTTGATATCTCTGACAATCGTACTCTTGACGAGATAGTGGCGTGGTTGCTCGAATTGGGTTATATACCTAGTTTCTGTACAGCTTGTTATCGCGAAGGTCGTACCGGTGACCGTTTTATGTCGCTTGCCAAGCGTGGACTTATAGGTAATTGTTGTGCGCCCAATGCGTTGTTTACGTTGCGTGAGTATCTCGATGATTATGCATCACCACGTACACGTATGTTGGCCGAGAAGGTGATAGAGCGTGAAATACCGCTCATTCCATCGGATAAAGTGCGAAATATTACTATCGAAAATCTACGTAAAATAGCCAACGGAGAGCGAGATTTCCGTTTCTAATAAGATATCAATATATGCAAAAAACTCCGCAATCAGAACGCACACATATAGCTTTTTTCGGTCGTTGTAACAGTGGTAAGTCGTCGCTTATCAATGCTCTCACAGGACAGAGTATTGCTGTTGTGAGTGAGGTGCGCGGCACTACTACCGACCCGGTAAGCAAGGCTATCGAGTTGCCGGGCATTGGTGCCAGTGTGCTTATCGATACACCGGGATATGATGATAATGGTGTGTTGGGAATGCAACGCATTGAGCAAACTGTTAAGGTGGTGGATAAAACCGATATTGCCATTGTGCTGTTTACCGAGGTTCGTACCGATGAGGATAAAAGATGGTTGGCCGAGTTACGTGCGCGTGAAATACCCGTTGTGGCGGTCATATCGCAGGCCGACCGTTTGACCGATGTCGGTCGAGTGGCTCTTGAGGTTGAGCAAGATACAGGATTGAAACCTATTATTGTCAGTGCTGTTACGGGTGAGGGATTGCCCGCCTTGCGAGATGCCCTTGTGCAAAGTGCTATGCGCGAGGAACGTACCATTCTGCAAGGAATGGTTGAGAATGGTGATACCGTCTTGTTGGTTATGCCACAAGATGCCAGTGCGCCCAAAGGAAGACTCATACAACCTCAGGTGCAGACTATCAGAGAGTTGTTAGACCGCCATTGTACAGCTGTGAGTTGTACGGTTGAGGGAATGCCGGCTGCGCTTGCGGCGTTGGCCTCACCTCCGCAGCTTATTATTACCGATTCGCAAGTGTTCGATGCCGTCTATCAGCTCAAGTCCGAGGCTTCTCGTCTAACCTCTTTCTCGGTGCTTTTTGCTCGTTATAAAGGTGATATTAAGGTCTTTGTGGAGGGTGCAAAAGCACTGAAAACACTTACTGCCGGTTCGCGTGTCCTTATAGCCGAAGCCTGTTCGCACGTGCCACAAAATGAGGATATAGGTCGTGTGAAACTGCCGGCTATGCTGCGTCGCAAGATTAGTCCCGATTTGCATATCGATGTAGTAGGTGGCAATGAGTTTCCGCAAGAACTTACATCATACGACATAGTGATACATTGTGGCGCTTGTATGTTCAATAGTCGACACGTACTCAATCGTATGGCTCGCGCTCGTATACAAGGTGTACCTATTACCAATTACGGTATTACCATTGCAGCCCTTACGGGTATTCTCGATCGCATAGAATATTAATATTGGCGGATGCAGTAGAAACCGGTGCTAATGCCGGCAAAGTGCCGATATTTGTTCAATATTATAAGGTATAATGTGGACAATAAGTAGCCGGTACTTGTCAATGATGTGGCGCAAAATGGTGGTAATGTGGAAAAACAGTTGGTTTCAGACCTGTATAATCATACAAAGAGAGGTTTTCCAAGACGTGGAAAACCTCTCTTTCTGTTTCTAAACACGATGTTTATTCCTGTAATTATGGGTAGAGATTTTTACACCAATCCAACCACTTCGCGTAAGGCTCGGCGCATTGTAGTCGAGTCTTCGCTGTTTTCGCGCAGGATTGAAAGAATAAATTTCAGATATTTCTCTTTGCTGGCAAAGCCGCACGCTTGTACTATGCCACAGTTGGGCAACATAGCCTTCTGGTTATATACTTGTAATATCTTGTCGTATTGTTTGTTGTGTACATATATGCGAAACTTGGCACAAAGGTCTTCATATCTTTTGCGCGGATTGCATTCGGCTGTAAGGGTGCGGATGTGTTCTTCATAGTCCTCGATATTATTTGAGCGTCGGTCTATAAAGCACTCAATCTCTCGCTTGGTGCGATGTCGCGTGTGTAGCAACGCCTGATTCTCTAGTTCGTCATCAAACATCCTTATGATGTTATTACGTACATTGTTCACAATATTGTTGGCGTTCAGTCCCATCCTTTGTGCCACAATGCGCATTACGGGTTCTATGAGCAATAGATTCTCTACTTCGGCCACTTCGGGAACAGCAATATTGCGCTGTTGTAATGATTCTACCTCGGTTCTGGTGCGGCGGTCTCGGTCGACGATGCCGTGTGATTCGATGTGATGAAAGCTCTTCAAATCGTTGAAGGTGCGAGTTGTCTCGATTACCTTAGAGCATCCTCCCAGCGGTTTAATCGTGTATTCGGGATAGAGTAGGGTGTACAATTTTACGTCTATGCTACGGTTGTCTGTACCTTCTATAAAGAGGATAGGCTTGCGGCTTCCTAGCAGGTCGAGATAGACATCTTCGGGTAGCTCGCTAGGACTGCGCAGTATCTCATAATCCCATTCGATATGCTCGGCATCGAATGTTTTTACCCACACACAACTGCTTTCATTGCGTGATGCGGCAAATTCCAGATCGTGTGTAAGGTATATAAATGTGCAATCGGGGCGCAGTTGCTCTACGGTATCCCATACCGATTTCATTATCGAGTGGTGTAGAAATACTTCAGGATCTTCTACCATTATGATAGATTGCGGTGAGGCAAAGAGTGCCGAGGCCAATAGGTAAAAAACTGCCTTTTCTCCATCACTCAGTCGTAAGGGTGAGAAGGGGCGAGGGTCTTTGCCTCCACGTATGCTCAAGTTGCCTGCGGCGCGTAGCATCTTGTTGTCGGGAAAGATGCTTTCCCAGTGTCGTTGCACGCGGTCGAGCTTGGTGCGCGGAAGTTTCCCTTTGTTGGGATTGTCGTTGTTTTTGTATGCTATTACATTGGTAAACTCCTCATACATCAGTAGATACATCAGCCGCTCAAATTCGGTATTCACCGGTTCGATGCGATATGTTGTTCTTTCTTGTAGGTCGTTAAACAGTTGTGTGATGTTGCAACCTATCTCCACACTCTTATCCGGGTCGATATAAAGGGCTTTAAGAGTTGAAATCTTAAAGATATTTTTTTCGTTGCGTGTGGCAATGTCGTTGCCAAACCGGGTCTTTCCCGCGCCATTAGCACCAATGATGGTGAGTGTGTGTTGGTCGGTAGTCCACTGTGTTTTCTTGCTCTCTTTGTGTATGGGTAGTTCTATCTTCATAGGTCGGTGCAGATGTGTTGTGCTTTTCAAATATAGTGTTTTTCTCACAATAATATATTATGCAGTATCAAATTTTGTGTTTTTTTACACGTATTGATGCGGGTGTATAAAAAAATATGCGATGTTGTTGTCATCGCATATTTTTTGAGCCACGAGTGGGACTCGAACCCACGACCTTTTCGTTACGAATGAAATGCTCTACCGACTGAGCTATTGTGGCTTGCAATATTTATGTTGTAAAAACTATTCTTACCTATCCGGTTACTCTCCTCTTGGGTGGTTGTCCTCGTTGGTGTTATTGAGCCTTTTGTGTGGTGTAAGTAATCTTAATCATTGCTCCATTAAGGTCCAACTCAACAATGGCGGGTGAGGCACAATAGGGAGTGACACTTGTAACAGTAGTGGTCGAACCATAGTAATCGGTCGATGTTTCACTGGTTATCTGCACCGGTATGAGGGCGATTGTTTCGTCATCTTCTGTTACTGTGGGGTCTTCTCGGCTCATTATACTGCGTATATACGTACCTATATTGCCAAAGTCATATACTTTCTTGTTCTTGTTATAGGTGGCATATACTGTCGAGATGTTGTCGGGGAGTAGACGACTCTCGAAGAAATCTTTGACCTGCGATGCACGAATAAAGAGTAAATGTTCGGGAGGTGACAATTTGCTGTCGGAGTCTACAATAGCAGGTATTGAGAAAGAGAGTGCATTCAAGATATTTTGTATCTTGTGCGACTCGCTCATCTTCTCATTATATTTGTCTATGATATTCTGAGCAGGGAAATGAATGATGGGCATATAGCCTATCGGGGCTTGTGCATATACGTGCTTGCCATTGTTGTTGCCCTCTTCGACGGCTTGTATCAGTGTTTCATCGGGTGTGAGAGTAAAATGGTTGATGCTATACACCTCAGGGGTCACGCCCATATAGGTGTGCGATAGAGTGTCTATCTTGCCGGCATCGTCAATGGCGCGGTAGTACATTGTCATAAATACACCCTTGATGTTTACTACTCGTCCATTGCCATAAGATATATTCATATATATACCGGGGAAGAACTTGGCAAATTCCGAGGGGAAAGCAAATATATCGGGGTTTCGCATATATTCCTCAAATATCTCTACACCTAACGACAAGGGTAGGTCTACACCTATTTGTTTATAAGTTATGGTTTCGCTATCCGAGCTGTTATTTTTGTCGACATAACCTTCGGTAGTACTACCAAATACGCAACTTGCCAACTTGTCTTCGGGCGAAAAATATTCATCCGGGTCGATGTTGGTATATAGTGGTGCTTTGATGGTCTTGTGCAGACGATATATATCCAATATCATAGGTGCCAATGAGTCGCCTGTAAGGTCATTGTCGTAGTAGTTGAGATACAACTTGACCGAGTCGAGTGTATTGGGGGTGATATTGAGTGTGTCAATCTTGAGCGTGGGCATAAATTGGGTAAGGTAGCCTGTGTGTAGAGTTCCATATTTCTCTACGTGGAGTGTTCCCAACAAAGGGTCGGTAGTACGGCCGATGATGCTATCGGTATAAACCGACTTGCCCGACAACTTGACAAATGTTGAGTCGACGGTAATCTCTATGGTAGAGGTGTTGAGTGAAGAACCAATGGTCGATATTTCATCCTCGCACGATGTCAGTAGTATTCCGGCGAGTAT
Organism: uncultured Porphyromonadaceae bacterium; assembly: GCA_937891845.1. Taxonomy (GTDB): domain Bacteria; phylum Bacteroidota; class Bacteroidia; order Bacteroidales; family Barnesiellaceae_A; genus Barnesiella_A. The sequence continues at coordinate 48,495 of CALATP010000048.1, read as the reverse complement.
TGCTATGACCCAATATTTCAATAATTTCATTGTTTCTATGCAGTATTAATTATTATTGTTCCATACTTGCTCGTAGAATTGGTCAAATGCCTCACTACGATTTTCTTCGGGTTGATAGGGGAGGAACAACTTACCTTTTTCTTTGGCATACTCAATGAGTATAGGGTCGACATTTTCACTGCCTAGGGCTACACCGTCGGCATAGTCGATAGCCAATTTGTTAAGGGTAATATAATCAATCTCTTCGCCCGAGGCAAAGGGGATATCTTTGTCTGTGATGTTGCGGAAAAGTATTTTTTCGGCAAAACGTGCATCGAAGTGACGGTCGAACTTGTTGTCATAAAGTGATACAATCACTTTTGAGTTGCGGAAACAAGGATCGTCTACATACGATTTCTTGATGTACAGAGGAGCTAATGCTGTAAGCCATCCGTGGCAGTGTACTATATCGGCCTCCCAACGGAAGTTCTTTACTGTCTCTATTACGCTACGTACAAAGAAGATACTGCGCTCGTCGTTGTCTTCGCGATTGGCTTCGTCTTGCGCTGCGCCTGTGTGACGTTGGAAGTAGTCATCTTCCTCGGTAAAATATACCTGCATACGAGCCGATGGTATCGAAGCTACCTTGATGATGAGTGGGTGGTCGGTATCATCTATTATCAAATTCATACCCGACAAGCGCTTGACAGGATGTAATTGGTTGCGTCTTTCGTTGATATTGCCGTATTTGGGCATAAATACACGTATTTCGTGTCCTTTCTCTTGTATACCTTGAGGTAGCTCGCGACAACACTTTGATAGCTCGTTCTCGGGCATATAAGGTGTCATTTCTTGGGCGATAAATAAGACTTTTGTTTTGCTCATATCTCTTTTCCTGTCTAATTACAAGGTAGTGTCGGCTTTACTGCACACATTACCGATGCAAAGATAATAAAAAAAATTGCTTAATCAGCCAAATTTTAAGTGTCTTAACATCGAAAAATTTTAGTTTTATATATTTTTATCGACATTCGGGCTGTTAAAAATAGCCTTTATAGAAAATTTTATTGCTTTTATGTTTCGTCATTTGTAGTTTTATTATTTCCTTTGCATTGTTTTTACAATCTACATTTAGATATGGAGAGAATTACAACAGTTGCAGCCTTGCGCGAGGTGGTGGATGCTGCTCGTAGCAATGGTAAGAGTGTAGGGCTTGTGCCTACAATGGGTGCTTTGCACGTTGGACATATTTCGTTGGTCGAACGTTGTGTTGCCGAAAATGATATTACTGTGGTGAGTGTCTTTGTCAATCCCACTCAATTCAATGATAAAAAAGACTTGGAATTGTATCCTCGTACTCCCGAGCAAGATTGTGCGATGCTCGAGCGTGCCGGTTGCACATACGTCTTTACACCATCGGTCGAAGAGGTTTACCCCGAGCCCGATACACGTGTGTTTGATTTGGGCGCCGTAGCCGAGGTGATGGAGGGGCGTTATCGTCCCGGACACTTCAACGGTGTGGCTCAAATTGTGAGCAAGCTATTCTATATGGTTGCACCTCACCGCGCCTACTTCGGAGAGAAAGACTTTCAACAGATTGCCGTTATTCGTACGATGGCCAAGCAACTCAATTTCGATATCGATATTATATCTTGTCCTATTGTGCGAGAAGAGGATGGATTGGCACTCAGCAGCCGCAATACCCGTCTCACTCCCGAGCAACGCAAGAATGCTCCGGTCATAGCGCAAACCCTCTTTGCCAGTATCGATTATGCCAAGGAGCACTCAGTAGAAGATACTATCAAATATGTAATTGATACCATTAACGCTACTCCCGAAATGCGTGTTGAGTATTATGAAATTGTTGATGGTTATTCTCTTCAACCCATCAATGCGTGGGTCGATAGCAATTATGTGGTAGGTTGCATTACCGTATATAATGGCGAAGTGCGACTTATAGATAATATAGCATATTCTCGTCCTTGACAACACAAAACATTGCACACATAACTTTTGGAAAATGTATATAGAAGTTCTTAAATCAAAAATACATCGAGTAACTGTAACTCAAGCCAACCTCAATTATATAGGTAGTATAACTATCGATGAGGATTTGATGGACGCAGCCGGTATTATAGCCAACGAAAAGGTTGCCATCGTCGATAATAATAATGGCTCACGATTTGAAACTTATGTAATTCGTGGTGAACGTGGTTCGGGGGTTGTATGTCTCAACGGTGCTGCGGCTCGTTTGGTACAACCCGGTGATGTTGTTATTATTATGGCATACGCTTGGATGGATGCCGAGGAGGCTCGCGCTTTCCAACCCAAAGTTATATTCCCCGATACGGCAACCAATAAGCTGGTCTAAATCAATAAGATATCAATAAGGCTCATCTCTCTTTATAAGAGAGTGAGCCTATGTTTTGTTTTATAGAGCCTGATGTATAGGCTCGCTGTCTGATATAGTATTTATTTATATGTACAAATATCGTGATATATGGCAGATTGCCTATCCCATTCTCATCAGTCTGGTGATGCAGACACTTATTAATATTACCGATACGGCCTATATGGGGCGTGTTGGTGAAATCGAATTGGGGGCAACAGCATTGGTTTCGGTATATTACCTTACTATATATATGGCTGTGTTCGGATTTAGTGTCGGAGCGCAGATATTTATAGGGCGTCGCAATGGAGAAGGACGGTATAATGCCATAGGAGATATCGTTGTTCAAGGCTGTATCTTCCTATTGTTTATAGCGGGGGTGTTTATACTTCTGTCGAAATGGCTTTCACCGTTGTTATTGGCTGCTATTGTTACGTCGGAACGTGTGTATGCTGCCTGTATCGATTATCTCGATTGGCGCATATGGGGGTTGTTGTTTTCGGCTGTGAGCGTGATGTTTCGTGCCTTCTTTGTGGGTGTTACTCATACCAAAGTGTTGGTGTGGAACTCGATAATCCTCACTGTGTCCAATGTGATATTCAATTATATTTTTGTCTTTGGTGCGTTTGGTGTACCTGCTATGGGTATTGCCGGAGCTGCAGTCGGCTCGGTGGTGGCCGAGATGTTGGCAATGCTGCATTTTATATTTTATGCCGTATTGCGGGTAGATCTCAGACACTATGGATTTACATCGCTGATGCGTTTCTCTCCGGCTGTTATCAATGGTATTTTGTCGCTCTCGGTGTGGACTATGTTGCAGAACTTTCTCACCCACGCAGTGTGGTTTGTCTTTTTCTTGGCCATCGAGCATTTGGGAGAAGAGCAACTTGCCATCACAAACATAGTGCGGAGTGGGTCGTCGCTGATATTTATGCCTATAATAGCTTTTGCATCTACGGCAAGTACATTGGTGAGTAATGCCATCGGGGCATCCCGGTCGCACGATGTGATGTTGATACTCAAGCGTATCATAACAATGGGCTATCTGGTTATTGTGCCTTTGGCTGTGATAATCGCCTTTATGCCACAAACATTTATGCGTATATTTACCGACAATGAAGTGATTTTGTCCGGTTCGGTGTCATCGGTATATGTGATGTTGGGATTTAATTTTGTCGCGATACCGGCTTGCATACTTTTTCACGCTGTTTCGGGTACGGGTAATACACGCTTTGCACTGGGAATAGAAATTTTGGCTACTATATTTTATGCATTTGCTATATATGCTATCATTTTCAACCTGCGTGCCGATGTTGCCGTATGTTGGACGGTAGAGTATATCTATTGGGGTGTAATTCTATTGTGTACCATCCTTTACTTCAAGTATGCCAAGTGGGCAGAACGTAAAGTATAAAATGAAGAAAAAAATATTGCGACAAATCATTTCAGAAACAATGTGTTACACTGTTGGAGTGATAATTGTTGAAAGATTTTTCGTAAAAAGATTTGCAGGGAATAAAAAAAATAGTACCTTTGCGCTCGGGTAAGTCCTACACGACCAGCTCCCTGTGAATTCCCCCAGGACTTGACCGTAGCAAGGGTAGTAGGTCGTAGCGGTGCGATGTGGTAAGCTTACCCTTCCTGCCTCTTTAGCTCAGTTGGCCAGAGCACGTGATTTGTAATCTCGGGGTCGTTGGTTCGAATCCGACAAGAGGCTCAAAAGAGAATAAAGCTCGACAATTTTGTCGGGCTTTTTTTATATCCTATATAGAATCAGTCAGGAATACCGGCTTATTGGTCAAAATTAGGCTTATTGGTCAAAATTAGGCTTATTGGTCAAAATTAGTACATAAAATCGGGGCAATTGATTGATTTTAATATATTTGTACTATTTGCGTTAGAAATGGATAAAAAGGTTGGGCTTATTGATCAAAAAAGTTAGGCAAAAATTCGGATTTAAACAACAAGCCCTTTAAAGGTTGATTGTAAAATGACAGGATGAAAAGAGCCCTAAATCAAAGGAAATCAATCTCTTTGAACTGTTTGAAATAGTCAAGGGTGATATCTCATCACGAGGTATCACCCTTTGTGTAAAAATACAAACAAACCAAACTAAATAGAATACAAACTTATGTTCTCATCTTGTTGTGAGCCGAGATAGTGAGACCCTCTATCTCGATATTATATCTTTTTTACCTAATCTTTTATCAATTATGCAATGCCGATGGTGCGCACCTCGGGTTTTACAACCTCGGGTTTGAGCTTGGGCAGTGTGATGTAAAGAATACCATTCTCTACTCGTGCTGCTATACTGTCGCGATTTACATCATCGGGCAATACAATGCTTTGGCGGAATGCCGTTGTGCGGAATGCTTGGCGTAAGTAACGTTTGTCGCTACCGGCTTTGGGCGTTTTCTCCATCGATACAACCAGATGGTCGTTGGTGTCGAGTTGTATGCCAAAGTCTTCTTTGCTCATTCCCGGTACGGCAAATTCCAACTCGTACTGTGCTTCGGTCTCGCTTATGTTCAAGGCGGGTAGTGTACTGCCTGTACTACGTGACATCCACGCTTCGTTATCTAACATTCCATAGAGTGCATCAAATACATTGTTAAAACTTCTTGTTGTTTTCATCGTTATATTCTCCTTTTTTGTTTATTAATTTTCTACTTTTGTGTGTTGTCCCGTTGCGGCTTGCGCCATCGGGCTTCGCAATAAATATTTCAATTCTTGTGCCATTGTCGTATAATTGTGAAAATACTGACAATTTTAACGTGTGAATATGTCAATTTTAACATATATAGCGACAAAATGTCATATTTTGTATAATATTGCGATAAATAAATATTAAAAGTTAATACTGTATATGTCACATCATCACCATCATCATCACGACGTAGATGCCGCTCAGGCCGGGCAGGTATTGATAGTAGGTATAGTTCTCAATATCCTATATGTTGTTATTGAAACCGGTATGGGATTGTATTATCATTCACTAGGGCTTTTGAGTGATGCCGGGCATAATCTGGGTGATGTGTTCAGCCTTATTCTGGCGCTATTGGCGTATCGCCTGGCGGCTCTTCAGCCAACCAAGCAATACACCTATGGCTATCGCAAAAGCACTATTCTTGTTTCGTTGCTCAATGCTATCATATTGTTGGTGGCTGTAGGAGCTATCATTGTAGAAAGTGTACGCAAGTTGCAAATGCCGGCCGAGGTAAATGGTGAGGCTGTGTCGTGGACTGCTGCACTGGGTATTGTGGTTAACGGTATTACAGCGTATATGCTTGTGAAGGCGCGTAAAGACGACCTTAATATGCGCGGTGCATTCTTGCATATGGCTGCCGATACATTGGTGTCGATAGGAGTATTGTTGTCGGGTATTGCCATAATGTTGTGGAATATAACGATTGTCGATCCTATTATCAGTATGATTATTGCCGTTGTCATTCTGGTGTCGACGTGGCGATTGCTCACCGATAGCCTGCGGTTGTCGTTGGATGGCGTACCCGACTCGATTGATGTTGATGCGGTAAAGCAGGCTATATGCGACATTGATGGGGTAGTGGGTGTGCATCATATACACGTATGGGCTATGAGTACGACACAAAACGCAATAACTGCTCATTTGGTAATAAATAATGCAGATGATATGAGTGTGGTGAAAAGATGTGTAAAGTCTCGCTTGTCAGAACTCTCTATTACACACGCTACACTTGAGATTGAAGTGGGAGAGGCTTGTGCCGATTGTGAGTGTTGTTAGCACACGATCGATGGTTGCAGGTGTGTCTATATGTTGTAATCCCTCAGCGTCTGTTGCATCATTTGTCGGGCACGAGCTATCCGGCTTTTTACTGTTCCGGTCGATATCTCCAGCCTTTGACCTATTTCGTTATATTTATATCCCTTGAGCATCAGTATTATGGTTTCTCGGTAGATTGACGGTAGGCTGTCGATGGCTGTTGCAATGTCACATTGTTCTTCTATTCGGTTTGAGTCCTTGTGGTTATATTCTACAATCACAATATTTTCTCTCAACGTATTATGACGCAGTTTGTTGCGATGCAGATTGGTTAGTAGGGTGAAAGTCCACCCGTCGAAATTTTGTTCTTTGTAATGGTCGATTTTCTCAAGAATGAGTAGCAAGGTGTCTTGTAGCAGATCTTGTGCTTCATCGAATGTTTGTGCATAACGCATTGCGTGGCAGAATAGTTTATGCATCTGTGCAATAAGCAAGGTGTCGATATAATCTCTTTTCATTCTATATGTAGGTACCGAGTGATGAGCAATACCTATATATACGGTCGCAAAATGTAGCGTTTGTCAAGTTTTCCTTTTTATGGATACGTAAGAGGCTGATTTTGGGGTCTTGACAAGTGTTACCGGAGACCTCTTAAATGGAGTGAAAATTGTCCGTTATTGATAAAAATGTTTCGATGATTGGACTATATTTATGCGATTAATAGTAACTTTGTCGACATAATATAGTTATTACTTTATTAAAAGAGAGAGTATGATTTCGTTTCTTGTGGCAATGGTATTGCTCATTGCCGGTTACTTTATTTATGGATCGATAGTAGAACGTATTTTTGGCGTAGATGCTTCTCGCCCTACACCGGCTGTTACCAAGACCGATGGTGTCGATTACATTCCACTACCCACGTGGCGCATTTTTCTTATACAGTTTCTCAATATTGCAGGTCTGGGCCCCATCTTTGGTGCTATTATGGGCGCTCTTTTTGGGCCGGCTGCCTATCTGTGGATAGTATTGGGTACAATCTTTGGAGGTGCTGTTCACGACTATCTTTCGGGAATGATTTCGTTGCGTAGAGGGGGCGTGAGCCTGCCCGAGATTGTTGGTGCAGAGTTGGGAAATGGAGTCAAACAGGCGATGCGTTGCTTCTCTTTATTGTTGCTCATATTGGTGGGAGCTGTATTTGTAATAAATCCGGCCGAACTTATTTCGGGAATAATAACACAATATGCTGCAGGTAGTGATGGAGTAATGCCGGGATGGTTGCAAGCAATATCAAATGTATTGCCTTTGCAATGGTGGTGCGTTATAGTAGTTTTTATTTATTATCTGTTGGCTACATTGTTGCCCATCGATAAGATTATTGGCAAGGTATATCCGGTCTTTGGCTTAGCTTTATTATTTATGGCTCTAGGCATTTTGGTGGTGTTGTTGGGTAATATGGATGCGCTGCCCGAGGTGACAGAAGGTTTTCACAACCGACATCCGCAAGCCGATGCACTGCCCATCTTCCCTATGATGTTCATCTCCATAGCCTGCGGTGCAATATCGGGTTTTCACGCAACACAATCGCCTTTGATGGCGCGTTGTTTGAAGAATGAACGGATGGCACGTCCGGTGTTCTATGGAGCAATGGTGGTAGAGGGTATTTTGGCACTTATATGGGCGGCTGCAGCAGTGGCATATACTGGTTCGTACGAGGGATTGTCGGAGTATTTGGCTTCGCACGGTAATAAACCTTTGGTATTGGTTAACGAGATTTCTATAAATTGGTTGGGTGCGATAGGTGGTTTCTTGGCGCTGTTAGGTGTTATTTTTGCTCCCATTACATCGGGCGATACAGCACTCCGTTCGGCACGACTCATTGCTGCCGATTTCTTGCACATCGACCAGTCGGGGTTGCGTAACAGACTATTGGTTACATTACCCATCTTTGCACTATCGGCTGTCATTATGATGATCGACTTCAATATTTTGTGGCGATATTTTGCTTGGAGTAATCAGGCGTTGTCGGTGTTTACCTTGTGGGCACTCACAGTCTTCTTGGTGCGTGAGCGCAAGGGATTGAGTTACTTGATTACCCTTTTCCCGGCCTTGTTTATGACAGTGGTGTGCGTGTCGTATATTTTGTTTGCTCCTGAGGGCTTGTCGCTCGGTTATGCCCTCTCTGTGGGTGTCGGATTGGGCGTAGCTCTTCTTTTGTTCACTTTGTTTGTTCGATATGTGCGCAAGGTGCGAGCTGCTCAACAATCGTAAATAATGAATATGAAATATAATAATACCAATTACCACTCTCATTGCAATTTCTGCGATGGAAGGGGAGAGATGGAGGCATTTGTCCAATCGGCCATTGCTTGTGGTATGACGGCTTATGGTATCACATCACATACTACCTTTCCGATGCCTCCCATCAAGTCTTTACAACCCGATACTTACGAGAAATATTTTGCTGAGTTTAATAGGGTAAAACGCATTTATGGCAACAAGATAGAACTCTATGTAGGATTGGAAGTAGACTATCTTGATGAGGTGCGCAATCCACGTTTGCCCTTTTATGCAACACTACCTACCGATTATACTATCGGTGCTGTGCATTTTGTTGCCAATGATAGCGGTGAGTGGATGTGTACCGATGGAGCCTTTACAACCTTCAAAGATGCTGCTTGGCGCGTCTTTGGGGGCGATATTCGTCGCATTGTACAGCTGTTTTACGATAATAGTCGTCGTCTTGTTGCGTGTGCTAACTTCGATATTCACGCTCATCCCGACAAGATTGCGCTCAATGCTTCACAATTCGACCCTGCCATATTACAAGAGTCGTGGTATGAAGAATTGGTATACAAGCACATCTGCTCGTTGCGAGGTGGTGATTTCTTGGTCGAAGTTAATACCAAAGCCCTCGAACAGCATAATCGTATCTTTCCGAGTGTCGAGTGGTTGCCACTGGTGCGCCGTTTAGGACTTAATTTGGTTGTTAATTCCGATTGTCACGATATCGATAAAGTAGACTCCGGCCGTTATGAAACCTTGAAAATACTGCGAGAGGCGGGATTTGATAAGGTGTGGGAGTTGCACTCCGGAAAATGGAACGCGGTAGAAATTCGTGTTTGATATGTCTGTTTTGTGGCGTGTGGCAGTTACGGCATACTTGTTACTCAATGTAGTGGCGTTTGCTTGTTATGCACTAGATAAATATAGGTCCCGTAGGGCAAAGCGTCGCATCCCCGAGGCTACACTGCTGTTGTTGGCTTTTATAGGTGGTGCTTTGGGGGCTTGGATTGCGATGTATATGTTTCGTCATAAGACCCGCCACCTACGTTTTGTCTTGCTTGTTCCCGTTTTCTTCTTGATGCATATAGCATTGGTCTATTGGATATTGGTAGGGTGCTGACAATAATATCAATACTGCAAGGCAGTGCGCAATAATTATCATACTGCCTTGACAAGGTCTTTTTGAGTCTCTTTGTATCCTATTCTCTATATGAATATCAATGACTTATATATTGCAAACTTAAAGAGGTTGTGCTCAAATATTGAACACAACCTCTTTTATTTCGGTTATAGAGTTATATCTTATTTAGCTTCCCAACCTAGTGCGCTTGCACCGAGAACAGCAGCATCACCTTCTTTGAGTTGAGAGAAAAGAATTTCGGTTTTGCCACGGAAGTTATTCATAATATTGCGGTCGAGGCTTTCGCGGATGGGGCGCATAATCAACTCGCCGGCTTTGGTAAGACCACCAAACAAGATGATGGCTTTGGGGCTGGAAAATGCGATGAAATCGGCAAATGCTTCACCTAGCATATTGCCGGTAAACTCAAATACCTCGCGAGCCAACTCGTCACCGGCTATTGCAGCATCATAGACATCTTTCGATGTGATATCGTCGATGTTGAGGTTGCGTAGCAATGACTCATCCTTGCGTGTCTCCAAGTATTCGCGGGCGGTGCGAGCTACACCGGTTGCCGATGCGTAAGCCTCTAGACAGCCTGTGCGACCACATCCACACATACGACCGTTGTTACGACGCATTGTTACGTGACCCAATTCTCCGGCAAATCCGTCGTGACCATATAGCAATTGGCCATTTACTACGATACCGCTACCTACACCTGTACCCAATGTTATCATAATAAAATCTTTCATACCACGAGCCGCACCGTAAGTCATCTCTCCGATTGCAGCTGCATTGGCATCATTGGTTATGGCTACAGGAATACCGAATTTTTCTTTTAGCAAAGAAGCAAAAGGAATTATCTCCAAACGTTTTCCATCCTCTGTCCAGTAGAGGTTGGCAGGACTTTCTATGTTGCCTGTGTAGAAGTTGGCATTAGGAGCGCCTACACCTATTCCGGCTATTTGACCTTCATGGCCCTCTTGTTTTATGAGGTTGGCTACTGCGGTGTAGAGTTGTTCTACATAATCTTTAAACTCAACGTGTTTGGGCGTTTTGATAGAACCACCGGCTACTACATTACCACGTGTGTCTACAATTCCAAATGCTGTGTTGGTACCACCTATATCGATACCTACTACGTAAGACTTTGTCATAGTCAATTTCTTTGTATAGAAGTTATTATATTGTTGTTGTCTAATTGTCCGGTAGGGGAGTTGTATGGTGTCTGATCGCGTTATACTGTATACTTGATTGTGATGCAACAATCGTTGTTTTTGTGGCGATTACCTATACACCTTCTAGTCTCACTGCAAAGATAATTATTTTTGTAGTAATTACTCGGCCTATAATACAAAAAGTATCAAATTATTATGAAATACTCGGGTAATGAATTGTGTGATTGTGTGTTGAAAAGTCCTCGTCGTTCAAAAAAAATACTACTATTATTCTTGATTACGAAAATATTATATAAATTTGCACCGATAATCTATACCTTAAAAGAAACTTAACCAATAATATCTTAATAACTGTTTTTATGAAGAAAAAACTACTTTCACTGTGTCTATGCACTCTTGCAGTTGCTATGACATTGCCGGCTAATGCCGATTTGAGGCTGACTCATCGCGAGAAGTATGGCGATCATATGGGGATTTCGGCCAACTGTCAAGCCAAAGATTTCTATTTTTATGATGCTAATGGCGATACCGTTCGTCACGTCTTTCAGACTGCCGGAACTTCGGGTGTCTTCGATGTAGAGAATGTCTATTATTACAATTACAACGAGCAAGGCCAACTTACCAGCCTTGTCAATTACAAATGGCGTCCTGCCTATTCCGATTGGAAACAATCTGATAGTATTGCCTATAACTATGATGCCAATGGCAATCGTATCGAAGAGATTGGTGGTCGCGATACTTATCGTTTTACTTACGATGAGAATGGCAACATCACCAAGCGCGAACAAATCGTTACCTATACCGGTATGGTTATTCAAACCATTGTTTACTCCGACTTTATTGAAGGCGCTGTAAATAAGCCTCGCAAATATTCGGCCGATGGACAATACTCTAACTATGTGTATGATGGCACCATCGAATATGATGCTCAAAATCGTGTCATTGTAGACAAACGATACACTTCGTCAGGCTCTAAAATGCAGACTATTGAGTATACTTATGACGAATTGGGCGTATGTGTAAGCGAAAAATGGTATACATCACCCAGTTGGACTCCCGAGACTATCGTAGCCGGTAGTGAGGCCGATACTTTGATGTTCAGCAAGAATATTAAGCGCACAGCTCTCGGTAACAACTGGTATCACTATCAAGAGTCTAATTATGTTGCTGTTGACTTTGATGAGAACTTCAACAACATCTATGCTTGGTCTGATGCTTCTTCTAGCTACAAAGAATGCTATGCCGAGATTAGTGCCGACAAGACACCTCGCGACATACAGCTATTCAATGTATCTACTGCCGACAGTCCCAATACTGTAAAAATTACGGCTCTTGAGCCTACCAATGCCCCTGCCAATGCCAAGTATATCATTTGGCGCAATTGGGAGATTGCCGGCATAGTGGCCGCTGCCGACGGCGTTATCGAGTATGAAGATGCAGGTGTTGAAAGCCGTGTTCACACCTATTTCATCCAATCGTATGATGAGGTGGCCAATATATATTATAATGTTACCAATCTCACCGATATCAATATGTCGGTTGCTTTGGCGGCTGTCAAAGATATTCGTTTGGTAGCCGGTCGTCAAGAAGTTGTTTCTGATGCAATGACCGGTGCTACTTACGATAGCTATATCATTACGCTCGAATGGGATGCTCCTGTATGCGATTATGAGGTGAAATCGTATGAAATATACCAAAAACCTTTTGCTATGCCCATCGCAACCGTAACAGGCGATGTACTCACTGTTGAGTTGAATATGCCCGATGAAGAGTCTGCCGACATCCGTATTGATGCTGTGTATGATTTGGGTACTGTCGAAGGCGAGTACTACACATTTACTTGGGATCGCACCAAAGACTTTGGTGGCGAACAAACAACCAACGGCGTGTTGACTCTTGTCAAAGACGATGATGGTGGTGAAGCTTCGGTGTACCTCTATGATGCCAATAACAATCTTTCGCGTGTCAAGAATTTGATGTATTCGTCAAGCAGTACAGACTATTTGCCCAACTATCAATATTATTACAATTATGTAAATGGTTTGCTCGATGAGTACTATTTCATCCAATACAAAGATATGGGTGAGTGGTCTGCTCCTAAAAACCAAACTTTCTACGAGTATGACGAGCAAGGTCGTCTCATTAGCGAGGAGAATATTTACACCTACAACGATTACTTTGTATATAAATATGATGAGCAAGGTCGTCTTGTAGGCTATACTCGTTATGGCAAGACCAATCGTAACTCTCCCGATGCAACTTATGACAAGGTATATCACACTGTAACTTACAGCGACTTTGACGAAAACAACCAACCTCGTCGTATGGACTATGAAGATGCTCTCTATGCCAGCGGTACATACTTTGTATTGTATACCTATGACGAGCGTGGTAATGTACTTATCGAAGAAGCTTGGAAACCCGACTTGAACTCTACCGACGAGTCAGCTCGCATACCTTACTACAAGTATGAAAACAAATACGATGAGAATAACATCAACATCGAGCGTATCAAGTCGAATAACAACTGGGAAGGCGGATTTATCTATGCAAGTAAAGAGGTGCGCGAGAAAGTGTCGGATAATGTATATCAATTCACATTGTTCAACTATGTTGAATATACACAAGAGTGGTCGGAGCGTAGCGCGGCTACCGAAACTTACGCTGTACTTGATGGAGAATATGCTCCCAGAGCTCTCAAAGCCGACAAGATAAACAACGTAAACTTTACAAATGCTGTTCAACTCACTTGTAATGTTCCTGTCAAAGAAGTTCCTAATGCTCAATACATCGTATGGTACGATTGGGAGCCGGTAGATACTATCGCTGCTGTTGACGGTAAGATTACTTACATTGCCGAGAACTTGCCCAATGGTCGTGATATAGAGTTCGTTATTCAATCATACGATCCCGTTAATGATGTCGTATACAATGCTTCTAATGTAGCTGTTGCCAACTATACAGTAGAGCTTCCTGTGGCTACAGGACTCAAGTATGATAGCACAACATTGGGTACATTCAAAGATGGTCAAGGCGGTACTCACCCTGCCTATTGGGTACACTTCTCGTGGAATGCTCCTGAAACCGATCTTGAAATACTCGGTTACAACGTTTATGAACAAGGCTGGACTGTTCCTTATACTTTCACAACCAATACCAACGACAGTTTGTCGGTGTATCGCGAAACTAGTTACGACTCTCCCGATCAAATCAAAGAGGTGGGTATCGAAATTGCTGTTGTATACAGCATTGGCGAGTCGGAGCGTATCGTTGAGGTCTTCACAGTAGAAAATGTTGCTGTCGATGTTGTAGAAATGGCAACTCGAGTGTATGTTGCCGGTGATTACTTGGTAGTAGGTGACAATGCCGAGGTTGTTATTTACAACGCAGCAGGTGCTTTGATGGGTCAATATAATAATATGTCGCGTGTTGCACTTGATGCCCTCAATAGCGGCGTTTATGTTGCTCGTGTGAAGATTGGCAATACTGTTCAAACAGTCAAATTTTCGCGCTAAGTCATAGCGATATAGTCGGATAATAGGAGGCTGAGTCAAAATGAAAAATTTTGGCTCGGCCTCTTTCAGTTTTCAAGAAAATGCAACTATCGGGTATTGAGATTGAATACAAAAGGATAGCACTGTGCTACTCGGCAGAACATTGATAATAAGAACAATAGAGTCGTTTGTTATTGTGGCACGTAACTCTCTTCTTTTGTGATGAAGCTAATAAATTTTCAACTTGTCAAATGTGAATATTGGTAAAAAAAGATGCAGGGATGTAATTTGTTGTATATGTGTATATTATAAAAAATAAAGATAGCAGGTGTATTGGTGGGTTTTGATATAATTGCCACTTCGTTTGAGATAATGCAATGTGTGGTTGCTACCACTTTGTAACCAACCCCTATTAGGCGAGTGTTAATATTTGTTTAATGCGGTGAAAAATATACATTCCGTATATTATAAATAGTGTTATAGTATTAATTTTGCACGCAGAAACTTTATTTTTTAACCAATTCAGTGAACTATGAAGACAAAACTACTTTCAATGAGTTTGTGTGTCGCATTAGCTGTTTCTGCTTTTGCCGATCCCACACAAGTCGCAACGTACAAAATTGGTGACTCTATGGGTGCAGAAGGTGTTACCCTCAAGACCATCAATTTCTACAATGACGATAACAAGATCATTCGTACAACCAACATCGCTACCGACTATGCAGGTGATAGTTATGTAGAGACTATTACTTATTATGAATACGATGAGAATGGTCTTTTGGTAAAAGATTACAGCCGCCAATATCGTCCCGCTTATGGCGACTGGGTGGATGGTGATGTAAATGTTTATCAATACGACGAGCAAGGACGTCTCATTCAAATGGATGATGCCAATCGTGGTTATAAATATACCTACGATGAGCAAGGCCACTTGGCCAAAGAAATGTATTATAGCAACTCTACAGCTACAATCATTCAAGACATTAGTTATTTCGATTTTGATACCAATGGCAATCCTGCACGTTCTGAGTCGGACGGTTATCAATCAGACTATCGTTTTGATGGTACATACACCTACGATGCGCAAGGTCGTTGCATCGACATCAACCGCCTCTGTACTACTGGTTCGGTTCACAGCCGTAGCCAATTTGAGTTTGATGAGCTTGGTGTAGTTGTTCAAAACTACGAGTGGATGAGTGCCTATGGTAAAGGTGGTCGTGAAAGTGCTACTCCCGGTAGTGCAAAAGATACTTTGCGTTGGGATCAACGTATCGATCGTACAGCTCTTGGTGGTGGTTGGTATCAAAAAATCACTTGGACTTGGACATACTACATCAACCAATGGACAAAGGGTAGTACTACATTCAATGAGTTGTATGTCAACCTTGATGGAGCCTATGCACCTCGCAACATCGTTGCCGAGAACATCTCTACCGACGAGTTGCCCCAAACTGCTCGCATCTCTTGCGACGTTCCCACTACACTTCCTTGTGAGAATCCCACCTATCTTGTATGGCGTAATGGCAATTTGGCCGGTACTGCCACTGTGGTAGATGGTAAAATAGAATTTGTCGAGTCGGGTCTCGAAAGCGGTTCTTACGAATATTGGGTACAAACTTACGATGCTACCAACGACATATATTACAATACTACCGATATAGCTACTGTCGACATCACTGTGCCTCTTGCTCCTGCTACTAATCTCCGTGTCGTAGGTGGCTATTGGGGTAAATACAGCGATGCTCAAACTCCCGAACACGACTCTTTCTTCGTGAAACTTGCTTGGGATGTTAATCAATCTGAATATCAAATACTTGGTTACAAAGTATGGTTGTATCCTTGGGCTTATGCAATGTACGAAATAGAAGGTGATGTAAGAACTGTTGACGTTCCTATGACCGACGCTACTGCCGGTAACTTCCGTATCGATGTTATATATGAGCACGGTGTGAAAGAAGGTGAGTACGTTCCTTTGTTCTGGGACAACACTGCCGACTTTGATGGCGAGCCCCAACTCAAACTTTATCTCACTTACGAGTTGAACTACGGTGATCATATGGGTGCTGCAGGTGCTTCAAGTATCAACTACTATATTTATGACAACAAAAACAATCTTTCTCGTCGCGTTGACTATGGCTATCAAACTGATGGTACAACAGTTCCTACTTACCACTACTTCTATGAGTACAATGCAGCAGGACAACTCATCTCTGAGTTCTATCGTCAAATGAATGCTATGGGTGAATGGGGTAAGAATAAGATGCCTTATGTATATCGCTACGATGCTCAAGGCCGTCTTTCTCAAAAAGAAGATACTCTCTCTAACCGTCTCTATGAATATTTCTATGACGACCAAAATCGTCTTGTGACTGTTACTGATAAAGGTAAATCTTGGGGTCAAGAAGAATATGACAAGTTATATTCTACACTCACATATAGTGAATTTGATGAAAACAACAATCCTCTATACTCTGAGTTTGTTCACGCTATGTATGCTTCTAGCTGCTATAATACCGTATATGAATATGATGCTCAAGGTCGTGTACTCCTACAAGAGAGCCGCACTCCCGAAGGTTTGGCGTATGAGAAATTTGAATATGCATTTGATGCTTATGGTATTCAAACAAGCAAGACACGTTATGTGCCTTATTATGATGAGCAAACATATCAACCCACAGATCGTTTTGTTCCCTCAACCCGTACAGTTCGCGTGTCACAAGGCAACAGCAAATATAAAAGATATGACGAGAACTACGACTTGAAGAGCTCTTCTTGGACTTCAAATAGTCGTTACACCATCGAGACTTACTCTCCCCTCAATGGCGCTTTGTCTCCCAAGAACCTCGTAGCTGCCGATGTGTCTTCAGCCGAAAAACCCAATACTATCGAGATAGAATGTAACTTCCCCGAAGTTCGTTTGGCCAATGCTCAATATATCATCTGGCGTGGTTGGATACCTGTTGACACCATAACTGCAACTGCTGCACAAGGTCTCATCCGTTTTGAGGATACTAACATCGAGAACGGTACTTATGAATATATAGTGCAAACCTATGATGCTGCTACCGACCAATCATTCAACGCAACAGCACCTGTATTGGTTACTCTCGAAACCACTTTGGCTCCCGTGACCAATCTCCACTACACAGGTCAAACCATCGGTATCTATCGCGATAAAGAACTCCAATCAGATCTGCCTGCATATTGGATACACTTTGCGTGGGATGCTCCCGATACTTATCTCAATGTGCTTGGTTACAATGTTTATCAAGATGGATATAAGATTCCTACATCTACAACTACCAATACCAATGACAGTGTGTGGGTATATCGTGAAGATGACTTCAACGCTGAAACTCAAGCCAAGACTACAACTGTTTCGATAGGTGTAATCTATGAGTTGGGTGAGTCGGAAGGTGTTGTAGAAGTATTTACAGTTCAGCCTGCTGCCGTAGGCGCTGTTGAGGCTGTACAATCGGCTTATGTTGCAGGTAAATACCTCGTAGTGGCTGCTGATGCTCGTGTTGCCATATACAATGTTGCCGGTACTGCGGTAGCCAACTATAACAATCAACAACGCATTGACCTCACTGCACTTCCCACCGGTGTTTACGTTGCTGTGGTTGAGGTAGGTGATACCAAGCAAGTAGTTAAGATTGCACGTTAATGCTTAGTAAAAGTTTAATCAACCTATAAGTGTAAGAGTGTACGCCGTGTGGCGTACACTTTTACCTGTTTTTATTAACTATGAAGAAAATTTTATCTGTTCTTTTATTCTCTACGGCCGTTTTTACATCTGCAATGGCAGATGATATTTATTTGGACATCGACTTTGAGAAGAACTTCCCAAAGGATGTAACAACACTCGATCGTGACGAAAATCCCACCAAGAGTGGTCTTGTAAATGTCGATTTCTCGGGTGGTACTTGGACTCGTGCTATGGTTGCTAAAGACAATCGTGCTGCGCTCAGTTCGGCTTATTGCTCATACGACTATGAGGTTGACGACTGGATGATTCTTCCCCAAATCAATATCAAAGATGCCGATGCTGTACTTACGTGGGAGGCTTTCTCGGTTCATTATGATTTCCGCGAAAACTACAAAATTATGATTTCTGAAACCGGAAACAAACCTTCCGACTTTACCGAAGTATATACTGTTACAGAAGAAGATTATTATACCCAAGGGCACGCTATCTCGTTAGAGGCCTATTATGGTAAAGATATATATATAGCCTTTGTTCACACCGGTAAGGACAAGTTTATTCTTGCCATTGACAACATCAAGGTGGGTATCATTGATAATAATTATGCACTCATCAATACTACCGATGTTTCTACCACAGGTGGCGAAGAAGTTACAATCTGTGGTTATATCCGCAACCTCGGTTCTTCCTGTTTCTTCAATCCCACACTCATTGTCGATGGTGAGTATTATCCTAAATATGGAGAGGATGATGTAATTCCTCCGGTACTCTACGAAACCGGCGAAGATGTTCCTTTCTCTTTTGTTGTGAATACTCCAGATGAAGGTACTGTCGATTATACTATTGCTATCACAGGTGATAACAATGAAGTGTTGTGGCATAGAACCGATACGGTGTATTGCTCGGCCTTCCCTCGCAACATCCTTGTTGAGAAATTTACAGGTACTTGGTGTAATGGTTGTCCCGAGGGTACAGTGACAATGCATAAGTTTGAACAACGATTTCGCAATCGTATTATAATGGTCGAAGGCCATTGCAACGATTTGATGCAAGACTATTACTATGCGCTCGGTCTCAACTATTTCAATTCCAATCTTCCCTCAATGGTGTATGACCGTCGTGTAGGTTTCAAGTCGCAACAAGCTCAGGACGACGGTAATATATACGGAGTGATGCGCCTACCCGTAACAGCGCAAGTTGTTCCTTCGGTATCATATACAACAGATGGCCGTTTAGCTATCAGCAGTGTAGTACGCTTCTCTGAAGAGTATGACAACACCCTTGATCGCTATCGTATTGGTTATGCCATTACAGAGAATGTAGTAAACCAAGACAACGCAGCCTACAGTCAGAGCAACAGTTGCCAAACAGTGAGTTGTCGTGAGTTCTACTATCTGCCTTCAACCGTACCCGGTGCAATAATGCACTATCATCACGTAGCTCGTGGAACAGAGAGTGCATTTGAAGGTGTTGCCGCATCACTTCCCAATGAGATGTTGATGCCCGGTGTCGATTACATTGTCAACGATACAATCGATATTCCTTCTTCGGTTATCGACTCGCGTAACATATCGGTTATTGCTGTGGTTGTATACACTCGTAACAAAATGGCTTTGGCAGCCTGTGAGGTAAAAACAGAAGAAATTGATTGGACCGAGAGTGTAGATGATGTTATGCAAGATGCTGTGCGCTACAATGTAGCAGTAGATAACGGTACTGTAATCGTAGGTGGTCTTGAAGAGCGTGCATCGGTCAAGGTTATTACTGTCGATGGTCGCACTCTCGATGCAGCCTATGGCACACGTTGTCTCTCGCTCAATGCAGGCAACTATAAGGGTATAGCCATTGTTTCGGTAGAGACTGCTACCGGTATTTCAAATGAGAAAATTTTAATCAAATAACGACAATCAAACATTAAAAACAAAATTTAACGATGAAGAAATTAGCTATTCTAATAGCTGCGGTTTTAGTAGCTATAGGTTCATTCGCTGAGAAAGGTGCTATCGTTCTTACCAGCCCCCTCCAATTTCAGTTGAATGCTGTGTCACCCAATGGTAAATGGGCGTGTGGTATCATCGGTGATGGTACATATACAATGTTGCAAGGTCTGTTGTGGAACCTCGAAACCAACGAAACAACATACCTTTCTACAATCGACGAGTCGGCTGCTTACGATGTTACTGACGATGGTCTTGTAGTAGGTGCTTATACTGACTATGAAATTACAGGTACCGGTGTCGGTTCTAAAGTTCCAGGTTACTATAAAGATGGTAAATGGACACGTGTCGATAACAGCACTATCGAAGGTGTTGTTGAGACAACCGGTGAAATCTACGCTGTTTCGGCCGATGGTAGCGTGATGGTTGGTTGGGTACAAAACGGTCCCGCCGATTACAAAATAGCTCCTGCCAAATGGGTAGATGGCAAGTTGGTTAAATTGTTACCCTATGTAGGTGCCGGTGTTGCATATGCTGTAACAGAAGATGGTAAATACGCTGCAGGTTGGTCTTACAAAGAGGGTGATGGTAACCGTAACGTTGCTTTGTGGCGTGATGACGAGTCGGTTGAGTATTTGAGCGAATTTTCGTCTTGGGTCGAAGAAGGACGTAGATTCTCGCCCGACGGTACCAAACTTCTTTGCAACTCTTTCGGTCACAAATTTATCTATGACTTGACTACCAATACTAAAACCGAATTGCCTTGGATCAACCCTGCTTGCTGGAGCCAATTGATGTCATACATTGACAATAACGGTCTTGTTTTGGGTGGTGAAGAGTTCCAAGATGAAAATACAGGTGCTTCTGGTCGCTATGCTTACGTATATGAAAGCACTACAGGTAAGGCTGTCACATTCGACGAATGGTTGAAAAACACTCACAATGTTGAGATTGATAAAAAAGCACATATGATTTTCCGTGGTGTTGATATGAGCAACGATGGCAAAGTTATTGCTCTTCTCGACTATCCTATGGAAAATGGTGTACCCGTTGGTGAGCACGCTTCAATGGTTCTCTTGCTCGACCGTGAGGTGACTTATTGCGAGCCTGTTGCTCTCCGTGCTGAGAAACTTACTGGTCTCAATAGTGTACGTATCACTTGGAATTTGCCTTTGATGAATGCCGAGAACGTATTGGGTTACAACCTATATCGTGATGGTCAAGCTATTGCCGAAGGTATTACCGAGATGGCTTACATCGATGCAAACCTCGCTGAAGGTTCTTATACATATACTGTAACTGCTATCTATGAAGGCGAAAATGATGACTTTGTTGAATCTGGTCTTTCTGTCGCTGCGGTTGTTACTGTAACCGAAGACGAACTTAATCGCGCTCAAAACATCCAAACTCACGGTGTGAACTACAACGATATGAAGTTGCGTTGGAATGCTCCTGAGTCTAACTTGCCTTCTTCAACTTACTTTGACTTGAACAGCCCGGTTGCCGGTTTTGGTGGCGGTCTCAATTCATTTGCTGTTGCTACACGTTTGCCCTATGACATCGTGAACAACTATGCCGGTGTGTACCACATTGCCCGTGTTGGTTTCTATCCCCGCAATATAGAAGCTGTTTACACACTCAAAGTTTATATTAACGGTGTTGAAAAAGCATCTCAAACAGTTGATGCCGCAATTATCCGTTATAATGATATGAACATTATTGATTTGGATACTCCTGTTGCCGTTGCTGTTAATGACGATGTGATGATTGCTGTTGAAGTAGACGCTTCTAAGTTTACTGCTACTTCTAACGACGTTGTTGGTGTCAACTATGGTAATGTAGTAACTGGTTTCTCTGACCTCCTCCGTCTGCTAACTGAGCCCGAGTTCTACTCTCTCAACCAATCTTCTATCGATGCCGGTTATGGCGAGATGCCCGTAAGCTGGGGTATCACTGCTGTGTTTGCTCAAGTAGGTGAGGATGGAAAAGCCGATGTATCTAACGATATTGTTGCCGGTTATGATATCTATCGCGATGGTGCTAAAGTGGGTTCTACCATTGAAACTAACTTCCTTGATACCGACCTTACCGAAGGTACAGTAGAGTATGGTGTTGTTGCCAAATATGCCAACGGTCGCGAAGCTCAAGCCGAAACTCTTGAAATTGCATTTGCTCCCAAAGCCGAGGCCTTGAGACCTATCAATGACGTTCACGTTTGTGCCGATGTTGACCTTGTAGAGACCAGATGGGAAGCTCCTCTCAACAATGATGCAACTATAATTTCTTATTCTTCGTCTCCCTCTAGCGGTCGCGGTATGTCACTCGGAGGTGCTACCGACCTTATTGAGTACACCGTTGCTCACGATTATACCTACTCTTATCTCGAGTGGTACGAAGGTTACTACATCAACGCTATTCGTTTCTATCCCTCGGCCGAGGCTACTTTCGTTGTGGCTCTCGAAGCTAATGGTACCGACCTCGACTTCATCGTATTGAACCAAGAAGGTGAAGAGGGTGGTTATACTCTCAACACTTGGAATACAGTGAAACTCACTACTCCCATTAGAATTGAACCCAATACAAACTACCGCGTGAAAGTTATTTGCTCGGATGTCGATCCCACTACATATCCTATCTGTATGGATAAGGGTGTAGGTGAAATTGCTCTTACCGACCTCTATTCTTGGGATTACAGCAATTTTAGCTCGGCTATCTCTGATGGTGGTCTCACCGGTAGTTGGATGATTGGTATGGAAATCTCTAATGATAATACCGAACTTCTCCCTGTTAAGGGTTACAACGTATTGGTTGACGGTGATCAAGTAAACAATGAGTTGATTACAACTACAAGCTATACTCACGAAGGTTTTGCTTGGAGTGATGGTTCTACTCACCGCCTACGCGTAAATGTTGTATATGATGTTGATGGTGGCGTTGAGGTACAAGGTAATCAAGTAATCTTCCACGCTCAAGCCGGTGTTGAGAATATTACTATCGACCGCGTGAAAGTATATCCCAACCCTGCCACATCATATATCGCTGTTGACGGTGCAAGTGACAAACTTGTATTGGTTGATATGGCCGGTCGTATGGTAGCTCAAACCTCTGCCGATCGTCTCGATGTAACTTCTGTTGCTGTTGGTAACTACTTGCTCAACATCTACCGCAATGGTACTGTTGAGACTGTAAAAGTTGTCATCGTACGCTGATAAGTTGCCGATACTGTTATAAACAGTTGATGCTTATATAAGAAACGTCCTGCAATTGATATTGCAGGACGTTTTTTTATTCTCAATTAATGAATTATTTGTATATTTGCACATATTAACGAAAAGAGAGCGCCCCTTTGGGGGTATTAGTGACTGAAATATATATCTTTTTTTAATCTCTATATTATGAAGAAATTTACGATTTTGTTTGCGACTATACTTGTCGCATTGGGTGCAGTAGCCGAGAAGGGTACGATCATCCTCACAAGTCCTCTTAATTTCCAAGTATTGGCCGTATCGCCCAATGGTAAGTGGGCGTGTGGTATCTCGGGCGATGGTATTACATCTACCGAGAAAGGTGCCTTGTGGAACTTGGAAACAGGCGAGTTTATATATCTGTCATCGCAGGGTGGTTCTACTGCCTACGACGTGGCCGACGATGGTACTGTAGTTGGTTCTGGCGGTTACTACAAAAACGGTGTATGGAATCGTTTTGACAATAGCACTATTCCCGGTGTCGGTGGAGGTACAGTCTTTTCTATTTCTCGTGATGGTCGCACAGCTGTAGGATATGTGTCGAAAGGCGGTGATATGGCTCCTTGTAAATGGGTTGATGGAAAACTCAGTGTCATCTATCCATACGACAATGGAGTAGCTCAGTGCTACACCGTATCGGACGACGGACAATATGCTGCCGGTTGGGGATATACCACTATTGGTGGTTCTACTCTCAATCGTACCATTGCCCTTTGGACCGACTCCACAGTACAATATTTGAGCCCCCGCGCTACTTTTGCCGAGGCCGGACGTCGTTTCTCTCCCGATAATTCAAAACTCGTGTGTGAGTCGTATGGACATAAATTGGTTTACGACCTCAACACACAAGAAAAATTTGAATTGCCCTTCATCAGCTACGACTGTATCAATCAACTTGTATGCTATGTCAACAATGATGGACTTGTATTGGGCGGTGAAGAGATGTTTGACAACCTCACAGGTGCTTCCGATATGTATGGCTATGTGTGGACAGGTGAGAAAACTATGAAAATGGATCAATGGCTCAAAGAAGTACACAACGTAGATATTGACCCCGCGCAGCACAAAATATATCGTGGCGTGGAGATGAGCAATGATGGTAAAGTTATAGCTATGCTCAGCTATCCCTATATCAATGGTATGCTCACCGGTGATTATGTGTCATTGATTGTTTTGCTCGATAGAGAAATTGATTATTGTCCTCCTGTGACTCTCGTTGCCGAGAAATTGCGTGGTGTAAATCGCGTACGTCTCACTTGGAATACCCCCATCTCTAATGCCGAGAATGTAGTGGGATACAATGTGTATCGCGATGGAGTATTGGTTTCGGAAGGTTTGTCCGATATGGCCTATATCGATGCAGTTCCTGCCGAGGGTGAGTATACTTACACCGTAACAGCTCTTTATGAAGGCGAAGACGACGAATTTATCGAGTCGGAACATTCCGAGCCTATATCTATCAATGTTGTTGCCGAGCCTGCCAATCCTGCTCGCAATATCCAGACTCACGCTGTCAACTACAATGATATGAAACTGCGTTGGGAAGCTCCCGAGTCTAATCTGCCGGCATTGACTTATTTCGACTATAATGCCAATGCAGCCGGATTTGGTGGCGGCCTCATTTCATTCTCTGCTGCAATACGTGTGCCCAATGATATTGTTGATAATTATGCCAATAATCACGCCATTGCACGTGTGGCATTTATGCCTCGCAATGCAGAGGGAAGATACACTATCAAAGTGTATGTGAATGGTGTTGAGAAGGTATCTCAACCGGTTGATAATGATATTCTTACTTTCAACAGTATGAATACCATCGACTTGGAAAGCTCCTTGATGGTTGCCACAGGTGACAATGTATTGGTTGCCATAGATGTCGATGCATCACAATTTACAGCTTCATCAAATGATGTTTTGGGTGTAAGTTATGGTAATGTAGTGACCGGATATTCCGATTTGCTACGTCAACTTGTAGAACCCGAATACTATTCGCTCAACCAATCTTCGATAGATTCAGGCTATGGTGAAATGCCCGTTTGCTGGGCTATTTCGGCTATATTTGCTCCTATCGATGCCAATGGTAAACCCAATGTCGAGTGTGATATTCTGGAAGGTTATGACCTCTATCGTGATGACAGCTTGTTGGCTTCATTGACCGATGCCGCTTACCTCGACCAAAATATCCCGACCGGACGACACGAATATAGTATTGTGGCTCGTTTTGCCGATGGAACCAAAGCATCACCCGCTACACGTACTATCAATTTTGCACCCAAGACCGAGGCTCTTCCTGCTATTGCCGATGTAAGGATTGTTGCCGATGTCGATTTCGTTGAGGCTGCTTGGGATGCGCCCATCAAGAATGATGCTACTGTTATCTCCTATGCGACAGGTCGCAATTCGGGTAAAGGTATTACTCAAAGTGGAGCCAGTGGACTTATAGAGTATACGGTTGCCCACGAATATCCCTTCAGCTATGTAGAGTGGTACGAGGGTTACAATATCGAGGCATTGCGTTTCTATCCTACCGACGAGGCTATTTTTGCAGTTGCTCTAGAGGTAAATGGTGTCGATCACGAAATGATTGTACTAGGTGAGATGGGTGAGCCCGATGGTTACACGCTCAATACTTGGAATACAATAAAACTCACCGAACCATACAAAATTAAGGAAGGTAATACTATTCGTGTCAAGCTGGTTTGTTCCGAGGTAGATCCTTCAACCTATCCTATATGTATGTCTACCGGTGGCGGTTCTAGTTCGTATAGCGACCTCTATTCTTGGGACTATTCTCGTTATAGTTCAGCATACGTTGATGGTGGTTTGTCTGGTAGCTGGATGTTGGGTATGGTTGTTGCCAATGACAATACCGAGCCTATTCCTGTAAAAGGCTACAATGTTGTAATCAATGGCGAAACGGCCAATGACCAACTCATCACTGCTACCAACTATCGCAAGGAAAATATGACTCTTACCGATGGCTCTACACACCGTTTGCGTGTCAATGCGGTTTATGATGTTGCCGAGAATGTAGAGGTAGAAGGTCAACAAGTGTACTTCGATATCCACGCCGGTGTTGAGAGTGTCGAGGTAGACCGTATCAACGTATATCCCAATCCTGCCACCTCGTTTGTAGCAGTAGAAGGTAATTGTGATAGACTTGTATTGGTTGATATGGCCGGTCGCAATATAGCCGAGACCTCAAATAATGTGCTTAACGTTACATCGATACCTGTCGGAAATTATTTGCTCAATATACATCGTAACGATAATGTAGAGTGTGTCAAAATTCTTATCGTTAGATAATACCGCCGAACCATCATAAAATATATGATTGGATTATACTGTGAGCAGTAACATTTTATTCCCCTCGATATTATTGGTGTAACCGATGATATTGAGGGGCTTTTGCTTATAAAAAGGTGTTTCAATTCTATATCATTTTTATATGCAATATAGATTATAGATTTTATTCTAAAAAAATATTTCTGAAAAAACAATTACACTTATTTGTCTAACAATGAAAAGATTATCTATTATTTGTGCATTGCTGATGCTAGCAATGACAAGCTTTGCCGACAAGGGCGCGATGGTGCTTACCGGGCCCGATTTGTTGCAAGTGAATGCTGTGTCGCCCAATGGTAAGTGGGCTTGTGGTAATGTAGGAGATGGCACATACACAATAATACAAGGTGTATTGTGGAATCTTCAAACCGGTGAAATAACATATCTTTCATCGGCCGATGAGTCTTCGGCCAATGATGTGGCTGACGATGGAACAGTGGTAGGCTCTTATACCAATTATACCTTGTCGGGTAATGGCACCGGTGTCGAGGTGGCTGGATACTATAAAGATGGTGTATGGACCGCCTTTGAAAACAGCACCATTCCGGGTATTTCGCGTCACGGTGGTACGGTCTATGCTATTTCGAGAGATGGACGCAGTGCTGTCGGATATGTAATGAAAGGAGGTGATTTTGTTCCTGCCAAGTGGGAGGATGGCTACCTCAAACTTATCTATAAATATGAGTATGGTGATGGTATGTGCTATACTATCTCTGATGATGGCCGTTATGCATCGGGCTGGGCTTATACACCCGATAGCGAGGGAGACCTCAATCGTACCATTGCTTTGTGGACAGATACTACTGTCGAGTATCTTAGTCCTGCTCCAACGTTTGTCGAAGCCGGTCGCCATTTCTCGCCCGACAACTCGTGGCTCATTTGTGACTCTTTCGGATACCGATTTATATATAATCTCAATACCAAAGAGAAAGTAACTCTCGAATGGTACTCGCCCGATTGTTGGGGTCAAAATGTATGCTATGTCGATAATAACGGATATGCTTTGGGTGGTGAAACATTCCAAAGTGCCGATGGCAGTGGTGGTACTTATGGTATAATATGGATTGATGGTAAACCTCAGATTCTTACCAATTGGCTCAAAACTACTTATAATGTAGTGATTGATACCGAGGAGCACAACTTGTTCCGTGGTGTGGATATGAGCGATGATGGCAAAGTGATAGCTACTCTCGATTATCCCAGAGCAGCCAAAGGAGCTTGGTCATCTACTATAATTTTGCTAGATCGTGAAGTCGATTTTTGTCCTCCCGTTGCTCTCAAGGCCGAAAAAATCCGTGGTATCAACAGTGTTCGCCTCACTTGGAATGAGCCATTGATGAATGCTTCTAATGTAATTGGTTACAACCTCTATCGCGATGGTGTGAAGGTGCTGGAAGGTGTCAATGAATTGGCATATATCGATGCCGTTCCTGCCGAGGGCGTGTATAACTACTCCGTAACAGCACTTTATGAAGGTGAGAATGATGACTTTATCGAGTCGGAACACTCTGTAACTTGTACTATCAATGTGGTTGCCGAGCCGGCCAATCCGGTTAGTAACATTGTAACTCATTCTGTCAATTACAATGACCTCAAGTTGCGTTGGCTCTCTCCCAAGTCTAATCTTCCCGCTGTTACATACTTCGATGCTGAGCAGACTACTGCCGGATTTGGTGGCGGACTTGTATCTTTCTCATCGGCCATTCGTATGCCTCTTGATGTAGTTGCCAATTATGCCGACAAGTTTTGTCTGGCAAGAGTATCGTTTATGCCTCGTCATCCCGAAGCTATATATACCATTAAAGTGTATGTCAACAACGTAGAGAAAGTCAGTCAGACTGTCGACAATGCTCTCTTGGTTTATAACAATATGAATACTTTTGACTTGAATACACCGGTGCAGTTTGGTGAGTATGATGATATTGTGGTTGCCGTTGATATTGATGCTTCACACTTCACTGCTGCTTCTAACGATGTGATAGGTATGAGTTATGGTAATGTTGTCTCAGGTTACTCCGACTTGTTGCGCCAACTTGTCGAGCCTGAGTACTACTCTCTCAACCAATCTAATATCGATGCCGGTTATGGCGAAATGCCTGTAAGTTGGGCTATTACAGCAATCTTTGCTCCTATGGGAGAGGATGGAAAACCTATGATCGATTGTGATATACTGCAAGGTTATGATGTTTATCGCGATAACAACCTATTGGGCACTGTCGAGTCCAATAGCTATTTCGATCAGAACATTCCTCGTGGAGAACACACTTATGGCGTGGCTGCTCGTTATGCCGATGGCAGTGTTGCGAACCCCACTACAATCAATATCAATTTCCAACCCAAGACCGAAGCTCTGTCGGCTATAGATAATGTTACTGTAACCTCCGACCTTACCTTTGTTTCGGCACGTTGGAATGCTCCGCTCAATAATGACAAGACGGTTCTTTCGTATGCCAACGGAAAAAATACAGGTCGTGGTATGTTGATGGCCGGTGCAACCGAACTTATCGAGTATACCGTAGCTCACGAGTATCCCGCTTCTTATTTCGAGTGGTATGAAGGTTATAATATTGAGGCTCTGCGTTTTTATCCTACCGGTGAAGCCGTGTTTGCTATTGCATTGGAAGTAAATGGTATCGACCACGAACTTATTGTGTTGGGTGAGATGGGTGAGAAAGATGGCTACACTCTCAACACTTGGAATACCGTAAAACTCTCGCAACCCTATAAGATTGAACCCGGAAATATCGTTCGTGTCAAACTTGTTTGTTCCGAAGTCGATCCCACTACATATCCTATCTGTATGGACAATAGTGTAGGTTCTAGTATGTATACCGATTTGTATTCTTGGGATTATTCACACTTCAGCTCAGCTCACATCGATGGTGGCTTGTCGGGTAGCTGGATGTTGGGTATGGTAGTATCTAATGATAATACCGAGGTATTACCCGTTAAAGGCTATAACGTGTTGTTGGATGGTGAACAACTCAATAACGAGCTTGTTGCCACTACACAATTCCGTAAGGATGGACTTACACTTGCCGATGGCTCTACCCATCGTTTGCGTGTCAATGTTGTTTACGATGTAGAGGATGAACGCGAAGTTGAAGGTCAACAAGTTATCTTTAATGTTACAGCCGGTATCGAAGATATTATAATCGACCGTGTCAAGGTATATCCCAATCCTGCAACTTCATTCATTGCTGTCGAGGGAGAAACCGATAAATTGGAATTAATAGACTTGTCGGGTCGTACCGTTGCTACATCGATGGACGGTACAATAGATGTAACCACCGTTCCGGTAGGTAGTTACCTGCTCAATATTTATCGTGAAGATGATATGCACACTGTCAAGGTGGTTATAGCCCGCTGATAGGTGCATTATAAGACTTTGCATCAACAATATGGCGAGTGTGCCCTGTTACGGGTACACTCGCCTTTCATTAATAATAGGGGTTTATAACTATTTTTATGGCTCGATTTTCTATATCCGTACAAAATTGTTATCTTTACAAACTAAAACTTATTGCTATGGTACAGAATGAACGTATAATCCGCCACGAATTGGTTGTAGAGGCCGGTCGTCGTATGATGATGGCTGCCCGTACTGCGCCTAAGGCACGAGGTGTAGACATTGTTGAGATAGCTCTTGTCAGTGAACGTGCCGATTTGGAAACACTATCGACTGTTATGCGCAAGAAAGGAGAGGAGAGTGGTATGCAGTTCCTTTTGCGTGATGCCGAGAATATCTTGCAAGGTGATGCCGTATTGCTCATTGGTTCGCCGGTTCTCAATCAAGGTCTTAATTGTGCATATTGCGGTTGTTCTACCTGTGCCGAAAAACCCTTCTCTGCACCCTGTGTTATGAATTCCATCGATTTGGGTATTGCTGTCGGGTCGGCTTGCTCATTGGCGGCAACACTTTGTGTCGATACACGAGTGATGTTCTCGGCCGGATGGTCTTCCTTGTCACTCGATTGGTTGCCCGGTTGTTCTCAAGTGATTGCGATAGCGTTGAGCTGTTCGTCAAAAAATCCTTTCTTCGACCGCCAACCTCGTCAAGATAATAACAATCAGGAAAATGAAAAGAAATAATATACAACTGCCCGCCGAGTGGGCTGCACAGAGTGCCATTCAACTCACGTGGCCTCACCGTAATACCGATTGGGCGTATATGCTCGATGAGGTAGAGGCTTGTTTTGTCAATATTGCGCGTGAGATTGCCTCAAGGCAATTATTGCTCATCGTTACCCCCGAGCCCGATTGTGTGAAAGCTCGTATCAGTGACACAGTCAATATAGATAATGTGATTTTTGTTTCTTGCAATACGAATGATACTTGGGCAAGAGATCACGGAGGCATCACAGTGTATGTCGATGATAAACCAGTTGTGTATGATTTTGCATTCAATGGTTGGGGTTTGAAGTTTGCAGCCTGTTACGACAATCTTATCACATCGCACTGCAATAAACAAGGCATATTTAACGCCGGATATGAAAATCGTTTGAATTTTATTATTGAAGGCGGCTCGATTGAGAGTGATGGGTGTGGTACAATGCTCACTACCAGCGAGTGCCTTTTATCTCCCAATCGCAATGGCGAGTGGGGTAAAGAAGAGATAGAACAATATCTCTATCAGGCTTTTGGATTGAAGCAAATCTTGTGGCTTGACCACGGCTATTTGGCCGGTGACGATACCGATAGTCATATCGATACGTTGGCACGTTTGGCTCCCGATAATACTATTTTATATGTGCAGTGTAACGACTCGGGTGATGAGCATTATGAGGCACTCAAGGCTATGGAGGAACAACTCAAGACTCTCCGTACACTCAATGGCGAGCCATATCGTCTTTTACCATTGCCTATGGCTGCTCCGGCTTATGATGAAGAGGGGGAGCGACTTCCCGCCACCTATGCCAACTTCCTCATTATGAATAATGCAGTCTTATATCCCACCTATGGAAATGAGAAACTTGATGCCGAGGCTGCTCGTGTTATAGCCGAGGCTTTCCCCGGTCGTGAAATTGTGGGTATAGACTGTTGCGCACTTATCAGGCAGCACGGCTCATTACACTGTGTTACAATGCAATATCCTGCCAATGTAATAAGAAAAGAACAATAGATGACTATGAATAAAATATTGAAAGTGGGCATTGTGCAACAAAGCAACAGTGCCAATGTAGAACAGAATAAAGCCAATCTGAAAGCCAATATCGAGAAGTGTGCCGAACAAGGTGCGCAGTTGGTCGTGTTGCAAGAACTGCACAACTCGCTCTATTTTTGTCAAACCGAGAATACCGACCTGTTTGATTTGGCCGAAACTATACCCGGACCTTCGACCGAATTTTATGCACAGATAGCTCGCGAGTGTGGTATTGTATTGGTTACATCGCTTTTTGAGCGTCGTGCTCCCGGCCTATATCACAATACGGCTGTAGTATTTGATACCGATGGTTCTATGGCCGGAAAGTACCGCAAAATGCATATTCCCGATGATCCTGCATATTATGAAAAATTCTATTTTACACCCGGTGATTTGGGGTTTGAACCCATTACAACCTCATTGGGCAAGTTGGGTGTTTTGGTATGTTGGGATCAATGGTATCCCGAGGCTGCCCGCCTTATGGCGTTGAGAGGTGCCGAGTTGCTTATTTATCCCACTGCGATAGGATGGGAGAGCAGTGATACCGATGCCGAGAAAGCACGTCAGCAAACAGCTTGGGAAACCGTACAGCGCGGTCACGCTGTTGCCAACGGATTGCCTGTTGTTACTGTCAATCGCGTGGGACACGAACCTGACCCCTCGGGACAAACTCGCGGTATCTCATTCTGGGGACATAGTTTTGTGGCCGGACCGCAGGGCGAAATTCTTTTCTTAGCTCCCGACGATGCGCAATGCACTACTGTTGTTGAGGTGGATATGACTCGCAGTGAGCAAGTACGTCGTTGGTGGCCTTTCTTGCGCGATCGTCGTATTGAAAACTACGGAGATATTGTCAAGAGGTTTAGAGATTGATTTCTGTTGGTGCTAGATTTAAATTGAAAATGGTATAAAAAGAGGGTGCCCCGTCCGGGACACCCTCTCGTTGTATTATGTCGGGTTATTCTTTTGTGTCGGTATATGTGTTTACAACCTCTTTGAGCTTAGGCGAATTGAAAATGTCGCTGGGAGTTACATACGGTTGATTGGGCTTTATACTTCGTTGCATTAATATTGGTTCAAGCCCCTCTATATTGTAGTCACTGAATGGTCGTGGCTCACACAACTCTATGCCCAAATCTTCTTGATAGATGCGATATACAAGTTCGGCCTCATAGTATTTGTCACCTCCAAGTACGAGCCTGTAATCTTTTTCACCTCTCAGGTATTTTTTGTAGTCTATTTCTACATCTTCATTTGTCGCTCGTTTTATGCAGTATTGATTCTTTTTGCCGTGGTTGATAAAACTGCCCAAAGGGGTTACCATCGGTCGGTCGGCAATATGCAGGACGTGTAAGGAGCCATCATCTTTCTTTACGATAATACCACAATGTGAGATAGGCGAATCGGATATTTTACTTATCATATCAGATTCGTGAGAATTGGGTGATTGAAAGATAATATCACCTACGCGAGGTGTTGGGTCTGTGGCACATCCCATAAAGAGCAGTGCCACTAGTAGAAAATAGATTTTTTTCATAATGCTTATATAGTTTTGTAGGATTATTCGTTGCAAAATTCGTTGATAAGAGCCTTATAGCCTTCGCTCTCTCGTATGTTGTTAAAGTCGCTGTCTGTCTTCAAGTAATAGAAGTTCTTATACCCATTCTCTAGTGAGAGTCGTAGGTATTTCAAGGCATTTTCCACATCATTGCTCATTGCATACAGGCAAGCTATATTATAGTAGTCTGTTTCTCCGGCTGCGTCGCCTTTCAGTTGTAACATCGTTTCTATAGCTTTCTCCGATTGACCGAGATGTTGCAGGCAGAATGCGTATGTTTCGTCTGGTTCTTCGGTCATAGCAAGAACGGTCTCAAAATCTTGTTTGGCGGCCTCTTCATTACCCATTGCTCGGTAGGCTCTACCGCGACGTTCGTACAATGCTCTATTGTTGGGTAAGTTCTCAATCAAGATGTTCATTTCATTTAGACACAGTTCGTTCTCACCGGTCATACGATATATTTCGGACAGGAAGTAACGCGAGTTTAGGTCAGTACTGTCATTTTCAAGATTGCCGTGTAGTAGATTTTTGGCCTGCTCGACTTCTCCTATCGACATTAGTATATTGGCTTTGTTGAGTATGTATTCGTTATTGGTCGAGTCTATTGCAATAGCATAATCGATATACTCGTTGGCCATATCATATTCATACAGGAGCAGATAACATTCGGCTATATCGGATGCGAGTTGTGCCGAAGGTTCGTATGCCAATCCTTCTTTCCAATGTGCGATGGCTTGCTCATAATCGTTTCTGTCGTAATACAAGGAGCCTAGCATATTTTTCCACAATGTATTACTCGGGTCTTCTTTTGATACAACATCCAATTTCGATGTAGCCAGCTCAAAGTCTTTCTCCGATATTGCCAATATAATCATACTGGCGTGAAACGAGAAATCACCGTTTGCCAAGACTGTGATACAATCATCCAAGCTATAAAGATATTGTCCCAAATTGTAGTAGCACAGCGCACGACTATATAGCACGTTCTCATCTGATGGGTCTAATTTTATCATATAATTATAATACTCCAAGGCCTTCTCGTACTCTTCCATATCAAAGTACATATCACCTAGATTGCCAAATGTCTTGTATGAGTCCTTATCGATTGTTAGGGCTGTAAAGAAATCTTTTTCGGCTTTTTCATACTCGCCCAGGCTGCTATATATATTTCCGCGCAGGTTGTAGATGTCGATGTCTTTCGGTGTCAGCTTTTCGGCTTTATCCAAGTGACTTATACAGCTAGTCGTATCGCCTAGTGTTAAGAAACAAATAGCCATACTGTAATTTATTACCGAACGTCTATTCTTGTCTTTGGTAAGTTTATCTGCCATTTTATAATTATCTATGGCGAGGGCGGTTTCATCTCGTTGGGTCAAGATAAATGCATATAAGAAGCGCGCATCTCCATCTTTTGGATATGTTGCAATATCATCCAGTATAAGCGTATAGGCGGTCTCTATATCATTGTTGGCTATGGCCTCTTTTACATCAATAAGATATTCGGGCGTTTCGGTCGTATTGGCACGTGTTGTCATTATACCAATTGACACACACATTGCGATGAGTGTTATATATATGCGTTTCATAGTTCTGTATTATTCTTGAGTGTTAAACATTTGGTCAAATTCGGGGCTGTTGGTCAGTGTGCCGATGATAGGGCTCTTCCACTCATAGAAATCTCTTGAGGGTACTATCTGCACTGCCTTATACAGTGCGTCGTAGGCTTGTTGTTTGTCTCCCATCATATTATAGATACTTGCTATAAATATGTATTCTTGATAACTGTACCTGCTATTTTGGGCATCTTTCTCTTTTATATATGTGTCTAGAATTGACAATGCTGCATCTTGCTCTCCGTTAGCCGCATAGGCTAGGGCGCATTGCAGACTGTTTTTGTCACTCTCTTGGTATATTCTTATAGCTGCCGACATATCCTCTGTGGCACGTTCTTCATTGCCCATCTGGCGATATACCATTGCGCGGTAGATATAGTATGTTGCATCAGAACTGCATCCCAATGCGTAGGAATAATCTTGAATGGCAAGTTCGTATTGGCCAAGAATATAATAGATAGCACCTCGACTTGCATACAACATATCCTCCGAATAATACGATTCGATGATGTTGTCTAGGATGTTGAGTGCTTTATCATATTCATTCATATTCATAAATAATAATGCTTTGATATAGAGGCTCTCGGCTGCAGTAGAGTCTTTTTCCAAGCACTTCTCTATATTCTCCATTCCTAGGGGATAATAATCTGCTGAAGCTTTGATACAACAATTGGCTATCCGAATTTGTGATGTTTCATTGTCTTCTGATTGCATATAGTATTCTATAGCCTTGCTGTATAACTCTGCTTTAAAGTGTAATTCTCCCAATATATATATATAATAGTTTTGTTGCTCTTCTGTCAACGAGTCGCAATATTGCTTGTAAAATTCTACTGCTTCATCAATATATTCTTGAGGAACGTTGGTCACTATGTAGGCATTATAGGGGGAAAATTGATGAAATTTGATTGTAGAGCGAATACTCTCATAATAGTTGCCCGTTTTTCTATATATCTCGGCTTGCATTTCATATAATCTGCCCCTTTGTTCATTGTCTAGCGTGTCAGAGGCCAGCAGCATATCGATTGTTTGTAATGCTACGTCATAATCTCCTTTCTCTTTACAACAGTAGCTTCTAATTATATACATAACCGCGCTCTTATCTTTGTTGGCGATATATGTATCGATGTCCTTGAGTGCTGCATCGTAATTGTGCAATTCCATATGCGAGAAAAATCGCTCGTAGTATATTTCGTATTCTTTGGAGTTGAGCTTTTGTGCGGCATTCAGTTCTTCTATCGCTTTCTCATATTCCCCCATTTGATAATATATATCACCCTTCGCAATATGGATTTTCACGATAGCTACCTTGTTTTTTGAAGGAATGTTTTGTAATCCGTTGTTGAGTTCTTTGAGTGCCTCACCATATATCTTATAGTCGCTATATATCGTACTTACAAAGATATAAGCATCTACATTTTCGGGTGATGCGCTGATTTCCTGCATTGCATAATTCAACGCGGTAAGATCATTCCCCGCACTGCGTTCTTGGATGGCTTTTGACATAAAGTAGGAGTTCTCTCCGGCTTGTCCCCACGATGCCGTCGCACTTAACGTGAGCAACATAATGATAATGAATAACTTTCTCATAATTTATGGGCTGTGTAATGTGTTGAAAATTTTTTTGCTAATATACAAAAAACTTTATAAACTCGCTAGTGATATTATATAGTTGTGAAAAAATTTTTTTCAACTGACAAAAATGCCTGTTTAAATGCAATTTTGTCATCTAAATATATGAAAATCAGAATATTTGTCACTTCTTGTGTGGTGGCATTACTTTTGAATTGTTTGCAGTGAACATCACCAAGAGTGTGGTGTTGATATAAAACGGAATTTAATAGAAAGGAGATATAAGATGAATTTCAACAATTTTACAATTAAGTCGCAAGAGGCCATCCGCAAAGCCGTCGATTTCACTACACAAGGTGGAGCTCAGTCGGTCGAGCCGGTACATCTGCTGCGCGGTGTAATGAGCGAGGGCGACAGCCTCATTGATTTTATCTTCCAAAAGACAGGTGCCAACAAATCTCTTGTAGAACAATGTTGCGAACGTGCCATTGCTTCACAACCCAAAGTGAGTGGGGGAGAACCATACTTGAGTAGAGAGTCCAATAAGATTTTGCAACAAGCTGTTGACTATTCTACCAAGATGGGCGATCAATATGTTTCGCTTGAAGCCCTGTTGATGGCTCTTTTACAAGTCAAAAGCGAGGCTTCGGCCTATCTCAAGGATGCCGGACTCACCGAGAAAGAACTTGGAGCAGCCATCGATGAGTTGAGAAGAGGCAAGAAGGTAAACGATCAAGGTGCCGAAAGCACCTATAATGCCTTGTCAAAGTATGCAATTAACCTCAATGAGCGTGCCCGTACCGGTAAGCTCGACCCCGTTATCGGTAGGGATGATGAGATACGTCGTGTATTGCAAATCTTGAGTCGTCGTACCAAGAATAATCCGATACTCATTGGCGAGCCGGGTACTGGTAAAACTGCCATTGCCGAGGGGTTGGCTCATCGTATCGTTCGTGGGGATGTGCCCGAAAACCTCAAGACAAAGCAAATATTCTCTCTCGATATGGGCGCACTGGTTGCCGGTGCCAAATATAAAGGTGAGTTTGAAGAGCGTCTCAAGGCGGTTGTTAACGAGGTCGTGGATGCCGATGGCGAAATTATCCTTTTCATCGACGAAATTCACACTTTGGTAGGAGCCGGCAAGAGCGAAGGTGCTATGGATGCTGCCAACATCCTTAAGCCGGCACTTGCGCGTGGCGAGTTGCGTGCCATAGGTGCTACTACGCTCAATGAGTATCAAAAATATTTTGAGAAAGACAAGGCTTTGGAGCGTCGTTTCCAGATTGTTATGGTCGATGAGCCGGACGAGTTGAGTACTATATCAATCTTGCGTGGTCTTAAAGAACGATACGAAAATCACCATAAAGTGCGTATCAAAGACGATGCTATTATTGCGGCTGTGCAGTTGTCTCAACGTTATATTACCGATCGTTTCTTGCCCGATAAGGCTATCGACCTGATGGATGAGGCGGCTGCCAAGTTGCGTCTGGAGGTCGATTCTGTGCCGGAGGCTCTTGACGAGATTAGCCGTAAACTCAAGCAACTTGAGATTGAGCGCGAAGCCATCAAACGTGAGAATGATAACGATAAACTCGACTCTCTAGGTCGCGAGATTGCCGACTTGCGGGAAGAAGAAACCAGACTTCACGCCAAGTGGACTGCCGAGAAAGAGCTTGTCAATCGCATACAACAGAACAAAATCGATATCGAAAATCTGCGCTTTGAGGCCGAGCGTGCCGAGCGTGAAGGCGATTATGGACGTGTGGCCGAGATACGGTATGCCAAGATCAAGCAGAAAGAAGATGAGATTGCCGATGTGCAGCAACGACTGCACGAGATGCAAGGCGATAAGGCTATGATTAAGGAGGAAGTTGAGGCCGAAGATATTGCCGATGTTGTTTCGCGTTGGACAGGTATTCCTGTCAACAAGATGTTGCAGAGCGAGCGAGAAAAACTTTTGCATCTCGAAGAAGAGTTGCATCGTCGTGTAGTGGGACAAGACGAAGCCATACGCGCCATCTCCGATGCTGTACGTCGCAGTCGTGCAGGGCTCAACGACCCTCGCCGTCCTATCGGCTCGTTTATTTTCCTAGGTACAACGGGTGTAGGTAAAACAGAGTTGGCCAAAGCGTTGGCCGAGTATCTGTTTGATGATGAAAATATGCTTACCCGCATCGATATGAGCGAGTATCAAGAGAAATTCAGTGCAACTCGTCTTATCGGTTCGCCTCCCGGATATGTTGGTTATGACGAAGGTGGACAGCTCACCGAGGCTATTCGTCGCAAGCCCTATTCGGTGGTGCTCTTCGACGAGATAGAAAAAGCACATCCCGATATTTTCAACGTATTGTTGCAAGTGCTTGATGATGGCCGTCTTACCGACAATAAAGGTCGTTTGGTCAACTTTAAGAATACCATCATTATTATGACATCCAATATGGGTTCACAGCTCATTCGTGATAATTTCTCGCGTATGACTTCCGATAATCGTGATGAAGTAATCGACTCTACACGCCAAGCTGTGCTTGATATGCTCAAGCAGACAATACGTCCCGAGTTTCTCAATCGTATCGATGAGACCATTATGTTCACGCCTCTCAACGAGAGTGAGATAAGAGAAATCGTATCACTGCAAATCGACAACGTGCGTAAGATGTTGGAAAAGAATGGAGTGAAACTCAATATCACATCAGCGGCACTCGATTTGTTGTCGCAAGAAGGATATGATCCGGAGTTCGGTGCGCGACCGGTCAAGCGTGTCATACAACGACAGTTGCTCAACCGTCTTTCCAAAGAGTTACTTGCCGGTAATATCGACCATTCACGACCCATAATTGTCGATGCTGTTGATGGTGTTCTTACATTTGGTAATTAGTTGTAGTATAGTCTTATAATATAGACTCCCTCGATATTGAGCTGCACCCCCGAAAGTTTTTTATGTTGAAAACTTTGGGAGTGCAGTTTTTTGTTGTCGCGGTGTAGTGAAAATAGGATTGCCTTAACATTGAATGTCCGATTATTCAGACTACCAATTAAGGTCGCATCTGTCAATCTGTTCTATCAGTAATCCCTTACGCGCCATCATACAACTTGCTATTTATGCCAACTTATCATTTCGTATAAGTTGTGCTATTATTCCCCCTTTTTGCTACTTAAACAGCTCTGTTTTGTTAAATAATTAAAAATAGTGGAATATTTATCACTCAAAAATGTGTTATAAAACAGTTTTTATATCTATCTTTGCAGAGTGTTTTTCATAGTATTAGATTAAGATTAAGGTTAACGAAGATTGGTTGTCGGGAGACAATCAATTTTTTTTATATATATCAATCTCTCATCCCAAGCATCTCTCTTACTATCTATTTCCCGACAAATCATATCTCTTTTTACCCTCATTATGGGTCGTGTATATGACCGGTAAAGACTATACATTGTTAAAAATATTTTTAAAAGATGTCTACGTGTAGGGCAACAGTGTGGTTATACCGAAAATTTTGTGTACTTTTGTAATTTGGAACGAATAAGCACTCTTTTAACGATATGGGTACACAAAAACGATTGGCTATTTTAGGCTCCACAGGTTCTATCGGTCGACAGACTCTTGAGGTTGTTGACCAATATCCCGACCTCTTTGAGGCCTATATGATTACAGCCAACAATCAGATAGATTTGCTCATTGAGCAAGCCCGCAAATATCAGCCTGAAGTGGTGATAATTGCCAACAAAGACTATTATGCGCAGTTGCGTGATGCTCTTGCCGACTTGCCTATCAAGGTCTTTGCGGGTGCCGATGCTATTGCCGATGCTGTGACAATGACCGACATTGATATTGTCGTAACAGCGATGGTAGGATATGCCGGTTTGCAACCTACCATTCGTGCCATTAAGGCCAAAAAGACCATTGCGCTTGCCAATAAGGAGACGCTAGTCGTAGCCGGTGACTTGATTACCCGATTGGCAATGGAACATCGTGTGCCTATTATCCCTGTCGACTCGGAGCACTCGGCTATATTCCAATGCCTGGTTGGTGAGGGTGATAATCCTATTGAAAAGATTATTCTTACTGCGTCGGGAGGCCCGTTCCGTTGTCATACCCAAGAGCAATTGCTCAAGGTTACTAAAGCCGATGCCCTGCGACACCCCAATTGGACGATGGGCAGTAAGATTACCATCGACTCGGCTACGCTTATGAACAAAGGCTTTGAGATGATCGAGGCCAAGTGGTTGTTTGGGGTAGAGCCTGCCAATATCGAGATTGTAGTGCATCCGCAGTCTATCGTCCATTCGATGGTCGAGTTTGCCGATGGTGCTGTAAAAGCTCAATTGGGAACACCCGATATGAAATTACCCATTCGCTACGCGTTGTCCTATCCCGACAGATTGGTGTCGACCGACCGTAAGTTGTCGCTTGCCGATTATGCTACACTCACATTTGAGCGTCCCGATATGCAACGCTTTCCGCTTCTGCAATATGCATTCGATGCGGTAGAGCGTGGTGGTAATATGCCTTGTATTATGAATGCTGCCAATGAGATTGCTGTTGCTGCATTTCTCAACGACAGCATCGGATTTATGCACATTGCCGAGACAGTCGCTCACGCGATGAGTAGTGTCGAGTTTATGTCCCATCCCGGATATGACGATTACGTAGCCACCAATGCCGAGGCGCGTCGTTGTGCTACCGAGTTTATCCAAAAAATCAAATAACATTATAACACAGTATGGAAGCTATTCTTATCAAAGCGTTACAACTAATGTTGAGCCTGTCTATTCTTGTGGCATTCCACGAGTTTGGTCACTTCATTGTATCGCGTATGTTCGGTATTCGTGTCGAGCGTTTTTTCCTTTTCTTTGACTATAAGTTTGCCTTGCTCACTTTCAAGCGTGAGGCAAAATCAATGATTGTTACAATATGTGACAAATTTAAATTCTCGGTGCCTATGTGGGCTGCCAAACCGTGTGATACCGAGTTT
Source organism: uncultured Porphyromonadaceae bacterium (assembly GCA_937891845.1). Lineage (GTDB taxonomy): Bacteria > Bacteroidota > Bacteroidia > Bacteroidales > Barnesiellaceae_A > Barnesiella_A. The sequence goes on along the minus strand of CALATP010000048.1, from coordinate 7,215 downwards.
GGTGTTGGTTGGATACCTCTGGGTGGTTATGTCAAAATATCGGGTATGATAGACGAGTCGATGGACTTGGAACAAATGAAGCAACCCGTTCAGCCTTGGGAGTTTCGTGCCAAACCTGCGTGGCAACGTCTTTTTGTGATGATTGCCGGTGTTGTGTTCAACTTTATTCTTGCCATCATTATCTATACCGGCATTTCATACCACTGGGGCGAAACATATTTGCCGTTCGAAAATGCCACTTATGGTATGGAGTTCAGTGAGCCTGCCAAGGAGTCGGGTTTCCAAGATGGTGATATTTTGCTCCGTGCCGATGGAGTGAAATTGGACTATCTCAATAACGAGACTCTTCACGCCATCATTGAGGCCGATCAAGTAGCTGTTTTGCGCAACGGACAAGAAGTAAATGTAGACATTGCCGATAATATGATGCTCAAGATTATGGAGCAAAATACAGGCTTTGCATCTTACATTATACCTCCTATTGTTTACGATACCGACTCTACTATGGGAGCTTATATGGCCGGTATGTTGCAAGGCGACCGCATTGTTTCTATCGACAATCAAGAGGTCGTTTCGTTGTTTGGTATGACCGAACTTCTTGCCGAGCGTAAGTCGCAAGACGTAGAGGTGAAATTTATGCGTGGCGACTCGCTGATGACAGCTTGCGTTGCAACCGACTCGTTAGGACACATTGGTATACACGTTACCCCTTTGCAAGAAATATATCAGTTTGAAACCAAGAAATATACATTCTGGCAATCTATCCCGCGTGGTGTTGAGTTGGGCGTGAGCCGTCTCACCAGCTATGTGAGCGACTTTAAGTATGTATTCACCAAAGAGGGCGCACAAAGTCTGGGCGGATTTGCCTCTATCGGCAATCTCTTTAGTGATAGTTGGAATTGGTATTCATTCTGGTCAATGACAGCATTCCTTTCGGTCATCTTGGCATTTATGAATATTCTGCCCATTCCTGTTCTTGATGGTGGTCACGTATTGTTCTTGTTGTACGAGGTTATTACTCGTCGCAAGCCTAGTGACAAGTTTATGGAGCGGGCACAAATGGTGGGACTCTTCTTGCTGTTTGCATTGCTCATCTATGCCAACGCCAATGATGTCGTGAGATTTATTTTCAAATAGTAACACTTGATTTTTTATAAACAACAACATTACATTGTAGTGAGATAATCAAGCAAATATGACACAAAGCAAATTTATACTCAAGCCCGGTAAGGAAGACTCTTTCCGACGTTTCCACCCGTGGGTATTTTCCGGTGCTATACAGCGTATTGAGGGTAATCCTGTTGAAGGTGATGTGGTGACAGTGCAAGACTGGCAAGGCAACTTTGTAGGTGTGGGTCACTATCAGGTTGGTAGTATTGCTGTGCGCATTCTCTCTTTTGAACCTGTCGAAATAGACCTCGACTTCTATTGCCACCGTTTGGGCGTTGCCTACGAGATGCGCCGCGGTCTGGGCTTGGAAAATGGCGATTACAACAATGCCTATCGCCTTGTTCACGGCGAAGGTGACAATTTGCCGGGGCTTATTATCGATATTTATCGCGACACTGCGGTTATGCAGGCTCACAGTCCCGGTATGCACTATGCCCGACACACACTCGCTCAAGCCCTTAAAACAGTTATGGGCGACAAGCTCGATAATATTTACTATAAGTCGGAAACTACCTTGCCATATAAGGCTGCACTCGAACAAGAAAATGAATATTTGTTGGGTGGAGTAGGTGAGGATACGGCTACCGAGAACGGATTGACTTTTCACGTCGACTGGTTGCGCGGACAGAAGACCGGTTTCTTTGTTGACCAACGTGAGAATCGTGCGCTTCTAGAGCGATATTCTCGGGGTCGCAAGGTTCTCAATATGTTTTGTTACACCGGTGGATTTTCGTTTTATGCTATGCGAGGAGGAGCCGAGTTGGTACACTCGGTCGATAGCTCGGCCAAGGCCATAGACCTTACTTGTCGCAATGTCGAGTTGAATTTCCCCGGTGATGCCCGTCACAAAGCCTTTGCCGAGGATGCTTTCAAATTTCTCGACGCAATGGGCGATAACTACGACCTTATCATTCTCGACCCACCGGCATTTGCCAAGCATCGTAAAGTGCTGAACAACGCCCTGCAAGGGTATCGTAAACTCAATGCCAAGGCTTTTGAGAAAATTCGTCCCGGAGGAATACTCTTTACATTCTCTTGCTCACAAGTGGTGACAAAGGAGAATTTCCGTTTGGCGGTCTTTACTGCGGCTGCCCAGTCGGGACGTAAGGTGCGCATCCTTCATCAACTCACACAGCCGGCCGACCACCCGGTCAATATATACCATCCCGAGGGCGAGTACCTCAAAGGTTTGGTGTTGTATGTCGAATAAAAAAACAAAAGAATATAATCATCTAAAAACCAATTAATTTTTTCTAATGTTATGAAGAAAAACATTTGCATTATGTTGGCATCTTTGTCACTTCTCTCTTGCGCTCCTACAGCCCAAGAGAACACCGAAAATGCGGAGTTTGACTACACAGTTGAGCGATTTGCCGACTTGGAGATTCTTCGCTATCGTGTTCCCGGATTCGAGGATTTGACTCTCGACCAAAAGAAACTTATTTATTATCTACAAGAAGCTGCGCTTTGTGGTCGCGATATTCTTTTCGACCAAAATGGTAAATGGTGTTTGGCTGTGCGTAAAACACTTGAAACAATCTATACCGATTATCAAGGCGATCGTACAACTGCCGATTGGGCTGCTTTCGAGACCTACACCAAACAAATCTGGTTTGCCAATGGTCTCCACCACCACTATTCTAGCGACAAGATTATCCCCGCTTTCTCGCAAGAATTTTTTGCCGAGGCTGTCAAGAGTGTCGATGCTCAAAAATTGCCTTTGCGCGACGGTGAGACTGTAGAACAATTCTTGGCTACTATTTCGCCCATTATGTTCGATCCTACTGTGATGCCCAAACGCACCAACCAAGCCGACGGTGCCGACCTCGTTCTTACTTCGGCCGGTAACTATTATGATGGTGTGACTCAAGCCGAGGCCGAGGCTTTCTATGCTGCGATGAAGAACCCCAACGACACTACACCCATTTCGTATGGTCTCAACAGCCGTCTTGTTAAGCGTGATGGTAAAGTGTATGAGGAGGTTTACAGAGTAGGTGGTCGTTATACTCAAGCCATCGAACAAATTGTTATGTGGTTGGGTAAGGCTGCCGAAGTTGCCGAAAATGATGCTCAAAGAGCTGTTATCGAGAAACTTATCGAGTATTATAAATCGGGCGATTTGCGCACATTCGACGAGTATGCTATCCTTTGGGTAAATGATACCGATAGCCGCATCGACTTTGTTAACGGTTTTACCGAGTCTTATGGTGATCCTCTGGGTATGAAAGCAAGCTGGGAGTCTATCGTAAACTTCAAGGATATGGAGGCTTCTCAACGCACTCAACTCATCAGTGAGAATGCTCAATGGTTTGAGGATAATTCTCCCACTGAACCCCGTTTCAAGAAACCCAACGTAAAAGGTGTTAGTGCCAAGGTTATCACTGCTGCTATTCTTGCAGGTGATTGCTATCCTTCTACTCCCATTGGTATCAACTTGCCCAATGCCAACTGGATTCGTGCTATGCACGGCTCTAAATCGGTCACTATCGACAACATCACCGATGCTTATGCCGAGGCTGCTAAGGGTGGTGGCTTCAATGAAGAGTTCGTTTGGAGTGATGTTGAGCGCGAATTGCTCGACAAATATGGTACTGTAACTGATGGTTTGCACACCGACTTGCACGAATGTTTGGGTCACGGTTCGGGTCAATTACTCCCCGGTGTCGATCCCGATGCTCTCAAGGCTCACGGTTCTACTCTCGAAGAAGCTCGTGCCGACCTCTTTGCTCTCTATTATATGGCTGATAATAAGTTGGTTGAGCTTGGTATTATTCCCAATGCCGAGGCTTACAAGGCTTGCTATTACAAGCAAATGATGAATGGTCTTATGACTCAATTGCACCGTATCGAGCCGGGCAAAGATATCGAAGAGAGCCATATGCGCGACCGTCAACTTATTGCTGCTTGGGCTTACGATTTGGGTCGTGAAGAGAATGTTATCGAGATTGCCGAACGCGACGGTAAGCACTATGTTAAAATCAATGACTATGAGCGCCTTCGTGAAATTTTCGGTCAACAACTTGCCGAAATTCAACGCATCAAGAGTGAAGGTGACTATGAGGCCGGACGTATCTTGGTTGAGAAGTATGCTGTGAAAGTCGATCCCGCTCTTCATCAAGAAGTGTTGGCTCGTTACGAAGCTCTTGATCTTGCTCCCTACAAAGGTTTTGTCAATCCTGTATACGTTCCCGTATGTGATAATGATGGTAACATTATCGACGTTACTCTCGACTATACCGAAGGTTATGCCGAGCAAATGTTGCGCTACTCTACCGACTATGGTTTCTTGCCCGTTTACAACGATTGATAAGATTCTTTTATAGAACCTCTTTTATTTGAACACCAGCCATCGACAGTTTTTTTTCTGTCGATGGCTTTTTATTTATCGTCTACTTTGCTACATTTGTATCTGATTATTTTACCAATACCTGTCATATACTATGCGAAACACATTATATACCTTTTTATTACTCATTTTGGCTTTTCCTTGTGTTGCACAAGATCTTACATCTCAACGTGGCGAATCTCAACAAATAGATACTCTGCTCGGTAAGAGGGTCGATCATAATGGATTGATTATCAATCCTACGCCACAGCAGTTGCAACGTTGTGGTGGCGAAATAGATATTGCCGGAGGGATTGCTCTCAAAGGTAAGTCGGTCGAGTTTGTAGATAATATCGATTTTCTGACTATCAATAGAAAGGGATTGCCTCTACGCATAGAGTATGGCGAGAAGCAGGCTCGTAAGCACAATGTAAAACTGTGTGAAGGTGCGTATCGTCTTGCTGTGTCATCACAAGGTATCGACATTGTTGCTTACGACGCGACAGGTGCTTTCTATGCCTTGCAAACATTACGACAGATTGTATTGAGTCCGGCATCGCAAGATGGCAAGATTGAGGCTCTACGCATTTACGATTGGCCCGATTTGCCTTGTCGCGGTGTCGTTGAGGGCTTTTATGGTACGCCTTGGTCGCATCAAGTGCGCTTGTCGCTTATCGAGGTGTATGGAATGTATAAGATGAACTACTATGTATATGGACCCAAAGACGACCCATACCATAGTTCGCCCTATTGGCGTGAACCTTATCCGGCCGATCAGGCACGCAACATTCACGAACTGGTCGAGGCTTGCAATCGCAACAGAGTGCGTTTTGTATGGGCTGTTCATCCCGGACAAGATATTCAATGGAATGAAACCGACTACCAAAATCTGTTGAGAAAGTTTGATGCAATGTACCAATTGGGTGTACGTGCCTTTGCCATCCATTTCGACGATATATCGGGCGAGGGTGCCAATCCTATCAATCAAATTGCACTGTTAAACCGCCTCAATGAAGAATTTGTGCATAGCAAGGGCGATGTGGCTCCGCTCATTGTTTGTCCCACCGACTATACACGCCTATGGGCAAATCCTACTCCGCAAGGTAGTCTGGTGCATTATGGTGCCACGTTGCACCCATCGGTCGATGTATTCTGGACAGGCGATGCTGTTTGTAGCAATCTTACCGATGAGACGATGGAGTGGGTCAATGAGCGCATCAAGCGTCCGGCGCTCTTTTGGTGGAACTATCCCGTTACCGATTATGTGCGCCACATCGTGATGCAAGGGCCTGTGTACGGCCTTTCATCTACAATGACTGCCGACAAGGTTCGTGGACTGCTCAGCAATCCGATGGAGCACGGTGAAGCATCCAAATTGGCGCTGTATAGTGTTGCCGATTATACTTGGAATGTTACCCAATACAATCCTATCGACAGTTGGGAGCGTGCCTTGCATACGATGGCTCCCGAGGTCTATGATGCCTATCGTACCTTTGCCATCCACTCTTGCGATACCGAGACCGGCTATCGTCGTTTGGAGTCGTGGGAGACGCAAACTTTTACTTTCGACAGCTATACTCCGCAACGTGCCGATACGCTATTGCAAGAATTGCTGCGTATAGAAGCTGTGCCTCTACAAATGGAAGATTGTCAAAACAAAGCTCTCTTGGCCGAGTTAAGACCGTGGTTGACCCAATTAGGATTGTTGGCATCGCGTTGTCGTATGGCTATCGAGGCAATGCAGTTATATCAGTCGGGCGAAAAAGCCGCTTTCTGGGATGCCTACGTCGACAATCTGATGACCGCGCAAGAAACCGAAGAATACAATGCTCATCGCGTTGGTACGATGAAGTTATACCCCTTCTATCAGAGTATGATGGAAGAGATGGCTGCACACTTCTATCACGATATTACAGGCAGCAATGCAGCCATACCCCGGGCGTTGGGTACATACCCATCGGCACAAGCGCCGCAGTCGCGCAGTATGTTCGACAACGATACAACCACCTATTACCATTCGGGTGCAGGGCAGCGCACCAATCATTATGTAGCCGTAGATATGGGTTTTGTTCAGCCCATTCGCCACATACACATACTGCAAGGACGCAATTCGGTCGACGATTGCGACTACTATGACAATGCTATTTTGGAATATTCGATTGATAATACCGAATGGTTGCCCCTTACACAACCTTTGGTGCAACAATATCGGATAGAGTGGGAGGGAGAGCCCGTTATGGCTCGTTATGTGCGTCTGCGCAAGTTGGAGTCGCGTCGTACCAATTGGTTGGCCATTCGCTCATTCGACATCAATCCTGTTTCCCCATCGATGTATCACCTCGATAACAATCCGTTCACCGCGTTAGAGGCGCAAGGTACAATCACCATTACACCCTCACAAACGGCCGAACAATGTATATTGCTGATGGGAAAAATCACAACCAATCAAGCCCAAGCCACACTCATTCACACCGATGGTACAACGACAACAATTCCCATCGATGCATCACTCATCACTCTACCCACAACCCATATCGGCAGTATACAATTACGCAACGTCGATACGCTGTACGAAGTAGTATTTATTTGATGATTTTGTTGGTTATTGGTTGTGTCGGTGTTGTCTGTCGGGTTCAGAACTGTATCTTGTTGTTGAGTATGCCGGCGGCTTTTTCCGACAATTTGCGATACTCTTTGCAACCTATATAATTATATATGTG
>CALATP010000047.1 GCA_937891845.1 uncultured Porphyromonadaceae bacterium | reverse complement strand
CGAAGAATTGAGTGTCGAGAGCCGACAAAGGACGGTTCGAGAAGAAACCGAGTGTAGAGTAGATGTCGAGGTTAGAGTTACAAGCGTCGTTGTTGTTGTAAACATAGTTACCCAACGAAGCACGCAATGAGAAGCTGAAGTCCCAGTTCTTCCAGATCAACTTAGAGGTAAGACCCATAGTGATGTCGGCAGCGGGGTTCTCATATACGTATTTATCGGCAGCTGTAATTTCACCGTCGGCGTTGCGGTCTACAAAGAGGTTTTGGATAGGTTTGCCTGTCTCGGGGTCATATACTTGCTCATATACATAGAATGAACCTGCGGGATAACCCACTTTGTGAATCTTGATAGGTGAACCTGTACCGGCTGAAGCGTAACCAGCCTCTACATAGTAGTCATCGCTCACACCGTTAGAGAGTTTTGTAATCTCGTTTTGGTTGTAAGTGATGTTGTAACCGAGATCCCAAGTCCAATCTTTTGTTTGAATAGCAGTAGCGTCGATAGAGAACTCAACACCTTGGTTGCGGAGTGAACCAACGTTGCTCATTACAGCAGGACCGAAGTTGGTACCGGCCGATACGCTAGTCATATTCAAGAGGTCTTTAGTGTCGCGCAAGTAGTAGTCGGCAGTAGCGCGGATACGACCATTCAAGAAGCCGAAGTCAAGACCGGCATTGTAAGTAGTAGTTTCCTCCCACTTCAAGTCGGGGTTGTATGCATCGGGACGAGCATAGGGATAGTAAACATCACCGAAGGGATAGAAGGCGTGGTCTTTGCTTTGAGAGTATACGGGGATATAGTCATAGTATCCACCAATCTCTTGTTGACCTGTGATACCCCAACCAAGACGGAGTTTCAAGTCGCTCAACCATTTAACGTCACGCAAGAAAGACTCTTCTTTGATTTTCCAAGCAAGAGCAACAGAGGGGAATAGACCCCAACGGTTGTCGGCCGAGAAGCGGCTTGTACCGTCGTAACGTACAGTTGCTGTCAAAAGATAACGACCGAAGAGTTGGTAGTTCAAACGACCGAAGAATGATACCAAGTAGTTTTCCATTTTCCACATATCGCTAGTGGGGTTGGTACCTTCGAGGTTGTTATACCAGCTTTCGCCTTCGTTATAGAAGTGTTGCCACTCATAACCTGCCATAACGTCGAGGTTGTTAGCACCGAACTCTTTGGCATATTGCAAGTAGGCATTGAACATTTTGTTAGTTTTGTATTTATATGTGCTACCGTTGCTACCGAGACCGAGAGTACCGGCTGCCTCAACGGGCAAGTAAGTGGTTTGACGACCACCTGCTACGTCGATACCAAGGTTGGCGTGGATGCGCATATCGGGGAAGAAGTGTAGTTTATAGTCAGCTTCGATGTTACCGATGAAGTCCCAAGATGTGGCTTCGTCACGTTTTTGCTCGAGCAAAGAAACGGGGTTGAGAGGAGATTGAGTGTTCCAAACGCCACCGTTCATCCATTGCCAGTAACCACCGATAGCTTCGTTGTCACCGTATACGGGTTGAGTAGGGTCGAAAGCAGCAGCGCCACCGATTGCACCACCGTCGGCATAACGGTTGTTAACAAGCATAGCCTTGGCATTGAGGTTGAATTTCAAATAATCATCGAAGAAAGTAGGAGCCAAGTTAACTGAAGCAGTGAAACGCTCGAAGTTAGAAGTCTTCACGATACCGTTTTGGTTGGTGTAACCAAGAGATACGCGATAGGGCATCCAGCTGAGACCACCTGCGATAGTCAAGTTTTGGTCGTGGCTGAGGGCGTTGCGATAAACGTGGCTTTGCCAGTCAGTGTTGGCATCACCGAGCATACCGAGGATGTCGGCAGCGTTTTCGCGATTGCCATAGAGATTTTGAGCAAGTTCGCGGAATTGATCACCTGTCATAACTTCGCGCAAGCGGATGGGTGTACTTACAGATACGTTGCCGCTATAAGTGATGCGGGGTTTAGAACCTTTAGCACCTTTCTTGGTAGTAATGATGATTACACCATTGGCAGCACGAGAACCGTAGATAGCGGTTGCAGAAGCGTCTTTGAGGACAGTAAATGACTCGATGTCGTTGGGGTTGATAGTACTCAAGGGGTTAGCAACACCTTGGATACCGCTGTTGTCAAGTGCAAGACCGTCTACAACGATAAGGGGTGAGTTGCTGGCCGAGAGAGAAGAACCACCACGGATTGTGATTGAAGCACCACCACCGGGAGTACCACCATCAGAAACAACTGTTACACCGGCGATTTTACCGGTAATCATGTCTTGTGCATTGGTAGTAAGACCGCGGTTCATATCATCGGGCTCGATAGCTGTAACAGAACCGGTAGCGTCGGTTTTCTTTACAACACCATAACCGATGACAACAGCCTCTTCAAGTACCATTGCATCTTCTTCAAGTGTGATTACCAATGTGGGAGCTGCAGCTACTTCTTGTGGTTTGTAACCAATGTAGCTAACTCGGATGGTAGCACCTTGTTCGGCTCTCAATGTGAAGTTACCGTCGATATCGGTAGCAACTCCCGTTGATGTACCTACTAGCATAGCGTTCGCGCCAATAATAGGCTCGCCATACGCGTCTTTTACGTGTCCCGATACTACGATTTGCTGTGCAAATGCGCTGATAGAGAAGCAGAGCAATAGAGCTGCTGCAAGTACTCTGGGGACTTTTTTACTAACGTAATTCATGCAGATTAGATTAAAAAAGTTGTTAATATTTGGGTTTATTTGTGTTTAAAATTATATGACTGGCTATAACTAGTCACATTATTCAATCTGCAAATATAACCTTATTTAATATTCACTCTAAAAAATTTTACTCAAAAAAAATATTTTAACATTGCAAACGTTTGCGCGAGATTTTTTATTTAATTATATTTGCCTCAAGCTTTTATTTCCTTAAATAATTGCAATTTTGAAAGTTGAAAAGTTATACCTTAATTTTAATACTCTATGTCGTCGCATATAACCATTAAAGATATTGCCAAAGCAATGGGTTGCGCTCCGTCGACAGTGTCACGAGCGCTCAATAATAGTGCCAACATAAGTCCGGCAGTGCGCGAGGCCATACAACGCTATGCCCAGGAGCATAATTATAGACCCAATGAGTTTGCATTGAGTCTCCGTAATAATCGTTCCAATACGATAGGTGTCATTTTGCCGCAGATGGTACACTACTTTTTCTCCAGCGTATTGTCGGGTGTAGAAAAAGCAGCATCGGCTGCCGGTTATAATATTATGGTGGCACAGAGTAATGAAGAGTATGAAAAAGAGGTCGCAATTGTAGAGTCGTTTCGCAAGGCCAAGGTGTGTGGTGTGATTGCGTCGTTGGCCAAAAGTACACACGACTATTCTCACTTCCGTCGACTGATGGAGGAGGATGTGCCGTTGGTGTTTTACGACCGCATTTGTACCGAACTCAATACTTCAAGGGTTGTGGTAGATGATTATACCGGTGCTTTTGCAGCGGTTGAGCATCTCGTAGAGACGGGGTGCAACAAAATTGCATTCTATACATCACCATTGCATCTCGAAATTTCAAAGAATCGTCGTAATGGGTATGTTGATGCACTGCGTAAGCATCGTATCGATGTAGACAATGATATGATATTTGAGTGCGATACTCGTATGGAGGCACGTAATCTAACTTTGGATTTGATAAAGTCGGGACGTTGTCCCGATGCCTTCTTTGCGGTCAACGCCGATACGGCAGCCGGTATTCTTTATGCTTGTAAGGACTTAGGTCTGCGAGTGCCGGAGGATGTGTCGATATGTGGCTTTTCTGATAATGAGATGGCTCGTTCTACCGAGCCTCGCCTGTCGATGGTCGACCAACCCGGTGAGGCGGTGGGACGAGGAGCAATGGAGTTGCTGCTAGCCAAGATTGATGGCGATGAAGAAAAACTTGTCTACAAAAATAAGATTGTTAAAACGTCGCTTATCCTTCGTGGTAGCACGCGCGAAAAATAATTTGAAAAAAAGTATAATAATTAAATAATGTGTAAAGATGAAAATTAAACCCGACTTGTCATTTATGAAACTCTTCAATTTGAGTTTCGGTTTCTTTGGCGTACAGATTGCGTATGCCTTGCAGAGTGCCAACGTGAGCCGTATTTTTGCCACTTTGGGTGCTGACCCTCACGACTTGAGTTTCTTTTGGATTTTGCCCCCTTTGATGGGTATTATAGTGCAACCCCTCGTAGGTAAATGGAGTGATAATACTTGGACTCGTTTTGGTCGTCGCATTCCTTATCTTTTTATCGGTGCGCTCGTAGCAGTATTGGTAATGTGTATGTTGCCCAATGCCGGTAGTTTTGGTCTTTCGGTAGGTGCCGCAATGATATTTGGTTTGGTATCGTTGATGTTCCTCGATACATCTATCAATATGGCTATGCAACCATTCAAAATGATGGTGGGTGATATGGTTAACGAGAAACAAAAGGGACTTGCCTATTCGATACAAAGTTTTTTGTGTAATGCAGGTAGCTTGGTAGGCTATTTGTTCCCCTATATTTTTACGGCGTTGGGTGTAGCCAGTGTTGCAGCGGCAGGTGAGATACCCGACTCGGTTAAGTGGTCGTTCTATATTGGTGCTATTATCCTCATCTTGTGTGTGATATACACTACTATGACTGTTAAAGAGATGCCCCCCAAAGAGTATGCCGAGTATCACGGTATCAAGGAAGACGATAAGGACGAAAATGTAGGTATGATACAATTGCTTATCAAGGCTCCTAAAACATTCTGGACTGTGGGTTTGGTGCAATTCTTCTGTTGGGCTGCCTTTATGTATATGTGGACATATACCAATGGTGCGATAGCCGAGACTGCATTCAATACACCTGTTGTAAATGGAGCTCTTGATACTGCATCAAAGGAATATCAGTCGGCCGGTGACTGGGTAGGTGTATTGTTTGCTGTGCAAGCCGTAGGTTCGGTTCTTTGGGCTGTGGTGTTGCCTATGTTCAGCAACCGTAAGTTGGCCTACTCGTTGAGCCTTTTGTTGGGTGCAGTAGGTTTTATTTCTACATATTTTATCCACGACCAATATATGTTGTTTGTTTCATACTTGCTCATCGGATGTGCTTGGGCTGCTATGTTGGCTATGCCTTTCACTATTCTCACCAACTCGCTCTCGGGCAAGCATATGGGTACTTACCTCGGCTTGTTCAACGGTACAATCTGCTTGCCTCAGATTATTGCAGCTGCCACAGGTGGTGTAGTGTTGGGCTTGTTACCTCTCACCGATAGTGGTATCGCTTCGCAAGGTTTGATGCTTGTTTTGGCCGGTGTATTCTTGATTTTGGGTGCTGTGTCGGTATTCATTATCAATGAGAAAAAACAAACAGAAGAATAAATAGAATAATAGAATTACGGTGATGAAAAAATTATCGATAATAGTAGCCTCCGTTGCGTTGGTTGCCTCTATGTTGGCAGGATGTAATTCGCAACCTGCCGACGCTACAGCTGGTCTTGTGGATAGTGTTGTAGTAGAAGTGGATAAGGTTGATCCTCCCTACTGGTTTACCGGTATGAAAAATCCCTCCTTGCAAGTATTGTTATACGGTCAAGGTATTGGCGATGCTCAAGTTGTTACCAACTATCCCGGTGTGAAAGTAGACAGTGTTGTGTGTCTCGATAGCAAGAACTACCTTTTTGTGTATCTGGATATTGCTAATGCACAACCCGGAACGGTAGATTTGAATTTGGTGTTTGATAATGCTTATAAGCAAACAGTTCCTTATGAATTGCGAGCTCGCGAGAAAGCACCAGAGGAGCGCGTAAGCTTTGATGCCGGTGATGTACTCTATATGCTTATGCCCGACCGCTTTGCCAATGGTGATGCTGCCAATGACAGTATCGAGGGTATGAAACCCTATGTGGTAGATCGTAATCAGCCCAATGCCCGACACGGTGGTGACATTCGTGGTATTATAGACCATCTCGATTACTTCAATGAGTTGGGAGTGACTGCATTGTGGTTTACACCTGTGCTAGAGAACAATACTACCGACGAAATGTGGGGTGAAAACCGTTTCAGCTGCTATCACGGCTATGCAACAACTGACTATTATAAGGTAGACTCTCGTTTTGGTACCAATGATGATTATCGAGAATTGGTTGACAAAGCGCACGAGAAAGGTTTGAAGATAGTTATGGATATGATTTTCAACCATTGCAGTAGTGAACACGTGTGGTTGGACGATGCGCCTTCAAAAGACTGGTTTAATAATCCCGATTATGAAAATAGCTTTGTACAGACATCTTACAAGCTCACACCTCACGTCGATCCTTATGCATCGGATTATGATTTCAATCAGATGAATGATGGCTGGTTTGTTATTTCAATGCCCGACTTCAACCAACGCAATCCTCACGTGATGCGCTATTTGATACAAAACAGTTTCTGGTGGATTGAGGCTGTCGGTATCGATGGTATACGTATGGATACACATCCCTATGCCCATTATGATGCTATGGCACAGTGGATGAAGGAGTTGAATGAAGAGTACCCCAACTTCAATGTTGTAGGCGAAACTTGGTGCGAAAATCCGGCCTTTACTGCTTGGTGGCAAAAAGATTCTAAATTGTCGGCTCCGCTCAACAGTAATCTCAAAAGTGTAATGGACTTCCATTTGTGGCAAGTGATAAACAACTCATTTAATGAGGAGACCGATGGCTATATGATGGGTCTCAACAAGTTATATAATCACTTTGTGTATGACTATCTATATCCCGACCCGTCGATGGTAATGGCGTTTATAGAAAATCACGATACCGATCGTTTCTTGCGAAATGGTGCCGATGTAGAAGCGTTGAAGCAAGCTATGACACTATTGCTCACAACTCGTCGTATACCTCAACTTTACTATGGTACCGAGGTATTGATGAATGGAACTAAGGAGAAATTTGATGGTAATGTGCGTAAGGATTTTCCCGGTGGCTGGAAGGGTGATACACGCAACCTCTTCGATCCGGCTCAACGCAATGCGCAAGAGTCTGAAGCGTTTGCTTTTATAAGCAACTTGTTGCATTGGCGCAAAGGTAATGATGTGATTGCCAAAGGCGATATGAAGCATTTTATACCGCAACAAGGCGTGTATGCGTATGCACGCAGTTATGAGGGTAAGACTGTATTTGTATTGCTCAATGGTACAGATCAACCTGTTGAGTTGAATATGCAACCCTATGCCGAGGTAGTGGGAGATGCAACACAAGGACACGATGTTATATCGGATGCAATTGTGACTTGGGGTGAAACCCTTGCATTGCCGGCTCGAGCCAACTTGGTTATCGAATTATAATCATCGATTATCGATCTGTTGTGAGGTGTGAGCCTCGCGACAGGTCGATTGATATATAGGATAAAAACTTTTAAACAAACATATTGCAACTATTATGAAAAAATTTTTAAAGGTAATTCTGATTGCTTCGCTTTTCTCGGTAGCCGTTCCGAGAGTATGGGCGCAAGGTTGGGAAGAAAACTACGAAGGAGTTATGTTACAAGGTTTCTATTGGGATTCATTTTCCGATACCAAATGGACAAACCTCACATCTCAGGCCAATGAACTATCGGCTTATTTCGATCTTATTTGGATTCCCAATAGTTGTACGAGTAGTAATTATACCTCAATGGGTTATGACCCGGTATATTGGTTTAAACACGAATGCTCATTTGGAACATCCGGTGAGTTGCGCCATATGATTAATACCTTTAAGAAGAAGGGTACAGGATTTATTGCCGATGTGGTAGTTAATCACCGTAATGGTGTGTCTAACTGGACAGATTTCCCTACCGAAACCGACCATAAGGGAAATACTTGGAGTTGGGGACCCTGGGCAATCTGTCAGAATGACGAAGTGGCTTGGGAATCAGGACAAGCCACACCTACCGGTGCAAATGATACAGGTGAAAACTTTGATGGATGTCGTGACCTTGACCATACAAACAGCTATGTGCAAGATGGTATCAAGGCCTATCTCGACTATTTGTTGCGTGACCTTGGATATGTAGGTTTCCGATATGATATGGTGAAGGGTTTTTCATCGTGGTATGTAGGCCTTTACAACAATTCGAGCAATCCTACCTACTCTGTGGGAGAATATTTCGATGGAAATTATGATTTGGTGACAGGATGGATTGATGGAACAAAGTGGGATAACAAGATACAATCGGCTGCCTTTGACTTTCCTCTAAAATATAAAATGAATACAGCCTTTGCTCCTTATTCCAATGCATATAATGAGTTGGCGTGGTGGAATGCCGATTTGAATTCTAATCAACCGGCAGGTCTTTTGCATCAAGAAGGTTTCCGTCGTTTCTCGGTAACATTTATCGATAATCACGATACCTATCGTGATGGCAGTAAATTCACTAACGATGGCTATGTAGTAGCAGCCAATGCTTTTATTTTGTGTCATCCCGGTACGCCTTGTGTGTTCTTGCGTCACTGGCTAGACCATAAAGATGCTATCAAGCGTCTTATAGATATTCGTAAGTCGGTAGGTGTTCACAACCAGAGTAAAGTAGAGGTTTGGGAGGCACAAACATCTTTCTATGCTGCTAAGGTGTATGGAAAGAATGGCGATTTGATTATCAAAGTAGGTCCCGGTGATTATTCTCCCTATGGATATAGTGATAGCGATATTGTTGCATCGGGTGACGGATATTGTGTATGGACTAAAACTTCGATAGAGAGTGGAGCCGATAAGATTATTCCCGATAATGACCACAATGGATTTGCGGTTTATGTCAAGAAATCGACAATGCCAACCTCGTGGAATGAACTCTATTGCTATGCTTGGGATGCCGATGAAAATCATCTTACACGTACTTTCCCCGGTGAAGAGGTAACAAAAATTGTTACTATCGGTGGCGAAGAGTATTACAAATTTAGTTTCGATGCTACCACCACAACAGCCAATGTAGTGCTGTCAAATGGTGATGACTCACAAACAGTCGATCTTGAAAATATCAAAGATGATGTTTATTATAGTTTCTCATCGACCAATAGTGAGGGTAAATACACAATGTCGGCTCTTACTGTAAGTGGTGCAGAAACAGGTGAACCTATTACAATATACCTTGAAAAGAGCTCTGTACCGGCCGATTGGGGCACAGTAAAATATTATGCTTGGGATAATAACGGAACGTTGTTGCTAGGTAATTGGTCGGGTACTGCGGTTTCTACCATCAGTACATTCAATGGTGTAGACTATTATACCTATACATTCCCCAATACTGTAACAATGACGAATGTTATCTTTACCGATGGTAGTAAGCAAACACTCGATGTAAAAGGTGTGACCGAAACATCATATTTTGCTATTGGTGGTGTAGTGGATGGAAAATATGCCGTCGAGAAAGTGAAAGTATCTGATGCTCAAGGCATATCGGTATATTTGGAGAAAAATGCGATAGCCGAGTCTTGGGGTGCAGTTTATTACTATGCTTGGAACGAAGATGAAAGTCCTATCACCGACTTCTGGCCCGGCACAAAAGTAGAGCAAACAGCCACTGTAAACGGTGTGGAGTATTACAAATATACGTTCGACTCGTCTATTTCGTCGTTTGATCTTATTTTTACCAATGGCGTAAATCAGACTGCCGATTTGACCAACATTACAGATGATGTGTATTACTCACTTCAATCGGAAAGTGGAGAAATATCGGAGATTGTAGACCCTGAAAACTATACAGGTTCATCGTCTGCTTCAGAGCCTATCTCAGTGTATCTCAAAAAGAATGATGTGGTTTCAAGTTGGGGCAGTGTTAATTTCTATGCTTGGAATGATGACATAAATCCGATGACTAAATCTTGGCCAGGTACAAATATGAAGAGTACCGAAACCGTAACGATAGGTGGCAGTGATTTCTATGTGTATACTTTCCCGGCAGATGTCGAAAAGTTGAACATCATTTTTAACAACGGCTCAGGACAAACAGCCGATATAAACAATATTACCAAAACTACATATTTTGAGGTGAATAGTGATTTCTCGTTCAAAAAGAATGATGAACCCATAACTGTGTTCTTGGAGATGGGCTCGGTAGAAGATGCCGGCTGGAATTTGGTTAATTACTATGCTTGGGATGGAAGCGGAAAAATATTGCTCGACTCTTGGCCCGGAACAGAAGTGACTCACAGTATGCAAGCCAAGGATGGCAAATATTACTTCTTCTATACATTCGACCCGGTTTTGACTCAATTTAACATCATCTTCAATAGTGGAGGTAATGGTAGCAATCAGACTGAGGATATAACTGTTTCCGGTACAACATTCTATAGTTTGGGTAGCGTAGGTAGTAGCGGAAAGCGTACTGTAACAACTACTTCAACCTATGTTCCTACCGATATCGAGGAGGTTGTAGAAACTCGTACCGAATGTGTGATATATCCCAATCCTGTTACGACCGACTTTGTTGTTCGCTCGTCGGTAGATGTAGACTGTGTGCGTGTATATGACTTGAATGGTGCTATTGTACGATATGTACAAGGTAACTTGGTTGATGTGCGTGACTTGGTTGATGGTGTCTACCTATATTGTGTAGAGCTGTCAAACGGCACAGTAGAACGCGGTAAATTTATTAAAAGATAATAGTTTATAATTGGTTGCGCCCTATGGCGCAACCGATTATTGGCAGTAACAATTCAAAGGTAAAAAAGATGAAATCTCTATGTAAATTTGTGGCAATGCTGTACTTGATGTTATGCATTGCCCCCTTCTCGATGGCACAAGGTTGGCCTTCAAACTATGAAGGAGTAATGTTGCAAGGCTTTTATTGGGATTCGTATAGCGATACCAAATGGACTAAATTAACGTCGCAAGCCGATGAATTATCGGAATACTTCAGCCTTATATGGATACCCAACAGCGGTTATTGCGGTGGCGGAAACAATATGGGATATATGCCTCAATATTGGTTTAAGCATACAAGCTCTTTTGGTAATGATACCGAGTTGCGTACAATGATTACAACCTTCAAAGAGAAAGGTACCGGATTTATTGCCGATGTGGTTATCAATCACCGCAACGGTGTGACCAATTGGACCGACTTCCCTACCGAGACCGATCATAAAGGAAAAACTTGGAGCTGGGGCGCTTGGGCAATATGTAAGAATGATGAGGTTGCCAATGCCTCAGGACAGGCTAAGCCTACAGGAGCCAATGATACAGGTGATAACTTTGATGGATGCCGAGACCTCGATCATACCAATACAACGGTGCAAGAGGGTATAAAGGCTTATCTCGATTATCTGCTGAATGACCTGGGTTATGTGGGATTTAGATATGATATGGTGAAGGGGTATAGTGCTTCTTATACTGGAATTTATAACGAGGCCAGCAAGCCAACTTACTCGGTAGGCGAGTATTGGGATGGTAGTTATGATGCTGTGACAGGTTGGGTAGAAGGAACAAAACGAAATAACCAGATACAATCGGCAGCCTTTGACTTCCCTTGTAAATATGCTATTAACGAGGCCTTTGCAAGTAATGATTATAGCAAGTTGGTATGGGCACGCTGGGGGACAAATAAGCAACCTGCCGGTCTTATCCATATGGATGGATATACTCGCTATGCTATTACATTTGTCGATAATCACGATACTTATCGTGATGGTAGCAAGTTCAATGGTAATGTTGTTGCTGCCAATGCCTTTATTTTGTGTAGTCCCGGTACGCCTTGTGTATTCTTGCCCCACTGGAAGTCTTATAAGAGCGAAATAAAAAAACTTATTGCGGTGCGTAATGCTGTTGGTGTGAATAATCAGAGTGTTGTGACTGTATTGGAATCAGCAACTGATATTTATGCGGCCAAAGTGACCGGAACAAATGGCTCGTTGGTTATAAAAATAGGTCCTCGTCAATATACCCCTTCGGGTTATACATCAAGCGATATTGCTACGTCGGGTACCGACTATTGTGTGTGGACTACAACAGACGTAAATATGGACGATGTAGGAGGTGATGAAGGCGAAACCAACGATCAACAAGGTATCTCAATTTATCTCGAAAAGGGTTCGGCTTGGAGTTCGGTGTACTATTATGCGTGGACCGATGATGGTGAGCTTACAGCTTCTTGGCCGGGAACAATGGTGTCGAATAGCGTAACAGTTGATGGTACAGCCTACTATAAGTATACTTTCGATTCTTCTATCAAGTCGCTCAATGTGATATTTAATAACGGAACCGACCAAACGGTCGATATAACCGGTGTGACAAAAGATACATTTTATCGCCTCGACAGTCAGAGTGGAAAAACTATAACTGTTACCGTCTTGGATGTAACCGATACCGGTGGTGAAGATGTGCCTCAAGGGCCTATATCGGTGTATCTTGAAAAGGCTTCGGCTTGGAGTAAAGTCAACTATTATGCTTGGACAGATGCCGGTGAATTGCTAGGAACGTGGCCGGGAACAGCTATTACTCAAGTTGTAACCGATACCGATGGCAAAGAGTATTATGTCTACACTTTCCCCGAGACGATTGAGTCGTTGAATATTATCTTTAACAATGGTACTGACCAAACAATCGATATAGAGAATGTATCAAAGACTACTTATTATAGACTGAATGAGCTGTCGGGAAAGACCTGTGGTGTGACCGATATAACAGAAAATATAAGCACTGCAGTAGATGGTGTAGCCTCATATACACAGTGTGTAGTGTATCCCAATCCTGTAATAACCCACTTTGTGGTGCGCTCATCGGAGATTGTAAAGTGTGTGCGTGTATATGACTTGAATGGCGCAATAGTGCGTTGTGTGCAAGGTCATTGGGTCGACGTACAAGATCTTATTGATGGCGTATACTTGTATAGTGTAGAACTAGCCAATGGGGTTGTAGAACGCGGTAAGTTTATCAAGCAATAATTTACTTACACCCTGTTGGGGTTCAGTATATTAAGAAGAAAGGAGGCTGGTGCAACAGTGTGAAGTGACCCCAAAAGTTTTTTGTCTAAACTTTTGGGGTCACTTCAGTGGCACACAGTCTCCTTTTTTTAGACAGTATAATATGCGATTATTTTCTTATCACACGCTTTTGTGAACGTATCGTACCGTTGTCATACTTCTCTATGGCAATATAAATACCATTCTCGGGGTTGATAACACGACGGCCTTGCAGGTCGTAATATATCACCGAAAGCAGTTTGGCCGAATGCTCGGTAGGTGAGTCAATGTTGGTTTTATGTCCTACGTGGGCTTTGGCAGCATTGACAATAATACCGGTCTTGGCATCGATGAGTAGTGCTACTACCTCGAGATTTTCTTTGTTTTGTACAAGATTTTGGTTCAGCGTACCACTGTATAAACTCACTGCATCGTTAAGGTCGAAATTATAAGTCACATCGTGCCACTCGGCTAGCTTCATTGATGAAGGGAGTGAGCCTTCAATGCCGTAAGGAACTTTTGAGATGAGTACAACGTCATCAAAAACATATCCCATAATAGGATTTCCGGCACCGATAAGGGGCTGTAGCATTGGGTGAGTTGTGGCAGGATCGGCGTGATCGATTGAGTTGATCTGACCCCATTCAGCACCTTTGCCCGAAAGGCCATTGGATGTAAGGATGAATGATACGCGGTAATCAGTATCATTAACGTCGGTTGTGAAAGCCACAGACGCTGTGGCATTAATTTGTGTTTTGGTCTCATCACTCCACTCCGAACTGATTTCGATGGCTGCTATGGCCGGTGTCGATAGTTCTGCGATAATGAGTTTTTCTATACCGAACGCATCTCTTTGAGACTTGTCATCACCATAGAAGGGGTCGGTAAGTCCTTTGCGGTTGACATATCCCGAGGGGAAATGGGGAAAATCAACAGGAAATTCGTTCATTACCATCATTGGGTCATTGTAATGATAGGCCAGTCCGATAAAGTTGTCGGAGTATCGACGGTTTAGTTCTTTTATAGCTATGGCTCCACGTGGGCAGGCGCTACACCAAGCACCGGTGCCCTCTTCAAGTACTACTCGTGTGTTAGGTACTAATTCTTTAACCTCTACCGGTAGCGTTGCCGATGCTGCAATGGCGTTATTTGCTTTGTCGTTTACCTTGTCGATAGTGAGGTTAAGAGTGTGTGGGCCTAGCGTACCGATAGCGTCGAATGTGAGATTTACTATCTGTGGATCAACAATATCGACGCTCAAGGGAGTAGCAAAATCGATGTGATTACTACCTTTGATACCGTCGATGTCGTATGAGTAGTCAATAGATTGAACGTCGTTGCTACCGATGTTATATAGCTCGAAAGGCAAAGAGAAACGTGTGTCAATTTGAGCGTATGGGTAGTCGGTTGCATAACCGTTAATGGCTATTGATTCACTAGAGAAATCGCCTTCAAGAGTAACATAGATGGGTAGAACTCCTTGTAGTGAGTTTTCATAGTCTTTCCATTTGATAACGGTCATTGAGGTGTGTATGTAGAACCCATCGGGATGACGAGTTTGACTATAAGCGATAGGGCCTCTATTCTCTTCGTTGTATGTGTTGGTAAACGAGTATCCTATGTAGATAGGTTCTTGCGTTAGAGTGTATGGCTCGGCAAGTGTTGCCTCAATCCAACCATCTTCGGTCAAGGTAGCTTCTTGCGATAGGATGTTGGGTGCGTTTACTTTTTTGCCGTTTTCGTTTTTCTCCAATGTAAGTTCGGATGTAAGCCACACTGAGCAGTCGGTAATCTCTTGAGCGGGAGAATTTACCTGTACACGTATGGCTGTGATGCGCTTGCCAACTAGTGTGGTGTTGTTCATTTTCATTGCCAAGTCATAGCTTTCGCTGCGTCTTGTACCATAGTATACGATAGGATCATCACCTACATAGGTGTACTCTACACTTGTATCTTTGGCGTAAGAGGCCGACAGAAAGAGTGTAGTCAGTAGAATTAATATTTGTCTTTTCATAATGTGCAAAAAAAGGTGTCGATAGAGATGTTCTCAAGGAGATTCATCAGCTATCGGCACCATTTCTATTGGATGTTATCGAATGATTGTCTTTGTCGTTTCGGTAGTGCCGTCAGAGTAAGTCTTTTGGCAAATGTAAATACCGTTGCGAGGAGCAGTAATGCGTTGGCCTGTGATAGTGTAGTAAACAGTGTTCACTACTTCACGATTGGCGGTTACTGCATTGATTGAGTTAAGCCCTGTGTTAAGGTCTATTTTATTGGCATTGCAAATTTCGTGTTCTGTATATTTGCTGCCATTTTCCGAGATAAATGCAACAATCTCAAGATTGTCCCTAACCCAGGCCTCGTCAAGAGTGAATGTGCAAGTGTATGTGTACTTGTTGTTATCGAAGGTTACAGGTTCACCCCAATAGTTCTCGCTCTGAATGGCGCGGTTAACGTGGCGGTGTATGTAATCTTTACCTCCATTAGCTTGACTTTGAGCAGGAATATTATCTTCGACCAACCATACAGTTACGCAAGGATTTTCGGCTATTTTATCGATGCACTTTTCTCCCGAAACTTCAACGATAATTTCGTTTTCGTTTTCGGCCGATTGTTGTACATTGATATCTACTGATACAAGTGCCGGAGTTGCCAGTCGTGTAGTCCACCATTCGGCCAATGTTTCGTTGGGATTGGGGAAGATTACAACATCATTCTGTGTATAAATAGAGCGGTCTACTCCTACCGCCGGAGCAAAAGTGCCTCCGCCATATAATGTAAGGTACTCGGTATCCCAGTCGGTGGTAAGGAAGTCGGTGTAATAGCCCGCGTGGTGACATACCAAAATTACGTCGTTATATTCTTCTTTTTCCAACTCGGTGCCAATCCACTTTGCCAATTGAGGACAAGAACCACACATTTCGGTTGTAAATTCTTCGGTGAGTACACGACGATTGTATTCGTAAGGGGCAGTAATAAATGTTCCGGTAATACTGTTATTTTCGGGGTCGGCATCCGTTGCGTCGGTGGGATTGATGTTGATAGCCATTGTTGTCTCTCCGGTTGCGGTAATAGCCGGATTAAAATCGAGTGTAAAAATCTCCATCATACCCGAGTTGACATCTATGTCGACCTGCTTTTTCTCAACAATAGTGTTGTTGAATAGGGTTTCAATATCGACCGAAGTGACAGTTTCGGTTCCAAAATTGTGTAGAACAAAAGTGGGTGTGTACTGCTGGCGAGTCTGTACGAAATATTGCGGAAAGTCTACGCGCGAGAGTTGTAAATTGTGCTTGGGAAGATTATCACCTTCGACAATAGCTTCGATACACGCTGTTCCAAAATGACTATAGTCGTGCCATAGACTATCGGCACGAAGAAGATAAAAACCTCCCGGAACGGGGTTGGTGTTTACGGCAAGACCACGTGCATTGCCACTTACATATTTGTAACCAAAACCGATGTAAAGATCGCCTTCATAATCGGCCGGGATTTCCCACGGGGTTTTGAATTTGAGCTTGTTCTGACCTTTCTTGATGTTGTTGAGTTGGTTGGGGATGAGTTCGAAATGAGCCAGATTTTCACCCTCAAGATCGCTGCGCAACCATATGTGCAGTCTCTCAATGTCGGCTGCCGATGTGCAAGAGCCATTGATGCCGGTTATTTGTGCTCCGGCAAGAGTGCGGACTGTAGAGCCGGGTATTTTTATGGCCATATCTATCCACATATTATCACCGATACCAATACCCATTGGTGCTCCCGAAGCGTTCTTG
Source organism: uncultured Porphyromonadaceae bacterium (assembly GCA_937891845.1). GTDB lineage: Bacteria > Bacteroidota > Bacteroidia > Bacteroidales > Barnesiellaceae_A > Barnesiella_A. The sequence continues at coordinate 15,863 of CALATP010000047.1, read as the reverse complement.
CCCTCCGAATACGATAGCGAGAGAGTTTCGGCTCCGGCCAATACTATTCCTAGTATTGAAAATGCAAGTATAAGTATATTTCTTTTCATAGTAATTGCAGTATATAATTACAAGCCGTACCCGGCCGGATACGGCTTGTAATATGTTGTGAATGTTTTTATTTACGACGGATAACAACCTTTTCGGTAATAGTTTTACCACCTTCAAAGTTGATGCGTTTGATGTAAATGCCGTTTTCGGGATTGATAACTTCACGGCCTGACAAATCGTAGAATTTTACGTCGATAACTTCGGGGAAATCAATGCGGTTGCCCTTGATAGCCGAAAGCTCTTGGCTGACAACGTTCGATTTGTTGGTAACACCATTGTATGTGTAGACACCTTGAATACCAAAGCTTTCATAACCATCGGCTCTCCAGCAGATGATGTGCTCGGTGCCTTCTACGCGGAAGTCTTCAACTTCACCATCTTCAAAGTTGTAGGGTATTTCGGTCATAGCTTCGGGTACACCGGGATACTCTTCGGGAGTGAAAGTAAATGGTTCACCATCGAAGTATACAATGTATGTGTAGTTTTCGGGCGAAAGTATTTCACCGTTTGTACCTAACAAGGGAAGGTCGGCAATAAATCCACCATAACCTACGGCCGGCATATATTCCATCCATTCAAGAATTTCGGGGTCGGAAGGAGTAGCAGCACCACCAAGGTCGGGCATAAACATAGGACCTACCCAGAAATCGGAATAATATAGTTGAGATGTGCCTGCGTTGCAAAACCAAGCAATGTCCATAGGACAAGCTATGGTTTGAGCCTCGGCATCGTATATGGCCTCGCAAGAGGGAAGAATATCACCTTCGAAGTTATATACATCACCACGATCGCTAGTGCTGGCAAAACGAGCCTTGTTAAACACCAGATATTCGTAGGTTGTTTCTGTCTCACCAATGAATTGATAACCCTCGAATGTAACAGTCTCGCCATCGATGGTACCTACAACACAGTTGTCGGGGAATGCGGGTGCAACACCGGCAAGATATACTTGGTTGTCGACAATGGCGCATTGTACATTGTGTACACGAAGGTCGTTGGAGTAAATCATACCCCATTTGTTGGCTTCAACACCTTCGGGAAGAGTAACGGGAGTCTTGTTGCCCGGGTCATTGTAAGTAACGCGCTCAACAGCAGCTCCGGCAAAAATACCGTCGCCATCCTCGTCGAGGTAGGCAAAAGTGGCAATAACTGCGAGTTCGGGGTCATCAAATTCCAATACAAAACCTTCGTCTTCGGTCATAACATAGCGAATTACATTTTCTTCGGCTGTCTCTACCGGCTCATAGAAAACCATTCCGTCGGGGTTTGTAAACTTGCGACCCACAACCATCTTGACTCCCTGATTGCTGGCTTCACGAGCATTGAGCCATTGGGGCAATTGACATTCGATGTATGCATTATCACCTTCCTCAACCAATTTGCCTACAATGTAAGAGCCGATATGGGTGTGAGGAAGCGGGTTTTTAATAAAGTATTCGTTTTCGAGAGTATTGGCAACGATTATACCTTTACCACCATTTGCCATATCGAATAGCACGTCGGTGAGGCCTACGCGGTCAAATCCTTTGCAACCTAGTTCAAATACGAATTCGGTAGAGTGACCTTCTTCAACACAAGGAGGTGTCCATATAACATCATCCTCAGTGGCGGGTGTAACTTCGGCCGGAGCTCTTAATAAGTCGGAAAAAGAGTTACTTTGTGCAAATGATGCAACAGAAGTCATACACATTAGTGCGATAGCGTAAATTTTCCTTTTCATAAGCGATAAATTTAAATATTAGGTTATTTTTATGTAATGATTTTATAATGTTTAGCCGTCTATTTATGCGAGATTTGTATAAAACGCTATCTCATAGAAGCTTGGGAAATTTCAATTTCGTATTTTGAAATAAATCAAAGTAACAAAGTTTTGCTTTTCTACAAATATACTATTTATACCGATGTTCTTGTGGTAATATATGTAATATTAACAATCATTAACTATGTGTTGTTCTACATTTATTCCCGATACTATTAGAAAGAGTTCAATGTAAAGGCAGAAAGGGGAGATGATGCCTGTTTGGGAATATAGTTGTTAAAAATTTAGCTATTATTTGTTGGCATCAAGTAAAATATATATCTTTGCGGTTGACTTATGGAAACAAGTGAACATAGTATGTCGGAAGACGTGGATGCGGATACGGATAGACAATTGGTATTCGCTACAATCTCTATATGCTGTGATGCTACTCTGCAAGAAGTAGTTCCGGCTCGCCTACAAACTCTCTTTTGTGTATATCGATTATAGTAGGATGTCTCGTAACAGTTTACTGCTTATCGAGATATTTCTCTATTTCTCTTTTTATATAATCATCAATTATTAAAGCTATAAATTTTATTCACAAGATAATACCTGTATGGGACTTGTAATTTTTTATTTGTTATTGGCACTATCGGTGTCGTTTTTATGTTCGGTTCTTGAAGCCGTGCTTTTGTCAACACCTGTTTCCTTCATAGCAATGAAGGAACAAGAGGGCGCAAAAAATGCGTCTCGAATGATGAACTTGAAAAAGGATATAGACCGTCCTATTTCAGCAATCCTTTCTATCAATACTATTGCACACACTGTTGGTTCGGCCGGAGTGGGTGCCGAGGCGACAAGAGTTTTTGGTGATGAGTGGTTTGGTGTAGTATCGGCTGTGCTCACATTGCTTATCCTTGTGTTGTCTGAAATTATCCCCAAGACTATCGGTTCGTATTATTGGCGTCAATTGGCTATGCCGGCAACTCCAATTATTAGAACAATGATAATTGTGACATATCCGTTGGTGTGGTTGTCAGAGTTTATAACCAAGTTGGTAGCGGCCGATAAGCAACCTCTTTCGGTGAGTCGCGAAGAGGTGACAGCAATGGTTACAGTAGGTACAGAGGAGGGTGTATTTGAGTCACAAGAGAAAGATATTATCCAAAATCTCTTTAAGTTGGACAACATAACAGTAGGCGAGATTATGACTCCTCGTACAGTTGTTGTTGCGGCTCAAGAGAATACTACACTCAAGGATTTCTATGCCGAAGAAGAGCATCGAACTTATTCGCGTATACCTATTTACGGTGAGAGTACCGACTTTATAACCGGAGTGGTGCTTAAACAGACGGTGTTGGAGAATTTGGCAGAAGATAAGTTCGATATGGAACTCAAGGAGATACGTCGTCCTATACTCTCTTATGACGAAGAGACACCTGTGGGTGATGTGTGGGAAGAGATGCTCAAGGGTAAAGAGCATATAGCTCAAGTACGCAATGAGTATGGCTTGTTCCTCGGTGTCGTAACAATGGAGGATATTATTGAAACCATTATCGGACAAGAGATTGTTGATGAGAAAGATACTGTTGCCGACTTGCAAGAATATGCTCGTGAGAAGTGGAAAGAACAAAACGAGCAGTTGGAACAAGAAATAGCAGAGCAAGCCGCCGAAGAACATCAGGAAGAAGTGAAATAAATGACACTCTTGGTGTCGACAAAATGCTGTCGTAAGAGTCAAAAGCATACTACCTAAGCATAACGATGAGAAATTTCTTGGGAGAATATACTATGCTCGATGAACTTGGGCAAGGTGGATTTGCCAAGGTTTATAAGGTGCGTCATAATACATTGGGTTATGTGCGTGCTGTGCGTGTGCTTAGTGAAGTAATTTCGGGTGAAAATGACCGTACATATCGCCGATTTATCGAAGAGTGTAAGACTTTGTTGCGTCTGGGTAATGGCAGCCATCCCAATATTGTACATATCTATCAACCACTACTGCGTGCGCAACGTGCTTTGGTAGAGATGGACTATGTAGATGGTTGTAACCTATCCAAGTATTTAGAGAAAAACTCGGGCTTTATTGTGATAGACGAGGTGCTGAAGATGATTGCAGACATCAGCAGCGCACTTGCCTATTGTCACGAGGACGTATATAAATACTGTATGGATAGGGTGGAGGATAATCTTGAAGATGATCCAGAGGATGGCTCAAAAGTGATAATCGATGATGCTACTCGTGAACGCCTTATCAATAAATATGGTGTTATACACAATGATATACACGCCGGCAATGTGATGCGCCGTGTCGATGGTAATTATATACTGCTAGACTTCGGATTATCTATCGATGGTGACGATGTAGTGCATAGTAGCCGGCGCAAGGGTGGGGCACCCGAGTATATAGCCCCCGAAAAGTGGGAGAATGAGGGTGTGTTGTCTACCGAGACCGATATATATAGCTTGGGTGTAGTGATGTATGAGTTGTTGACCGGTCGTGTTCCTTTTCAATATGACCGAAGTGACACAAACTCGGCACACGCTGTATATATGTTGAGTGAGGCACATCGCAAAGATGTGCCACCTTCGATTTTTCCTTTGCGACAAGAAGCCTATGAAGAAGCGCATAAAGGTGGAAAACTGGAGCATCCCGATTATCCGGCCTGGCTCGAGGAGATGATAATGAAGTGCTTGTCCAAAGATCCGGCTCAACGTTTCCATAATGGCAAGGAGTTGCATAAATATTACAAAAGCAAACTTAAAGCCTACATAAGACCCATTACGTCGGAGGTAGAAACTCTGCACAAAGAGTCAACCTCTCCCTCCATAGACGTTGCCCAAATGATGGCACAGATGCAATTGTTGCGTGATGAGATGCGTGAGATAAAAGACTTTAATATCGAAATATTATCGCGTTTGCAACGTCTTGAAGAAAGTCGCAGCACCGATGATGAGCCTCAAGTGATAGATGATTCGCCCATTATCGATGAATATTCCATTCCGGTCATTGTCGAACGCGACGCTCGGGATAATGTAGGTGAATCTACACTAATGCGTCGAGTGGGCGATATATACGAAAAGAATGGCGTGAAAGGTATCGTAGTCGAAACCACCGGAAATGGTATTCACGGTAAAGTGATGAGTCTTGAAGAGGTGAAAATGCCGTGGTGTGCTTCTAAGACTGTGACATCGGGAATGGTGAGGGTAGGTGTATCGGATATGAACAATGGTGTGAAAAATACAATGGCCATTGTGCAATGTGATGAGGCCGACAAGTATGCCGCTCATTGGTGTCGTAGCCTGGGAAAAGGGTGGTATATGCCATCTATCTATGAATTGGCTGTAATACATCCCAATGTAGAACCGCTCAATGAAGTGTTGCAAGCGCAAGCCCTAGAGGAAATAAAGTCGGATTACTATTGGTCATCGACAGAATATTTGAATAGCTCGACACCCTCATCGTGGACTGTGAATATGAAGAGCGGTGATACTCGCTATGCCTCAACGGCTCGAGTTTTTTACGTTAGGGCTTTTCATAAGTTCTAGCCTTTCCCGTATTAATCAATGTTATAGAATTGGCGCGTTTCGGCTTATCACGATGAAAACCTTCGTCCTCCCCTCGCCATAGGATATCCTTTCTAAAAATTGTTAAAAATTGCAAAATTGGGGGGGGTAATTTCTATATTATTATATTTGTATCACGTTTGTTATGAAAGATAGTGCGATACTACCTCTTTGCAATAGCCTTGGTTGTAAAACGCTGTCTTATTGATAGTTACACGAGAGGTGAGCCGAATGCAAAGTAATACGCTGTATATCAACGTATTACAAAGTACGAAATAGGGGTGTTGCATAGATGTTAGAAAATATTTTTTACAACCCATTGATTTACAACACTACACAAAACACCCTATTACATCAATGTTAGATTCCAAAATTTGGAAGCGTATTATAATTTTTATATATTTGCGACAACCATACACCTAATATTCAAACCCATAAAAGAATAAAGCCTATGAAAAAGATTACACATAGTTTGATATTAGTATTATTGACTTATATCGGTAGTACTGCACAGACGTTTACAGGTTTGGTCGATGGCAATAAGTGGATTTTTTATTGCGAAAAGTCTATCAACCCCGAGGTGTATGATACCGACTACTATTGGACACAAGAGGTAAAAGGTGATACCATAATAGACGGATGCACATACAAAAAGGTGTATAACACAATAACAGGGTGGGAAAACGAAAACAGCATTGACAAGCCGTTGGCATCGTTCTTTTGTCAAGAAGATAATAAAATCTACGAGTGGAGTAATGGCGAGCGAGTATTAAATTACGACTTTAATCTGCAAGCCGGCGAAAAGTTTTATACGGCATACGACATAGAGTTGATTGTCGGTTCTGTACGATACAAAGATATGCCCTACAATAGGTCGTTGAAACATCTATATGTATCTATGTCAGAGGAACAAAACTTAAACGATGTGTGGATTGAAGGAGTAGGCTCATTGACCGATGGCTTGAATAAATCGACCATAGGAAGTGTGGGTAGCGGCTGTAAGTTGGTAAGTTTTGTTTCTCAAGGAGTAGAACTGCTCAATAATGCCTCTCACGAGTACATACCCTATGTGCGTGAGGGCAATGAGTGGGTAATACTCGGGCGCGATGGATACAAGCAATTCAGCATCGGGCAAGAGGTTGTGATAGATAACAAAAGTTATTATGAACTTAACTACGCATATTTCGATCCCTCTAAAGGGTGTGTTACCAATCGCTCTCTATATGATTATATTTGGGAATACGATAAGAAAGTATATCTGGGCACAGATACCCAAAATCGACTACTCTACGACTTTGGGGCGCAAGTGCTTGATACCATACGCTACGACCACTTGGACGAATCGTACTACTATTACACAGTGGTAAACAGCGTTTCTACACAAGAAATATTGGGCAAACAACGATTGGTAATGAATGTATCACACTACTGCTCTGTACATGATTTTTACGTTCCTATACAATCGTCGTGGATAGAGGGCATAGGAGCAATAAATGAAGATATATTCGATTTTGAAAATTCTTACCGAATGGGAGCGAGTGCTACTCCCGACCAATTCTATTACTACACCAATAGCAATGAAAGTGGATGCTATCCCGAGGTGCAAGGAGTGATAGATTTCACTGCAATATCGACCATAAGCACCAATACCTCGGCCCTCACTCTGCATCGCAGTGGCGATGTGCTGATGGCTACATTCCCCACAGCCGGCCAAGGCGAGGCAATAACCCTATACGACGTCACAGGTCGCGTGGTAACCACACAGCCCATTCGTGAAGGTGCTACAACAGCAAGCATCGATGTTGCAACATTACCCGATGGCATCTATATAGCACGCCTATCGAATGGCACAACAGCTAAGGTGGTATTATAAACCTATTGTACGAAACATTTACTTACATTGACCTTGACAGCTGTATGCTTGTGGCTATTGGCCGGTTGCGAGAAATGAACCTATCAAGACCAACTCATTACTGAGAGTGAACTCTTGCAAGATAGACTAATATATAAAGGGGGATGTGTCATTTTTTTGACACATCCCCCTTCTTGGTGTTTTCTTATCTGATTCTTATCGAGGGTCGAGGGCTTGCTCGATAAGGAGTAATTGATAGTCGTAGAAATTGCGGGTTTCAACGTTGGCTGTTGCCGAGCGGGCTGTGCGATAGATAGATTGTATCTTCTTGAGAGTGCCCAGCATATATGGAGCGGCCTCAAACTTGTTGAACGCAGGCGTGTTGTAGGTAGAACGAGAAAATTCGTCTGCCGCCAACTCTTCGTCGCTGTCGTGATGACAACCGGTGTGGCTGCAAGGTAGTGCCGGAGCTTGATCGAATAATGCATCATATTCAAGAGCCAATGCGCTCTTGCCTTCTACCTTGCCGGCTTGTACATAGTGGGTAATGAGTTCTTGGATAATAGCACTCTGCATATCACGTTCTACAAGGTCGAGGGGCTTATTCTGACGAGAATATTTAAATACCTCGGCTACTAAATCATCAAGATATTGGGGTACTGTGTAGTGAGTGGCAGGTGATAGTCGTCCGCCTTCGTAAATGCGATAGAGGACATCTTTGCTCAATAGTCTGGCAAACATTGCAGTGTGAAGTGTTTGATATGCATCTAGAGGTAATCCTAGTTGTAGCAATAGCGAGTCGGGTGTAAGCCATTCGCGGTAACTTCTGTTTTGTTGTAACAGCCATTGCAGAGCCGCCTTTTGTTGTGTGCGATCGATGTAGCAATAGGGCATATTGTCATCGCCTTGTCTCACCTCTTTATGCACAACGCCACCAATGTAGGGTACTACGTGGCCAATGTGTCGACGGTATTGCGATACGATGGCCGAATAGGTTGTGACCATATCATTATAGTCATCGCCTTCTACTTGCAACCAATCGAGCATATTGGCTGTGATGATGCGTAGGTTGGCAATGGCATAGTCACCGGCGCGAAGATGATCGTTACCCAAGTCTTCGGTTTGGTCGGTGGGGTCGATAGTTGTGGGGAATTGTTGTGCTCCAAATTCAAACATAGCATCCTTGTTCATCTTTTCGATAAGAGCTGTGAGGATGGGACGCTCTTCCTCGGCCGAATTCACATCATAGTAGCGATAACCCCACTCGATAGCATATATGTCGTACACGCCAAGGATGGGAGGTGTGAGTTTTACACCACGTTCCATATCGCCCGGTTGCGCTATATAATTGTTACGGGCATAGTCCATAATACTAGGTGTAGTACCATACTTTTGTGTGAATTGAGGACTACGCAAAGAGTCGATAGGGAATGAGTAGCTGGCACCCATATTGTGCATAAGACCTATGGTGTGTCCTATCTCGTGTGATGCAACATAGCGTAGCGATTCGCACATTACATTGTCATCAAAAGTATTCTTGCGTACGCGGGGGTCAACAGCTGCGGTTTGGGCAAATCTCCAATTATGTACCAACGATAGTACATTGTGATACCATATAACATCGGCAGTGAGAATTTCACCGCTGCGAGGGTCGACAAAGCTGGGACCCATTGCATTGGCAATGTCGGTGGTGGCATATTTAACGCAACTATATCGCATATCATCAGGATCAAAGTCGGGGTTCTCCTCGGGCGAGGGATAATCTAGGGCTATGATGGCGTTTTTAAAACCGGCTTGTTCGAATGCAGTGTTCCAGTCATCTACACCTTGTCGTATAGTGGCTCGCCACTTGACCGGGAAAGCTGTATCGACATAGAATACAATAGGTTTGACCGGCTCGACCAACTCGCCACGGAAATATGCTTCGCGATCTTCTTCGCGGGGTTCAAGTCGCCAACGGTGTATAAAAGTTTCGGTGTCAATCATATCGGCACTGCTGGTAAATATGTTCTTGGTTGTCGAGAAGAAACCCACACGCTTGTCTCGATAACGGGGTTGCATAGGTGTCTCGGGCAATAGCACAAGCGAACGGTGCATTGTAAGGGTAAGCGGCTTGTTACCGGTGTAGCTGATAACCGAGCGAACTTCGATGTTGTTGGGGAATGTTTTCACTTGTTGAAAGTGTCCTTTGCCACCTTTGAGTCGGTTCTTCTCGGGAACATTGCCTTGGGGGTTGATAATATCAGTGTTCTCGTTAAAGAACTTGGTTACATTTACAACAACGGCTTGTTTGTCATCGGTTTTTGACTCTATCTTGAAACTGGCAACAATGGGGTCGGTAAAGTTTTTGTTAAATGAGGGCGTGATTTCGTCACCGTCGGCCACTATATTGCGTGTCTGTGCCAAATGCATAAATACCATTTGCTCGTTGCGACTGAAGCGTACCATTACAGGGCGACCTATCATTTGTCCGGCAACGGTAGATTTTGGGTTGCTTGTTGTAGCTAAACGGTTGGATAGAAGATAATCGCGACCCAATAGTGAGTCGGGTATTTCAAAAAACAGTTCATTCTTGTCATTGAGATATGTTGCAAAAAGACCATCTTGTTTCTTGCAATCTTTTATCAACTTGATGTAAGGAGTCTCGGGAGGTGTTACTACTTCTTCGCTTTTGCCCTTTTTGCTTTTCTTTTTAGGAGCTGCGTATGCTTCAGTACAGCTAAACAGCAGAGCAAAAGCCATTAGGTACATAAATAATCTTGATGTTTTCATAGGTATAATGTTATGTGAATTCTTGTTATTACAAACATAGTAATTATTTGTTAGAACTATTGCGTAAAAGTTAATTTTTAACATTAATCAAGCATTAAATTGTATATAACGATATGTAAAAAAAGATTAGTTTTGTAAACCTATTTTTAATACTTAATTCAACAGAAAAATGAAACGATTACTTGCTTTATTGCTTATTACAAGTGTTGTGATATCGGTATCAGTAAGTGCCAAGACGGTGCATACGATTGGCGATTCTACTATGGCAACATACGATGAAACATCCGACAAACGTGGATGGGGGCAAATGTTTAATCAGTTTTTTACCGATGAAATTGTGGTCAATAACAGAGCCAAAAGCGGGTCTAGTAGTAAAAGTTTTTACAATGAAGCGCCTTATTGGGCTACTGTCAAAACACAAATTGTTGCCGGTGATTATGTGTTGATACAGTTTGCACATAATGACGAGAAGAACAATGGTTATGATGGAGATGAATTGCAAGCAGCCTATCCCGATTCGCTCATAGCCGATACACGCGGAACGGCTCCGTTTACTACATACAAAGAGTACTTGCGTAAGTATGTTGAGGAGACACGAGCCTTGGATGCAACTCCAATATTGGTGACACCCATTGTGCGTCGTTATTTCAGTGGTGGTAAGATTACACAAAAAGGTCGTCACAATCTCAGTGCCGAGGGAGAACACGACTTGGACTATGTAATGGCAATGAAAGAGGTTGCGCAGGAGATGGATGTATTGCTTATCGATCATACCGAACTTACTGCGCAACTGGTTGAGGCCTATGGTGATGTAGATTCTAAAGCACAATTATATTGTGAAGGTGATAACACCCATACATCGGCAACCGGTGCTATGCTGTTTGCGCGATTGGTGGCACAAGAGATGGTGCGTCAAGACATTTTATCGCAATATATCGATGCCGAGGCTTCTCTTATTGTAAACCCCGATGCAGTTGATTTTGGTCGTGGCTATCCCGGTGCAACAAAGAGTGTAGAATGTACGGTGATGGGTATGGACTTGGAACCTGCTGCCGGAACAGTTACGTTGACAACCGATGCTCCTTTTGCTGTGAGCGTGGATGGTGTAAATTATTCGACCAATGTGACACTCGACTATACCGATGGAAACCTTGCCCTGACTCGTTTTTATGTCAACTGTGTAGCCGATGTATCGGGGAGCTTGGAGGGGACTCTCACAGTAAGCAATGGCAGTGTGTCACGAAATGTACCAATGACAATGGAGGTGGTAGATTTGGGTGATGGAGAGCCTTTCAGTGTATATTGGGAACTGAGTCAAAATGATGACTTTGTGGTAAATGGAGCTGTGACACCCCTCGATGAGCAATGGAGTAAGATGTATGTGCAGAAGTATGCCGCTCCCAAGAATGATGTTACGGTTTGGCCCGAAGAGAGTGGGCACGGTGCATCAGATAAGACACAGCGCAATCTTATCGAAGGTGATGTATGGCCGGGAAGTGAGATAGATGCTGTGAGCGACCGATATATACAATTTGGTGTATCGACCAATCCCGGTACAAAGTTTACAGTTGATAGCATAGGGCTATACATAGGCGGTGCGGGAGGTAATGGAATGCGTTGGAGAGTTGAGTATTCGACCGATGAGTATTTTGGAAATGAGGTAGTAGTAGCTGAATATCTGTCGGCAACATCCAATACAATGTATGCTATCGAAGCGATGCCTATGGTGGAGGTCGAAGAAGGTCAGACTCTCTATTTGCGCATATACCCTTGGTATAAAGATAATGCTACCGGCAAGACTTTATGCCTTTCAAACCTTTATATAGGGGGCTATGTGTCAAAATCCACTTCAATAACAACAGCTCAAAATAGTGACTGCCTACGCTATGAAGGAACGATCGTACGCAACAACTGTGACAAGAACATCACTATATACAATGTAGCAGGTGCAAAGGTGCTTTCGGCTCAAGGCGATGTAGACCTATCGTATCTGTCATCGGGGATATATTTCGCCCGGTGTGGTAATTGCACGCTCAAAGTGGTGCGTTAAGAGAAGTTATATAGATTGATTTTTTCACACAAATATTAATAGTCTTCTTGTAAATTTGCAAGAGGGCTATTTGTTTGTAATATTGTGAAAATTCTTATCTTTGCATCGTACTTAAAAATAGATTATGGAAATAAAGAAAGCTCGATTTCTTATCAGTAACAGTGATGTGCGCAAGTGTCCCGATACAGGATTGCCCGAATATGCTTTTATAGGACGTTCCAATGTGGGAAAATCGTCACTTATCAATATGTTGACCAATCACAGCGGATTGGCCAAGACTTCATCTACTCCCGGTAAGACTACACTTATCAATCATTTTATCATTGATGATAGTTGGTATATTGTCGACCTTCCCGGATATGGATATGCACGTCGAGGCAATGAGGGACGTGAGGCTATACGTTGCATTATCAATGCATACGTTCACTATCGCGATGCAATGACTTGTATGTTTGTTCTGTTGGATTGTCGTCACGAGCCGCAAAAAATAGATTTGGAATTTATCAACTTTCTGGGAGAGAGTGGGGTGCCATTTGCGCTCGTATTTACCAAAGCCGATAAGATTTCTAAAGGAGCATTGGAACGCAATCTAGATGCCTATAAAGCCAAGTTGTTGGAGAGCTGGGAAGAGTTGCCTCCTATATTCTGTACATCGTCCGAGAAACATCAAGGTCGTGAAGAATTGCTTGGTTATATTGAAGAAATCAATCGTTCTTTACGCGAAGAGTGAGACTTTGTTATGTGAGGTGTTATGAAGTTTTTTTATTCTCATTGAAGTGATAAAAGTAAATAATAATGATTACAGAACAACAAAAAAAATGGATGAGAGAGGCTATTGCTCTATCGTCACGCAATATAGATAATGGTGGAGGCCCGTTTGGTGCTGTCATTGTAAAGGATGGTGAGATTGTGGCCGGAGGTGCCAATCGTGTTACTGCTGATAATGATCCTACTGCCCACGCCGAGGTGAACGCTATTCGTGCGGCTGCCCGCAAGTTGGGTACTTTTGATTTGTCGGGATGTGAGATTTATACCTCGTGTGAGCCTTGTCCTATGTGTCTTTCGGCTATATATTGGGCTCACATCGACCGCATATATTATGGCAATACCCAGTTCGACGCCAAGGCAATCGACTTTGATGATTCGTTTATATATACACAACTCTCTTTGCTTCCCGAGCAACGCTCTATCCCGTCGGAACGAATGTTGGGCGATGAGGCAATAGCGGCCTTTGACAAGTGGCGTGATAAAGAAGATAAAATAGAATATTAATATATTAATGTCAAAAACATAAATTTCAAGAAATGGCAAATTGGTTTGAATGTAAAGTAAAATATGGAAAGACCCTCGAAACCGGTATACAAAAAACAGTAACTGAGTCGTTCTTGGTAGATGCATTGTCGTTTACCGAGGCCGAAGGTCGTATCGTGGAAGAAATTCGTCCCTTTGTTTCGGGCGAGTTTATGGTATCGGCTATTAAGCGTGCCAATTATAGTGAAGTCTATTTTGACGAAACCGGTGATCGCTGGTTCCGTTGTCGTGTGAGCTTTATCACAATAGATGAGAAAACCGGTGTCGAGAAACTTACACCCAGCAACATCTTGGTACAAGCGTCGGAGCATTCTCAAGCAGTAGAAAATCTCAACTTGTGTATGAAGGGTACGATGGCCGATTGGCGCATTACTGCCGTTAATGAGACTGCGTTGCTCGATGTATATCGCTATGAAAGTAAGTTGCCCGATACCCCTAAAGAGTAAAATCAGATGAGTACAATAGCCCAACGACTCAATGAGATAAAAGCTACGTTGCCTCAAGGTGTAACGCTGGTAGCTGTGTCAAAGTTTCACCCCGTTGAGACTTTGCAGGCTGCATACGATGCCGGGCAACGCTGTTTTGGTGAGAGTAGGGTACAAGAGTTGCAGCAGAAGGTCGAAAAACTTCCTGATGATATAGAATGGCATTTTATTGGGCATTTGCAAACCAATAAGGTAAAGTATATCGTACCTTATGTAGCGATGATACACAGTGTCGACAGCTTGCGCATTCTTGATGAGATAGAGCACCAGGCGGCCCGAGTAGGACGTGTGATAGATTGCTTGTTGGAGGTGCACGTGGCGCAAGAAGAAACCAAGTACGGTTTTTCGCCCGATGAGTGTCTTGCCGTTATAACTCCGCAACTCATTGCCGAACATCCCCATATACGCTTGCGTGGAATTATGGGTATGGCATCGTTTACCGATAACGAGGTGCAAGTTGCCGGTGAATTTGCGCAACTCAAGCTTTTGTTCGACACGTTGCGAGACGGGGTAATGAAAGAAGCCTATTTCGACACCTTGTCAATGGGTATGAGTCAGGACTATCTCTTGGCTATCGGGCAGGGTAGTACAATGGTGCGAGTGGGTACCACTATTTTTGGTGAGAGAGAATATTAATGAATATACCCCATACACAAAGAGAGCGAAACCACAGGATTTCGCTCTCTTTGTGTATAGATATGGTGATAATTATTCTAGCAAGTAATCATCATCTTCACTCTGAGGTAGATATACAATAAATGTTGTGGCACCAATCGTTACAACGTCTTCATTGCTGATATTGGCGCGTTCTCGGTCGTTGAGTATCTCGCTACGCAAGAATGTGCCGGTGAGGCTGGGGTTGTCGCGTAGCGTGTAGCGAGCCGAACCGTCGGCAAGGGGCTTGACATTGATAATACAATGCCGGCGATCCATACTCATATCACCTGTTTGTATCGAAATGTCGACGACACTGCCGGGTGAGTGGCGGCCTATTACATTATCTCCCGGATTTAGGGCAAATGTTTGTCGGTAGCCAAATTGATTCTCCAATACAGTAATATAACCGTAAGGTGCATCAATTTCCTCTCGGTTCATATCTTCGATTTCATCCAATGTGAGTGAAAAATGCTTACGACAAGCCGGGCAGGCAAATGAGATGCTCTTTACTTGGTTGTATCGGCTTTCGTCAAAGCTGAATGTATGTTCGCACTTGGGGCAGGTTATCTTTTTCATTGAAATAGTATTCGTATATATATGTAAAATATTTAAGATGTTACCTCGGTGAGTAATATAGGTGTAATATAAAGTGGGGCAATGGTATATTGTAGTCAACTGCAGCTCTATGCAGTAGTGGCCGGAGTTATCCTACTATCAAATGCCTTGCCACAAAGGTAGCCCTAAAAATATTTTTTGCCAAATATTGCGATTAAATATATCAAACCCAATAATAATATATTGCCTGTTACGTTACTTAATAAGGTGATATTTGTTATCAATAATTATGTTTTTCAGCATTTTTGTAATCTCTACTGCGCTGATTGATACATTGATAACAAAACAAAACTAGCAAAAGTGTATTAAAAAACAATATCAACGTTTTTTTTATCCGAAAAATAGTGCTAAATTTGTCGCCTAGAACTATGTTGTGAAATAGTATCAATATAGTAGAAACAGATAATAATACCTTGAAAACTATCTGGAAAGAGAGAACTAAATAATTTAATATTAAACACTTAAACCAAATTAAAAAAATTAAAAAAATTATGGGAACTCAAAAAGCTGCGACTAAAAAGTCGAACGTAATTGGCATTAAGAGCCCTATTTGGGTTATCTTGTTGTGCGCTGTAGCAGGTTTCTGCTTCTATCAATTTGTTTGTGGTGCTCCTCACCGCTTCTCTGAAGGCGACCCCGTTAACGGTCACCCCCTCAATGGCGACCTTCTCGCTACTGTGTACAAAGGTGGTTTCATCGTGCCTATCCTTATGACTTGTCTTC
>CALATP010000046.1 GCA_937891845.1 uncultured Porphyromonadaceae bacterium | reverse complement strand
CCGTATTACCGCGGCTGCTGGCACGGAGTTAGCCGATGCTTTTTCTTCGGGTACTTGCAGTCGCCTACACGTAGGCGATTTTACTCCCCGACAAAAGAAGTTTACAATCCATAGGACCGTCATCCTTCACGCGACTTGGCTGGTTCAGGCTTCCGCCCATTGACCAATATTCCTCACTGCTGCCTCCCGTAGGAGTTTGGTCCGTGTCTCAGTACCAATGTGGGGGACCTTCCTCTCAGAACCCCTATCCATCGTGGCCTTGGTGAGCCGTTACCTCACCAACTAGCTAATGGAACGCATGCCCATCCGACACCGATAGCTCTTTAACAAATATTCCCATGCGGGACCCCTGTTTTATGCGGTATTAGTCCGGATTTCTCCGGGTTATCCCCCTGTGTCGGGTAGGTTGCATACGCGTTACTCACCCGTGCGCCGGTCGCCGACAAATGTATTGCTACATCCTCGCTGCCCCTCGACTTGCATGTGTTAGGCCTGTCGCTAGCGTTCATCCTGAGCCAGGATCAAACTCTTCGTTGTATATCTTTGTTTTTTATTTTTTTCTTTTTATGATACGACTCTCTAAAAAGTTTTTCTCTCTAGCTCGGGGTAAAAACTGACGTGACTCGTACTTACGTTCTTTAAAATACTGCTTCCAGTATTTTCCCGTTACGTACTACTTTGTCTCTTTATTGTTCCAATGATCTCTTTTGTTTTTTGCGCCTCGCATTCGAAACGCGAAAGTGGTGCAAAGATAATACCTTTTTGTTTTATCATCCAAATTTTTTGACAACTTTTTTCAAAAAATTTTTCCGCACCGGGTTTTTGCCGTCCATTTTACTGGCGCAGCGACTGCAAAGATAAGGCAAGAAACAAATAGCAACCAAATATTTGGGTGATTATTTTCTTATAAGTTATCAACAGAATTATTAACAATGATGTTGATAACCTGTTATCGGATTGTTAGAATACTTATAATCAATACAAAACGAGTGGGAGTTATCAACAATTGTCAAAAACTCCCACTTTCTATATACATTATATATTATTGTAACTTGAATCGCAGTCTCAATCGTCCATTATTATAATCGTGACTTATAATGACAAATCGACCTATCTCGGTCGTTGTAGCTACGTGTAATCCCACACAGGGACAAACATCATAATCTCCTATGCGAACAAGGCGCAAAGTGTCACTAGCATCATCGGGCAATCTTGACAAATCGAGTGAATGCATTGCCTCTTCTCGCGACACAAATTCATAGGTCACCGGATAATCGGCTACGATAGCTGCATTGACAGCATCTTCCACTGCTTTTATTTGCTCGGCTGAGGGTGCTTGCTCCAGAATATAGTCACATTTCGATTTTTTACGTTCTACGTGCGCCGACACAGCTCGTCCGCATCCAAACATCTTATCCATTGTTGCATTGAGCAAGTGCTCGGCTGTGTGCATAGGCGGATACTCAATTTTGTTATGCTCGTTAAGGGGTATATTTTCAGTTTTCATATTACATAATATACAACCATAAACACATCATATAAATAATCAGCAATATTACTTGTAAAATCCAAGCCAACGCTTTACGCTCATTATATATATAATAGCTCATCCACTGTGAACCTACTACATACACCGGCAACAGATATATCAAGTATCGCATCATATCCATATCGACTCCTAATAACGAACCACTCTCAACACAAGCCCAAAACCAGGGGTACAACCCCAGAGGTAACATCAAGAGTATCAATAGGATTGTGAACCATACAGGTGGTCGGTTGATATTTAAGTCTTTTTTTGTCATACAGATATGTATTGCTTTACAAATATACAAACAAACGAATGAGAAATAAGAAGTTTGCCCTAATATTTTTCATAGTGGACACAATATATATTCTACAATCGTCAAGAATGATGACAAAACATTGATTTAACACCCGACTGCACGCACTAGCACAATTATAATTCGGTCGAAAAGGCACTTTATTCCAAAAATTAGCTATACCTTTGTGGCAATAACACATATTAACGTGCAACACCGAGAGACACTCGTAAAAACTGTCTGCAAATAATGTCTACTTACACCGAGGACAACCACCGCAAGGTAACAACCCGCAGGCTGATAGAAATGAAGCAACGCGGCGAAAAAATTTCGATGCTTACAGCCTACGACTATTCGATGGCTACCATCATAGATCAAGCCGGCATAGATGTAATTCTTGTCGGCGACTCGGCCTCCAATGTGATGGCGGGAAATGTCACAACACTACCAATGACACTCGACCAAATGATATATCACGGCAAATCGGTAATGCGTGGTGTAAACCGTGCTTTGGTTGTAGTGGATATGCCCTTTGGCACATACCAAGGCAACTCAAAGGAGGCTCTTGCATCGGCCATCCGCATTATGAAAGAAACCCACGCCGACTGTATCAAGCTAGAAGGTGGCTCGGAAGTGCGCGAGAGTATCGAGCGTATCTTATGCGCCGGCATTCCTATTATGGGTCACTTGGGTCTTACCCCTCAATCTATCAATAAATTTGGCACATACGCAGTGAGAGCCCGAGAAGAAGCCGAAGCACAAAAGCTTATTGAGGATGCACATCTATTAGAAGAACTGGGCTGTTTTGCTCTCGTATTGGAGAAAATTCCCGCCGAGCTTGCTACACGAGTAGCTCAAGAACTCACCATTCCCATCATAGGTATCGGTGCCGGAGGCGGTGTAGATGGTCAAGTACTTGTTATGCACGATATGTTGGGTATCAATAACAATTTCTCTCCCCGCTTCTTACGTCGTTATGCCGACCTCAACACTATAATTACAGGTGCTGTACAGAACTACATTGAAGATGTAAAGAATTGTGATTTCCCCAACGAACAAGAACAATATTAATAATCATATATACCTATAAAAAAATCCCGCATTTTGCGGGATTTTTTTATTACCAATTATCTTTATTATTTGTTTTTCAACAAGTCGCGAATTTCGGTAAGCAACTTTTCTTCGTTCGAAGGTTCAGGAGCAGGTGCTGGTGCAAGAGCCGGCTCTTCTTCTTTTTTCTTCTCTGTCAATCTCTTGATAAGGCTGATAAACAAGAAAATCGAGAAAGCAATGATAAGGAAATCGAATGTCTGTTGCAAGAAGTTACCATAATTGAGTGTCACTGCCGCAACGACTTCTTCACCGGCCTCATTAAGTTCGGCAGGCTTCATCACCCACTTCAAATCGGTAAAATTCACACCACCCACAAGAAATCCGATAGGAGGCATAATAATATCGTTAACGACCGAAGTTACAATCTTACCAAATGCGCCACCAATGATAACACCGACAGCCATATCAATCACATTGCCACGCATAGCAAATGTTTTGAAATCATTCAAAAAACCCATATTCAATTATATTTATAAAGTTATTAAAAATCTTCTTCACAATTTCCAGTATGCAATTTTTTGCGGTAATATGCAAAGGTGTGCGTCTACTACTTTATTTTTCGCTGTCCAAAAGAATATTATCTACAAAAATTTACTAACTTTGCATCGAAATGGTACAATATTTCGAGCCAAACAGAAAGTGTTATTGTTTTTACACTATAACTATCAGTTCGATTGCATTACCAAATCAAATGCAAATATAAGAAATATAATTGAATAAATATAAATCACATACAGAGAAACTATTTGTTTTAATATAAACACTAAAATTAATTATTATGATTAAAGTAGGTATTAATGGCTTCGGCCGTATTGGACGTTTTGTTTTCAGAGCTGCACAAACAAGAAACGACATTCAAATCGTTGGTATCAATGACCTTTGCCCCGTTGACTACTTGGCTTATATGCTCAAGTATGACACAATGCACGGTCAATTTGATGGTACTATTGAGGCAGATGTAGAAAACAATAAGCTTATTGTCAACGGCAACGCCATTCGCGTTACTGCAGAACGCAACCCCGCAGACTTGAAATGGGATGAAGTAGGCGCTGAGTATGTTGTTGAATCAACAGGTCTTTTCTTGTCAAAAGACAAAGCTCAAGCACACATCGAAGCAGGTGCCAAATATGTTGTAATGTCGGCTCCTTCTAAAGATGACACTCCTATGTTTGTATGCGGTGTAAACGAAAAGACTTACGTTAAAGGTACTCAATTCGTTTCTAATGCATCTTGCACAACCAACTGCTTGGCTCCCATTGCAAAAGTATTGCACGACAACTTTGGTATTACCGATGGTTTGATGACTACAGTACACTCTACTACAGCTACTCAAAAGACTGTTGACGGTCCTTCATTGAAAGACTGGCGTGGTGGCCGTGCTGCTAGCGGTAACATCATCCCCTCTTCTACCGGTGCTGCTAAAGCTGTTGGTAAAGTTATCCCCGAGCTCAATGGCAAGCTCACAGGTATGTCTATGCGTGTTCCCACTCTCGACGTATCGGTTGTTGACTTGACAGTTAACTTGGCTAAACCCGCTACTTACGAACAAATCTGTGCTGCTATGAAAGCTGCTTCAGAAGGCGAGTTGAAAGGCATCCTCGGCTACACAGAAGATGCTGTCGTATCGTCTGACTTCCTCGGTGATACTCGCACTTCTATCTTCGATGCTAAAGCTGGTATCGCTCTTACAGATACATTCGTTAAGGTTGTATCTTGGTATGACAACGAGATTGGTTACTCTAACAAAGTTCTCGACCTCATTGCTCATATGGCTTCTGTTAACGCTTAATCAATTATTTAAACGTTATACTCGCGAGGATGTGCCTAAGCACATCCTCGTTTTTTGTATACCCACATCAGATATCTATATCATCACTGTTATCAACACAATAAACACACAAATTCTACGTTTGTAATGTGTTAACACTCAAACACTCATTAGATATGCACTTCTTCTATTTCAACAGTCGCATAGGCAAGTACATTTTTTTCATAGTAGCCAGCATCCTTGTTGGCTGTTCGTTGTGGGTATCAAACAACTTGGTCAAAAAGCTAGAACAAGAGGAGCGTAACAAAATGGAAATATGGGCAGAGGCCACAAGCCAACTAGCCACAATGACCGACGATGCTAATATCGACCTTATTCTTACCATTATACAGAGCAACACAACCATTCCCGTTATTGTCACCGATGACACCGACGAGATAATACAATACTCAAACATAACCATCAACAAGCCCGACACCGCAGCTTTCTTGTCAAAGAAACTTGAAAGTTTCAAAGAGAACGCCTCAACCATCCCTATTGACCTGGGAGATGGATTCACCCAGACACTATATTACGATGACTCGGTACTGTTGCGACAACTTTCATACTTTCCATACATCCAGCTATTGGTAATGATTGTGTTTGCCATTATTGCCTATATAGGACTTATAAGTGTAAAACGAGCCGAACAAAACAAAGTATGGGTAGGACTATCTAAAGAAACAGCACACCAACTAGGTACTCCCATCTCATCATTAATGGCTTGGATTGAACTTCTCCGACTCAACGAAAATATAGACCAAAGCATAGTAACCGATATGGACAAAGACGTTAAACGTCTATCTACTATTGCCGAGCGTTTCTCAAAGATTGGCTCAATACCCGATAAAGAACTCATATATGTCAATGAACTTCTCAGTGACACTTGCGATTATATGAGTACCCGCATATCCCGTAAAGTAAATCTTAATCTCAATCTGCCTTCCGATGCACAAGCAACAATGGTATGTCGCTCGCTTATAGAATGGGTAATAGAAAATCTTTGCAAAAATGCCGTTGACGCAATGGGCGGAGAAGGCAAGATAGAAGTAACTCTCTCGTCCAATGTCAAACATATATACATCGATGTTTCGGACACCGGAAAAGGCATTGCAAGAAAAGATTTCGATAACATCTTCAAGCCCGGATATACAACCAAAAGCAGAGGATGGGGTCTGGGTCTTACACTTGCCAAACGCATCATAGAGGAGTATCACAACGGTAGTATATATGTCAAAGAATCGGAAGTAGGTGTAGGCACAACCTTCCGAATAGAACTTCCCAAAGTCCAATAGGCGCTCACTATTCTTGTACTGGTGTTTATTATGAATTTCATAATGATGCTACGAGCGTGTTATGAAGTAATAATGCACAAGGAATAAACGAATATTCTGTGATTGTAATGCAGTAAAACTGCATAATGTTTGCACAAAGGCAACAGCACCATCGCGCAACACTTATTGGGGGATAAATCATTCTACTCTTCAAAGCAGATTGCAACGGAGGAAAAATCCGATACACATTATATATATTTATACTTCTTATAAAGAAGTATAGTTATAGAAGAAAATAAAATTTTTATCAACGTGCTTTTTTACTCTGATTTTTTGTCTAATTTTGCGGCGATTTTTTTGAGAACAACGTCGAACACTCTGAATATATGCAAAAGAATTTAGTTATAGTAGAGTCTCCTGCCAAAGCCAAAACGATAGAAAAGTTTTTGGGAAAAGATTATAAAGTATTGTCAAGCTACGGTCATATCCGTGATTTGAAAAAGAAAGTATTCAGTATTGACATAGACAATAACTTCACCCCTATATATGAAATACCGGCCGACAAGGCACAAGTAGTAGAAACATTACGTCAAGAGGCTGCAAAAGCCGAGACCGTATGGCTCGCATCCGATGAGGACCGCGAAGGAGAAGCTATAGCTTGGCACTTGGCCGAAGTACTGAACTTGGATCCAACAAAGACCAAACGTATCGTATTTCACGAAATTACACAAAATGCCATATTGGAAGCCATCAACAACCCCCGCACCATCGATTTGTCGCGTGTCGATGCACAGCAAGCTCGCCGTGTACTAGACCGCATTGTAGGTTTCCAACTTTCACCCGTATTGTGGAAGAAGGTGAAACCGGCACTATCGGCCGGACGTGTTCAGTCGGTTGCCGTACGCCTTATTGTAGAGCGTGAACGCGAGATAGAAGACTTCAATAGCGAAATATCATATCGTATCACAGCCGAGTTTATCAACCAAGATAATTCAACATTCGCAGCCGAACTCAATCGCCGATTCAAGACAGAAGAAGAGGTTGTTGCCTTCCTAGAGGCTTGCAAAGAGGCCGAGTATACTATACAAGACATAACCGTTAAGCCCACTCATAAGATGCCGGCGCCTCCGTTTACCACCTCGACCTTACAACAAGAGGCCGCTCGTAAACTTGGTTTTTCGGTAGCTCAAACAATGTCGGTGGCTCAACGACTATACGAAAACGGACACATCACCTATATGCGTACCGACTCGGTAAATCTATCATCGTTGTGCATCAATACCACACGTGATGAAATACTTTCGACACTAGGCGAAAAATACCTCCACACACGTCGTTACACCAACAAGAGTAAAGGCGCACAAGAGGCTCACGAGGCCATTCGCCCCACCTACATAAGCAATCACACCATCGAAGGCAACAGACAAGAGCAACGCCTCTACGAGTTGATATGGAAACGTACCATTGCCTCTCAAATGAGCGATGCCGAATTGGAAAAAACCACAGCCAATATATCCATATCGGGTCGAAACGAAATATTTGTAGCATCGGGAGAGGTACTCAAATTTGATGGTTTCTTGAAAGTATACCTAGAAGAAAGTGATGACGAAAACGAAAATGAATCGGCAGGAATGTTGCCCACCCTCAAAAGAGGTGAGCATCCTTACTGCAACAACATCACAGCCACCGAACGCTACAGTCAGCACCCACCTCGTTACACCGAGGCCAGCTTGGTGCGCAAGTTGGAAGAGTTGGGTATAGGTCGTCCTTCGACTTATGCGCCCACCATTTCGACCATACAACAACGTGAATATGTAGAAAAAGGCGATCGTCAAGGAACCGAACGCAACTACAACATCATTAAATTATCCAAAGGCACTATCAAGCATTCTACCAAGAAAGAGACTGTTGGTGCCGAAAAATCAAAACTACTACCCACCGATATCGGTATTGTGGTAAATGACTTCCTCACAGAGTATTTCCCCAACATCCTCAACTACAACTTCACAGCCAATATAGAGGAAAAATTTGACGAAATTGCAGAAGGAAACGCACAATGGGTATCGGTAATAGAGTCATTCTACACCGATTTCCACCCCACTATCGAGGCAGCCAATTCTCTACGTTTGGAACACAAAGTTGGCGAACGCATTCTTGGCAACGACCCTGTGAGCGGACGTCCCGTCTCGGTGAAAATAGGTCGATTTGGCCCTATTGTGCAGATAGGACAGCCTTCGGACAATGAGAAACCCCTCTTCGCCTCTCTTCTAAAAGAGCAGTCGATGAATACAATCACACTCGACGAAGCTCTTAAGCTTTTTGAATTGCCTCGTAAGTTGGGAGAATTTGAAGACAAAATGATTGAAGCCAACATTGGCAAATTCGGGCCATACATCCGCCACAACAATAAATTTATATCAATACCCAAAACCCTCACTCCTCAAAATATCACACTCGAAGAGGCTATCGAACTCATCGAGAAGAAACGTGAAGAGGACAATAACCGCATCATCAAGAAGTATGATGAAGACAGCGAATTGGAGGTTTTGAATGGTCGCTATGGCGCATATATAGCCTACAAAAAGAAAAACTACAAATTGCCCAAGGGTACTGATGCCGCATCGTTGAGCTACACCGACTGTATGCGCATCATAGAAGAAAGCGACAAAAATCCCACCGGCAAACGCACTACACGCAAAACTGCTACAAGCAAGAAAAAATAAGACCTGAAATGAAAATCATCAACTTTGCAGAGCAAAACAGCATCGTCAACCAATTTATGAGTGAGTTGCGCGATGTAAATGTACAGAATGACAGTATGCGTTTCAGACGCAATCTGGAACGAATAGGAGAAATAATGGCATACGAGATAAGCCGTACTCTCAACTACACCGAGAAGGAAGTAGTTACCCCACTAGGCACCAAGCGTATACAGATACCTTCCGACCACGTAGTATTGGCTACAATCCTACGAGCCGGATTGGGATTCCATCAAGGATTTTTATCATACTTCGATCAAGCCGAAAACGCATTTATATCGGCCTATCGCAAGTATACCGATGAGACACACTTCAACATTCACGTTGAGTATATCGCATCACCCAGCTTGCAAGACAAAGTGATGATATTGGCCGATCCAATGCTTGCCACAGGTAGCTCAATGGAGTTGTGCTATCAAGCCCTATTAGCATCAAAAGGAAATCCTACAATAACACACGTGGCAGCAGTAATAGCCAGCACACAAGCCATCGAATTTGTCAAACAACACTTCCCCGAAAACACCGTCGTATGGGTTGGAGACATTGACGACACCCTCAATGCACACGGCTATATAGTACCCGGACTAGGTGATGCCGGTGACCTTGCCTACGGCGAAAAGGAATAAAAGTCACACTCTAGACACAACATACGACAACGCACTACACACTACAATGTAGGTGATGTGGTGCGCTGTCGTTTAGAAATATCAACATATTTGTAAAAATATATTATATTTGCACCGTCAAACATTTAGTAAGCAAAGAAATGAACGCAAACAAGCCCTTAGAGATAATTGAGGTATCGGGCAAAAAGGCACTTACCAAGTTTGCCATCTTCCCCACCGATACACTCTACAAAAATCATCCCTACTACGTTCCAAGCCTTATTTCGGATATTACAGGCACATTCGATTCAAAAGAAAATCCGGCATATGAGTTCAGTGAGAGTATATGCTATATGGCATATCGCGATGGTCAACCCGTAGGTCGCATAGCCGGAATTATCAATCACAATCTCAACAAACGTACAGGCAAGAAAGAAGGTCGTTTTGGATTTGTCGACTTTATTGACGACAAAGAAGTAAGCAACGCTTTGTTTGCCAAGGTAGAAGAATGGGCTCGCAACAAAGGAATGACAACAATGCACGGCCCTCTCGGATTCTCAGATATGGACCCCGAAGGTCTTCTCGTAGAAGGATTCGACCAAATGGGTACTTCGGTAACAATATACAACCACCCCTACTATGTTGACCACATCGAAGCACTCGGATATGAAAAAGATACCGACTGGGTAGAGTTTAAGATACAAATACCCAAAGAAATCCCCGAGAAGCACCAACGTATATCTGACATTGTAATGCGCAAGTTCAACCTGCGTGTTATTAAATATACCGATGCCGACAAGCTCATCAAAGACTATGGACAAAAGATTTTTGAGCTTATCAATGAGGCATACGACCAATTGTACGGTTATTCACCCCTCACTCAAAAGCAGATAGACTATTACATCAAGATGTACATTCCCTTGATACGTCTCGAAAATGTACCTCTAATTGTCAACGAAGCAGGAGAGTTGATAGGTGTTGGTATTACATTCCCCTCAATGGCCAAAGCATTGCAAAAATCACGCGGTCGTATGTTCCCCTTCGGATTTATCCACTTGCTCAAGGCTCTCAAAGGAAAGAACTCGGTAGTAGAAATGCTACTTGTAGCCGTTCGCCCCGACTATCAAAGCAAAGGTGTCAACGCTCTGCTCTTTACCGACCTCATTCCCGTATTCAACAAAAACGGATATGTTTATGCCGAGAGTAACCCCGAGTTGGAGGACAACAACAAGGTACAATCGCAATGGCAATACTTCGAGACTGAGCAACATCGTCGCCGCCGTGCCTATCACAAGACATTATAAAAACATTATAACAAACCGAATAATCTGATTTTATGCAAATAAATCTTGATTTCCTAAAGAACGGCTTCGATTTCCAACCGAAGCTGTTTTCTATGTTGCGCGATTATAATCGCCAACGTTTCACCAAAGACCTTATGTCAGGTATCATTGTCGGTATCGTGGCTTTGCCTTTGGCCATAGCCTTTGGTATTGCATCGGGTGTCAGCCCCGAAAAAGGTCTTATTACAGCCATCATTGGTGGTTTTATCGTATCATTCTTGGGTGGTAACAGCGTACAGATTGGTGGACCCACCGGTGCATTTATCGTCATCGTGTACGGCATCATCGAAAGCTACGGTTTGGAAGGTCTTGCCATCGCTACATTTTTGGCCGGACTTATACTTGTACTGATGGGAGTATTCAAATTGGGAACTATCATCAAGTTTATCCCCTATCCTATCGTTGTAGGTTTCACCAGCGGTATTGCCCTCACAATCTTTGCCACACAAATCAAGGACTTGTTTGGCCTCACAATGGAGAGTGTACCCGCTGACTTCGTATCAAAATGGATAGCCTACTTCGGTGCTTTCCACACTATCGATTGGGTATCTACTGCTGTGGGTATAGGTTCGATTGTATTGATAGCCCTATCGCCACGTATATCAAAGAAAATACCCGGCTCACTATTGGCTATTATCATTATGACACTCTTGGTGTACTTGTGTCGTGAGGTATTCCATATAGCAGCTTTCGACACCGTCGAAACCATAGGAAAACGCTTTGAGATACAAGCGTCGATGCCTGCACCTCAAGGTATAAAGATAAATATGGAGTCGATAGCATTGCTTATGTCTCCTGCATTTACCATTGCGATGCTAGGAGCTATCGAGTCACTTCTCTCGGCCACTGTTGCCGATGGTGTGACCGGAGACCGCACCAATAACAATACCGAATTGATAGCTCAAGGAGCTGCCAACTTGGTAGTACCTTTCTTCGGTGGTATTCCCGTTACCGGTGCAATAGCCCGTACAATGACCAACATAAACAATGGAGGTCGCACACCTATTGCCGGTATTATTCACGCAATTGTATTGCTACTCATTTTACTCTTCCTTGCCCCGCTCACCAAGCACATACCTATGGCTTGTTTGGCCGGTGTGTTGGTTATGGTATCATACAATATGTTTGGTGTTCGCACTGTAAAAGGTATGTTCAAGAGCCCCAAAAGCGATATATCGGTACTCATACTCACCTTCTTGCTCACAGTATTGTTCAACCTTACTATTGCTATTGAAATAGGACTTCTGTTGGCAGTGGTACTCTTCTTACGCCGTGTATCGGAAAGTGTCGATATTTCGGTTGCTCGCGACCACCTAGACATAGCACAAGGCACAGAAACAATGGTTCACGAAGAGTTGGATATCCCCCACGAGGTAGAGGTATACGAGATAAACGGTCCGTTCTTCTTTGGTGTAGCTACCAAGTTTGACGAAATGATGAGCAATATCAAGGACAAACCCCAAATACGTATCATTCGTATGCGTCGTGTACCGTTTGTCGACTCAACCGGTCTGCACAACCTTGAGACACTCATCGCATCATCTCGCAAAGAGGGTATCGATGTGATATTGTCGGGTGTCAACCCCAATGTTCATACAACACTTGTCAACGCCGGTATCGACAAGATTATTGGCGAAGACCACATCCACGACCACATCAATAAAGCTTTGGATAAAGCTCGTGAGATAATTAGAAAATAAATCCACAACATATCTAAAGCGACAAGGTCCGCACTCGGTTCCTTGTCGCTTTTTTATTTTATACAATTATATAGCTCTAAAACCAACTATTTTGCCATATTACCCCAATAAACCTACTTCTCATACACCGATAGTGCGGCACGCAATTTCTCCTGCACTTCATTTCGCAAGCGCAGTGGTGATAGAACCTCAACCTCTCGACCCAATGACATAAGCTCTTGCACCAAGTCGTATGTAATACACATACGATAACCAAAGTCGACATATCCATCTCCAGCTTCATACTCACGCTGCGTGTCGTGAAGTGGCAATGCCCTGAAATATTGCGCTTGTCGCATAGATACTCGCAACCGCACATTCTCGACAACCTCATCACCCAACATTACACCAAAAGCATTGGCAAAATAGGCCGACGGCTCAAAATCATCGGGCATTTCAAATGTTTCGGATAATAATTTTATGGCACGCACTCGGTCGAGTGCATAGGTTTTTATCTTTCGGTCGGCTCGGTTATATCCCACAACATACCATCTCTTGCGAAACGCCTTGACAAAATAAGGCTCTAACAGTACGTCCTGCGGTGACATCTTCCAAAAGGCGTGATAAATCATTTTCACGATATGCCCCTCCTGCATAGCACCTATGATAGATGCCAGATAATCGTTTCCCGAAGGGAACTGCTCGGGAAATATACGATGTGCTACGGGCGAGCCGTGACGCATCATATAATTGACCGACAGTGAGTCAAACAACCATTGTCGCAATTCATCGGTTGAGCCGGGTTGTGCCTGCTCTATATAATATTCGTAAGTAGCGGGGTCACACAAGATATTCACATCAAAGAGCATCTCGGCTCCCTCGCGATAATTGTAAAATGTACGGCGACTCATCGGTTCTCCATCCGAAAAGTCACTTTGCATCCACAAGCGATCAATCTCGGCACGAGTTATGCGCTTATACCGCCATATAGTGTCGAAAAACCAAAGATAACGTTGTATAATATTTTGAGACATCGCTATACCAGCGTTACGGGAGATTTAGGCGACTTGAAACATTGCGAAAGTACCGGTGCGTAGGGAGTCACAAATGTGCGGGCTCGCAACGGACAACTCTTGACACAAGCACAACATTTGATACACAAATCGGGATTGGTAGTCTTTCCATCGGCCGAGATAGCCCCATTGGGACACAATCGGGCACATTTACCACAAGATCTACATTTATCATTATCGACAATAGGAACCGGCTTAACAACAGGCTTTTTCTTATTGCGTTGTTGCAACACAAATGCCATAAAGCGCAGCTTGGAAAAAAGCGAACCGGAAGGAGCTTTGAGACGTGCTACATCTACAGCCACAGGCGATGCTATATAAGATATTTTCTCGCGAATGGCCAATCCCCAAGTGCGCGCCTCCGACAAGTCAGTGGCATCGGGACGCCCCTTTGCAATGGGCATTGCCGGTGTACTGTATGAATGCTCACCCACAAAAGCACCCGCTGCAATAGGAACAAAACCTCGCTGACGCACAAAAGCATCTAACTGTACCATCGCGCCTTCATAAGCTCGATTGCCATAAACAACGATAAGTACAATAGGAGTATTATTACCCTTCATTGCCTCGAGTCGTTGCAATGCCAATGGTGCAACCTTACCACCATACACAGGTACAGACATAAACACCAAAGCATTCGAGTCGAAAGTCAAATGCTCGGGTACTGAATAAGTAGCATCAACCAGATGCGCTACACATCGGCAATCATCGGCAACGGCTTGCGCCACCTTACGAGAAGTACCGGTGGGCGAAAACAATACTATACTTGTCGTTGTTATATTCATACTTTTGCAAATATAATGAAAGCTATTGAAAATAAGAAAATTCTAGCATATTAAAAATACATATACTATTGCAAAGTCTTCATACAACACATAAAACAGACATTACATACACCCATTTTGCAACGTGCAGTTGACAACCGCACGCTATTT
The DNA here is from genome assembly GCA_937891845.1 of uncultured Porphyromonadaceae bacterium. GTDB lineage: Bacteria > Bacteroidota > Bacteroidia > Bacteroidales > Barnesiellaceae_A > Barnesiella_A. Next base: position 48,234 of record CALATP010000046.1, on the reverse strand, counting down.
TAAAAATTTTAGCATCTATTGAGGAAATAAATCTTTAATAAATAGTTTACTTGCAGAAAATGTATTAATTTTGCAGTGCTTCAAAAAGCAATATAGGTAAAAAAGATTTCTATTAAATAACTAAACACATTTTTTGAAATGGCTACATTAGATTTGACTAAGTACGGTATTAGCGGAGCAACCGAAGTACTGCACAACCCCTCTTATGACCAACTCTATGCCGAGGAGACTCTTCCCGGTCTTGAAGGTTATGAAGTAGGTCAAGTTACTGAATTGGGTGCTGTTAATGTAATGACAGGTATTTACACCGGTCGTTCACCCAAAGACAAATTTTTCGTTTATGATGAAGTTTCTAAAAACACAGTATGGTGGACTTCAGAAGAATATAAAAACGACAATAAACCCGTATCACAAGAGACTTGGGCTGCCTTGAAAGAACTTGCTATCAACGAACTTTCAAACAAAAAGCTCTACGTTGTAGATACTTTCTGCGGTGCAAACGAAAACACTCGTCTCAAAGTACGTTTCATCGTTGAGGTAGCTTGGCAAGCTCACTTCGTGACCAATATGTTCATTCGTCCTACTGCCGAAGAGTTGGCCAACTATGGTGAACCCGATTTCGTTGTTTACAACGCTTCAAAAGCCAAAGTTGAGAACTGGAAAGAACTCGGTCTTAACAGCGAGACAGCTGTTGTCTTCAACCTCACAAGCAAAGAGCAAGTTATCATCAACACTTGGTATGGTGGTGAGATGAAGAAAGGTATGTTCTCTATTATGAACTACCTCCTTCCCTTGCGCGGCATTGCATCTATGCACTGCTCGGCCAATACCGATATGAACAACGAAAATACAGCTATCTTCTTCGGTCTTTCGGGTACCGGTAAAACAACTCTCTCTACCGACCCCAAACGTCTCCTTATCGGTGACGACGAGCACGGTTGGGACGACGAGGGCGTATTCAACTTTGAAGGTGGTTGCTATGCCAAGGTTATCAACCTCAGCAAAGAAAACGAGCCCGACATCTACAATGCTATCAAACGCGACGCTCTTCTTGAGAACGTTACCGTAGATGCCAACGGCAAAATCGACTTTGCCGACAAGTCTGTTACCGAGAACACTCGCGTTTCTTATCCCATCTTCCACATCGACAACATCGTTAAACCCCAATCTAAGGGCCCGGCTGCTAAGAGTGTCATCTTCCTTTCGGCCGATGCTTTCGGTGTATTGCCCCCCGTTTCTATCTTGAACGCCGAGCAAACCAAATACTATTTCCTCTCGGGCTTTACAGCCAAATTGGCAGGTACCGAGCGTGGTATCACTGAGCCTACTCCTACTTTCTCTGCTTGCTTTGGTGCTGCATTCTTGTCATTGCACCCCACAAAATATGCCGAGGAATTGGTAAAGAGAATGGAAAAATCAGGTGCTAAAGCATACCTCGTAAATACAGGATGGAACGGTACCGGCAAACGTATCTCTATCCGCGACACTCGTGGTATCATCGATGCCATCCTCAATGGCTCTATCGACCAAGCTCCTACCAAACAAATTCCTTTCTTCTCATTCACTGTTCCTACCGAATTGCCCGGTGTAGACCCCGCAATTCTCGATCCTCGCGACACTTACAAGTGCGCTTGCGAGTGGGAAGAAAAAGCTAAAGACCTCGCCGGTCGTTTCATCAAGAACTTCAACAAGTTCACCGGTAACGAAGCAGGCAAGGCTCTTGTAGCTGCAGGTCCTCAACTCTAATATCTATTAGATAAAGAAATGAGGTGTATCACAACCGATACACCTCATTTTTTATATCCATATAGCTTCTATATTGCTATAATTGTCTACTTATCACCACCGGTAAGTTTTATCCACGCACCGGCACACTTGCGCAACAAGACATTATCATACAATAAGTCTTTACGGCGTTGCATATACTGTTTATGACCCATAATTCCATACGGGAAGATATGTTTGCGACCGTGTCTTACTATGTTTACCAGAAAATCTTCCAAGAGAGCATACCAATCGACACGAGCATCGGACAAAATCTTTGGCGCACACAACATCTTCATATAAGCCCCTCTATCGCTATCAATACGCTTTATAACCTCCAACAATGATTCATAATTGTTATAATCGGCTACATTGATAAAAGACTCGGGATTAAACTCTTTACCCACCATACGATTGCCCCAATATATAGGCACCGTACAAGCCGCCATTGGCTCAATCAGTTTCTCGGTTGTATAGCCATCCACCATACTATTTTCCAGCGCGATATTAAATTTGTATTGCCTTATAAAAGCCATCTTATCGGGTACACGTCCACCCACATTATTGCGATATGCACCACCGTATGCCAATGGTTTATATTGTTCTACCACATCTATTATCTCGGTACGTTGAGGCGCTGCATACACACTATTACTCACCACCACACTACAGAAAGGACGGTCAAAGACATCTTCCACAACCGTCGCATCTTCTACATCCAACGCCCTATACTCCTTGTATAATAAATATTGGGGCAGACGTATATGACGGTTGCCCAACTCCAAATAATGTGCCGAGATAGCATAGTCGCATTGATTGAAATCGGGCACATCATTCTCACCTGTAAAATACAACTTGATACAATCATAACACGTGTGAGAATTACCAAATGCCGAATAGATGAGTAATTGTGGAGTCTCGGATGAATGTTCCTCCAATACTTTCACTAAAAAGTCGCGCTCCAATGCCTCAACAAAAATATTGTCGTGACAGTCAAATCCTTTCCAGAAATCTACAAACTTAACAGTAAGACTTTGTGGTTTCATAATTATTGGCTTTACAATGCAAACTTAATAATTTTTCTGCGACCAACCCCTTTTAACAACTTATTTTATATCGTTAAAAGAAAAGAGGACTGACACATCATCTATATTTCAATTAAAATCACTACCTTTGCGACCGTAAAAATTGTGGAAGGATTTGGCTGCTTGCAACCACACAAAAAAATTGCTAAAACTGCTCTCATACATCACCTCTCAACAGGTGGCATACGTTGTCAAGCATCCACTCTACTGCAATCTACTGCAACAAGCTTTATACCTTGTGCGTGGTAGCTATACACATAGACTACCCGGACAAAAAACGATAACGATAAACAACAAAAAAAAATTTTATGAATTATTTGTTCACCTCAGAGTCTGTGTCAGAAGGACACCCCGATAAAGTAGCCGACCAACTGTCGGATGCTGTGCTTGATGAGTTCTTGGCTCAAGATGCCAACTCAAAAGTAGCTTGCGAAACGCTGGTGACAACCGGACAAGTAGTATTGGCCGGAGAAGTAAAGTCGACTGCATACGTTGACTTGATGGACACAGCACGCCGTGTTATTAATCGCATAGGTTACAACAAAAGCGCGTACAAATTTGATGGCGATTCTTGCGGTATTTTCTCTGCCATCCACGAACAGAGTGCCGACATTAATCGCGGTGTAGAACGTCAAGACCCAATGGAGCAAGGTGCCGGTGACCAAGGTATGATGTTTGGTTATGCCTGCAATGAAACCGACAACTATATGCCGCTATCCCTGGAGATTTCTCATATATTACTCGTCGAACTTGCCAAGATACGTCGTGAAGCCGAGCAAATGACCTATCTGCGTAAAGGCCGTATCACATCATATCTACGCCCCGATTCCAAGTCGCAAGTTACCATCGAGTACGACGAGAATAACAAACCCGTACGCATTCACACCATTGTTATATCTACACAACACGACGAGTTTATCACACCAGAGGAGAATACACCCGAAGCTCAAGTTCGTGCCGACGAGCAAATGCTTGCCACCATTCGCCACGATGTAGAGTCGGTTCTATTGCCTCGTGTCAAAGCTCAATTACCCCAACGCGTACAAGCCTTGTTTGATGACAACCTCATTCTTCACGTCAATCCCACAGGCAAGTTTGTCATCGGAGGTCCTCACGGTGATACCGGATTGACCGGTCGTAAAATCATCGTTGATACTTACGGAGGAAAAGGCGCTCACGGTGGTGGCGCATTCTCGGGCAAAGACCCATCAAAAGTAGACCGTTCGGCGGCCTACGCGTCACGTCACATTGCAAAGAATCTGGTTGCTGCCGGTGTTGCCGATGAAGTATTGGTACAAGTATCATACGCCATTGGCGTGGCACGCCCGGTGAGCATATATGTCAACACCTACGGCTCGGCACACGTAAAAGAGAGCGACGCTGAGATTGCGGCTATAGTAAATCGTCTGTTCGATATGCGTCCTCGCGCTATCGAAGAACGCCTCAAACTACGCAATCCTATTTATGAAGAGACTGCATCATATGGTCATATGGGTCGTACACCCCGCACCGTGACAAAAACCTTCGCATCACGATACCTACCCGAACCTATCGTAAGAGAAGTAGAACTATTTACTTGGGAAAAACTTGATTATGTAGATGCTGTACGCGAGGCTTTCGGTTTATAATCGACACCTCTATATACTACCACACACACCCCTAGGCGATTCTTGACTCGCTTAGGGGTGTGTGGTTATATACTCTCATTTCAGCCAACATTGATTCGTCTTTCTATGACTGTTTTTTATATGTCAAGGTTGCCAACAGATTGAAAAATACGGCAAACAAAGATAGAGCCAAATAATTATATCGCAATTCTATCAGAGATGTTCCCTTGAGATATACCGAACGTAAAATCTCAATAAAATAACGAGGAGGCAATATGATGGTAAATTTTTGAGCCCACTCGGGCATCGAATCTACCGGTGTAAGCAAACCGCTCATCAACATAAAAATCATTATAAAAAAGAACATCACAAACATCGCTTGTTGCATCGTATCGGAGAAATTGGCGATTGTAAGACTAAAACCCGAAATTGTGAGAATAAACAGCATTGCTCCCAAATATATGCTGCCCAATGATCCTACCGGAGTAACACCATACACAAGCCGTGCTACAATCATTGCAACCGTAAGGACAAAAAGACCTATAATCCAATATGGGACAAGCTTGGCTAGTGTAAATGTCATTCGCGAAACAGGTGTAACATTTATCTGTTCAATACTTCCACACTCTTTTTCGCCCACTATACTCAATGCCGGCAAGAAACCACAGATAAGAATAAAGAGTATAATCATCAGAGCCGGAATCATATAGTGACGATAATTGAGTGTAGGGTTATAGCGATTTTCTATTGTTATCAACTCCGACACTTCTATTGGACTATTATCACGCTGTTTTTCTCGCAAAGCCATAGCTATTGTTTGCACAACATACTGCATTCCTATTCCGCCTTTCGTGGCATTTACTGCATTGGCCACAATACTTATTCTATCGGGAGTAGCAACTTCCCAATTGCGCTCAAATTGGTCGGGTATCTGTACGATGACATCAACATCTCCTTTTTCAAGTGCTTGCAATGTAGTCGCATAGTGAGATGTCTCAGCTACCAGCGACAAATATTCAGAAGCCTCGATATGTGATGCTATACGACGTGACGTCGTCGAATTGTCCCAATCGACAATTGCCACATTCACATTACGAACATCCATAGTCATAATGAGAGGCATCAGCAGCATTACCAATATCGGGAAGGCCACTATCAACCGCGGCAAGAAGGCATTGCGACGTATTTGTAGAAACTCTTTTTGTAGCAAGACGATAAATGTACGCATAGATTATTCGAGTTTGTCATTAAATTTTTTGAGTGATACAACCAGCAGAAACAGGGTCATCGACAGTAGTATAACACAATTTTTCCACACAGCCGACAGCATCTCACCTTGTATCATCATCTTCCTCACCGCATCGATATACCATCGAGCAGGTACAATATTGGATACCACCTGAAAGAACTTGGGCAGATTTTCTATCGGGAATAACATTCCTGATAACATCATTATAGGCATCATCATCACCATAGCCGATATAAGCAATGCGGCCACTTGTGTACTCACAACTGTCGACACCAACAACCCCAACGACAAGGACAATACCAAGTAAAGCAATGACAACACAAATATTCCTGTTACACCGCCACTCATAGGCACACCCAACAAGTATCGAGCCAAAAGCAATATTATAATCAATACAATGAGTGAAATAGCAAAATAGGGAATCATCTTGGCAAAAATGATTTTTACAGGGCGTACCGGAGAAACCAACAACACCTCCATAGTACCCATCTCCTTCTCTCTAACAATAGATACAGAGGTCATCATTGCACACACAAGAATAAATATCAACCCCATAATACCGGGAACAAAATTGTAGGCCGACTTCATCTGCGGATTAAACAGCATTCGAGTCTCAAACATTGCTTGTTGTGATTGATTTCCCAACAACACTCCTTGAATATAAGTTGTTGCAGAACTTGCGGTATTGACATTCGACGCATCTACAATTATCTGTATAATAGGAGTTGTTGCAACTCCTGCAGCCGCTTGTGCTGCACGACGGTTATAGTCCGAGGCAAAAACGACAACAGCCAATACCTCTCCTGTGCGCAATGAGGAGTCTATCTTATCGGGGGTGATATATCCTTTGAATGTAAAATACTCATTATGTGACAAACGGTCTACTGCATCTCGTACAGCATCACTACGCTCCGGAGCCACCACTGCTACATTGATGTTGTTCACTTCGGTCGAGATAGCAAATCCAAATAAAATCATCAACACAATAGGGATGAGCATTACAATGAGCATTGTACGCTTATCACGCAAGATGTGTATTGACTCTTTTTTTACAAACGAAAGAAAATTATTCTTCATCATATTACTCTCCTCTCTTTGCTCCACGCGCCAAAATGCGAAAAACCTCATCCATCGACTCGGTGGAATATTGTTGCTTGAGCTGGGCAGGAGTACCTAGAGCACATACCTCACCATCTACCATAATCGACACGCGGGTACAATATTCTGCCTCATCCATATAATGCGTAGTTACAAATATTGTCGTACCCTTATCGGCCGCTTCATATATAAGTTCCCAAAATTGACGACGAGTCACAGGATCGACCCCACCGGTAGGTTCATCCAGAAAAACCACCTCGGGACGATGTATCGTAGCAATGGCAAAAGAGAGTTTCTGCTTCCATCCCAATGGTAATGCCCCGACCAGCGTATTGCGCTCGGTAGTAAAATCAAGTCGTTCCAACAATGCATTGGCATTATCCTTAGCCTCTTGTGATGTCAATCCATAGATTCCGGCAAAGAGTTGCATATTCTCCCATACCGTTAGGTCATTATATAGAGAAAACCGCTGACTCATATATCCTATATGACGTTTTATCTGCTCACCTTGGCGCATCACATCATAACCTGCTACCATACCTTTACCCGATGTTGGGTAGCTCAATCCGCACAACATACGCATAGCAGTGGTTTTTCCGGCTCCATTGGCTCCGAGAAAACCAAAAATCTCGCCTCGTTTCACATCAAATGTAATACGATTGACTGCTGTAAAATTGCCAAAACACTTTGTCAACTCTTGCACCGATATTACCACATCATTCATCGCTTCATAAGTTTTATAAACACATCCTCAATCGTTGGATGTATAGCTTCTATGGTTACATCTTTCATCTCTCTCAACTCCTCAAGGAATTGCACAGGGTCAAAATCACTACTCACCACCAGATGGTGTTGCTCTCCAAACGGATAACACTCTTCTACGCCACGACAACCACGAGTTGCTGTAAGCAACGCATACATATTGGAAGCGGCTACTTTATAGAGTTTTGAATTATTTTTCTCTACAATACCGGTAGGTGTATCAACACCCAATATGCGCCCCTCATTACACAAAGCCACACGATCACATCGGGAGGCCTCGTCCATATAGGGCGTAGAAACAAGGATTGTTATACCACGCGACTTGAGGCCTGCCAGCATATCCCAGAACTCACTGCGTGATACGGCATCGACACCGGTTGTAGGTTCATCCAAGAAAAGCACACTGGGACTATGTATCAACGCACACGACAAGGCTAACTTTTGTTTCATACCACCCGACAATTTCCCGGCTTTTCTATTCTTGAAAGGCTCTATATGACTATAAATAGGTGCTATCAACTCATAGTTTTCTTCAACTGTTACACCAAACAGAGCCGCAAAGAAGTTAAGATTTTCCTCTACCGACAAGTCGGGGTATAACGAAAATCTTCCGGGCATATATCCTACGCAACGACGTATGAGTTGATACTCTTTCACAATGTCCATACCGTCGACAGTAGCCCAACCCTCATCGGGGGCTAGTAAAGTTGTCAACAGACGGAATAACGTGGTTTTGCCGGCTCCATCCGGACCGATGAGTCCAAACAGTTCGCCCTTATTCACCTCAAACGTTACGCCATCGAGAGCCTTTACCCGACCAAAACTTTTCGTGATATTATGTACTTCTATAGCACTCATACTACAATGTCACATCTCCCGACATACCAATCTTCAAACGGCCATCGTTTTTAACCGCAATCTTTACAGCATAGACAAGATTGGCTCGCGAACTCTGTGTTTGGATTGTTTTAGGGGTAAATTCACACTCTGAAGATATCCAAGTGATACGACCCTCATAGTCATAGCGTTCATCTCCGCCAAAATTGGCTGTTACGGTTACAACATCACCCAATTTTATGTCGGCCAACCGGTCGGAAGTAAAATAGGCTCGCAAATAGATATTATCAAGGTCGGCAATCTTCATTAGAGGCTTACCAACAGTAGCCAATTCACCGGCTTCGGCATATTTAACCAATACCGTTCCACTCACAGGCGACACAATACGGCATTTGTCAATACGATCGTCAAGAGCCGCTATCTGAGCCTCCAACGCAGATACATTGTCATTGATAGTAGCAGTGTTCTTGTCGATGGTCGATATTGCAGCTGTCAATTGTCCTTCAAGAATTCTAATCTGCGCCTCAATATCATCATATTGTTTCTGTGTTGCAGCTCCGTCACCCAACATATTGGTTACACGTGCCAATTCACTCTTTTGTTTCGTTATCTGTTCTCGCAATGAAGCTACTTGTGCTTGCTTATCGGGACGGCTACCCAATAGAGCCGACTGTTGAGCAGCCAATTGCTTACGTTGCAAATATAACTGCACACTATCTATTGTACCTACTGTGGCATTGGCGTCGACAGTAGCACCCTCCGTAATATCAAAGTTAAGAATACGACCCGTGGCCTCTGATGATACAATCACCTCTGTGGCCTCAAATGTTCCCTGTGCATCAAACTCGGTTTTGTTGCCACACGAAGCAACAAGCAACGTTAAGGCAATATAGAAAATACGTTTCATATTTTATTGATTTAATGTGTGTTTAAGTCTATATACAGCTTGCAACAACTCTATTTCGTGAGTACTGCGATTGAGCATAGCAGTAGTTTCATCTGTTATTTTCTGCAGAAGATCGGTCGCATCTATAACACCATTTTCCAACTTCGACTCAGCAGCCATACGCACCGACCGGCGCAAAGAAACAATACGATTGTCATTCTCTACAGCTTGATGCAGACGATGTATCTCGCCATTATCGTGCGTAGCTTGTATATCGGTATTGAAAAGAAATACATCACGTTGCACATCTATCTGGCGTTGTGCTATATTGAGTTTCTCTATATTATTGCTACGAGTATAGAATGCCCCTATATTCCACGACATACGCACACCGACAATGGCATTGAGTGTCCATTCGGCATTGACCATACTATTGAACATATCCAACCCCGGATAACCATAATACCCTTGTGCGAAGGCACTAAAACGAGGCATAATTGAGGTTTCTAGTGCCTTGCGCTGTGCTGTAAGCATACTGCTACGGGCATCGAACAATGCCAACTCGGGGCGTGCCGATGTCATTTGAAATACAGCGGTAACCTCGGGTCGTGTCAGTTGTTCGGAAGTTATTTCTTTACCTATAAACAGTTCCAACATTGCTCGATAACTATTTTGCGATGTTTTCACTTGCTCCAAGGTTTGTTGTGCTGTGAGCAGTTCAGCCTCGATGGCATCAACATCGGCTTGAGTAGCCACTCCATTGTTATAATATGCACGCATACGCGACAAATTACTATTCAACACATCAATAAGAGCAATGGTCTGCGCAACGCGCTCGTCGAGCAATAATATACCAAAGTACAAATCATCGACTCTAGACTCTAGGCTATACAGATTGACATCTATCTGCCTGCGTTGCTCGTTGGCCTCAGCTTCGGCAAGCGCGCGATTGGCTGCCGACTGCCCTCCATCCCATATATTTTGTGTCACATCGATAACCACCTTATATTGGTCTTTGCGTATACCCGACATTTCCAACCCATTGGCTGCAATTATCGAATTTAACACCTCGGGATAAGTCGGTGTTGCCGACTGATAGGTAGCTTGCCCCGACAGTACTACCTGCGGGATCCAAGCTCTAGTGGCATTGGATAGGTTATACTGCTCGGTCTGAGCAATCAAGTCATACTGCCTTATTTCGGGATAATGTTCACGAGCCAATCTACGACACTCTTCAAGTGTCTGTGATTGGACTGCCACAACACCCAAAAACAACAGTAAAAACAATAAAAATTTCCTCATAATCAATTATTTTTTTGTATCCTTCGCATTATTATTTCCACATTCTCGGCTTTTCGCTCGGCAAGAAATTTTTCTCTATCACTCATTACATCGCCAACAATCCGTTCCATCAAGGGATATGCAATAAATGTAAATATGTTGAGCGACATAATACTCATCATCAACATTGGTGCTTCAACCCACTCTATTTCACCTTTTTCTGCGGCCTCATCGATACTCCGTTGCAACTCTTTGAATATATTGCCTGCAACCTTCGTTACTCGTTTCTCCAAGACGGCACACAATTCAGGACGTGACATAATCTCATTGATTAGAAATCGGGGCAACAAAGGATTAGCCGCAACAAAATCGAAATGCGATTCTATACCGTTTTTCAGACGTTCGATAATAGGCATTGTGCAATCACCCAACATTGTCAATAAAGAATCAGACATAATGCTAAACTTCTCATCCATTATGCGCTCGAACAACTTCTCTTTGGTTCTAAAGTAGTAGTGTAACATAGCGTGAGTCACACCGGCTCGCTTGGCTATATTTATGGTACGGGCACCATCATAACCTTTAATTAGAAACTCTTGCTCGGCTGCTACAAGTATCTGGTGCTCTTTATTAGGTTTTAATTTTTCGCTCATTTCTTAAAATTTTTCAAATAAACAATTTTGTCTAACAATTTTGTTAATGCAAATATATGGATAATTTTTCATTATCCAAATAAAAAGAAATATATTTTATTTAAGCTCGCTATACACTATCACAGCACATACAAGTTATTGCTTGATTTTATATTAATCATCAATTTTTTGCAACAAATATTTTGTTTGGGGGAAAATTAATTTATATTTGCATTGAAATAATTCTATTACTTAACTAATACCAAAGCTTATGAAAATCTCTACAAAATTTTTGTGCATTTCAGTAATGGCAGCCGTAGCTATGACAGCAACTGCCGAGAGTTTTACAACCACAGGTGATGGCACTAACTATACGATGCAACTACTTTCCGAAACCATTGGTAGTGGTGTTACTCTCGAGAGTGATGGAGTATATGTATTGGACGGTGATATTACCATTACAGCTGGCGACTCATTTACTCTTGACAATGGCGTAACCATCAAGATGGGAGACAAAGCCTTATTGACAATTGAAGGAGAAGGTAATTTCGACTGTACCTCCCTTACAACTATCACTAGAAATACCGAGACAGACGAACCAAAGGGTGTGTATATCAACACCGATTTGACCGATGTCACATATAAGTTCACAAATGTACGCTTTGAGTATGCCGGTCTCCGTAGCTTTATGACTGCTTCAATGGAGATGAAAAATTGCCAATTCGTATATAACAATGGAAGTTCTAGCTCATCGGGTGCGGTAGCAATAAATCTATCGGATGGTAAATATATCATCAGCAATTGTGAATTCATAGAAAATGAAGTTCCGGCCATTGGTACAGGTGCTAATGTGTCGGCTGCTCTTACTATTGAAAATTGCTTATTCCGCGACAACAACACAGAAAATCGCAACAAACCACAAGTAAATCTTACTGCTGGTGGTGACCACGATATTATTATCAGAAATTCAATTTTTGAGGGCGCACAACGCGATAAAGTGGGTGGTATTTCTGTATCTAATATGATGAGCATTACCGGTACGAATAATGTTGTGATAGAGGGTAATGAACTAACCGAACACCGCTACGGTATAACTACTCTCGGTGAATTGAATGTGCGCATTGTCAACAACCGTATGATCAACAACAACCACGAAACCAACCCTATGAATGGTGGTAGCGGTATAAGCATATATGATACCAACTACACACAAAATGTGTATATCGAAGGTAACTACATCGAAAACAGCTTGTGGGGTATTACAATCATTGGTGGTAAAAATGTAAACGTGGGTAAGACCGAAGTAGATGAGTCGGCCGACGACTACAACCCCGGTCGCAATGTATTTGTAAACAATGGTAATGGTGGTCAACTTTACGACCTCTACAACAATGGTACCAATACAGTGTACGCTCAAGGTAATACTTGGAACGTAGCCAACCAAACAGCCGAAGAAATTGAAACCGTTATTACTCACAAAGCCGATAATAATGCGCTTGGCGAAGTAATCTATATGGACGAAAGCAATGGTATAGAGAATAACTTGGTCGATGCGTATGTTTTCAACTCGGCAAGCAAGCAGCTCTGTGGATTGAATGATTGTTCAACTGTTAGTGTATATTCTCTTAACGGTTCATTGGTTGCACTAGTAAATGTAGAAGAAGGTGTTGCCGATTTGAGCGCACTGGAACAAGGTGTTTATATCGTTCGCCTCGACAACACTTCAAGTATCAAGATTGTAATCTAAACGAACTAACATCCAACTATAACAGAAGAGACTGTGCCAACCTAAAAAATTGACACAGTCTCTTTGTATTACAACCAACGATTCTAAAACAGAACAATGGTTGATGTTGTACAATAAATAGGTTGAGTCTACAAGAAAATCGAATAAGTAAGATTCAAAAAGACCAACCCTTTGCGTATAAAAAATCGGCACAGAACTCCGAGATGAGTCACTGTGCCGATATGTGTTATTTCTACGTGTATCTATTACACATTGAAACGGAAGTGCATAATATCACCATCTTGCACAACATATTCTTTACCCTCTATGCTCATTTTTCCGGCTTCCTTACAAGCAGCTTCCGAACCGAGAGTTATATAATCTTCATACTTGATTACCTCGGCACGAATGAAACCCTTCTCAAAGTCGGTGTGAATAATACCGGCACATTGGGGAGCTTTGCTTCCTTTGCGATAAGTCCACGCACGCACTTCGGGTTCGCCCGCTGTAATATATGTTTCGAGGTCAAGCAACTTATATGCCGAACGGATAAGACGCGACACGCCCGACTCTTCCAGTCCCAATTCATCAAGGAACATTTTACGCTCCTCGTAGTCATCAAACTCGGCAATCTCCGACTCGGTCTTGGCTGCCAATATAAGTATCTCGGCATTTTCTTCTTTTACGGCCTCACGCACACGTTCTACGTACGCATTACCGGTCACAGCACTAGCCTCATCGACATTACATACATACATTACGGGCTTACTGGTGAGCAAGAACAAGTCGTGAGCAATGCGCTGCTCGTCTTTGGTCTCGAATTGCACCGTACGGGCGGCTTTTCCTTGTTCAAGAGCTTCTTTATAACGGCTCAACACCTCATATGCCATCTTGGCATTTTTATCACCACCTGTTTGTGCTTGCTTTTGAACCTTGGCTATACGCGCATCGATGGTTTCCAAGTCTTTGAGTTGCAACTCAAAGTCTATAATCTCCTTGTCACGTACAGGATCGACACTGCCATCTACGTGCGTAATGTTATCATCGTCGAAACAGCGCAATACGTGCAAGATAGCATCGGTCTCACGGATGTTGGCAAGAAATTTATTACCCAAGCCCTCACCCTTGCTGGCACCCTTTACAAGCCCTGCTATATCGACAATCTCTACCGTAGTAGGCACTATACGTTGAGGATGTATAAGTTCGGCCAATCTATTGAGACGCTCATCGGGAACAGTTATCACCCCCACATTGGGCTCGATGGTACAAAAAGGAAAGTTGGCCGACTGAGCCTTGGCGTTAGACAAACAATTGAACAAAGTAGATTTTCCTACGTTGGGCAATCCAACAATACCGCATTTCAATGCCATAATTATATATTTATTATTGTTTACTATTTTACGCCGCGAAGATACTAATTTTTGCGCATCGAACCAAAAGTAGCCTCTGCTAGTTGTAACGATATGATACAACATACTCTTTTCGTAACTCCACTGCTCACAATCTACGGATATATAGGTATGTGGACGTGGCACTTTTCCAAGTTCGACGCAACAGGTCGCTACGACAAGTGGATAACATTGGCTATTATCATTGTTGCATCTGTGGCTACAATGTTTCTATTGCGTTGGCTCACCGGTATGCTAATGCAACATATCATCAAGCATCGCAAAACGGCATTTCTCAATGATGTATATCGGGAACACCTTATACCACGACTTCTCTGGCTCATCCCTCCATCTTCACTGCATATAGCATTACCCATCATATTTGAGCCATCGGGCAACCTATATACTATTACACTGAGAATATGCACCATTGTATTGGTATGCATCACGGTGAATATTATCAACGCTACCATCAGCGTGTTATGGAACACCTTCTACTCACACAGCAAACTACGAAACCGGCCTATGAAAGGCATTATACAGATTATACACGGTATTATCATTGCTCTCGGTATTATCATATCTGTATCTATACTTTTCAATCGTTCGCCTACAGTACTCATTACCGGATTAGGAGCTTTCGCAGCCGTTTTGATGCTCATATTCAAAGACACAATACTCGGATTTGTTGCCGGAATACAGTTGGCACAATACGATATGGTGCGTAACAATGATTGGATTACCATTCCGGGTACTATTGTAAACGGTGTAGTTATCGACGTATCTCTCAATACAGTCAAGGTACGCAACTACGACAATACAACCATTATGTTGCCACCATACACACTCATATCACAGCCTATACAGAATTGGCGTGGGATGAAGGAGTCGGGAGGACGGCGCATTATGCAGTCTATTGTAATAGATATCAACTCTATTCAATTCTGCACACCTACACTTATTGAGCAACTTTCGGCACACGAGACTATCAAGGAGTATATAACCGATAGCAATATGGTTATAAATTATGCCCCCGACCAATTATCACCCAAGGAGGCGCTTGACAACACACAAATAGAAACCAATCTAGGGTTATTTCGCAGTTTCTTGTACCACTACTTATCGACCCACCCCGACATACAACACGAGGGCTATACGCTGATGGTTCGTACATTGGAACCTACGCCCAACGGAATTCCTCTGCAAATATATTGTTTCACCAACACTACACATTGGGAAAGCTACGAGACCATTCAATCTCAGCTGGTAGAATATATCACTGCCATATTACCACTGTTTGAGCTATACCCCTTCCAAAATGCATCAGGAAGGGATTATATAGCACAATCACTCATCTCTAGAGGATACAAAACTTCCGATGCAATTAACTTTTAACAACTAATCATTCATCTATTATACACTACCAAAATTTGGATAGCACGAATATATAACATATATTTGCGCAAAATCTGATAAACTTTTACAGTTATGACTTTCAGCGAAATATGCAATAAGATATTTAACGATACCACAACGTTATACCACGTTTATGACAACGTTGATGCCGTTGTAGACAATCCCTATGAAGAACGCACCATCAACTACTTCCTATTTCTCAAGAATTGGATTGATGCCGTACAATGGCACTTGGAAGATATTATACGCAACCCTTCTATCGACCCGACCGACGCTTTGGTTATAAAACGTCGCATCGACCGCAGCAATCAAGATCGCACCGACTTGGTGGAACTTATAGACAGCTATTTTCTAGACCAATATAAAGATGTGACTGTTGCGCCCGATGCAACAATCAACACCGAGAGCCCCGCTTGGGCTATCGACCGACTTTCTATCTTGGCATTGAAAATATATCATATGCAACAAGAAGTAGAACGAACTGATGCCACTTCCGAACACATTGCAGCTTGCAATACCAAGCTACAAATCCTGTTGCAACAACGCGAAGACTTGTCTACAGCTATAGACCAACTTCTCAATGATATTGCCGACGGACGTAAATATATGAAAGTCTATAAGCAAATGAAGATGTATAATGACCCCAATCTCAACCCGGTTTTATACGGTAAGAAATAGTATTGCAGACTTACGTTTTACTCAAGAAGTTGCATCGTGCCACATTTTAACAAAGTTCTTATAACACGATTTTCGGCTCTTGGCGATGTAGCAATGACTGTGCCACAAGTATACTCGGTGTGTCGGGCCTACCCCGACATCACTTTTGTTATGCTCACTCAGAAAGTTGCATCATCGCTCTTTATCAATGCACCTCACAACCTGCAAGTATATGTTGCACATATATATGACAAACACAAAGGCATTGTCGGGCTATATCGTTTGGCACGAGAGTTGAATGAGTTGGGTATTGATGCCGTTATAGATCTACACGACGTAATGAGATCGCAGTTTCTACGATTATTGTTACGAATAATGGGTAGACCTGTTTTTGTTATAGACAAAGGAAGGCGTGATAAGAAACGACTTGTTGCGACAAAAAACAAGGTTTTTGAACAGCTCAAAAGTTCGGCGCAACGCTATGCCGATACTATCTCGCAAGCAGGATTGCCCTATCAACAATCCTTCACTTCTTTATATCCCGAAGCAAAAGCCCCTGTCGAAACATTTGCTCATATCACAACACCCAAAAGTGCGGGTACAAAATGGATTGGGATAGCACCATTTGCCAAACACAATGGCAAGATTTATCCGCTCGATTATATGGAATGTGTTGTTAAGCAACTCAGCAAGCAGGATGACACACACCTCTTTCTTTTTGGAGCCGGAAGCGAAGAGGCTAAAGTTCTAGGCTCGTGGCGCGACAAGTACAACAACGTCACATCTCTTGCCGATAGGCGCAATGGTTTTCCTGTTGAGTTGGCTCTCATCAGCCACCTAGATGTAATGGTCTCAATGGATTCGGCCAATATGCACCTTGCAGCACTCACCAACACCCCTGTCATTACCATATGGGGTGCAACACATCGCTATGCCGGTTTTTTAGGTTACAACGTATCACTACAACTCATCATCGAGGATGATATGCCCTGTCGTCCCTGCTCGGTTTTCGGCAACAAACCCTGCCACCGTGGCGACTATGCTTGTATGCGTAACATCTCCCTTCAAAGAGTCATTGATAAAATCAAGGAAACAATATATTAAAACAGCAACTTCATCTCGAATAAGTTATATGACAATAAAACAACTCTCATACGAAGCACTTTCAGTATGAGAGTTATTATTTATAATATGTAAGAGTGAATGGCAAGAAGCCGATAAACGCGACTATTATTTCAGTTTACCGCCTTTCACACCCTTTGCACCCTTGACACCACCGCCACCCATGGCAAAGATGTTCTGCGAATAACTTACAGTTTTATTGGCCGCCTCACGCTTGCGTTTGAGTGCAAGTTGCACCATACGATCCATCAACTCATCGAACGGCACTTTAGTAGCCTCCCATAAGTAAAATGAAAGCGAACCGGGGATAGCATTAATTTCGTTTACATATATATCACCGGTATTATCATCTATCATCACATCGACACGAGCCACACCGTGACAAGACAAGACACGAAATGTCTCTCCGGCTAGGAATTGTATGCGGGCTGTCTGCTCGGGTGAGAGGTCGGCAGGGATGCGTTTTTCGCTAGCTTGCATTCCACTTTCGCCTTGACTTCCTCCCATATATTTGTCTTCATACGACAAGATTTTACCGCTCTTGATAGGCTCTTCACATACCGATGCCATATAGTCATCGCAATCACCCAATACCGAGCAATTTATCTCTTTAAGATTTTCGACCAAATCTTCTATCACAAGACGTGTTGAATAGCGACTTGCTTCGTCTACCTTGGTCATAAACTCTTCACGATTGTCGGCACGTGAAATACCCACACTAGAGCCTAGATTGGCTGGTTTTACGATAACCGGATAACCTATCTTTTTCTCCACCTCATCGACCCAGCGATCACGATCGGCAAACCATTGTTTATCGGTAAACCACACATAATCAACAATAGGAATGTCACAGTGCTCTAACACCATTTTCATTACAATCTTGTCCATTCCTATGGCTGCCGATAATGTATTACAACCGGCAAAGGGAATACCTATTGTTTCCAACAGTCCTTGAAAAACTCCATCTTCACCATTTGTACCGTGCAAGGCAGGTATAACAACATCCAATGTGGCAACAATGGGATTTCCAAAGAGTTTTTTCTTGCGACGATACAAATTATAGTCACCATATTCGGGTATCATATACACCTCTTCGCATTGTGCCTTCAGTGCATTCATATCCTTAAAGTTGGCTACCGACATCAATGCTTCACCACTATACCAGCGACCCTCTTTCGATATATAAATGGGTATAATATTATACTTTGAGCTATCAAATGCATACATTGCTTGAAGGGCGGTGAGTACCGATATTTCGTGCTCGACCGAGCGACCTCCAAAAAATACACCTACCGTTGTTTTCATTTCTTTTATTTTGTTTTCTGTTTTCTTTCTTGTTGTTTAGTTTACACCCTGCTGCTCTATATGTTATGTTACTTAAAGGTATCGGGCAAGTCATTTTCATACAAGACAACATCACCCGAGCGCGCTATCTGTATCAATCGAGCTTGAGCCGCAACAAAATTGTCGGCTATAAAAATATTATCTTCGGCCATACCACCTTGCGCCAGTCCGGCCAAGATAGCATCCCTATTGTAAGAACCTACCACCATTACATAGTCGGCTGCAGCAGCCATCTGTTCGCCCAAACGTTGGTTGTATTCGACCTGCTTATCACCAAGTTCTATCATACCCGGAGTGATAACAATGCGCTTACCGGTTTTGATACGTGACAACACATCAAGTGCCATACGCGCTCCATCGGGGTTGGAGTTGAAAGCATCATCAATAATAGACAATCCACCGGGGGTACGTTTCATATTCAAGCGATGCTCCACCTGCTCTATCTGACTCACACCATAACGTATGGACTTTTCGGACACACCCAAGTACATTGCAACTATAACAGAAGCCATCAAATTGGAAAGATTGCAATCGCCCACCAATTTGGTAACCAAATCCACTCTATGCCCCTCTCCAACGACTGTAAATCGGGTCTCCACAGTACCATAATCTATATTCTCCACGTGGTAGTCATTGCCGGGAGCTATTGCATAACGTTTCACTGTTACGTTATCGACCGGTCTATTGGCAATATATTCAAAATCATTATTAATAACGCCTAAACCATCGGCTGGCAATGCATCAATAAGCTCAAACTTTGTGCGTTGCACATTCTCAATAGACTTGAACGACTCCAAATGTTGTTCACCAACCGCAGTAACAATACCAATTGTGGGACACACAAGGTCGCATATCTCTTTGATGTCACCCAACTGTTTGGCTCCCATCTCCACTATAAAAATGTCGTGGTAGGGCTTCATCATCTCGCGAACTGTGCGTATAACACCCATCGGTGTATTGTAACTACCGGGAGTCATCAACACATTATACTTTTCGCTCAATATACGATATAAATAATGTTTGGTACTTGTCTTTCCATAGCTTCCTGTCACGCCTATAATGCGCAAGTTGGGCATAGACTCCAATATTTTCTTTGCCTCATTGTAGAAACCTCGATTTATATGCAACTCTATAGGTTGCATCAACAAGTTGGCGATAAGTATCATCACCCACGAGAAAGCTGCACTGGCTAGCAATGATATTATAATTACCTGCATATCGAAATGGGTGAGTACACCCATTACTATGGGACATATCAATGCTACTACCCACGATGCAATATACAAACGAGTGGCACGACGGGTAAATACGACCGGTTTCTTATACTTCATTCGCAACTCGCGTATAGCCAATATCAATAGCACCAATGCAATGATAGGATGTACAATAGCAGGAGTAAACCGTGTACAAGTAGTAAGAAATAAGAAATAGAGAGTAAGACGGCGAGGAGATGAAGAGTCTCCGTTCTTTACCATCCAATTCCAATATCGGTTGTTGCGATAGCTGTTTTGTTGCATCATTTGCAACTCATACTTCAACGCAACGCCTACATATAGCGTAGTTGCAACAAGCAGTACTATTTGAGCAATTAGCGTAATCATCTTATATCACTGTTATTTACCATAAATATCTTCTTTGAGGAAGGCCGTAAGTAACGCTCTGAAACGGAATGGATTATCAAGGAATGAATAATGCCCTGCATCATCAATTACATCCAATCGAGCATTGGGTATAAGCTTGAGCATTACGCGCGCTTCACGCAACTTGGTATCCTTATCCTTTGCTCCCCATATAAGTTGCACCGGACACTTAATCAAGGGCATTACCGGCTCTAAATACTCATTTACGACCTTTACAAATATGCGACGCATCATACCACTCAACACATTATAATCGGCACTGCCGGCTTTACGTCGATGCAATTCAAGACGTGCCTCGGCTCGCTCTTTACCCATTATCAGATATAGCAAATGCTTGTAACATTTATATGAATATACCTTCAAATAGTATTTTATCGGGCGACGAGGTTTGGCTCCTGCTGCATCCACAAGCACAATTTTGTGTGTTTCATTGCGCGAACCGTAAAGGATAGAAACACGTCCGCCAAAAGAGTGACCAATGAGAATAGGTTTTTCAATACCCAATGTTTTCACAAAAGTCTCCAACATACAAGTATATTGCTCTACACCCCATACATCGGCAGGCACTTCACTACCACCAAATCCCGGAAAGTCTATGGTATACACCTTGAAATGAGGCGACAATATACCCTCAATGGATGCCATTGTAGCTATATTACAACCCCATCCGTGCAACAAAATCACAGCACGACCTTCGCCTACAACCTTGTATTGTACTTTGGTATTATTTATCGTTATATGTGTCAGCATATCCCTTCAAGTTATTAACTTACAAAGGTAAGTTATTCTCACGACAATACCACGATATGCAACATTTTTTATTCAAGAAAAATTTTGTTGAGCAGACACACAATCATCGACAAGCAACAGAAAAAAACCACCATCTCAAACTATATAATGCCCGCACTTTTACAACAGCTCTTGATTGTATATCTCATCAAACTTCGTTCTCAGCAACTCCTTATCGTCTATAATAGCACGTAGTTGAGCCAATCGAGCGGCATTATCACTTTCGGGCAACCACAACTTCAAATAACCCCCTTCGGCATATTTTTCCTGTAAATGATGGCAAAAACGCTCATAGTGCAACTCTCGATTGGTTGTATCCAGATGTTTAATACCATACTGCACTGTACGACGCAGTGTCAACTCCGGTTCGATAAGACGGTCGGCCTCGGCTACAATACGACCATATAATGTTCGGGGAACGTGCTTATTGGAAGCTCTATGATCCTCGACAGCATCACGCATTATCGACAATTGTTGAGGCGTAAACCATTGTTGTAACACTACATCCGACAGCAATATCTGCCCCGATACGATATGATGCAATTCGCGCCCTTGACACAAACCCAAGTCGTGGTATGCCGCAATCGTATAAACCATATCAACATCTACCTCATAATGTTGAGCCAATATCATACTACGCTCTATAACTGCAGCTACGTGCTCTACATTATGAGCCTTGTCAAATGACTCATAACGAGGTATTACATTCTCTTGTATGTAGGCAATGAGCTTGTTATTCATACAACTATTACCGCAATTTGTTATGTTCAAAGTGACGGCGAACGATAAAATAGAATAGCAACAAACCAACGGTCGATACGCATAGTCCGGCTCGATAGGCAGTAGCATAGTTGGTAACCTCGGCTATGTGTCCACCTATAAACACACCCAAGCCAATACCCAAATCCCAAGCCGTAAAGTATGTTGAATTGGCAGTACCACGACGGCTATGCGGTGCAAGACTCAAGAACATTGCTTGCAGAGCCGAACACATTGTGCCAAAACCAACTCCCAAAACAAAAGCAGCCGAATAAAAACCAATTGGCGTACGGAATATCACAAAAATTGCAAATCCCAGCAAACACACAATCATACCGGTGATAATACTGAGAGAGACAAGCCCACGATTGAGCATCTGACCGACACGCAACCGCGACATCACCAAGCCGCAAGCCATTACAACAAAGAAGAGTCCGGTACCATCGGTAATGCCCACTTCGGTGCGACCATACACAGCAAGATAGGTCGATAATATTCCGTAACTGAACGAAAAGAGTATTACCGGCAACATCTCTGGCAGACCTTTGACTAGTATGAAACGGTCTAACGAGATAGCCTTTGATGGTTGTTCTACTGTTTTATTAGGAGCCTTTATCAACGACACGCAACACAACCCCAACAGAGAGGTTACTACCGAAATCATAAAAATAGGCGTAAATGCGTGCAATGATTCGTAAAAATAGAGCGATATAGAGGGGCCAAAGGCCATAGCAAGGTTATTGCTTACTCCGTAAAATCCGATACCTTCTCCACGTCGCTCGGCGGGCATTATATCTATGGCCATTGTACTGTTAGATACTGTAACCAGTCCAAATGCTGCTCCGTGAGTGGCTCGAATGAGCGTAAAGAGCAACAATGTTCCGGCCAACAGATAGCCACAGAAAAACAGCATAAAAATCGTATAGCATATAAGCAACAACTTCTTGCGTGGAAATGTATCGACCATATATCCACTGACAGGACGCACCAGCAAGGCCATAATCGTATAGGATGCCAACACCATTCCCGTCAGTGCCTTATCGGCACCAAATGTCTCACCCACATACATTGGCAATATGGGCAACAACAAATAGAACGAAAAGAATAACAAGAAGTTTCCTGCCGAAACAGCTACAAAACTCGGAGTCCACAATCGTGGACGTTCTTGCTCGACACTTACTTTACTCATATCTACTCAACCTCCTCTCCCAAGAGAGTTGCCGACGATGCATCATACACTTTCACCTTTACAAAATCGCCAACGTGGTGAGTTCCTCGCGGGAACACCACTACTTTGTTTTGTTGAGTACGGCCAAAGAGTTGCTCACGCGAACGCTTTGAAAAGCCCTCTACAAGCACTTCAAATGTTTTACCTATATCACGACGATTGCTCTCAAGTGACAGTTCGTTCTGCACATCTATCATTCGTTGCAAACGAGCAATCTTCACCTCCTCACTGATGTCATCGGGCAAATTTTTTGAAGCAAATGTTCCGGGGCGTTCCGAATATTTAAATAAGAACGATGAGTCGTAGCCAACCTCTCGCATCAGGCTGAGTGTATCTTCAAACTCCTGTTCACTCTCCGAGTGGAAACCACAGAACAGGTCACTGGAAATACCACAATCGGGAAGAATGCGACGAATAGCAGCCACTCGGTCAAGATACCATTCGCGGGTATATTTACGATTCATCAGCTTGAGGATACGATTATTACCCGACTGCACAGGTAAGTGTATGTGATGACACAAACTGGGGTGCGATGCAATCGCCTCCAATATTTCGTCGCTCATATCCTTGGGGTGCGAGGTGGTGAAACGCACACGCATACCTTCACCCGCAGCCTCCGCTACCATACGCAACAATGCGGGGAAGTCAATAACCACACCATCTTCACCTACATAATTGTACGAATTGACATTCTGTCCCAATAAGATGGCTTCTTTAAATCCACGAGCCTTCAAGTCGGCAAGCTCACGCAAGATGCTCTCCGGCTCGCGACTGCGCTCACGACCACGAGTATAAGGAACTATACAATATGAGCAGAAGTTGTTACATCCGCGCATAATCGAAATATAACCCGACACCTTGCTACCGCCCACGCGTGCCGGCACAATATCACGATAAGTCTCGGTCGTAGAAAGCTCTACATTGACAGCCGGTTCTCCACTCTCAACCGCTGCAATAAGCGAAGGAAGATCGAGATAAGCATCAGGACCCGCAACCAAGTCAACACCGTGTTCTGAAATCAACCCCTCGCGCACACGCTCGGCCATACAGCCCAACACACCCACAATGAGTTGTGGTTTCTTGCGTTTGAGCGAACGGAAAAAGGCCAATCGCGATACAATCTTTTGCTCGGCATTGTCACGTATCGAACAAGTATTGAGAAATACAGCATCGGCCTCCTCTACCGAGGAGCATAGTTGATAACCTTGCATTTCCATTATCGATGCAACAACCTCGCTATCGGCCACATTCATTTGGCATCCGTAGGTTTCTATAAATAGTTTCTTATCACTCATATCGTTTTTAATTTTTTATTTTTATTCTCTTTTATAAGGCTTGCAACAGTGGATTATAAACCCCACAGATAAAACCCATCTTTAAGTTTTTTTGTAAAAAATCGTTTAATTTGTTGGCAAATTTCAAAATTTTGTTTTAATTCGCACCCACAATACATAAATTTTTTCATAGTTAAGGTTTAGGTTAATTTAGAGAAGGGTGGTTGAGAAACTGCCCTTTCTTTATTATTAAACCTTACTACATTTGGTTTTCTCTCAATAAACTTGTATATTTGAACGCAAAAATACGAATAAAGATGGATTTTTCGGATATTATATTCTATATTGTTTTGTTTATTATTGGTATTATTAGTACCTCAATACAAAATAATGCCAAGAAAAAGGCCGAGGAAATAGAGCGTCGCAAGCAACAATCCGGTGCCGGTAATACCGACAGTACCGGTCAGCCCACCGATGTCTACGCCACCCCTGATGATAAATATTATACCGAAGATGATGATGATTTTGAGGAGGCTGTCCCTCACAAAAGTGGAGATGTAGTTGTAACATTGGATGACATATTCCGTGCTTTGCGTCAAGGAACTCCTTTGACACCCACTCGCGCACCGGTACAGGCTCGACCGATGCAACCCACAACAGCCCCGACACAACCATCCACACCCTCCCATACAGTTGAGCCTTGGGGAATGATAGAAGAAGGTATTTCTGTAACAAAAAATGATATTTCAAACAGTGAAATATCTGACAAAAACATTTACGATGAAACCTCAACTTTCGATTTAAAAAACATTGATTGGAAGCAAGCGGTAATAACAAGCGAAATATTGAAACGAAAATATTAACAACAAAAAATAACCTCAATCTATTTTACAAAAACACTATGGCATACAGAATTCTTACAGCAGAAGAAGCTGCCTCTTACATCAATCACGATGATAATGTAGGCTTTGGTGGTTTTACAGCCGCCGGTACACCTAAAGCTACAACGGTTGCCTTGGCCAAGAGAGCCAAAGCAGAACACGATGCCGGAAGACCTTTCAAAATTGGTTTGTACACCGGTGCATCTACCAACGACTACATCGACGGTGAATTGAGCCGTGTAAACGCTATCAAATCACGTACTCCTTATCAATCACACGCCGACTCTCGCAACCTTCTCAATAGTGGCGAAATGCACTACTTTGACTTGCACCTCTCTCACCTTTCTCAACAACTCCGCTATGGATACTTGGGTAAGATGCACGTGGGTATCATCGAGGCTGCCGATGTTTCGGAAGACGGTGAAATCCTACTTGGTGCCGGTGTTGGTATGGCTCCCACTGTGTGTGAATTGTGCGACAAACTCATCATCGAGGTAAATCACCACGAAACCGACAAGATGCGTGGTATGCACGACATTTACACTCCGCTCGATCCCCCTTATCGTCGTGAAATTCCTATTTACAAACCTAGCGATCGCATTGGTTCGCCTGTTATCAAGGTCGACCCCAAAAAGATTATCGGTATCGTAGAGACCGACCTCACCGACGGTGTTAAGCCTTTCTCTCCCGTTGATGCTACAACTGCCAAAATTGGTGAGAATGTTTGTAACTTCCTTGCGGCTCAACTCAAGAACGGTCTTCTTCCCAAAGAGTTTCTTCCCGTACAATCGGGCGTAGGTAATATTGCCAATGCTGTATTGTCACAAATGGGTGTTAACCCCGACATTCCCCAATTCCAAATGTACACTGAGGTGGTACAAGACTCGGCTATGGAATTGATGTTCCAAGGTAAATGTACATTTGCCAGCACTTGCGGTATGACTGTAAGCGACGATATGCTCGCCCGCATTATGGACAACATCTACTACTTCAAGGATCGTGTTATCTTGCGTCCTAGCGAGATAACCAACCACCCCGAGATTGTTCGTCGTTTGGGTCTTATCACTATGAATACTGCCCTCGAAGCCGACATTTTTGGTAACGTCAACTCTACTCACGTTACCGGTACTAAGATGATGAACGGTATTGGCGGCTCGGCCGACTTTACTCGCAACGCCTACCTTTCTATCTTTGCTTGTCCTTCTATCGCTAAGGGTGGTAAGATTAGTTCTATCGTTCCTATGGTTTCGCACGTCGACCACAGCGAGCACTCGGTTATGGTACTTGCCACAGAACACGGTGTTGCCGACCTTCGCGCCAAATCGCCTCGTCAACGTGCCGAAGCAATCATCGAGAACTGTGCTCACCCGATGTATCGCGAGTTGCTTTGGGATTACTACAAGATGGCCAACGGTGGTCACACACCCCACAGCCTCAAAGCAGCCTTTGCATTCCACACCGAGTTCCTCAATTCGGGCGATATGACAAAGACCGACCTCTCACAATACAGATAATAATTTTATCACATATCGAACAAGAGCTGTACCCAACGGTACAGCTCTTGTTTTTTATACCTTGAGTTATTGGGTTTTATCGTGATTGGTACTATGCAGGGTAGCATCTGTCGGCTGCGACACCTCGGGTGTTGTGTTGTTTTCCCAATGGAATGGCTCAAAAGACGTCGATGCATCACGCCAAGAGGGTTTGCGCATAGCATATATAATAAGAGGAGCAGCAACAACCACAATACAGCCTATCACCAGTACTGCATACCACACTGCACTACTACCCACTGCTATCTGACCCGGAGGGATAAAACTCAACACAAAGGCTAACAAAGAGCCTAAGAAACCCACTCCTGCCACAATCCACATAAGCATATTACCCTTTCCACCTATACGGAATGGGCGACGTGCTTCTTTCATATTGTAACGCAAATATATGGCGGCAGCAAACATCAGCAGATACATTATAAGATATAACAACACCGTCAGTTGCGATAATATCTGATAGAAACTTTGCACCGACGGCATTACAACAAACAGCAAACCCAACAGTGTCACAATCGCTCCTTGTATGAGCAATATATTACGTTGCACGCCACGACTATTGGTTTTCTGGAAAAATGGGGGCAAATATCCTGCCCGACCTACTGCAAAGATACCCTTCGACGGGCCGGCCACCCACGTAAGCACTCCGGCCAACACACCAAACGACAAGGCAACGGCAATGATAGGCGACATCCACGATGACTTGACATAGGCAAAGTAATGATCAAAACCCACCAACAGGCTCTGGGTAAGATTTATCTCACTCTTTGGGATGATTATACCCAACGAAAAGGTTCCCAATACAAATATCAACACCGTTATCAGCGAACCTATAAATACAGCCTTTGGATAGTTGCGCGAGGGATTGTCCACATCCTTAACGTGAATACCTCCCATCTCCATTCCGGCATAGAAAAGGAATATTCCCGAGGCCAATACCAAGTTGTCAAGATTGGTGAGATCGGGAAAGAAATTGCCACTAAAATCCATTTGGGACTTACCACCCGTAGCCAGATATATCACAGCCAATACCACCAACAGCATTGCCGGAATGATAGTTCCAACAAGACCACCCAACTTCGATACTCGACCTACCCACGACATACCTTTGAGCGATATAAATGTTGCCAACCAATAGATGATAAGCACCACAGCCAGAGTATACATCCTGTTGGATGCCAACGCCATATCGTGTGTACTATCCATTCCTATAAAGGCCAATGATACAGCGCCAAACGTGAGTACCGTAGGATACCATATCGTACTCTCTACCCATTGCAACCATATAGCCAGAAAGCCCATACGCTTGCCAAAAGCCTCACCTACCCATCGAAATACTCCGCCTTGTTTATCGGAAAACATTGCCGCCAGCTCGGCTGCCACCAATGCTGTGGGAATAAGAAATACCAACGCCGCAAAGAGATAATAGAATGCCGAACTCACTCCATACTCGGCCTCGGCCGGCAATCCACGCAACGACACTACCGCCGTCACATTCATTATCGCCAACGTTGCAACGCTGAGTTTTGTGTTTTTTACAACATTTGCCATAACATCATTATTTTTAAGTTCATCGGTTATAACAACATCACCACAGCGATGGTTTATCCCTCGCTACAATCCTACCATTGCAATAAACTTTACCACATCTTCATTTGTTTGCGATGTATAAAACCGTATCACTATGAAAAATTTATTCCCCCTATTCATCCTGCTATCTATCACATATACTACACTCTATGCCGCCGACAACGACACTACCATATTGCGACCGGCCGTAGTCCTTACCAACGAAAACCGACAGGCTACGTACGAGGTTATCAAAGCAATGTACGAAGCCAACGGATTACACTTTCAAGACCCGCGCGCACCTCGTTTTCTCTTTCTCGACCGCAAGGGGCGTGTGGCTTTAGGTATAGGTGGATATGTCAAGGGAACTATCTCGGCCGATTTTGCCGGCATTGCCGGCAATACCGACTTCATTACGGCTACCATCCCTACTCCGCCTCAGCCCGATATGCGCAACCAATTTCAGATGGATGCCTCAACTTCGCGCATCTTCTTCAAACTTGTAGGACGTAATACACGTGTAGGTGATTTTTCGGTATATCTCGAAAGTGATTTTCGTGGGGTGACCGATGGTTACTACGGGATGCGCTTGAGACAAGCCTACATACAACTATGGCGATTTAAGGCCGGACGTTCGTGGAGTACTTTTTGCGACCCGGCTGCTGTACCTCCCACAATAGACTTTCAAGGCCCTTGCGGCAATGTTCTCACTATGAATATGATGATTCAATACACCCAACCGATGGGTAAACATTGGACTCAGGTATATGCACTGGAAATGCCTAGTGCCAATTATACTACAATACCACTATATAATAAAGCCATCAAACAACGTGTACCCGACTTCCCGTCCTATACACAATATGAATGGAACAATGGCAAGAGTCACATCCGATGGTCCAACCTGATGCGGGTTCTCTCATATCGCAACCTTGTTACCGAAAAAAATAAGTTTGTTTGGTGCTTTGCCACGCAATTGAGCGGAGTCATCACGGTCTCACCACACGTCACTTTCTACTTTCAAGGTGCATCGGGACACGGCTATGCCTCGTATCTCAATGACTTGGCAGGATATGGCTACGACCTCATTCCCTCCGAACGCAACGGCGAGATGGAGGCTCCATACGCTTGGGGCGTAGTTGGAGGTGTTCAATATACTTTCCGACCGGGGTTGTTTATATCGGCCTCTTACAGTCGTTGTCAACTTATCGACAAACCCACATTGCCTCGTTCGGCCTATCATTACGGTCAGTACATTGCAGCCAATGCTTTCTACTCACCCTTTGCCAATTGCAGTGTGGGCATAGAATATCTATACGGCGACCGCCACAACTACGACAACACATCGGGTAGCGCTCACCGCATCAATGCTATGATACAATATAATTTCTGATATAGTGAGGTTTCGACTCTACTTCTCAGCCCCACCTCTACGTAAAGAGATTTCCGGATGCTTTATCACTCGGGATAGATGGTACATTTTGTACCTACGTGTACGAGATTGACAAGTTGCAACAGGTCTTCGTTGCGTAGGCGCACACACCCCTCGGTGGCATTCTTGCCTATCGACTCGGGGAAGCAAGTGCCGTGGATACCGATATGATAAAATTGAGGCACTCCCAGGCGCATAAAGTAGGGGCCATAGGCGTGCGGTATCTCACCCTTGCCGTCGCCAAAGTCGTGCGACCAATTGGACGAGTTCACAATCTGTGTTATCTTAAATGTTCCTTCGGGAGTCTTACAATCACCGCGACGTTGTTTGTTACCTTTATTGCGACCATAGGCTATCGGGCATTCATATATAATACTGCCATCCTCGGCCTTAACATAAAGACGAAACTCCGATTTTTTTATCTCGATATAATTTTCGGCACAACACAACAGGGGAAGTAGTGCAGTCAATAGTATTAGAAAGATTTTCTTCATTACAAGTAATAAGCATAATATGTTCGAGGGTGCAAAGATAATAAAAGAATGTTTATCAAACAAATAGATTATCCGACCGCACCGTTACAAGCGCAAAAAATATCTAATTAACACCCCCTCTGCACAACTTCCGGCTACACACAGATGTTTCATCGGCATATATGTTTACTCTATATTATACACTATTATGAAAGAAAATGAGATGAAATGTTGTGACTGCAACACAACCGTATTCGGCACCGAACAGATGCTGCAACCTGCTCCCACCGACACAATTCCTCAACACGGCATCCGCCCTGAGATTGCCTACCAATTGGTCAAGGACGAGACTTTTGCACAGACTCAACCGCGCCTCAATCTTGCCACATTTGTCACCACCTATATGGATCCATTTGCCACAAGGTTGATGAATGAGGCCATCAGCCTCAACTATATCGACGAGACCGAGTACCCTCGCGTGGCTGTTATGAGTGCCAAGTGTATCAATATTTTGGCCAACTTGTGGAACTCGCCCGAACAGGCACAATGGAAAACCGGAGCGCCGGCCATAGGCTCGTCCGAAGCCTGTATGCTGGGTGGTGTGGCTGCTCTGCAACGCTGGAAAGAACGACGCAAAGCGCAAGGCAAACCCACCGACAAGCCCAACTTTGTCATCTCTACCGGCTATCAGGTGGTATGGGAAAAATTTGCCGACTTGTGGCAGGTAGAAATGCGCACTGTACCTCTAACCCTCGACAAGCGCACTCTCGATGCACAAGACGCCATTGCTATGTGCGATGAGAATACTATTTGCGTTGTACCCATTCAAGGTGTTACTTGGACAGGTCTTAACGATGATGTAGAGGCTCTCGATGCAGCTCTCGACAAGTACAACGCCCGCACCGGCTACGACATCCCCATCCACGTCGATGCTGCATCGGGTGGTTTTATTCTGCCTTTCTTATACCCCGAGAAGCGTTGGGATTTTCGTCTCAAGTGGGTGCTTTCTATCAGCACTTCGGGTCATAAATACGGACTCGTATATCCCGGACTCGGTTGGGTAATATGGAAAGACAAGAAATACCTGCCGGGCAATATGTCTTTCTCGGTCAATTATCTGGGAGCCGACATTACACAAGTAGGACTCAATTTCTCGCGACCCGGCGCACAGATTTTGGGTCAATACTACCAATTTATCCGTCTCGGATATGATGGTTACAAACAAGTACAACACAATGCGATGGAGATAGCCCGATACCTACACGACGAAATAGGCAAGATGAATGCCTTTGCCAACTACAATGATGAGTTGGTCAACCCGCTTTTCATTTGGCATATGTGTCGCACTTACAACAAGACAGCCCACTGGACTCTCTACGACCTGCAAGACCGTCTCAAACAGAATGGTTGGATGGTTCCGGCCTACAGTATGCCCAAGAATATCGAAGATATGGTTGTTATGCGCATCGTCGTGCGACAAGGATTCAGCCGAGATATGGCCGATATGTTGCTCAACGATATACGCGATGCCATTACCGAATTGGAGAAACTACAACACCCTACTCCATCGCGCATCGCAATGGAGCAGAACATCGCGGTACACAACAAGGCTTTTACTCACACCGGTTATCGATGCAAGAAGTAAAATATATCGTGTGAGTTGCAAGTTTTTTCTATTTATACAAGACAAAAGAGGCTGCGCCAAAAATTTTGACGCAGCCTCACTTCTAACTGTATTATTACAACTTTATTATCTTACAACAAATTTCTTACCATTGGCAATGTAAACACCGGCAGGCAATTCTACATTGCGAACACCATTCAATGAGAATGTCTCTACCAACATACCCATAGTGTTGTAAACATCTACACGAGGTTCGTTACCGATAAATTGAGCACCGCCATCGATACCCACTATTATCATATCATCCTCGGCAGTTACACCTTCAATAGCAGTAGGAATAGTTGTTTTTGAAATTCCGTGCACGTGTACATACATCGCATTGGTGGCAACCTCACTGGTATTAATAAGAGACTCCACATCGGTTACCAAGTTCGATATAACAAATATCATCACGTATAGAGGTTTCTCGGTGAGGTCGGCAACCAACAAGTCTTGCATATCATAGAACTTCACACCATACAAATTGCTGTTATCCAAGTTGGCTGCAACAGGGCTTTCACCGCTATAACTGTAAGGCATATCGGCAGTCTTTCCTACATATACACCATTATTGAGACCGTACCAAGGCAATACATAGGTAGCTTCCTTCACAATAGGATCGTTTACATCGTGATGGTGCATCTGACCTTGTAGCAATGCATAGAGGTACGAGCCATCCGCATTACGCAGATATTGACCATTCTGTATAAACAATACAACAGCATTGAGATTCTGCGCCGAATTTACATCGGGCTGTACAGCCACATTCAAGTGTAAAGCTTCATACAAGTCATTACCATTCTCATCAGGCGCATATGTATAGATTATACTGTTGGTCATCTTGTAGTTTACACTTGATAATTCATCGACATAAGACACACCGGCATCACCATACTCTGCAAGATACATCGTATTATTATCATTGGTAAATCCGGTAGCGGCATTGAAACCTACAGTCACATCATCATTGGTACTCAACGCACTGCTGTTTACCTCGTTGAGCAATGTATAACCGGCCTCGGCGTGTGCACTAGTGGTTACTTGCGATTTAAATCCGGCCTTTTGAGAGTTGTAGAATACATACAACACCAATACATCTTCTTGTTCGCCGTTGCCCATATCAACAGCATAGTTGCTAGGAATAACACTTTCATCCTTCATATTGAACACCACTTGTCGGTCTCCTGCCATAAGACGCACGTTGGCATCTGTTGCCCAAGAAGTAGCCGAAATCTCTGTGCCCACTTTGTCGCCCTGGTTGCCGGGGTATGCAAAGTGTGAGAAGGTAATCATCGGATTCTCTGTAGCACCAAAAGCTGTGATAGAAACTTCAGCATCTACACCTACTGTAATTATTTCACCGGGACCTGCTGTTTGACTACCTGCCACAATAGTGGGGTTACCCACACCACTACCTGTAATAGGTCGTGCAAATATCATCACCTTACGCACCGGATTTCGGAACAGGTAGTTAGATTGAGTTTCGGTCGATTCATATACCGAGCCGTTGCTATCTATCGACACCTTGGCAGTAACAATAATACTAGTACCGGTAGGCATCTCATCATCGGCAGCAATACCCAATTTCTCGGCAATCTCATCCCACGTTACAGTGAGTGTTGTACCGGTAAATGTGGCATTATCGTAAAGTGTTGTTGCTGTGCCATCGGCATTCTTGTATATCATATTATAGGTTGTAGTACCCTCTCCATTAGGATTGGTTATTACCACCTCAGGACGAGGTCGACCGGCTTCGGCGTGATAAGTTTGCGACTCGGGGGTAATCTCGGGACTTGCCACGTCTACATAGTCGGCATCACCCCATTCCTCTATAAGGTCGCTCGGACGCACATTCATAAATACCGAACGCATAATAAAGTCGCTGTTTGGACAGCTAGATGACATACTGGTTGCATATACTGCTTGGGGATACTCCTCAAACAAATAACCTATCGTACCATCTGCCATATAGGTCATCGAGCTGTACTGCGCTGTTTCCTCCAATAGATTGAATGGGTCGCTCAAGCATACACGTTCTTTCCAAGAAATAGATGTAGACGAACCATCATACTCGGCAGTATAGATTGTAAGTGCTGTACGTGTAGCTTTACCATTATATGAAGGTGCCGACTTAGGCACTGCGTGTATCAAATATGTCTTGCCATTGGCATCGGTGGTCTTGATAATAGAGCCATTGGCATTGGTTGCAGTAAAACCTGTCGAAGTCAACTCGGTGGGAGTATATTTATAACCGGTCTCCACACCGGGAGTAGACTCTATAACAAGACGTGTAAAGGCACGATAAGGGCTGGAATTTACACGATGTGATACAAGGAATGTATTCTCAGCCACCTCTATGATTACCGACTCATCGTCACCGTTAGAGTCATCACATTCAGCATCGGTATAAGTTTCGTTTGTCGTGGGTCTGTCACCCCAAAGATGAAAATCGGCACCTACATAATTGTAGTCAAGAGTTGATTGATATATATAACGCACGCGATATTCATCTGTTGTAAGTTCAAATTTAGGACTCCAAGTACCTCCTGTATTCGAATAATATTTATAACTATATGTCGAATATGCTCTAGTCCAACGATCGTTGTCGGGGTCGTATATCAAGAAAATATTACCGTGATAGTTTTTGGTAATAAGCAAGCTACTGTCATCGTGTCGTGTTGATGAACGGAAAGCAGCTAACACCTTGCCTTTGAGCACACCCTCTTGCACCACACACATATTACCCGGTGCTATACAACCGCGAGCATTGTTGAGTAGCGGTGCCGGGATAGTCTTCTCGGCATTCCAAGTAATACCGTTATCGTCCGATACACGATATGCCACCCAAGTACTATCTTCGGCATTACCGGCTGCAATTTTGTTACCTTTTACCATACATAGCAACACCTTACCGTTGGGCATTGCTGCAATAGAAGCATCACCATAACCTATGGTTTGTTCGTGGTTCATACTCTCGGGAGTACCCGAAATTTCACCTTTTGCCACTACAATGGGTGCGCTCCAAGTCTTACCATTGTCGGTAGAACGACGCACAAGCATATCAATGTCATTGGCAATATCGTGAGCGTGATATTTACGAGCATCCGACACCGCAATGAGTGTTCCGTCGGATGTAGTCGTAATACACGGTATACGATAATACTTGCTATAGAAGTCGTAGGGAGTATAAAGTGTTTGACGCAAGGTCACCAACACGCGATTACCATCAGTAAGGGCATTGGCTGTATTGATAGCTGCGCCATTGACGTCTGTAATGACGCCTCCTACTTTTGTATAGTTTTCAGTATCAAAAATACGTCCCAATTCGAGTGTCACCTCATCGGCCGACTTGAGGTCGGCAGTAAGATAGATGACATATTGTCCCGACTCCAAGTTGATAGTTGATGTCATAGAAGTAGCTGTAATGTCGGTAGTTTCAGCCACAAGTGTAGCGCCGCTCGCCACTTTATTCATTATGTTGGTTGCAGGATCGTTGATACCGAAATCGTTACCGGGGTGACGATTGTCGAAAGGGAAAGCATAAGTAGCAGGAACACCTGTACTGTTGGTTGCAGTGCTACTCTCATAAGGACGTGCCCACACGCGCACACGCTCTACATAATTGGCACAGTCACCATAAAGGGTGTAGCTGATAGTGCTACCTACGGTGAGAGAACCTTCATACTCGGCAAACGCCAATACTTCATCGCTATTACCCAAACCGGCATAGGCATAATCTTGATAGCCCGATCCGGCACTAAAAGAAGTGGGGAAAGCATTTGCAATAAAAGGAACTGACAATAACAGTCCCATCAAGACACATAAAAGTCTCAGTTTTTTCATACTTCTTTGGTTTTATATCACTACTTTGTTGTTATCCCCTTAGATCAAAAATTACAAATAACCTCATTTTGTTAATAATAATATTCTATTGGTCAAATCGCAGAATAACAACCAATTCATTTAAAGGCACAAATATAATACACTATACCTTGTTTGTGAAATTACCCCCCCCAATTATTAATATTTATTAACTTTTATACATACATAATATAATACGCATACGCAAAATATCAAGTTAATACAACTCCACTACGCGCAGACTACTATATTAGTTTGCAACGCTCTACATCTACACACTTTCTATATGACTTATATCCAACAGCAATCGCACTGCATCCAATACCGACATAATAGCATCGATAACCATAGAGCGACGATTGTTTACTTCGCGCAGTTTACAGCGTCGCGGATTGTGCTGCAGATAATTGAGCACACGCCCAAAGGCTGTTGACTGATAATAGGCCTTGTGCTCATCGCCTACAAAATAGAGATACATCTTGCCTTGCTTGAGCGATACTTTCTCAAAGCCCAAAGCACGTGCCACCCGTCGCAGATTGACAACCTGCACCAAGTCGAGTGTCTCGGTGGGAATAGCTCCAAAACGGTCGCGCAAGCGCTCGCAATAGGCTGCCACATCGCTCTCGCGGTCGAGACTATCCAACTCGCGATAGAGTGTTATGCGCTCCGACTCTTGCGGCACATAGTCGGCCGGTATGAGCAAGTCGAGATCCGACTCAAACTGACACTCGGATACAAATGTATCGGGGGTATTGTTATCATCCTCATTATAATAGAGTTCGCTGAACTCTTGTGTCTTGAGTTCCTCGACAGCCTCTTGCAATATCTTTTGATAAGTTTCGTAACCCAAATCGGCTATAAATCCGCTCTGTTCGGCACCCAACAGATTACCGGCTCCTCGAATGTCAAGGTCTTGCATCGCAATGTGTATGCCACTACCCAAGTCGGAGAAACTCTCGATGGCCTGCAAGCGACGACGAGCCTCCTCGGTAAAGGTATATTGCGATGGGGTGAGCAGGTAACAGAACGCCTTGCGATTGCTACGCCCTACACGACCTCGCAACTGGTGCAACTCACTCAATCCAAACTTGTGCGCATTATTGATGATAATCGTGTTGGTATTGGGCATATCCACACCACTCTCAATGATGGTGGTTGCCAACAATACATCATAGTCGTAGTTGACAAATCCCAATATTATCTTTTCCAACTCGTCGGGCGACATACGTCCGTGACCGACAGCAATGCGCACATCGGGTACAAGACGTGTTATGAGCGTATATAAT
The DNA here is from genome assembly GCA_937891845.1 of uncultured Porphyromonadaceae bacterium. Taxonomy (GTDB): domain Bacteria; phylum Bacteroidota; class Bacteroidia; order Bacteroidales; family Barnesiellaceae_A; genus Barnesiella_A. Next base: position 10,975 of record CALATP010000046.1, on the reverse strand, counting down.
GAGGCCAACTGCTCGATATTATTGTTGACAAAGAACACCTGTCCGTTGCGACTCATCTCAAAGTTGACAGCCTCCCGGATAATCTCCTCGTTGAACGTATGCACCTCGGTCATAATGGGGTAACGATTGGCGGGAGGTGTGGTAATGGCCGATAGGTCACGCGCTCCCATCAACGAGAATTGCAACGTGCGAGGTATGGGGGTTGCCGACATCGTGAGGGTGTCGACATTGACTTTCATCTGCTTGAGTTTCTCCTTGACTGCCACTCCAAACTTTTGTTCCTCGTCGATAACCAACAGACCCAAATCCTTAAATACCACATCCTTGCCTATGATACGATGTGTACCTATTATAATATCGACCTTGCCCTCCTTGAGCTCGTCGAGAATACGACGCACCTCCTTGGGCTTGCGGGCACGACTCAGATACTCGACTTTAACAGGAAATTCGCGCAGTCGCTCACTGAAGGTCTGATAGTGCTGAAAGGCCAACACCGTTGTAGGTACCATCACAGCCACTTGCTTGTTATCGCAAGTAGCCTTGAATGCCGCACGAATAGCCACCTCGGTCTTGCCAAAACCCACATCACCACAGATGAGCCGATCCATCGGACGACTGCTCTCCATATCACTCTTTACCTCTTGTGTGGCTTTTACTTGATCGGGGGTATCTTCGTAGATAAAAGAGGCCTCCAATTCGTGTTGCATAAAGTTGTCGGGCGAGTAGGCAAAACCCTTCTCTTCACGACGAGCGGCATAGAGCTTGATGAGGTCACGTGCTATATCTTTCATCTTGCTCTTGGTGCGCTCCTTCATACGCTCCCACGCACCGGTTCCCAAACGATTGAGTTTGGGAGCTTCGCCCTCTTTCGAGCGATACTTCGACAACTTGTGCAGCGAGTGTATGCTCACATATATCAAATCGCCGTTTTTATATATAACCTTGACTGCCTCTTGACGCTTGCCGGCTATCTCGGTGTGTGTAAGTCCGCCAAACTGTCCGATACCGTGATCGACGTGTACCAGATAGTCGCCCACCTCTATTTGTTGCAACTCGCGCAACGAAAGAGCCATCTTGCCCGAACGAGCGCGGTCGCTCTTGAGATTGTACTTGTGAAAACGGTCGAAAATCTGGTGATCGGTAAAACAACATATTTTGATGTCATCGTCGACAAAGCCTTCGTGAACCGTATGAAGAATGGGCGTAAACGTGATTTCATCTCCACGCTCGGCAAATATATCGCGCAGGCGGTCGGTCTGCTTGGCATTATCACTGGCAATGTACAACTTGTAGCCCTCTTGCAACAAGCGGGTGAAAGCATCACTCACCAAATCGAAATTTTTATGATAAATGCCCTGCAAAGAACAATGATACTCGATAACGGCTTGCGGGGTGTCGGTCGTGTGCTTGCCATACTCTATGCGACGGAATGTCACCAACGAGCGTGCAAAGGTATCGGCATCGACAACCTTTTGCATTGCATCTACATCGACATCCTCGGTAACAAGTGCCTGCACAGCGAGTGTCTCACCGGCCAACTCTTTGACACGGTGCAAGGTGTGAGCCAAGTCGCTGAAGGCAAACATCGTCTTGCCATCGATAAACTCCAATAAAGAGACTCCCGTAGCAGACTTGCTGCACATATTGGGAATGATATATACCTCGTCCAACTTGTCGCGTGAAAGCTGACTGTCGACATCGAATGTGCGAATACTCTCGATATCATCACCAAAGAAGTCGATACGATAGGGATATTCGTGAGAATAAGAGAAAACATCCAGAATACTGCCGCGCACAGCATACTGTCCCGGCTCATATACATAATCGACCCGAGCAAACCCATACTGGCGCAATACAGATGCTGCAAAAGTGATATCGATGGGTTCGTGACTGCTTATGTGTAAGGTATTCTGCTCAAGTACTTGCTCTTGCACTACCTTCTCGGCAATGGCCTCGGGGTAGGTAACGACCACAAGAGGCTCGCGCTGTTTGAGGCGATTGAGCACATCGGTGCGCATAATTCCGGCCGGTGCATCAATCTGTCCATATTTGATATTGCGCTTGTAGCCCGATGGAAAAAATGCCACGCGCTGCTCACCTTCTATCTGCAACAAATCGTGATACAGGTAACCTGCCTCATCGCTATCGGTAGCGACAACGATAGAGGGACGCGCAATCGAGAGGAGATTGCTCAGAGCAAAAGATATAGCCGAGCCTTCCAGACCACGTATAGCTATGCGCTTGACCTTGCGATCGGAAAATATCGTTTGAAATGCCTTGATGCGCGCAGGGGTATTGATGACCCCTTTGAGTTCTTTTATCTCCATTCTTCTCTCCTGTTGGTCTACTATCAATGTGCCTCCAACCAGTTGTCGGCAACACCACTATCGGCTATCAGAGGCACACGCAAAGTGTATGCCCTTTGCATCTCTTCGGTAACAATACGACTCAAATGCTCGACCTCGGCAACAGGCACATCAAAGTTCAACTCGTCGTGAACTTGCAAAATCATACGAGCCTGCAAACCTTCTCGCTCCATACGGTCGAAAATGCGTATCATTGCTATCTTTATCACATCGGCGGCACTGCCCTGTATGGGGGCATTGATGGCATTGCGCTCGGCATAGCCTCGCACAGTAGCATTGTGAGAATTGATATCGGGCAACATACGACGACGACCACACAGCGTGGTAACATAACCCAGTCGTTGAGCCGACTCAATACCCTCGGTCATATACTCCTTGATGCGCGGATAGGTGGCAAAATAACCATCTATCAACTCTTTGGCTTCGGGACGAGTGATATTGAGACGTGCGGCCAATCCAAATGTCGATATACCATATATAATACCAAAATTGGCCGTTTTGGCCTTGCGACGCATATCGCTAGTAACCTCCTCCATCGACACCTTGTATATCTTGGCCGCTGTTGCAGTGTGGATGTCGGCATCCGAGTTGAATGCTTCTATCATATTTTCGTCACCACTCACGTGCGCCATTATACGCAACTCGATTTGTGAATAGTCGGCCGAGAAGAAACGACATCCGGGCGAAGCAACAAAGGCACGACGTATCTCGCGCCCCTCGGCATCGCGGATAGGAATATTCTGCAAGTTGGGATTGCTTGAACTGAGTCGTCCGGTAGCCGTAACCGTCTGATTGAAAGAAGTGTGTATCTTGCCTGTGCGAGGATTGATAAGCTCGGGCAAAGCATTGATATAGGTACTTAACAACTTACGTAATCCGCGCAAGTCGAGAATTTTTCCTACGATGGGATGATTGGGACGCAAACGCTCCAATACCTCCTCGGTGGTAGAGTACTGTCCGCTCTTGGTTTTACGAGCTTTCTCATCTATTTTAAGACGCTCAAAGAGTACCTCACCCACCTGTCGGGGCGATGCTATATTGAACGTAACGCCGGCCAGCTCATATATTTCACCTTCCAATGTTGCAATACGTTCTTCCAACGAACGAGCCGACGACTGCAACGCTGCAACATCAACCGTAACACCGGCTATCTCCATCTCGGCAAGAACGCGAACAAGAGGCATTTCTATCTCTTCAAAGAGTTGCACCATCTGCTCTTTTTGCAACTCCTTTTGTAACACTTCATATAGCTGCCACGTTACATCAGCATCTTCGGCCGCATACTCACAAACGCGCTCAATAGGTACCTGTCGCATCGATAATTGTCCTTTGTTCTTGGCTCCTATCAGCTCATCGATGGCTATTGTATGGTATTGCAGATACACCTCGGCAAGATAGTCCATATTGTGTCGTTGTTCGGGTTGCAACAGATAATGTGCTATCATTGTATCAAACATACGACCTCGCAATGTCACGCCATAATTGCGCATCACAATATAGTCGTACTTGATATTCTGTCCCACCTTTATAATATGCTCATTTTCGAGTACCGAACGAAATATTTCCACAACCAACTCGGCGGCAACACGTTCGGCCGGAACAGGCACATAATAGGCTTCGTGTCCCTTCATTGCAAAAGAGAGCCCTACCAGTTCCGACTGCATCGGGTCGATACCGGTGGTTTCGGTATCAAAGGCAAATGCCTCGGCCGACCCCAACAAAGCAGCCAAATCCCACATAGCCTCATCGGTATCGACAAGTTGATAGGTGTGAGCCACATCGGCCACACTCTTGAGATGACTCTCTACTGTTGCTTCCTCGGCTGCGGCATTGTCAAAAGCATCGAAAAGCGAAATCTGTTGCGGTGCTGTTGCGGGAGCCGGAGTTGCTGCAGACTTACCCAATATACGATCGGCAAGTGTGCGAAACTCCATCTCATTAAATATATGACGCAAAGCCTCCTCGTCGATGGGCTTTCGCTCCAAAGCAGCTTCGTTAAACTCAACCTCAACATCGGTCTTTATCGTAGCCAAGAAACGCGAAAACTCTATCATCTCTCTGTTTTCTATCACTTTACGTTGCAATGCACCTTTGAGTTTATCAGTGTTATTGAGAAGATTTTCGATACCTCCAAACTCCTGAATAAGTTTTATAGCCGTTTTCTCACCTACACCGGGACAACCGGGAATATTGTCGGAACTATCACCCATAAGACCCAGAATATCTATAACTTGCCGAGGTGAGGTTATATCATATTTGGCACACACCTCCGGCACACCCAGCACATCATAATCGCCACCAAAACGCGGACGATACATAAAGATATGCTCCGTTACCAACTGCCCATAATCCTTGTCGGGTGTCATCATATAGGTATCAAAGCCGGCCTCCTCGGCCTTGACAGCCAAAGAACCTATCACATCGTCGGCCTCAAAGCCGGGCACCTCAATAATGGGCATACGGTAGGCACGAATAATATCTTTAATAATAGGAACCGCAAAACGTATGGCCTCGGGAGTCTCTTCTCGCTGAGCCTTGTAACGCTCATAAGCCTCGTGGCGGAAAGTAGGACCGTGAGGGTCAAACCCCACAGCGATATGAGTGGGATTTTCGCGTCGCAACACATCTTCAAGCGTATTGACAAACCCTAGAATAGCCGAGGTATTCTCTCCTCGCGAGTTGATACGGGGATTTTTTATAAATGCATAGTACGAGCGATATATCAAAGCGTATGCATCGATAAGGAATAATCGCTTGCGAGTTGTCGACAAGTTGGTTTCGTTCATAATATTTAGCTATCAATATCTTTATTATCGGCAGGTGTACAGCGAGAAAACATATCACGCATTGATACACCTATATAACAACTATAACCACACCGGCTACTCATCCCGCCTGTGTGGTACTACTTTTTCAACATCAAAGGTACAAAATTTAGCCCTATCAATCCAACTTTCACATATTATTATTTAGAAATAAATTTAAAACACCATTTTTTATATCACACTTCATTTTTTATTATTATTTTTGCAACCGATTTTTTGAAAGTAAAATGGATGTATTGACCAACATACAAAGCACCATCGGTACAGAGCTGACCACCCTAAATAGAATTATGGTGGAGCACCTGCATACATCCAATCCTCTTATCAATAAAATAGTAGATCGCTACTTGGAGAGCAAGGGCAAACAGATACGCCCCATCCTTATTATGTTGTGCGCCAAAATGATAGATCGCATAACCCCTGCTACCATCCTTGCCGCAGCCGCTATTGAGCTGATGCACAATGCCAGCCTTATACACGATGACGTAGTAGACAACTCGATGTTGCGACGAGGAAAGCCCACTATCAATTCGCTAGAAGACAACCGATTGGCTGTATTGATGGGCGACCACTTCGTGTCGAGTGCCTTGCAGTGCGGTGTAGAAACCGGCAATATGTTGATCATTGCAGCTATGGGTAAGCTGGGTCGCGAACTGGCACACGGCGAGATAGACCAAATAGACAATGCGCGCAGCCATCGCCTATCGGAAGAGGCCTATTTTGCTGTCATCCGTCGTAAGACAGCCTCTCTGTTTCGTGCCTGTATGCACGTAGGCTCGCTATCGGTCGATGCCGATGAGAATAGTCGCAAACAATTGGAAACCTTTGGCGAATTACTAGGACTGTGCTTCCAAATCAAAGACGATATATTCGACTACTATGAAGATGGCAAAATAGGCAAACCCACCGGTAACGACATTCGCGAAGGAAAGATAACCCTACCCCTGCTTTATGCCATCACACATAACGACGATGAAGAAAACAAGCAAATAAGAACCTTGCTCGACAAGGAAGAACTCTCACACGACGACATCAGCCGACTTATCAATTATGCCAAAAACAACGGTGGCATAGAGTATGCTCAAAAGTGTATGCAAGAACTACGTAACGAAGCAGAACTGGTATTGAGCTACTTCCCCAAGAACGAGACCTACCACACCCTACTATCCATATTGGATTACACAATCTCGCGCGAACTCTAACCCATTATGCACAATCGACAGCCTAATGTGCAGTCGAAAGTTTGTTTTGGCATTAATATTTGCAAATCACAACTTTTACCGCATCCTTTTACCTATCTTTGTGCCAAATTAATTGTGACAATATGATCAATCTAATGACTTCGATGCCTGGCAAACAGGCTCAAAAGTATGGCGAGAGAGAAGCAATACGCCACAAAGATTACAATTCGGATCAATGGACGTCTGTTTCTTGGAATGAGTTTTCATCATTAATAGACACTGCAGCAGCTGCATATATCAAGCTCAATGTGCAAGAGAAAGATAATATCGTAACCTTTACTCAAAATGCGCTCTACGGACTTGTTACAGACTTTGCAGCCTTCCGCAACAGAGCTGTTATCGCTCCGATGTATGCCACCAGTACCCCCGAACAAATTACTTATATAATCAATGAAACCGAAGCTCGCATACTATTTGTTGGCGAGCAAACACAATACGATGTGTGGATGGCGGCAAAAGCCAACTGCCCGCTGATTGAGCACGTTATCATCTTCGACAAACAAGTTGTCCGCGCTCAAGAAGATACCACTAGTATCTATTTCGACCAATTTATGGAATTGGGCAAGCAAATAGACGAGGCAGGCAAGAGCGAATTGGACCGTCGCTTCCGCTCGGCTCGCCCCGAAGATTTAGCCACACTCATTTACACATCGGGCACTACCGGTGAGCCCAAAGGAGTAATGCTATCACACTCCAACTACGACATCATTATGCGCATTCACGAGCAACGCCTCACAATGATTAGCGATGAAGATGTTTCGCTCAGTTTCTTACCTATGACACACATCTTTGAGCGCGCTTGGAGTTACTTCTGCCTCACAATGGGCATCCGCGTTGTCATTACTCGCGACCCTAAAACCATAGCAGCAACAGTCAAGGAAATACGTCCTTCACTACTTTGCAACGTACCTCGTTTTTGGGAAAAGGTATATGCCGGAGTACAAGAGTTTATCAGCAAGCAAAAGGGTGTTAAAGCCGCAATGATAAAACAAGCCATCAAAACCGGCCGTAAATACCATATAGAATATAGAGGAAAAGGTCGTAAAGCACCCTTCCTTTTGGAAAAGACCTACAAACTCTTTGACAAGCTCGTTCTCTCCAAAATACGCGAGACTGTGGGTGTAGACAACGGTGTGCTTTTCCCCGTTGCAGGTGCCCCCCTCGGCGACAGCATCAACGAATTTCTACTCGCTTGCGGTATGCCCATCACATACGGATACGGACTTTCGGAAACTACAGCCACAGTTTCTTGTTTCTTGCAAGATGACTTCAGAATAGGTTCGGTTGGAACTGTTATGCCCGAGATAGAAGTTCGCATCGATACCGAGAACAACAACGAAATTCTTGTCAAGAGCGGTACTGTGATGCAAGGCTACTACAAGAAACCCGAAGAGACAGCCAAAGTCTTTACCGAGGACGGTTGGTTCCGCACCGGTGATGCCGGCACATACATCGATGGCAAATTGGCTATTACCGAACGTATCAAAGACCTCTTCAAGACATCTAACGGTAAATACATTGCACCTCAAGCCATAGAAAGTTGCTTGGGAGGCGACCGATTTATTGAACAAGTAGCAGTAATTGGCGACCAACGCAAATATGTAACCGCCATCATTGTTCCTGCATACGAGGCTCTTACCGAATATGCCAACAAGATGAAAATACAATTCCACACATTTGAGGACTTGGTAAAAAATCAAGAAATCTACAAAATGATAGAACAGCGCATCCAAGAATTGCAAAAGGGATTTGCCTCATTCGAGAAAATACAGAAGTTTACGCTTCTTCCCCACGCCTTCACAATGGAGCGCGGTGAATTGACCAATACACTGAAATTGCGTCGCTCCATCATCAATAAGATATATAATAAAGAGATTGAGTTGATGTACTCATAAAATTTTCGGCTCAATATTTGGCAAATAGCACAAGGACGTACTACCTTTGTACGCCCTTGTGTGTTATGTAGAAAACACAGCACAATCGGGCTATATAAAATAAACCACATTTTATAATAGATAAAATGATAACGCAAGAACAACTCAAAGAAACCGAAGACCGCAAAAACGCATTATATCGCTACCTAGACATCGACACAAAAAAAATACAAGTCGAGGAAGAAGAGCTACGCACACACGTACCCGACTTTTGGAACGACCAAAAGAAAGCCGAAGCTCAAATGCGCAAAATCAAAGAAATAAGATTTTGGATAGAAGGCTATACCGAGGTGGAAAAAGCCGTAGAAGAATTGCAGTTGGCCTTTGAGTTTGTAAAAGAAGGCGTTGTTGAAGAAGCCGACGTAGACACAGCCTACGACCGCGCAATGAAACTCATTGAAGACCTGGAGTTGCGCAATATGCTACGTCGCGAGGAAGATAAAATGGGCGTTATGCTCAAAATCAACTCCGGTGCCGGTGGTACCGAGAGCCAAGACTGGGCATCGATGCTGATGCGACTATACATCCGCTGGGGTGAGCGCAACAATTATAAAGTTGCCATCGCGCACCTTATCGAGGGCGATGAAGCCGGCATCAAGTCTGTCTCGATGCAAATAGAAGGAGACTTCGCCTACGGTTATCTCAAGAGCGAAAACGGTGTACACCGATTGGTACGAGTATCGCCCTACAATGCACAAGGCAAGCGTATGACATCATTTGCATCGGTATTTGTCACTCCGCTTGTCGACGATACAATCGAGGTAAATATCAGCCCTGCACTCATCTCGTGGGATACATTCCGCTCGGGTGGTGCCGGTGGACAGAATGTCAACAAGGTTGAATCGGGTGTGCGCTTGCGTTACCAATACAAAGACCCCTATACCGGTGAAGAAGAAGAAATCCTCATCGAAAACACCGAGACTCGCGACCAACCCAAGAATAAAGAAAATGCTTTGCGACAACTCCGCTCAATACTTTATGACAAAGAATTGAAGCACCGTATGGAAGAGCAAGCCAAAATCGAGGCCGGAAAGAAAAAAATTGAATGGGGTTCGCAGATACGCAGCTACGTCTTTGACGACCGTCGTGTCAAAGACCACCGAACAAACTATCAGACTTCCGACGTAAACCGTGTGATGGATGGCGAGATTGATGATTTCATCAAGGCTTATCTGATGGAATTTGGCGGTGAATAAAACTGTAACCAACAAACACATCAATTTGCATCAATTACGAAAATAGTCGTATCTTTGCAATATTGTTATACTGCCTCTGTAGTTCAACGGATAGAATAGCGGTTTCCTAAACCGTAGATTTGGGTTCGATTCCCAGCGGAGGTACGAAGTTCCCGCGAGGCTGTGCCAAAATTTTCATTTTGACTCAGCCTTTTCAAATCAATAAGCATTGACAATAGGGGTAATGTGGCATAAACAGTTGGAGTTAATACGACAAAACAGTGTGCTGAAATTTAAGATGAAAGGTATATAAAACAGCACTTGGCAGTGCCTCAATATCGACAACAACATAGTCGATAGCAAATTAAATACACTGCTTTTTTCAATCGAACAATGCCTGTAACACAGCCGGTGACGAAAGTCGGCCCATCCCCGAGAAGTGTAACCCATAATACATTATTATACGGTCAAGTATTACAGCTCGCTCGCCTCGAGAAAATCGGAACAAATGCATATTGACATAATTCATTCGTAACAATTTTGTCATAATGACAGCCTCAATAGGACTTAAAGAAGCATTGAGCAGCGGTTTATACGGGACAAAAACACCCTCCTGCATATCGAAGTAAGCACCTCGACAGAAACCATCGGTATTGGGCGTAATACCCATATATGATGTAAGACCTATCAGAAAAGAGAGATGAAAATTACCCAATCCACGCTCCATACGATCCAACAGACTTACCGAACGAGCAATGTAGGCAAACAAATCGGGTTGCGACTCACTGCTACGCAACACATTACTCAAAAATTCGGACATAAACATAGCTAACGAAGCTCTGACCGGATCACCCTGAATACGAGGCAGTGCCACCCAAGTATGAGCCTCGCGTATTCGTTGCATTTCACGCCCGGGACGCACCTCAACCTCCATTTCGAGCAACGATAACGGCATATACAACGCACGAGCCATCTTGGCCGCACGACCCGCACCTCTCGGCAACGTGTACGCCATACGTCCATAACGCTCGGTATAGATATACACAACCGATAAAGTATCATTGTATGGTATTGAATGTAATACTATGCCTTTGGTCTTTTCATACATAAGTGCAAAATAACATAATATGTTGCAAACTTACAACAAGCAAGCAAAGAAAGCATTACATTTTATAGCAAACCCGCGACACCGCAACACATCTTTGGCGCGTAAAAAACTTGACTATTAGGACTCAATTGACAACCCGAAACCGCCAAAAACATAGAAAAATAGGGAAATATTGAAAATTTGAGCCAAAAAGTTTTGCAGATATAAAAAAGAGCCGTATATTTGCACTCGCTTTTGTAGAAAGCACAGTTGCTTCACAAAGCAAAAAGGTATGGCCCATTCGTCTATCGGTTAGGACGCAAGATTTTCATTCTTGAAAGAGGAGT
>CALATP010000045.1 GCA_937891845.1 uncultured Porphyromonadaceae bacterium | reverse complement strand
GGATAGCACGCTCGTTCATCCAGCTATCAAATACGGCACAGATAGCACCCCAAAGTTGTTCCCAAGGACAATCGGGGAAGTCTTTACCTGTACGCTCCTTAACAGCTGCTTTAAAGAGTTTTACAAGGTTTTGGAGATCCTCAACACCAAGTTCGGTATCGAGAGTAACACCTTTTTCCTCTTTTACTTTTTCCATTACCTCTTCAAAGGGGTCGATATCGTCTTTGCTTTGGGGTTTCATACCCAATACAACATCACCATACATTTGAACGAAACGACGATATGAGTCCCAAGCAAAACGAGCATTGCCCGACTTGCGTGCCAATGCCTCTACAGCACTGTCATTCATACCGAGGTTCAATACTGTATCCATCATACCGGGCATTGATACACGAGCGCCAGAACGAACTGATACCAATAGGGGGTTAGCCTCATCGCCAAAAGTAGTACCTGTAAGAGACTCTACGTGCTTAATTGCTGCACGAACATCTTCTTCCAAAAGTTTAACAACAGCTTCTTTACCTTGTTGATTGTACTCTGTACATACTTCAGTGGTGATTGTGAAACCGGGAGGAACAGGAACACCGATAAGGTTCATTTCTGCCAAGTTTGCACCTTTACCACCTAAAAGATTTTTCATATCGGCACGACCTTCTGCTTGACCGTTACCGAATGTATAGACTCTTTTCATTTTAAAATATGATTTTAGGTTGTTACTTTTTTACAAATGATTGGCAAAGATACTACAAATTTTTGGTTTTTACTATATATAGATGCTATATTTTTTATATATAAGCATTTTTACCATTGAGTATGAATTTATATCGAAAATTATATCTAACTTTGAACAAATTTTTATTTACCAATACAATTATAATTTTGGCACGCAAAAAACAACCTATACCACCGATTGAAGAAATTGAAATAACCGGTGTGGCAGCCGAGGGCAAAGCCCTATGCCGATATAATGATAAAGTTATTTTTGTACCGTTCGCTGCTCCGGGCGATGTTGTTGACTTGCAAATCATACGCAAGAAACATAGTTACGCCGAGGCTCGCATCCTCAAGATACACAAGCCATCAGCTATCCGCATCGAGCCGTTTTGCTCACATTTTGGCATCTGCGGTGGTTGCAAATGGCAACATTTGCCTTATGAGTACCAACTACAATTCAAGCAACAACAAGTAGTTGACAATCTCACGCGTATTGGGAAAATAGAACTTCCCGAAATAATGCCCATCAAAGGCTCGGCCAAAACTCGCGCATATCGCAACAAACTAGAATATACTTTCTCCAATCGCTGTTGGCTCACTACCGAGCAAATGCAACAGGAGGAAACTTTCAACGACCGCAATGCATTGGGATTTCATATACCCGGTATGTTTGACAAAGTACTTGACATCAAACATTGCAGTCTCCAAGATGATATAAGCAACCGCATCCGTCTCGATGTGCGAGCCTACGCAATAGAGCGTGGAATGACATTTTTCGACTTACGTGCGCAGACCGGTCTTTTACGCAATATGATTGTGCGCACTGCATCAACCGGTGAAATTATGCTCATCGTTGTTTTTCACGACAACGAGCCCGAACAAATTGCCGATATGATGCAACATATTGCCAACAATTTTCCCGAAATCACCTCATTACTATATATCATCAATCAGAAAGCCAATGATACAATTACCGACCAAGAGGTGATATGTTATCGTGGACGTGACTACATATTGGAACAAATGGAGGGATTACAATTTAAGATTGGTCCCAAATCGTTCTATCAGACCAACTCGGAGCAAGCATACGAATTGTATAAAGTAGCACGTGAATTTGCAGGTCTTACAGGTAATGAATTGGTATACGACCTATATACCGGTACCGGTACAATTGCCAACTTTGTTTCGCGTCAGGCTCGTCAAGTGATAGGTATCGAATATGTACCAGAGGCTATCGAAGATGCCAAAATCAATGCTGAATATAACAGTATTGACAACGCTATCTTTTATGCAGGCGATATGAAAGATATTCTCACAACCGACTTTATAGAGCAACACGGTCGCCCCGACGTTATCATTACCGACCCGCCACGTGCCGGAATGCACGACGATGTGATAGGAGTGATACGCTTTGCTGCTCCCGAACGCATCGTATATGTAAGTTGCAACCCCGCCACACAGGCTCGCGACTTGTCTTTACTCGACGATATGTACCAAGTAACCAAAGTACAACCTGTCGATATGTTCCCACACACTCATCACGTAGAAAATGTGGTATTGCTCGAAAAACGACAAATCAATAATTAATCAAACAAATAACAAACCAAAACTATGACTCAAGTAATCAAACAAAAACTCAACGACTCGGTTGTTGCTCGTTGGGCTGCGCTCATTCTTGTTGCGCT
>CALATP010000044.1 GCA_937891845.1 uncultured Porphyromonadaceae bacterium | reverse complement strand
CCACAATCCCTCGACGAGACAGCCACAGCCTACAACCATGTGTTTACCTATGTACCCCGCATCGTATTAGGTTCGTTGGCAGGTTTTCTGTGCGGCGAACTGTCGAACGCATGGGTCATGGAACACATTAAGATAAAGATGCAAGGCCGACACTTGTGGGTGCGTACCATCGGCAGCTCGGCAGTGGGTTATCTGTTCGACACCGTCCCATTTGTACTCATAGCCTTTGCCGGTGTAGTAAGCACACACGACCTCGTGTACATGCTTGTATTTCAGTACGTCAGCAAGTTGCTCATAGAGGCAAGCATGGGAACCCCCTTGGCCTACCTTGCCATAGGATGGATCAAACGACACATCGGGAAGGAGGATATGTGATGCAGCGATATGCAATAATAAGAGAAAAATTCCCTCGCGAATTTGTTCTGTTGCAAGGTAAAGGATGCCGCTGGCATCGATGCACCTTCTGCGACTATCATACCGACACAAGCAACAATGCACACAATATCAACCGCGAAGTACTACAACAAGTAACAGGCCAATACGGAACATTGGATGTTATCAATTCGGGCTCGGCAATAGAACTCGATGATGACACGATTGCACTATTGCAAGATGTCATACGCCGCAAGAAGATACACACCGTATGGTTCGAGATGCACTGGATGTATCGATACCGGTTACAAGAGTTTGCACAACAGTTTGCACCGGCACATGTCAAGTATCGTTGCGGCATAGAGAGCTTCGACGGGACATTACGAGAGCAATGGAACAAAGGCATCCCCACCACGGTAACAGTGCAAGATGTGGCTCGGCACTACGATGGAGTGTGCCTGTTGTGCTGCACCATCGGAGACAACCGTCAACGCATTGTGCGAGATATAGAACTGGCACAAACACACTTTGAATACACAAGTGTCAATATCTTCAATAACAACACTACACAAATCCGACAAGACAAAGAATTGGCAAAGTGGTTTATCGACGAGATATTTCCCACATTGAAGAGCAACGACAAGATAGAGGTACTGATAGAAAATACCGACTTGGGTGTAGGATAGGATAACACAATAGACAGAGAGAACCGACAGGATGTTATAAATTACAAACAATGCTATTTTCTAACTAATTATTTATCATTGTATATATATTTTTTTGTATCTTCGCGGATATTTTACTGAAAGACTAATAATACCACAATAATATGAGTAAAAAATTTACTGAATATGACCATATCAACCTCTCAGAAATCAACAAAGAGGTGTTGGCACAATGGGATGAGAACGACGTATTTCACAAGAGTATAGAGACCCGTGAAGGATGCCCTTCATTTGTATTCTACGAAGGACCTCCATCGGCCAATGGTATGCCCGGTATTCACCACGTAATGGCACGCTCCATCAAGGACATCTTCTGCCGCTACAAGACCATGAAAGGTTTTAAGGTAATGCGTAAAGCAGGTTGGGACACACACGGACTACCTGTTGAGTTGGGTGTGGAGAAAGCTATGGGTATTACCAAGGAAGACATAGGAAAGACAATCAGCGTAGCCGACTACAACGCAGCATGTCGCAAAGACGTGATGAAATATACCCACGAGTGGGAAGACCTCACTCACAAGATGGGTTATTGGGTAGACATGGACGATCCCTATATTACCTACGACAATCGATACATCGAGACCTTGTGGTGGTTGCTCAAACAACTCTATAACAAAAACCTGCTATATAAGGGTTACACCATTCAACCATATTCACCGGCAGCCGGTACCGGACTCAGCTCGCACGAGTTGAACCAGCCGGGCTGTTACCGCGATGTGAAAGACCTCACCGTAGTAGGACAATTCAAGATGAAAAACCCCAAGCCCGAGATGGCCGAATGGGGAACGCCCTATTTCATTGCATGGACAACCACACCTTGGACACTACCCTCCAACACAGCCCTCTGTGTGGGTCCAAAGATTGAATATGTAGCCGTACAGACATACAATGCTTATAACGGAGAGAAAATGACAGTGGTACTCGCCAAGTCGTTGCTCCATGCACACTTCAACCCCAAAGCCGCCGATATAGCCCTCGAAGACTACAAGCCCGGTGACAAGCTCGTCCCCTACAAAGTAGTGGGTGAATACAAAGGTAGCGACCTTGTGGGCATGCAGTATGAGCAATTGCTGCCTTGGGTAAAGCCTGTAAGTGTTGATGAAAATGGCAATTGGGTGGAAGCCGCCGACAAAGCATTCCGCGTGATTCCGGGTGATTATGTAACCACCGAGGACGGTACCGGTATCGTACACATTGCACCCACATTTGGTGCCGACGATGCCTTCGTAGCTCGTGCAGCCGGCATACCTTCACTCTTCATGATAAACAAGCGTGGCGAGACCCGTCCTATGGTCGACCTTACCGGTAAATTTTACACCATGGATACACTCGACGAGCGTTTCGTAAACGAATGCATCGACACAGAGTTGTACAAGGAATATGAAGGTCGCTGGGTTAAGAACGCATACGACCCACAATTCACCATCAATGGCAAGTACGACGAGAAAGCAGCCTCGGCAGCCGAGAGTCTCGACCTGTACATATGCATGAAAATGAAGGCCGAACAGAAAGCTTTCAAGATGGAAAAACATGAGCACAACTATCCACACTGCTGGCGTACCGACAAGCCGGTATTATACTATCCGTTGGATAGCTGGTTTATCCGCTCGACAGCCGCCAAGGAGCGTATGATGGAATTGAACAAGACCATCAACTGGAAACCCGAGTCGACCGGAACAGGTCGCTTCGGCAAGTGGCTCGAGAACCTCAACGACTGGAACCTTAGTCGTTCGCGTTACTGGGGTACTCCCCTCCCCATCTGGCGTACCGAAGAAGGCGACGAGGAGATGTGTATAGGTTCGGTTGAAGAACTATACAATGCCATCGAGAAGTCGGTTGCAGCCGGAGTCATGGCAAGCAACCCCTACAAAGAGCAAGGATTTGTACCCGGTGAATATACACAAGAGAACTACGACAAGATAGACTTACACCGTCCATACGTCGACGATATCAAACTCGTATCGGCCAGTGGCAAACCTATGCGTCGTGAAAGTGACTTGATAGACGTGTGGTTTGACTCAGGCGCAATGCCCTATGCACAAATACACTATCCTTTTGAAAACAAAGATGCCTTTGAACGTGGCGATGTATTCCCCTGCGACTTCATTGCTGAGGGTGTTGACCAAACACGTGGTTGGTTCTATACACTACACGCCATCGCAACAATGGTATTTGATAATATATCTTACAAAACAGTTATCTCAAACGGTCTTGTATTGGACAAAAATGGCAACAAGATGTCGAAGCGTCTGGGTAATGCCGTAGATCCCTTTGCCACAATTGAGAAGTACGGTTCAGACCCCTTGCGTTGGTATATGATAACCAACTCATCACCTTGGGACAACCTCAAATTTGATATCGAAGGCGTTGAAGAGATACGTCGCAAATTCTTCGGCACACTATACAACACCTACTCATTCTTCGCCCAGTATGCCAACGTTGATGGCTTTACCGGAACCGAAGAACAAGTACCCCTTGCCGAGCGTCCCGAGATAGACAGCTGGATTATCTCGCAGCTCAACTCATTGATTAACGAGGTAGATGGTTACTATGCCACTTACGAGCCTACTCGTGCAGGACGTGCCATTGCAGAGTTTGTCAACGACCACCTCAGCAACTGGTATGTACGCCTCAACCGCAAACGCTTCTGGGCAGGAAAGATGAACCAAGATAAGCTCTCGGCATATCAAACACTTTACACCTGTCTTGAGACAATCGCACGATTGATGGCTCCTATTGCGCCATTCTATGCCGATCGCTTATACACCGACCTCACAACAGCAACCGGTGCTGATACTCAATCGGTACACCTCAGCACATTCCCCACTTGCAACAACGAGGTAATAGACAAGGAATTGGAAATACGCATGCACATAGCCCAAGATATGACATCTATGGTACTTGCATTGCGTCGCAAGGTAAACATCAAGGTGCGTCAACCACTCTCCACCCTAATGATACCCGTTGTCGATGAAGAACAACGTTGCCGCATCGAAGCAATGAAAGAGCTGATTCTCGCCGAGGTAAACGTTAAGGAAATGCAGTTTGTCGACAATACTGCCGGAGTTGTAGTGAAACGTGTAAAACCCAACTTCAAGGTTCTCGGTCAACGTTATGGCAAGATGATGAAACAACTTGCAGCCACCATTGCCGAGATGACTCAAGATGATATACTTGCCTTCGAAAAGAACGGTTCATTCACATTCAACATCGATGGCACAGAAGCAACAATAGAAACTGCCGATGTAGAAATCCTCTCGGAGGACATACCCGGATGGTTGGTTTCTAATAAAGGCCGACTGACAGTCGCACTCGACATCACCGTTACCGATGAATTGCGTCGTGAGGGATATGCTCGTGAACTCATCAACCGCATACAGAACATACGTAAGTCTAACGGTTATGAAATAACCGATAAGATAAACGTTACACTAGCTCACAATAACGAGACCGATGCTGCAGTAGCTGAATATGGCGACTATATGGCACGTCAGGTATTGGCCGAGAGCTTCATTGTGTGCGACTTGCAAGCCGGAGAAAATACCAGCGAATTGGATTTCGACACATTCAAAGTACTTATAAAAGTGGTAAAGGCTTAATAAAGCCTTACCACTATGAACACCCGCGGGTGTTGATTGTTAATAATATATTTAACCTTAAAAACAAATCACTATGGCTGAGAAAACGCGTTATTCGGATGCCGAACTGGAAGAGTTCCGCGAGGTCATCAATAAGAAACTCGCCAAGGCATTGAAAGATTATGAAAGTTTGAAATCGTCGATTATGAACAACGATGGCAACGATGTTACCGATACATCACCTACATTCAAGGTGCTGGAAGAGGGTGCCAACACACTCTCAAAAGAAGAATCGGGAAGACTCGCCGAGCGCCAAATGAAGTTCATTCAACACTTACAAGCAGCTCTTGTACGTATAGAGAATAAAACATACGGAATATGCCGTGAAACAGGCAAACTCATACCCAAGGAACGCTTGATGGCTGTACCGCACGCCACATTGAGTGTTGAAGCCAAAAACAACGGCGCAAAATAATTGACAACAATACATTTCAACCATACATCGAGTCGATCTTGATAAAGGATGCGACAGGTGTGTGGTTGACTATTTATCAATAGATTTGTCACCACACACACTACAGTAACAATGAAGAAAATATCACGTGGACAATGGTCAATAATAATTATCATTGCTGTATTGCTTATTGATCAATGCGTAAAATTTGCCGTTAAGACCAATATGTATTTGGGCGAAACGATAGATGTTACCGATTGGTTCAAAATTGCCTTCATAGAGAATAATGGAGCCGCATTCGGAATGGAACTTGGCAGTAAATTATTTCTTACAATATTTCGCATTTTTGCATCAATCGCATTAGGCTGGGCACTATGGTACATTTGTAAACGTCCACAATATAAGATGGGCTTTATAGCATCTGTTGCACTCATCGAGGCCGGTGCCATAGGCAATATTATAGACTGCTTGTTCTACGGTCTTATCTTCAACGCGCCATTTCCTCCCGAAACCGCTACACTCTTTCCTGTCGAAGGCGGATATGCACCATTCTTCTATGGTCGTGTGGTAGATATGTTATACTTTCCCCTATTCTCATTCTACTGGCCCGATTGGATGCCTTTTGTAGGGGGTGAATATTTCGAATTCTTCCGTCCTATTTTCAATATTGCCGACTCGGCAATATGTATAGGTGTCGCTATTATTATTCTCTTCTATTACAAACAACTGAATATCGACGAACATAAGCCACAAGAGTCGTCAGAAGATATTGAAAAGAAGTAATAACAAATAGCCTATGAAACGTTGTGCCTCAATACTGCTTGGCATCATAACATTGTGTATAATAGCCTGCCAACAACAACCCGACTACGTCTTGTCGCAAGACAAAATGGTTGCGCTATTGGTAGATGTACATAAAACCGAAGCTGTGATAACACTAAATCAGAACAAGTATCCCAGCAACGACAAAAAGAGAGCAATGCGCGAGGCAGTATTTATGCGCCACAACACAACTCAAGCACAATTTGACACCTCATTGGTGTGGTACGGAAAACATCTCGACCTCTATATGGAAGTATATGACAGCGTGATAGACCGTCTTAAGGCCGAGAACGAAGCCATAAAAGTACTGATTGAGCAAGATGATACCCAAACACTTACAATGGAGGGCGATACCGTAGATATATGGAAACTAGACAAGCACTACACTTTCGACGCAAACAAGGGAGAAAACGTAATGGCATTCCGTATCACGGGTGATGAGAACTTCAAGAACGGAGACCTTTTCACACTACGTTTTCACGTAATCAATCCACCTCACAATGGAGATAAGCCACAAGTATATCTTGCCATTGCGCACAGCCAACAGCAGATAAATTATACATCGGGAGAAGTAAAACGTGACGGTTGGAACTCTATCTCGATAGTAAGTGACAGTGTCGCACACTTGAACGAGATATACGGATATATATCGATGGCACCTCGTTACGACCGCCATATAATGTATATAGATAGTATCGAACTCATTCGCACACACACCAGACAATGGCCATCACACATCGAATATAACGTGATGGAATTACACCCCAATCGCATTAAACGTCGCCCATTACCTACCCAAGAGAGCAACAATGAATCTCAAACACCACCAACACCTCAAAAAGTAGGAAAGAAGATACATATCATCGACGCTCAATAAAGGTAATGGCAATGACTCAAGGATACTTTTCACACCTCTGTTACTGTAACGGCAAGTATTACAGCAAGCATATTATATACGTAAACAAAGGTAACACTGCGATAGAGATTGTTCCATTTACACACGAGACTCCTCATACCATCTTCTGCGATGGAATACTACTTGCAGTATCGGAAAACTTTGAAACCGAAAAAGAGACCTTTATTTCATCACTACACCAATACCTCACTACACATCCGCACGATACAATTGTCGATGCCATAAACAAGAGTGAGATAGTAGACCGACATCACATCGCACCTCTTAGCGACTATAATCTATACACCCTCACACCTATAGAATGGCAAAGCAAGCGCCCTACAGAAATCACTGCTTTGAGAATAGAAAGAATTGATATTTGAATTTATGAAGTACGCCAACTACTGCCCATAAGGACGATATGGCGGATTATCTCCATCAAGTTTTACCTTGACATCATAATTTGTTTCATTAAGAAGATTGTCGGGCAAAGATATGGCAGGCATACCTTGTGTAGTAGTAGCTCGGGTAGGCATCTCCTCGATAGTACGTATCACCTCACCGGCACGTTTCAACCGTTTCTGCTGCAACCATCTGCGATAAGCCTCAACAGGATCGAGGCAACCATTATAAACTACAAATCCACCACCAGCGGTTATAAACGTACTACTATGTGTATCACTAAATATAGGAGAATTGTACGGAAATGTAAATCCTCCACCACTATACAAGTTGCGAGAGAAATTATCCAACATAGTATTATACCACAGCATATGTTCTTCCAATCCGGGAATATCTATTTTAGAAAGATGCAATAGCAAGACGTGTACCAAATGTTCCGAAACAGCATCGGGCAAATAATTGAAAAATTGAGGAGAATACACCAAGTCAATCATACTATTGTCAAAGGGCGAAACGTCTTGCTCAAGGAACTGAGGCTTGTCAAAAGGTATAACAATATCGGGAATATCATCACCATAGATAACATCTTGCTCGGATGAAGGTATAGAAAAAATACTATCGGGCAAGGTTATAGATTGACCAAATGAAATAGTTGAACAAAAAACAAGAAGTGCCAATATGAGGAGCTTTCGCAACATAGTAATGAGAATTTAATTCACCAAACAAATGTACGATATAAGTCATATAAAACAATAGAAAAGACATTCATTAACAACAATTTTAGATATTACAACAAGATACTACAACACAACAACAACAATACAACTGCCGTAGTGACACCCCAAGTAGTCCTGAATAGGACAGAAAAAAGGTGACAAATAGGCATAAAAACTGACATAAAAAGAATAAATACAGGCAGTGAAACTGTCAAAATCGCCCAATGGGAGAGAATAAAAATGTTGGCACAGGTTTTGAAATATAGAATGTGAAGCCTCCAAAAGAAGAGGTATAAAAGACGAAATAATAAACAAATTAAAATATAAGAATTATGGGAAAAATTATTGGTATTGACTTAGGTACAACCAACTCGTGCGTAGCCGTAATGGAAGGCGCCGAGCCTGTAGTAATCACCAACAGCGAAGGTCGTCGCACCACACCTTCTATTGTAGCATTTGTAGATGGTGGCGAACGCAAAGTGGGAGATCCCGCTAAGCGTCAAGCTATTACCAACCCCACTCGCACAATCTTCTCTATCAAGCGTTTTATGGGTGAGACTTACGACCGTGTGGCAAATGAAATCTCACGCGTACCTTATAAAGTAGTACGCAACGACAATAATACACCTCGTGTCGATGTAGACGGTCGTCTATACTCACCTCAAGAAATATCGGCTATGATTCTTCAAAAAATGAAAAAAACTGCCGAAGATTATTTGGGTCAAGAGGTAACAGAAGCCGTTATCACAGTTCCTGCCTACTTCAACGACGCACAACGTCAAGCGACCAAAGAAGCAGGCGAAATAGCCGGTCTTACAGTACGTCGTATTGTGAACGAGCCTACCGCTGCTGCATTGGCATACGGTCTTGACAAGAGCGACCGCGATATGAAGATTGCCGTATTTGACCTCGGTGGTGGTACATTTGATATCTCTATCCTCGAGTTGGGTGACGGTGTATTTGAAGTAAAATCGACCAATGGTGACACACACCTTGGTGGTGACGACTTTGACCACGTAATTATAGACTGGCTTGCCGACGAGTTTAAAAACGATGAGGGTGTTGACCTACGCCAAGATCCTATGGCATTGCAACGTCTTAAAGAGGCTGCCGAAAAAGCCAAAATTGAGTTGTCAAGCACAACTTCAACCGAGATAAACCTCCCCTATATTATGCCTGTAAACGGTATACCCAAGCACTTGGTTAAGACCTTGACTCGTGCCAAATTTGAGCAACTTGCCGACCGTCTCATCCAAGCTACAATCGAGCCTTGCCGCAAAGCACTCGCCGATGCCGGTATGTCAACATCAGACATTGACGAGGTAATCCTCGTAGGTGGTTCTACTCGTATTCCTGCCATCCAAGCCATCGTAGAAAAATTCTTTGGCAAGGTGCCTTCAAAGGGTGTTAACCCCGACGAGGTAGTTGCAGTAGGTGCTGCTATTCAAGGTGCTGTACTCAGCGGTGATGTTAAAGATGTTCTCTTGCTCGACGTTACTCCCCTATCACTCGGTATCGAGACATTAGGCGGTGTGATGACAAAACTCATCGATGCCAATACCACTATTCCTACTCGTAAGAGTGAGATATTCTCTACTGCAGCCGATAACCAACCTTCGGTAGAGATACACGTATTGCAAGGAGAGCGTCCTATGGCCAAGGATAACAAGACAATCGGTCGTTTCCACCTCGATGGTATTCCTGCTGCTATGCGCGGTGTGCCTCAAATTGAGGTCACATTCGATATCGATGCCAACGGTATCCTCAACGTATCGGCCAAAGACAAAGGCACAGGCAAAGAGCAAAGCATCCGCATTGAGGCTTCAAGTGGCTTGAGCGATGCCGAGATACAACGTATGAAGGAAGAAGCAGCTGCAAATGCCGAGGCCGATGCCAAAGAAAAAGAACGCATCGAAAAGATAAATCAAGCTGACGCTATGATTTTCCAAACCGAGAAACAACTCAAAGAAATGGGCGACAAGCTACCTGCCGACAAGCGTAGTAGCATTGAGAGCGCATTGGAAAAACTCAAAGAGGCTCACAAAGCACAAGATATTGCAGCCATCGATTCGGCTATGAATGAGTTGAACACCGTACTGCAAGCTGCTGCTCAAGACCTTTACAATGCACAAGCTCAACAACAAGGAGCCAACGCCGGTCCTCAACCCGGCCCCGATATGAATGCGGGTGGTCAACCCAATAACGGTAACAACGGTGGAGACTTCACAGACGTTGACTTTGAGGAAGTGAAATAAAAAAATCACTTACAATAAAACTAAAGGCTGCGCCGAAATATATTTTCCGGCACAGCCTTTTTCTTCATCGAAAAAACGAATAAGAATGTATCATAAACTGAGGCTGCCGATACATCAATACTCCACACCAACAAGACTTGTCTACAATAGAATATAACACACCATACAACGAGAGCCGATAATGTCACACTACCACTTTTCGATACGCACCGATATATACCCTTCGTCCGAAAAAGACCGTGAAGCAACTATATGCATAGAAAAACTGTTTATCAGACAAAAGGCAAAACCTTACATCAAATCGGACGATAAACGCCCCAATATCGATGGAACAATAAATATATTGGACAACAATGGGGAAGAAATTGCTAATGTAAAAGTTCAATTGAAAAGTTACCCACAGAATAACAGAGGACTGAACAAGTACTCTATACCTAGCTATATACTTGGATATGCCGAACGTATGCGTGGCGAAATTGTTATCTTTATTGCCGCTGATTATGATGAAAATAAATTTTACTGGAAATATATTTCGGACGAGTATATCGAAGAATGTGCGCACAAAGGTATTCAGCAGTCATATACTTACCACTTCAAAGAAGAAGAAATTACCACTACACAAAACATTGTCGACACAATAAACTCGTGGTATAGATTGCATCAACAAAAATGCCATCTTATAGGCAACAAAAAATCGGACATCGCATCACAAATAGGTTTGATGCGTGTTGCATTCAACTCGGTAAACAGTAACTTTTATGGCATAGAACATTCATACATTCATCGCAAAGAGGTAGACTCTATATATCAATGGATAAAGGACGATAATCACACTCTGCCATCGGGATGCGCGCTTCTCACCGGTGAGGCCGGTTGCGGAAAATCGGTCGTTATAAAAGAGATAATCAACCAACTTGAGAATGAAGAAATTCCTTACATTGCCATAAAGGCCGATATGTGCGACTCTGGTATCTATGCCATAGATAAGATATATGACACCCTCGGATATTTACTTTCCAATAAAGACAAAGCAGTAATAATTATAGACCAAATAGACGCTTTATCACAAAGTCTATCAAACGACCGCACACGACTCAACGAGTTGGTATCGCTCATCAAAGAATATAGTGAATATAGGCTTAAAGATGTTCGCATTATCATATCTTGCCGAGAATTTGATATAACATACGACCCCGTTCTAGCCTCACTGCGAGATATCAAGAGAAATAGAACTTTTGTTCTCGGGCAACTTGATAACGAAGAAGTAAAAGGCATATTACAACGTCTTAACAGCAACTGTGAATATGACAATCGAATGATTGAAGTGCTGCGAAATGCACAGAACCTCGACACATACTGCCGTATTTCATCATACGGCGATAAGAAGAAAAACTATCATTCTCGCATCGAACTATACGATGCTTTGTGCGATAAAGTGATATACCGAAAAGCATCGACCTATCATCTAGATTCCAGTAGTATTGAAACACTAATCTATCAACTTGCACAGAAAATGCTGGTAGATGAGACGCTATCTCCCACTTTCAATCGCTACTCATCGGCCAAAGAGATTGACTACCTGGCCAGTGAAGGTATCATTTATACCGACGGAACACGTATCAAATTTTTCCATCAAAGCTTCTACGATTACGTATTGGCACGCAGCTACATACAACAAAACAAATCATTAACCGAAGAACTATTGAATGGGCATCAAGGCTTATATATCCGTTCCCAAATAAAATTCGTGCTTGAGTATTTGCGCGACTACAATGAAACATTGTATAAGAACGACTTAGAACGATTATTGTCTCCTACCACACGTACACACTTGCAACAGTTGGTTCTTGGTATTATGTCGCAATACGACGACATACGCCCATACGAACAAGCTATTATCAAGCAAATAAAAGAAACAAATCCATCCGTTTTTGGTTCATTTATCTCTCGACACATCAATAGCGCTTGGCTACCTTTCTTACGCACCATTATTATTGATGACTTTACCAAACTGACCTGCAATGATAGCCTTTTCAACAGATATATGCATTTCTGCTTCAGTAATACGACTCATAATGAACCTTATATTTATGACCTTATTGACAATATTCAGGATGCCGACACTCGTGACGAAATGGCCAAAAGATGCCTCTATCGCGTCAACGACTATCAAACGCCCAAGGTTATAGAGTGGTATAAATATTTACAAAGTAAGAAAACAATAAACAGTCTTGCCCTGTTGAGAAATATACAGGAAAGCAACCCCGACTTGGCGTGCGAACAAGTGGGTGTATTGCTGAAGAAATATATCGAAGAGTATAATATCACACAATACTACTCCCGAAGCAATCCCGACAGGCTACTAGAATTTATTGAAGAATATCTCATCGACAACCATCCACAGCGTATATATCCTATATTGCGCGATTGTATGCTCTTGGCTGTCAAACAGCATCAATATCATCTACCGCACTATGAAGTAATCGATAACAATCATTTCTTTCTTGGTATCGATACAGGAGATAACCACGACAAAATAATAAAATGGTTATGCAACATCCTTACGAGCTACATAGATAGCAATATAGATTTTGTTCACCACGAGATAGAACTATTACTAGAATCGACGTCGGAGGTGTGCTACGTAATAGCACTGGATGTGATGCGACACGCACCACAACAGTTTATTAAACAATTTATACAAATTACTCACAACCTCAAGCTCATCGATGACCTGGCACGCCATAGTGAGACACAATATTATCTGTATCAATATCTTTCATCAACATTTCCATATCTATCACAACAAGAGAAAGAGGAGTATATCGGGATGGTAGATAAATTCCAATCGAGATACGATTACGTTAAAGATTGCAATCGTCGATTGGGCTTATTGTTGCCAATATTGGGGTGCAACAAGCGTTTGCTTTTACACACCATTCCGGCTATGCACTTACCGCAAAGAATGAGAATGAATAAATTGGCGTTGGATCGTCGTTATAAAAAAGAACCGGTTGTGACCTCGCCCGACTCGCACCACATTGTAGCAGCTCACACTTGCGGAGGCCTGACAACCCACAATGAATATCTCAACTTCTCGGCTAAGGACTGGCGCAACTCTATTTACAAACTCAACGAACACAACAATTCAAGCTCGGGTAAGAACCGATACCTCGATATAAGAAGACATATCGAAGAGTTTGAACTCTGCATTGCTCAACGTTGTAATGACCTGGGTAGTATGGCAATGGAAATTGTAACATCACAGGACGCGACGATAGATATTAGATATAAAATAGCAGCTCTCAACGGCTTACTCAAGGCTCAAACAGAGATACCTGACTTGGGCAAAACTGTAGAGCAACTTATCACGCAACCGCTAGATAATGGATGGGATTATCAGATGTTTAAACTTCTCAAAAATATATTACACTCGGTCAACGACTCTCATACCATAGACCGCATTATCGACTACTGCGAGCGCATTGCTACACTACCGTTCACGTCGGACTACACCACAGATATAGAGAACAAGCCCTTTGACAACACGAGTCTTGATCTTGATTTATTGAGTCGTGGCATCAATTCGCAACAAGGACGTGCCTTACACACGCTTATCGGTGCCTGTATTCACAATCAATACAGAGAAAATATATACAACAGGCTCATTGAAATGCACGACACACTAGGCGTAGAGCTACGATTGGTAGTGCTATACGATATATATGTTAGAGAGTATTACGACAAAGATTTATTTAATGCACTGTTGCAAAAATATCTGCAACACGATATATCCGATATTCTCATCGCTCAACAGAATGGTATATTCAACCATTGGGTAAACAGCCCCCATATAGTAGAACCATATTTCCGCAAGATCATACATCACCGTCGCGCACAATCGATACTTGCACCGATACTATTCATTACAACACAGTACGATGGTATTGGAGAAATATCGGAAGAACTACTCTCGACAATAATACAAGACAATGACGAGTCGGCAGCAGTAGCACTGATAAGAATGTGTTGCAAGTCAATCAACAAGATAGAATACCGTAGCATATCAGCAAAGATACTTCGACAATACATCCACGACGAACGCGAAGAGATACAAGACACACTACTACTGCACTGTGATGAGCTGCCTGCTGCACAATTTGAACTTGTAGAAGAATGGTTGAATAATATACACCCATCGGGCCTGCCCGAAAAGTATAATTCGGTTATCGACTATCTAAAAAAATGCGCACTCACCTACCCTGCTAGATGCTTTAGATTACTAAAGAACCGAATACCAACAACCAATGATATTGTCGATAAAGAATACATCGAACTGTTATTTTCAATTTATAAATATTCGCATCAATGTCAAGACCTCGATATGATGGACGAAATTATGAATACATTTGATGCTCTCACACTCAAGTGTAATAACAGCTATATAAACGAATTGACTCAATGTATAGATAACGGAGTATAGTCGACGCCACATACATACAATCACAAAATAAACAATGCTATCAGGAAGATTAACCGAGGACTATATAACAGCAATTGGTATCCCCCCTTTATGCGCATTGACCTATAAGCCCGATAAGCTGCGCTTACACAAGACAGAATGAGTAGCAAATACTCAACATCAAACTAATAAAAACACATCGCGCTGCTCAATGAGCAGCGCGATGGTTGTTTTGTGAAAATGTATTATAAAAATACTTGATTATTCGGCAACTTCTTCAGCTACAACTTCGAAAGGAAGCTCAACTTGCACTTCGGGGTGCAATTTGATGATAGCCTTGTATGAGCCAACTTCTTTGATAGTATCTTTAACAATGATTTTCTTACGGTCGATTTCTTGACCGAGAGCAGCCAAAGCCTCAGAAACTTTAGCATTGTTGATACCACCATAGATTGTACCATTCTCGCTAGCTTTAGCAGTGATAACTACTTGAAGCTCAGCAACTGCAGCTGCGATAGCCTCTGCATCAGCTTTGATTTTAGCGAGTTTGTGAGCACGTTGCTTCTTGTTCTCAGCCAATACTTTCAACGCCGAGGGCGAAGCGATTACTGCCAAACCTTGGGGGATAAGGTAGTTACGACCGTATCCGTCTTTTACTGTTACTACATCATCTTTGTAGCCGAGGCTTGCGA
>CALATP010000043.1 GCA_937891845.1 uncultured Porphyromonadaceae bacterium | reverse complement strand
CTATGCAAGAAACCTATACCGTTGAGTATCTGCTTGAGGATGCTTATTTTCTCATTGGTCGACAAGACATTCTTCTTGATAAGATCGTCGAGACTACCATCGTTGTAGAATTGCAGAACTCCAAAGTCGTATGTACCTAACGGCGTAGCAAATGTATAGCACTCCTCATAGTGAGCAATGTTGGGGTGAACCGGTAGTTTGGCTGCCAACTTTACCTCATTGGCCAGTCGTGTAGAATCATTTTCGTCGGCTACCTCCGACATCTTCAAGGCTACGTATCGGTCTAGATAATTATCATAGGCTTTGAAAACTACACCAAAACCGCCTTTACCGATGCGGTCGGTAGTAGGATTATATCGGTATCTTTTCTGAAATTCTTGATAGGTCATAGTATACGATTATATAAGTTTCGACAAATGCAAATATACAAACTAACAACCGAAATTAAAAGGGTTTAATATTGTATTTACAACGAAAACTATATAAGAAAATCTTTATCAGCTATACATACTGATAAAACACACAACTATCAATTTGTGATTGGTTATAGCAGAATAAGACTTGCGGCCATAAGTATCATACCTATTACCATACCCCATATGGCAACGTGAGGTTTGCCATATTCGCGTGCCGCAGGTAGGAGTTCGTCTATTGAGATAAAGACCATAATACCGGCAACGGCCGATAAGACACTACCCAAAACCACATCACTCATAAAGGGCATCAAAACCAAGAATGCCAATAATGCTCCTAATGGCTCGGCCAAGCCCGACAGCAAAGAATAAAGGAAAGCCTTCTTGCGACTACCAGTCGCATAAAAGATAGGTACCGACACAGCAACACCTTCGGGTATATTGTGAAGGGCTATTGCCACAGCAATGGCTATACCAATGGATGGATTACTCTCGGCCGCCATAAAGGTGGCTATTCCTTCGGGGAAATTGTGAATACCTATGGCAAGAGCAGTGAGCAGTCCTATATGATGTAATTTCCCTTCGGGAGCAGCAGTAGGATTGTCCAATACTTCGGCTCGACGCACTTCGTGCGGATTCTCGAACGAAGGCACCAATTTATCAATCAGACCTATAATTCCCATTCCTACAAAGAAAAAGAGAGCTGTACCGAACTCACCCAATCGGCCACCCCAAGATGTAGCAAAGAGTTCGCGCGACTGTGCAAAAAGCTCAACAAAGGATACATACAGCATCACACCTGCCGACAATCCCAGTGTAAAGGAAAAGAACCATCGTGAAGTGCGGTGTGTAACAAAAGCTATAATACTGCCTATAACAGTGGCTAAGCCGGCAAAAAGAGTGAGTAGAAATGAATATAGCATCGGTCTTTATACTTGAAATAAAAAAATCTTTACTGACTGCATAGTCGTACAATGCATCAGCAAAATTAATAAAACTTTGTTACAATAACAATCACAAGAAGAATAAGGAATTATTGATATTGAAATATTCGCTTATTTTTACTACCTTTGTCATTATGTTTGAACCATTAGCCGAACGGTTACGACCGAAAAATCTAGATGAATATATCGGTCAGGAACACCTTGTGGGACAAGGTGCAGTGTTGCGTCGTATGATAGAGAGCGGCCATATAGCCTCATTTATCTTATGGGGCCCTCCCGGTGTAGGCAAGACAACTTTGGCACATATCATATCGGTACAACTCAAAGCACCTTTCTATACCCTCAGTGCTGTTTCGGCCGGTGTAAAAGAGGTGCGCGAAGTACTAGAACGCTGTAAAGCCAATCTCTTTACCAAGTCGCGTCCTATTCTGTTTATCGACGAGATACACCGTTTCAACAAGTCGCAACAGGACTCACTGCTTGCGGCAGTAGAGCAAGGCACTGTTACTCTGATAGGAGCAACAACCGAAAACCCTTCGTTTGAGGTCATTCGCCCCCTACTCTCGCGTTGCCAAGTATATGTACTTCAACCGCTCGAAAAACATCATCTTGAAACCTTATTGCACCGCGCTCTCACGTGTGACAATATCCTAAAAGAGCGCGAAGTGCGCATCGAGGAGACCGATGCATTATTTCGCTACTCGGGAGGCGATGCCCGCAAGCTACTCAACATCATAGACCTCATAGCACAAGCTACCGCCGATAACGAGCCTATCATCTTTAATGATGCTGTTGTAACAGAGCGATTACAACAAAATCCTGCCGCCTACGACAAGAATGGCGAAATGCACTACGATATTATCTCGGCATTTATCAAGAGTATCAGAGGCAGCGACCCTGATGCAGCCATATATTGGTTGGCACGTATGATTGAAGGTGGCGAAGACCCGGCCTTCATAGCACGCCGCCTTGTTATATCGGCAGCCGAGGATGTGGGCTTGGCCAACCCCAATGCCTTACTATTGGCCAATGCCTGTTTCGACACGCTACAAAAGGTAGGATGGCCCGAAGGCCGCATTATCCTAGCCGAGACTACCGTTTACTTGGCAACAAGCCTCAAAAGCAACTCTACCTATCTTGCTATAGATGAGGCTCTCGCATACGTCAAGCAAACAGGAAATCTGCCTGTACCCTTGCATCTGCGCAACGCTCCTACCAAGTTGATGAAACAGCTAGACTATGGCAAAGAGTACAAATATGCCCACGACTATCCCGGACACTTTGTACGCCAACAATATCTGCCCGACGAAGCGCAAGGTCGGCAATTCTGGCATCCGCAACAATCACCCACCGAGCAACGCATATTGGACACTATGCGCCACTTCTGGGGTGAAAGATATGGCGAACAGAACAGCGAAAAATAATTGCCCTATTTATACAAGAGGATTTTACAACACACATATAAAAGTTACCCCTGATGAGTATTGCTACACATCAGGGGTAACTTTTATGTATTAAGTAAGGTATTCTTATTT
This sequence comes from uncultured Porphyromonadaceae bacterium, assembly GCA_937891845.1. Lineage (GTDB taxonomy): Bacteria > Bacteroidota > Bacteroidia > Bacteroidales > Barnesiellaceae_A > Barnesiella_A. The sequence continues at coordinate 16,388 of CALATP010000043.1, read as the reverse complement.
AATACCCATTTTGTTACGGAGGTCTTTAGAGATGGCATTTTTGTTTACTACCACGCAGATTGTTTTATAACGGAAGTAAGGAACAGAAGCATAGTAATAACCATCAAAACCGTTTGCTGTACTCCAAGAGTTTTTAACCTTGTAGTATTTATTGCCAATTTGGTCAACAGCTTTACCAACGAGAAGCATACCGTGATCGTCGGTAGTTTCGTAGTTGTCGTAAGCTATTTGACGCAACTCTTGAGTAACATCGAGTTCGGCACCGGGCTTATCAAGTTTGTAACGAGCCTCTTCACGCTCACGGTCGGTCATCTTCGACCAGTTGAGCCACTCGCCTTCGCTCATATCATCGGCTTTGATTTCAGCAGGACAAACCATAAAGCCGGCCTTGCGGTTGAAACCTTTTTCGCTCACGTCGGCAGCCCACAACACGCTATATCCGCCATCGATTGCCTCATCAACAATTTGTTGCAACTCATCGAGGGGTACGTTATATGACATACCGTGCAACCAGTTGTCGGGAACTTCAACAGCAAATTGGGTGTAGAAAGGATGGTGAGTGAAAGAAGAGATGCACACATAGTCATCCATATTCAAGCCGAGTGATGTAGCAAAAGTCTCGGGGGTATACTCTTTACCTTCATATACAAAAGTTTCGGGAGCTTCGCCCAAATAAGCATCAATGATACCCATAGCAGCGGCACGCCAAGCAGTAGTAGGCTTCTTGCTTCTAGCAATAGCTTCACCAAATGAGCGCATAACAATGTCCAATTCATTGTGATTGTGCTTGTCATAACCATAGTTGAGACCCATATATACACTCTCGGGAACAAGACCGTAATTGGCTGCAACATAAGGCACATCAACTACACCACCGCCACCGGCAAGCTCGCAAGTAGCGTGATAGCGAACAAAACGCTCGATTTTGTCGAGATAGCAATGACGTACAATCCACATTTCTGAGAGGTCATACTCAGGTTTGCCCATACGCAACAATTCATTTTCGAGTAGTGCAGTGCCGGCAAAACTCCAACAAGTACCCGATTGAGCTTGGTTCTTGATGGGAGTAGTGGGTAAAAATTTAGTGTCGGTAAATTGATAACCAACGGGCTCTTCAGCGGCAGGAGCCTCTTGAGCAGTCGCATTGAAAAGGGGGAGCGACATAGAAAGGGCCAAAACCCATACGTAATTTTTCATATTTATTAGTTATTTAGGTGTTCGTAGATTAAACCTTATTTACTTTCAAAGGTCAATATTTTGTGCAAATATAGTACTTTTGTCGTACATAACGCAAGTTTATTCACACGATTGTGTTATCTTTGAATTTGTAAAAAATTATAAAATGAGCAATAACCTTCTCAAAGTATTGTTTGCAACAATACTCATTGGCACAACTGCCATAGCAACAATAGCGCAACAACCCTACCGCACACAGACTTTCGGTTTTGACTGGCGCACCTTGCAAGTATATGTAGAGGACAATCCATTGGCACCTCCCATTATTACATTGGGTGAAGCCAACCGTATCATTATTTCTTTTGACCAACTAGCCGAAGATGTGACTTACCTACAATACCGCATTGTTCACTGCGATGCCAATTGGATGCCATCTCAATTATCGGAGTTGGAGTACCTAGACAGTAGCAACCTATATAATGTACACGATTATGCCTACTCGTCGAGTACATTTGCACACTATGTCAATTACCGTATCTCACTGCCCAACGACCAAGTACAGCTAACCAAATCGGGCAACTACGTGGTAATTTTCACCCCCGAATATTCTAGTGAGGTTGTGGCTCACGCTTGTTTCAGTGTAACCGAAAGATGTGTACAAGTAGCCGCCAATGCCACCTCTCGCACCGATATAGGTTATAACGATGAATATCAACAACTCGATGTTGTGGTATCGCATCCCTACTTCAATATACAAAGCCCATTTAATGACCTGAAAGTTGTCGTTTCGCAAAATGGTCGACGAGACAACGAAATAACCACTACCCGCCCCCTACGCGTGATGGGAAGCGAGATTTTCTTTGAACACAATCGCGATCTCATTTTTACGGCCGGAAATGAATATCGTCGTTACGAAAATGTGTCGATAAGCTATCCGGGTATGAATGTTGTTGGATATGAATATTATGAGCCTTACTATCATACTTTCTTGCAAACCGACTATCCGCGCAACGGTATGAACTATCTTTTCGACCAGACACAACACGGACGATATGTGGTGCGAGAAAGCAGCGCCGAAGATAGTGACTTGGAGGCCGATTATATGGCTGTACACTTTACACTTGCAACTGACAAAATTATGGGCGGTAACGTATATATAGACGGAGAACTGACTCACCATATATACGATGATAACTCAATGATGCAATATAATAATGAAACACAACAATACGAAAAGACCTTGCTACTGAAACAAGGTTCATACAACTATATGTACACTTTTGTACCCGATGGAGCGCGTCAAGCCACGCTATCGCGCACCGAAGGCAATTATTATGAGACTATAAATGAATATGTAGTGAAGGTGTACCACCGACCACCGGGTGCCAGATACGACCGATTGATAGGCACAACGGTGTGCTACTCGGGAAAATAGATTAACGAAATACCCCATTAAACAAAAGCGATACAAGTTCTCGATATGAAACATTGTATCGCTTTTATATTATTCATCATCGTCTAAATCGAAGTCAAATTCAAAATCAAATCCATCGCCGCCCATATCCATCTCGGTGAATTCGCGCAACGCACGACCTTCGCGTTTGGTAGGACGCCCCAATCCTTTCTGCCGATCGACAAAACCACTGATGCGTATCATATCGAGCAACTCATATTGGTCGGGCGAGGTAATATTCTCAAGGAAATTGGGAACCAACTTAGCCCCCATTCTATTCTCGGCCAAGTCAAGAACTCGAAACGTATAGGTAACAGGTGGCTTGCGCACATCTATCACGTCGTTACGCTTGATAGTGCGAGAAGGCTTCACTGTAACGCCATTGACAGCTATACGTCCTTTTTTACAAGCCTCGGTCGCAATAGTTCGAGTCTTGAATATGCGTACAGCCCACAACCACTTGTCTATTCGTACTTCGTTTAGAGCCATTTTCTATTTTTTGTTATATTGGTTCATTGTAAGTGCAATTCCGGCCAAGCAGAAACTCTTAATGATATCACAAGCGACATTTATACGCTCAGGGAGCTTCTCTCGCTCCTCGGCAGGAAATTGTCCCAATACATAGTCTACTTGTGCACCGCGAGGGAAATCGCCACCAACACCAAATCTCAAACGTGCATAGTTCTCATTACCGACGACTCGTGCTACGTCTTTCAAACCATTATGACCTGCATCACTCCCCTTAGGTCGTAAGCGTAATGTACCGAATGGCAATGATATATCATCAACAATGATGAGCATATTCTCAACAGGGATCTTTTCTTGCTGTAACCAATAACGTACAGCATTACCGCTGAGGTTCATATAGGTCGAAGGCTTGAGCAACACCAAAGTTCGCCCCTTCACCTTTACTTCAGCCACAGCACCATAACGACGGTCGGTAAAAACAGTATTGGACGCTTTGGCAAAAGCGTCCAATACATTAAATCCTATGTTGTGCCGGGTATTCTCGTATTCACTTCCGATATTACCCAACCCTACTATCAGATATTTCATCTATCTTATGCAGGATTATTTCTTGGCAGCAGCTGCGGCAGCAGCACCACGAGCAGCACGAGTCAAGTTAACAGCACATACTACAGCGTTCTTAGCATTCATCAACTCAAGACCTTCGAAGTTGAGCTCTCCAATTTGAAGAGTTTTACCAAGACCGAGGTTGTCGATATTGATAACCAAACGTTCGGGGATGTTGTTGTAGAGAGCTTTAACGCGGATTTTCTTCATAGAAAGTTGCAACTTACCACCGGCTTTAACACCTTCTGCGTGACCTTCAAGTTTAACAGGAACCTCCATAGTGATAGGTTTGTTGTCGTAAACTTCAAGGAAATCCATATGAAGAATAGTGTCTTTTACGGGGTGGAATTGGATGTCTTTCAACACGGCCTTAACATTCTTGCCACCGATAGTAAGCTCGATGATGAAGATGTCGGGAGTGTAAACCAACTTGCGAACTGACTCGGGAGCAACAGCGAAATCAGTAACGATAACAGCGCGACCGTTTTCGATTTCTACCAATTTCTCACCTTCGGCGAGTGTACCTTCGTAGGGAAGATTTACGATAGTACCACCATTCAAAACTGCGGGGATGAAACCCTCTTTGCGCAATTCGCGAGTAGCTTTTTTGCCAAGTCCTGCGCGAACTTTTCCTTCAAGAACAAATGTTTTCATTGTTTAAATTTTTGTGTTACTCAAAATTAAGTTTTTAATTGCTCCTTAATTTCCCATCACACGGTATTTTCAAAAAGCGGTGCAAAGATACAACTTATTGCAATAAAAAACAAATCTCAAACAAGTTACTTACAAAAAAAATCCCTGCACACCAATATGATATGCAGGGAAAAGATTTGTTTTTACTTTATTTTCAGCGAACGAATAGTTTTGTCACACCACTCAAGCCATCAATTGTTTTGTATGAAACAACATACATACCGGGAGTCAACTGCGAGTGAGCCGATATATATTGACCTTGTGTGTTGTATATGCGATAGCTGTTAACATCGGCCATCGGACGGATGGTACGATCGGGATTAACAACAAAACGAACAATATCATCATCATTCACAATATCATCAACCGCTCCTGCAGCAGTCACCCACTTTTGAGTTGCATTGAGAACTTCATTCTGAGTCATATCTTCTTTGTCCATTTTGTGAACATAGGCTACAAAACGGCAGTTGTCCAAGTTCCATTCAGAGTTAATCGCGATAGCATCATAACTGATTGTAAAATCATTTTCTGCTCCTAGTGTAAGCAAATCGCCTGTTTGAGCAGTAAAAGCGTGACGTTTCACACCATTGTGGCGGAAAGTCTCCTTCAAATCGGCAGGCGCACCTTGTTCAACAGTATCATCAAGACCCACTTGGAAGTATTTATCACTTACCGGAATATTATCTTCTACAAGGAAAACCGATATATATGTATCAGTACCTGATGCAGCCAATTCGCTATTTACACGACCGCTCACAGTACAAGCCAAAGTTCCATCAGCCTCATTATGGGTAAAGTCGATATTTACCTCGGCCATAGCAAGCATTACCGACACAATATTGAACGCATCGGTGTAGGGTGTTGTTTCGGCAACAGAGGCACCTATCACAGGAGCTATCTCGCCGGGGAACACACGACGGTCATACATCACAGCGGGATTGAATGAATATTGATCGCCAAAGAGATAGACCAAGTCATCTTCACCCGACATAGTAAAGAAGTCGTTGGCAAAACCTACGTGATGAGTTATATACACCAATTCTTTGTCATATTCGTGCATAGCTTTATCCAAGTAATAAATCATAAAAGGACAATTGACACACGACTGACTGGTAAACTCTTCAACCAAAGAAACTCGTTGAAAAGCATCACGAGTAACATAGTGATAAGTAATACCGGGATAAGCCTCTTGTGCTTCAGCATCATTAAATTTAGAGACAGTGAGTTTCACCCATTGGCTTACACCTACTTCGCTACCTGCATATACCTCCATTGGGATATTGCGCCCTTCGTGAGGAGCCAAAGGAGTATCAAATGTTACGATTGTTGTATAGGGCACTTCATCGCCTTGACCCAACATCTGTAATTCGACGCTATTGATATCTTCATCGGTATAGTTGTGAAAAAATACTTCACAATCGAAAGTTTTTGAGGGAGCTACTGTTTGAGGTGCCGATGCTACTTGGGCATAAACCATATTATCTACAACATCGGCAGCAGCATCATCAAGGATAGCTTGGATGAGAAGTGTACCTCTATCGGTATAACTATTCCACCCCTCCTTGTTAAGATTTATCCAACAAGCTCCCGGCACACTAGCCGAGCCATAAGAGATAAAAGGATGTGCTGTACCTCGCAGCTCATATACTTGTAAGCCTACATATATCGGGTCTGCTCCTATAATAACAGGTTCATCAAAATAAATCTCATTCCAACCTTCTACAAAATCGCATATTTTTTTTGTAGGTTCACTATCGAGCGAAGTTGTATGCATAATAAACGTACGATCTTGTCGGGCTTGTTTATAATCGGCACGCAAATAACAACGCACACCTTTAATTTGATGGCCTTCGAGACGAGCAACAACGGGGTCGACTGCAGGATCAAGACAGATAAGGCCTCCCAAGAAACCATTAGCTCCTTGTCCTTGAGCTATCATATCGGTCTCTGCCATTTGTTCGGGGGCATATCCATAACGTACAACTTCTTGCGCTGAAGCAGTTAGTGCTACAACAAGCAATATACTTGAGAATAATTTTTTTATCATAATACTACATTAAAAAAATAGAATAGTGCATCGCAAAACGATGCACTATATCCTTGTCATTAAAATTATTTCACCATTACTTTAGCAACGATATTGTCTTTTCTTACAAGATAAATACCATCAGCCAGACCGCCATTATTAAGTCTTGCACCTGCCAAATTAAATACTTCTACACCATATGCACTGCCATTAACATACACGGTACCATCGACAGATGTAATAGTAACATTTTGGTCTTCTTCAACTCCGTATACTGCATCAGGCCAGTTGATTGAACCCTTACCACTATTGATAATGTGACGACTCATATGGTCATTTTCTTCACCTCGATTGACAAATGCAACAACATAAAGATTAGCGGTATTCCATTCAGGGTCTAGCTCTACACTGAAAGAGAGGTTATAATCGCCACTGTTCTGCGGCAATTGTTCGCCCCAGTAAGGAGTGAGAATATCACGTACAACATTTTTATGGGTATACTCACCGTAGTGATTTTCTTTGTCTTTATCATCCCAAAATACTTGGTCATAGCTCAATACGTCTTTTTCCATCAAGTACACAGTGAGATACAAAGGCTCATCGGCCGGCATTACATCAGAGGCTATATTACCGGTAACATCAATGGCGACATTGGTCATAGAATCATCATACTTAGCTGCAATATTTACCGATGCAAAGGTGGGCAATTTGTAAATCTTTTCCCACATTGGAGGAGCCATCTCGGGGAAAGGAGTACCATTATGGAAAGGATAACCGGTCAATGGAGCCAAATATTCAATATAATCGCTGCGGTTGACCGAAAGGCTGGGAATATATACCTGCATAGAGTCATTATCCACCATCGATAACAACTGTTTAAGAGCCTCATTATCACCAATCATAAATTTATCGTCGATATGTTGCATTACCAAATTGTAATTCTCAGTATATTTCTCAAATCCGGGCCAGAAAAGTTCGTCAAAGAAACGAGGAACTGCATATTCTTCTTCCGAAACGAAGTATTCAATCACAGGAAGATGATTGTATTTATCTTGCAAATCCCAAGGCACGCCCAACATTTCAAATTGTGCAACAGGTTTATTTTTTATATCCACACCATTCACTTTGGTGATAGTAAAATCGTGAGTTCCTGTACCCAAGCAATATACCGGAAATGATACGGTACGATAATCATTGGGATTGATAGGTTCTTCAAGAACATATTCATCACTCAAAACAACATCACCTAGCTTCGACTCAATTTCAAATTTTTCGATTGCATTTGAACCGCGATTGTAAAGACGGAATGAGGCATTTGTTATATCTTCTTTCCAGTTAATAGTATTGGCACGGAAATCAGCCATTTTTACTATATTGGCAAATTGTCCATTACGATCTCTAACAACAAGAATTACGGCCATCTTTCCCATCTCGGGCATAGTGTGCATATCATACCATATTTCTTTTCCATTATCATCCACTTCACCACTGTGCAAAAATGCAGTATTGGGTTGATTGAAAGGATAGAGATAAGGAATACTAATCACATCTTTTTTAATGTTGGTATAAAAACCGACATAAAGATTTTCTACATCGGGAAGAGGCTTTTGCGACAAATCAACCGCATTCCATCCAAAAGACACTTCGGCACTACCGGAAGAGATGCTTTCACCACTGAAAGAATCGGTTTTTACAAAACAATCGTATGTTGCCGTAGATGCAAAATCGTCCCAACCAACATACATACCAATAATAATACCACCAATATAGTCTTCAAACATATCTCTAGTAAGAACAACACCCACACCTACTTTTGAGTCATATGTAAGTGACAATCCTGTATACTCATAAATTGGGTCATAGATAGAACTGTGACCAATTTCAATGTTTGACGGAGCGGGTTCCTCAACTCGACCCGATTGTCTCTCTTTACTACCTTGATGAATATTCCATTGTGCTTGCGATGCAAAACCACATAAAAGGAACATAATCAAGAAAATCGATTTAGTGTAACTTTTCTTCATAATTAATAATATTAAGGTTTATTTTATTTTAGTCAAATACTCGTTACATATTCTGCTCTAAACAGAAAAAATCAAACTGTAAAATTCACGGCTTTAATAACTCTTTTATTGAATTCACTACAAAATTACATATTAAATATATCACATACAAACTTTTTTGGCAAAAATTTTATAATTCAACATATCGAACAAACAATAAGTTGCCAAAAATAATGTATATTAATACAAATTTCTCAAACATCAGTACAAATGACAAAACAGTTGCTTAAAATAACAACGGATGTATTCCATTAAAAAAGATTTTATTACTTTTGCAAAAGAATATTTCTCCATTGCTCGACACTGCATAAATATGCAACAAAACCGCTTCAATATTCATATTGAAAATTGGCAAAAAAAATATGAGTAAAGAGAAAATAATAGAAAAAGTGCTGGTAATATAAACAGCATCACCGGCAACATCGTTGTCAAAACTCTACAACAGACATTGAACACATCTCAAAACAACGGCATCTATGCAAGTAGTATACGAAGACAACCATATTATCATTGTAAACAAGACTTGTCGTGAAATTGTGCAAGGAGACAAGACAGGCGACAAGCCTTTGAGTGAAATACTCAAAGAATGGCTCAAAGAAAAATATAACAAACCCGGCAATGTCTTTGTGGGGGTAACACACCGTCTAGATCGCCCCGTAAGTGGTCTTGTAGTCTTTGCCAAGACCAGTAAGGCTCTATCACGACTCAATGAGATGTTTCGTGATGGGAGTGTAAAGAAAACGTACCGAGCTATTGTAAAGAACAATCCACCACAACCACAAGGAACTCTTATACACTACCTTACACGCAACGAGAAGATTAACAAATCCACAGCATACACTACCCCTCGCAATGGGGCTCAACGAGCCGAGCTAGACTATAAATTGATAGCAACAGGCGATAACTACAGAATGCTGGAAATAGATCTCAAAACAGGACGCCATCACCAAATCAGATGCCAGCTAGCCAAGATGGGATGCCCCATCAAAGGCGACTTGAAATACGGTGCAGAACGTTCAAATCCCGATGGAGGCATCTCATTGCACGCATATCGCATACAATTTGAGCATCCGGTTTCACACATAATTGTAGACGTTACAGCACCTGTGCCCAATGACCGATTGTGGATAGAGTTGGATAAAAAAGCCAATACAACTGAATAACTGGAAAATTCATACAGCTACAAATGATTTTACAGAAAAACAATCGAAATATAACTAAAAATACAAAATTCAAGGCTTTAACTTAACTAAAAGACAATTTAATAGATTAAAAATAAGCAAAACATAAAAATTTCGACCACAAATACTTGCATTTTTCATTCTTAAGTATTATCTTTGTGGTATAATTGATGAGCAAGACATCGGGTCGCACTCAAGTAGATTGGGAAACTCATCAAATTTTATGAAATACCGAGACAAGCTTTGCGTTCCAATGGCGGGCCACAACTCGAAAGAGTATGCTTAGCACGGTGGATTACAAAGGAGCGGAAGCACTCAAATCCTGTCAGTCGGAGTTTCATCGCATCCTTCGGTGTGACCCTTATAATACAGAGACAATCTTGTTGAGATTGTCTCTGCTATTTTTATTTTTTGGCTATTTTTTTCATTTCCTTTCAGGCAGCTATTTAAATATATTTAAATAGGCTCGTATATCGGCTATTTTTTAGTAATTTTGCACTTTGAAATTAGGCAACTTATTTTGTAGATAAAGGAAGAGGAAATTTATAATGAAAAAAAGCTCATCAGTAGTTTTTCTTTTATTGCTTATCATTGCTTATGCTTGTGCGCCTCAAAGCATTGCACAAGTCATTGTAAATGATATCTACTATGAGATAAATAATGAGACGCATACAGCATCAGTTACTTGTGTCGATGATAACAACTACTCGGGCACACTAGATATTCCTTCTCAGATTACCTACTTTGGCACATCGTATGTCGTAAACAGCATCAATGCCATAAAAGATTGCCCCAGACTCACCACTATCAACTTCCCGCACTCGCTGACAACGATAGAGCCTAATGCAATTGTCAATTGCGACCGTTTATCTTCAATCATTATCCCCGACTCGGTAACATCCATTGGAAACGGCAATTTCCGCAACTGCAAGCGACTTTCATCTATCATTGTGAGCGAGGGCAATCCTGTTTTTGACTCACGAGAAGATTGTAACGCTATAATAGACACAAACAATACTCTTATAGCCGGTTGCCGTAGCACCATCATTCCCAATGGCGTGGAGCGCATTGCTCATCAAGCATTTGAAGATTGTACCGAACTTACTTCTATAACATTACCGGTGACAGTAAAACAAATTGGGAAAAAGGCTTTGGCCGGCTGCTCAAGCCTCACATCTATCACTATTCCTCATAGTGTAACTTTGATTGAAGACTCGGCTTTCTACAATTGTTCTACAATTACATCCATCAACATCCCGCCGTCGGTAACAGTCTATAACAACGGTATATTTGCCAACTGCTCGGGACTTATATCAGTAACAATACCCAAGACCGTAGGATATATCGATGACAAAGCATTTGCCGGTTGTTATTCACTCATCTCTATTATTGTAGAACGAGGCAATTCGGTCTATGACTCACGCAACAATTGCAATGCTGTTATCGAATCGGCCACAAACACTCTCATTGTGGCTTGTTCAAAATCCGAAATTCCCAACTCTATCACTGCCATCGGTAGCAAAGCATACGCCAACTGTCAAGACATATCATCGTTTGAGGTACCACGATGGATAAGTGAGATTAACGAACAACCATTTATATATGCCGGTCAACTCACTTCTATTAGTGTTGACAAGGATAACAAAAGTTATGATTCGCGAGAGGATTGCAATGCCATCATACACACGGCAACCAACACACTTACCGTTGGGTGCAATACATCTGTTATCCCCTCCTCGGTAACAGCAATAGGCAACAGAGCTTTCTCGCATTGTAATGGTATAAAGCACATCAGCCTTCCGGCCAATATTCAAGAGATTGCTCGCGAGGCGTTTTTTTGCTGCGATAGTCTGCAATACATCTATTGCCATGCCACAACACCACCACATATAGATGGTGAACTATCTCTTTCTCAGCCTCCTCTCATAGTAATTGTACCACCCGAAGCACTACTCGATTACAAAAAAAACTATGCTTGGAGCAAACTCAATATCGAGGTCGAATGTATTGAGGGTGTATGCTACAATATTACATCTACAACAACTGTCGAGGTAATATATCGAGATGAAAAGCTCAATAATTACGTCGATAGTATCATTATTCCCGATGTGGTAAAGATTGGCAACAGAGAATATTCGGTTACATCAATTTCGGATAGAGCCTTCTATAATTACAACGGACTGAAATCTATAAAAATAGGCAACAACGTAACACAGATAGGCGATGAAGCATTTGCGGGATGCAACAGTCTCAAGCAAGTATATATGGGACGAAATATTGCCGCAATAGGAAATAATGCATTTGCTCAATGCCCTACTTTGAAACATATTGAAATACAAGCACTCACGCCACCATCCATAACAAGCAACACATTTTCCGATACTCGCACGACGGTTGTTGTTTCGCCACTAAGTTACAATAACTATACTCACGAATTATCACTATGGCGCACTCTTGCCATCGAGCCACACATTGTTGATGGCTTCTACCTTCACAAAGTGACAGAAAACGCATTAGAGATAACGCACCGAAACGACCAATACAACAGCTATAATGGTGATATCGTTATTCCCCATAACATTACAATAGATAACACAACCTACCCTATCATATCTATTGGTGCTAATGCTTTCAAAGACTGTGCAGACCTCAACTCTATCACTCTGCACCAAGATTTGCACACCATAGGTGACAAAGCATTTGAAAATTGTAGCAGTTTGACAGCTGTACACATACCCAACATTCATTATTGGTGCAATGTCACATTTGCCGACAGCACAGCCAATCCACTGTTTTATGCACATCAACTTTTTGTTGATAATACAGCTATAAACAAGCTTGTTTTGCCCGACAGTATTACCTCCATCAATGATTATGCTTTTGCCGGGTTCAGCCAACTGGAAGAGATAAAATTCAACGATATCATCACAAATATAGGCAACTATGCATTCTTGGGATGTAGCGGATTACCGGAGATAGAAATACCCGAAACGGTAACAAACTTGGGTATTTATGTATTTAAAGATTGTACAGAACTCAAGAATGTATCTATGCGCAAAAACATTACGGTAATCAGTGAAGGCTTGTTTGAGAATTGCTCCGGCCTATCAAAGATAAAACTACAAAAGACCGTTGTACTGATAGGTGCCAATGCCTTTGCCCATTGTCACTCGTTAGTATCATTGGCCATACCCAACAATGTTGCCACCATAGGCAATCGAGCTTTCTATAATTGCACTTCGCTCAAGTCTCTGATTATCCCCAAGAGTGTTACAGAGATAGGAAACGACGCATTTAAGGGTTGTGTAGAGATGAAATCTATCAAGATACCCGACCATATATCGGATGATATATTAGAGAGAACATCGATCGAACCACAGGTCAAGATAAAACGATAATGATGCAAACAACAATGAGAGAATAGAGTAAAATATAGAGGAAACATAATCAAATCAGCTATTTTTTGTATATTCGCAACATATATTTCAATACCATAAAAAAACGAACAATAAACTATATACACTATGAAGAAAATTATCTCTGCTTGTGCGCTTATAGGAGCTATTGCTCTTACAGGTAATGCTCGCCCAATAGACCAAGGCGAGGCAATGGATATAGCACGTAGCTTTATGTCTACAACCAACACACAAATGCGTGCTAAAGGCAACTCCGACAACACGCTGTCTATTGCCTACACTGCACAAAATAGCACAAACAACAATCTGTTGTATGTTTTCAATCGTGGCACTGACAACGGCTTTATTATCGTAGCAGGCGATGATGCTGTTGATCACACTATCTTGGGATATAGCGACAGCGGCACATTCGATTATGACAATATGCCCGAGAATATGCGCAGTTGGTTGGCCGGATACGAACAAGAGATTTCAGCCGCTCATTCATTATCGAGAACACAAATAAAATATGCACCTGCCAAAGAACGCGAATCGCTATTCAACAAGAATGTTGGGCCACTTGTAGAGGCTCGTTGGAGCCAAGAAGCACCTTACAACAATTTATGCCCTGAATATAGTGCTACTACTCGAAGCGCCACCGGCTGTGTTGCAACAGCAATGGCACAGATTATGTATCATCACAAATTTCCCGAACACGGCGTTGGTACAAAAGATGTACAAAATGGCACACGAATAGAAACTATAGACTTTGCAGGTACAACATACGAATGGGACTTGATGTTACCTGTATACAGTTCGCTCAGTACCGAAGCCGAGTGCAATGCTGTTGCCACATTGATGTATCACGTAGGACGTTCTGTCAATATGATGTACAGCAATGTAAGTGGTGCAGTATCGGCCGAGAGCGCGCAAGCCTGGGCTACATATTGGAACTATGACAAAGCCGTTGTACACCGCGACCGCAATTTCTACACCATCGACCAATGGGAGCAACTCATTATCGACGAGATAGACAACAGCCGTCCTATCTTGTACCACGGCCAATCGCCCGACGGTGGTCACGCCTTTGTTCTCGATGGTTATAACGACGAAGGTTACGTACACATCAACTGGGGTTGGAACGGTATGAGCAACGGATATTTTATGCTACACGCCCTCACTCCCGAGAAACAAGGTGTAGGTGGTTTCTCCGGTGGTTATAATACCGGTCAAGGTGCCGTATTTGGTATTCAACCCAACAAAGGCAACAAAACAGCTATTGAGATTACTGCTTCAGGTATCTACATCGACAACGAACGCGAATACGACCTCGGTGAACAAATATCTACCGTTGTCACCGCATTGGCCAATGCAGGATGGAGCACAGCCTCATTCAGCGCAGGTTTTATGATTTACGACAGTAATGATAATCTTGTTGAAACCGTAAATAGTGGCAACTACACCATCAACGGCAGCAGTTCATTGAGCACACAAAATATCGCCCTCACCCTGCCCGCTACACTCGCCGACGGTAATTACCACGTTTACTTGGCGCACACCGATGCCAATGGCAATTGGAAACGTGTAGCAATGGATGTCAACACTCAACCCTATTACATATTTTGCATTACAAATGGCAAAGCAAGTATTATAACAGAAGAAGAAGGCGAAATTTATGCTTCGTCGGTAGTATGCGATGAAACAATCTACTCAAAACGTTTTGCCACATTTACCATCACAATGGGCAATACGATGAACCACGAATACTTTGGTTCTATCTATGTATCGATATACGAAAGCAAGGGTAAATTTGAGCAACGTAAGAGCAGTGCCATTGCATTGAGTATTCCTGCCAACGAAGAGATTACAATCGAGATACCCATCAAAATAGAAGTGGGCAAAGGTAACTATTGCATCTTCATTACAGATGGTAACAAAAACAAATTGAGCGAGGGTCTACCCATCGAAGTGCTTGCCGAACCGACTGCCGCCGACTTGCAAGTGAGCAACTACAAGTTGCTATGCTCGGCCATAGACCAAATGGAAGTTGAATATACAATTACCAATAACGGTGGCGACTACACCGGCAAGATTCGTTCTTGGGTATTGTTCAGCAACCGACAATCATCATCTTCATTTGCCGACACCGAGGAGATTACCCTCAAACAAGGCGAAAGCATCGACATCAAGCAAATTTGGGCGTTTGATGATGGTATTGTAGGCGAAAAATACATCTGTTCTCTGTGGTATGATGATAGTCGCACAGGTGGTATGTCGCAATTGGGCAATGAAGAATTTGCTTTCACACTGCAAGAAGAAACAAGCATAGAAGGTATTACTGCCGACGGTACTACCATCTACCCCAACATCGCCACACAATACGTAACCGTAGAGAGCAACAACGCCATCGATAAAGTAGTCATCATCAATATGCAAGGCGCAACCGTTATGACAACACAATGCAACACAAAAGCTGCCACACTCGATGTTGCTCACCTCGCTAACGGTGTATATTTTGTAGTAGCTACGACAACCGAAGGCACCATTGTAGAAAAGATTATCAAACAATAATATATAATGTGTATAAATAATATGAATAATATAATTGTAAAAATATTGGTCGGAGCGACATTCTTAAGCACTATCACACTAGGTGCCTGTCGCTCAAATAAAGAGGCTGTAACAACAACCCAAACAACCGTAGAACGTACTGTCGACAACTCAACTATGGCAATGCCCCGAATCGTTATATACAAGACTGTTGCCGATTACAGCAATCTTGTTCCCATCAATATGGATGAAAGCAAAACTCAAATTGTGAGCTACCCCGACCCTCGTGATGTCAAGGCCGGCAAACACCCCACTCAACTCAACAACGGCTATCTGCTCGACAACTTTGGCATAGGTCGCAATGTAGTTTACACCGACTACACCTACGAAGAGTATGCAGCTCTACCCCAAGTACCGGAAATAGAAACACTGATGCAACACATTATAGATCGCAATCCCATTGTAGAGTACTACGTAAGCAACGATGACTATCGTCACACCGAGAACTATCGTACTGCCGAAGCTCTCAACAAAGTAATTGCCAATAATTTTGCCGGATTTACAAAGGTAGATTTATAATACCGACAACCATCCATAATAAAAAAACTCCCATTGCCAAGCACCTAGTGCATTGAGGCAATGGGAGTTTTCTGTATCGCACTTTTAATAAGACGTTGTAAACGTTGCAATCAAATTGTGCAAAGTAATACAACTATTACAACGCTACTTTTACGGCTGTATTTTCTACTTTCACTACGTAGATGGCATCACCGGGCA
>CALATP010000042.1 GCA_937891845.1 uncultured Porphyromonadaceae bacterium | reverse complement strand
CACTGAAAACGGATGTCATTCCGATTTTCTTTCCTAATAATCCTGGCATTTCTTTTCTTTGTTAATAATGATGATTACACTTTAATTTCTACATGTACGCCGCTGGGCAATTCCAACTTCATCAAAGCATCTACGGTTTGAGTAGTTGAGCCATAGATGTCGATAAGGCGTTTGTATGAACACAATTCAAACTGCTCTCTCGATTTTTTGTTTACGAATGTAGAGCGGTTTACTGTGAAGATACGCTTGTGTGTGGGTAGAGGTACGGGACCTTTCCACGAAGCACCTGTAGCTTTCACAGCGTCTACGATCTTTTTAGATGACTTGTCAACCAAGTTGTGATCGTAAGATTTCAGTTTAATTCTGATTTTTTGTTCCATTTTATTTTATATGCTACTATTTTTTACAATAAATCGGCACGGCCATTTACTTCGGCCAACACTGTCTTAGCGATTGATGAGCTTACCTCGTCGTAGTGTGAGAATGTCATAGTTGATGTTGCACGACCTGAAGTGATGGTACGCAATGCTGTTACATAACCAAACATCTCAGCAAGGGGAGTCTTAGCCTTAACGATGCGAGCACCTGAACGGCTTGATTCCATACCCTCTACTTGACCACGACGCTTGTTAAGGTCTGAGATTACATCACCCATGCTCTCCTCGGGAGTTACTACCTCAACCTTCATGATAGGCTCGAGCAATACGGGACGGGCTTTAGCACATGCCTCTTTGAAAGCTTGAATAGCACAAAGCTCGAATGACAATTGGTCAGAGTCTACGGGGTGATATTGACCATCGATAACTGTTACCTTGAGTGAATCCAAGGGGAAGCCGGCCAATACACCGCTCTTCATAGCGCTGGTGAAACCTTTTTGGATTGCAGGGATAAACTCCTTGGGAATGTTACCACCCTTAACCTCATCAACAAATTGGAGACCACCTTCGAAGCCGGGATCAGCAGGCTCGATGCGAACTACGATAACCGCAAACTTACCACGACCACCCGATTGTTTCTTGAATGCCTCACGGTGCTCAACAGCTGTTGTGATAGCCTCTTTGTAAGTAACTTGAGGACGACCTTGGTTACACTCTACCTTGAACTCACGACGCAAACGGTCGATGATAATATCCAAGTGAAGCTCACCCATACCGCTGATAACTGTTTGACCAGTCTCTTCGTTGCTTTGTACGCGGAATGTGGGGTCTTCCTCAGCGAGTTTTTGAAGACCAACACCGAGTTTATCGAGGTCTTTTTGAGTCTTAGGCTCTACTGCGATACCGATAACGGGCTCGGGGAAGTCCATAGCCTCAAGGATGATAGGGGCATCCTCAGCACAAAGAGTATCACCTGTGCGGATATCTTTGAAACCTACTCCGGCACCGATATCACCACAACCGATTACATCTTTGGGGTTTTGCTTGTTTGAGTGCATTTGAAAGAGACGTGATACACGCTCTTTCTTGCCTGAACGAGCATTGAGGATATAAGAACCGGCAACCATCTCACCAGAGTATACGCGGAAGAAGCAGAGACGACCTACATAGGGGTCAGTTGCAATCTTGAACGCCAAAGCACACATAGGCTCTGTAGAAAGAGGTTGACGAGTGATCACTGCCTCAGGATCATCGATGGGATGACCTTCAACAGCGGGAGTGTCGGCGGGGCTGGGAAGGTAAGCACAAACTGAGTTAAGAAGAGTTTGTACACCTTTGTTCTTAAATGAAGAACCGCACACCATAGGTACGATTGACATTGAAAGTGTACCCTTACGGATAGCAGCGCGAATCTCATCCTCTGTAATAGTAGAGGGATCCTCGAAGTATTTTTCCATAAGAGCCTCATCGCACTCAGCGACAGCCTCCAACATCTTCTCGCGCCATTCCTCAGCCTCTCCTTGCAAAGAAGCAGGAATTTCTGAGATTTCATAGTCAGCACCCATAGTCTCATCATTCCACACGATAGCCTTCATTGTTACAAGGTCAATTACGCCCTTGAAGGTCTCTTCAGCACCGATAGGAATTTGAATGGGACAAGGATTGGCACCGAGCACTTCTTTAAGCTGACGAACAACCTCAAAGAAGTTAGCACCAGAGCGGTCCATTTTATTTACATAACCGATACGAGGAACATTGTATTTGTCAGCTTGACGCCACACTGTTTCCGATTGAGGCTCAACACCACCTACAGCACAGAAAGCAGCAACGGCACCATCAAGTACACGCAACGAACGCTCTACCTCAACAGTAAAGTCAACGTGTCCCGGGGTGTCGATCAAGTTGATTTTATATTTCTCGTCGTTATATTTCCAGAATGTGGTTGTAGCAGCAGATTGAATGGTAATACCACGCTCTTGCTCTTGCTCCATCCAGTCCATTGTAGCAGCACCATCGTGAACCTCACCAATTTTGTGAGTAAGACCGGTATAGAAAAGAATACGCTCAGAAGTGGTTGTTTTACCAGCATCGATGTGCGCCATAATACCAATGTTTCTGGTATATTTTAATTGTGCATCTGAACTAGCCATTTTCTTTTTCTCCTTAAAACGTTAATTAAAATCTGAAGTGAGCGAAAGCACGGTTAGCCTCAGCCATTTTGTGCATATCTTCTTTGCGCTTGAATGCACCACCTTGCTCGTTAAAGGCATCAACAATCTCGGCTGCCAATTTATCAGCCATAGTTTTGCCGCCTCTTTTACGAGAGTAGTTAATAAGGTTTTTCATTGAAATCGACTCTTTGCGGTCGGGACGAATGTCGGTAGGAACTTGGAATGTTGCACCACCGATACGACGTGATTTTACCTCTACTTGAGGAGTAACGTTTTCGAGAGCTTTCTTCCAGATTTCGAGAGCTGTCTTCTCTTCGTTAGGCATTTTAGACTTCACAATCTCCAATGCGCTATAAAAGATAGTATAGGCAGTATTTTTCTTGCCATCATACATCAAGTGGTTAACGAATTTCGTAACCCTTACGTCACTGAAAACGGGATCAGGTAATACAACCCGTTTTTTAGGTTTAGCTTTTCTCATATTACTTTAAAATGTTGTTCTTTTTTTGGTTGCTTATTACATCTTCAACAAGAGCCTCTGCTCTTATTTACTCAACCCAATCAGCCTATCCAAAAACGCGAACCTGCGTTTAAC
>CALATP010000041.1 GCA_937891845.1 uncultured Porphyromonadaceae bacterium | reverse complement strand
TCCTCACCTGTGTTGCGTAGCAATATAGGGGAGGTGGTCGCAGACCGGAGGGGTTAAAATATATAACGTGAGAATACAAAAATCCCCCACGCAATTGTGATTGCGTGGGGGATTGTATTATTTATATTGTATTGTTGTGCTTATTAACGTACAACCTTGCGTACTTGGTTGCCGTTGCGAACGATGTAAACACCGGCATTGAGGCCACGGAGGTCTACGCTGTCGTTACCGCGAGCTACGATAGCACCACCTACGTTATACACTTCGATAGCACCCTCAGCGGTTACTACACCATTGGCGTATGAGAAAGTATCGGTTGTAACACCCTCAACACCTGTACCTATCTCGGGGTCGTCCTCGATGGTAACAGTGTAGCTGAATGTGGGGTTGGTGCGAGTCTCACCGGCACGAGTTGTCGATGCAAAAGTCACAGCACCTTGTTCAAAGGTGATGGTATAGGTCTCACCGTCGGCCAAACAATTATCGAGACTGTTGGCACCGAAGCTCACTGTCTTGCCATCTATACCGCCATCGCCTTCGATGTTTTCGCGAGCTACTACTTGACAAGGAATAGCTACATTACCAGTCCACCACATATATTCCGACTCAATCTTCACCTTTGAGGGGTCGAAAGCAACAACATCCTCAAAGAAGGTAGCCTTGAGAGCACGAGTAGTGCTACGCTCGGCAAGTGTAATATATGCACCATCGGCAGGGAGCAATGCGTCGTAGGGATATACGCGCACTTCGTCATAATCGGGGCGAACAATTACCTTGTAAACACCGGCCGAGGGTACGTTAAAGTGATTTTGAACAGCTCCATCGTAACCGCTGTAATCGTAACCGTGTTTTACAAAGTGAGTTGTCACATAGTCATCTTCCCAAGCAACGAGAGCGGGGAATGCTTGAGTGTCTTGCAAGGGGAAATAGAAACCCGATGCGTTATCGACAAAGTTGGTGATGCTGTAGTAGTAGCTACCATCGGCATCGCTAGCAGCAGTCATAGCGCCATAACCGGCAGCAGTGTGTTCTGTGGCATCGCCCGAGATGTAGAGATTTTCGATATGAAGTTCGTCTATCTTGTAGAAAGTTACAGTCATATCGCCCAAGTTGATTTCGGCACGCACTTTGATGCGAGTAGTTGTACCATTATCCATCACTCCGGCAGCCATATCGGTAGCCCAATTGTCACTACCTGCAGCGTGGAAGAGTTGATTACCTGATGTACCATTTACATCGACATCCCACAAGAATTGCAAATTGTATGTCACACCTTCATAGCTGTAGTTGGGGGCTGTGGCAGCAACAGGAACAAGGTGACCACCGTTGGAGTAACCGCTGGCCAAGATAAATTTGAAACGTGCATCGGCATCGCCATTGTTGTTGTAGAGATAACCCGTCCAAGTATATACATCGGTATCGGTGTCGTGTACACAACCTTGTACGGTAGATGTACTCCAAGCGCCATCACTCTTCACCTCGACAACGGCACTACCGGCAATGTAAACGTCGGCAGGAAGCACACGCATTGTGTTTTCACTGAGGTTGACAATCACCTTAACGTGCATTTTGTTATCGGCGGCATTGGCCATATTGAATGTTTGCATAGCATCGGTCGATGTGCGAGCCATTGTGTAGGCTTCACCTATATTGATTGTAGCGCCATCGGTCGAACCCATTTGACCAAAAGAAGTATCGGCATTGGTACGGAACTTGAAAGCACCATACAACTCGCCTTCCCACACATAAATATTATTGTCGGTGGTAGTCATTGCAATAACATTGTCCCAAGCAGCCTCGGTAATGAGATAAACACTACCCACCTCAACGGCTGCTTCCTCAAATGTCACTGTCATAGCGTTAACGTCGACAGTAACAACATACTCACCGGTCGATGCTGTAAACACACCATTATCGCCATCACGATAGAGGGTATGGGGTGTGTTGAGCTCGTAAGTGTTATTATTTCCTGTGGTATATGAGAGATCCCAAGTGTCACCGGTGGTGTTGCGGAACTTAAATTCGCCACCTTGATACAACATACCTGTCCAAGTAAATACGCCCTCGCCTTCGGCTGTCATCTCATAAGGATTACTCCAATAGCCTGTACGTTCGGCATCAAAGATGTTACCGGCAAAGTAGAGCGATGTGATAGGCTCCTCTACCTCGACAAATGTCACAGTCATAGCATTAACGTCGACAGTAACACTGTATGTACCGGTCGAAGCCATCCACTTGCCGTTGACAGCATCTTTATCTTGAGAGAGAGGCAATGCCTCATTGAGTTTATATGTGTTTTGATCACCGGTAGTAAACGAAATATCCCAAGTGTCACCGGTGGTGTTGCGGAACTTAAATTCACCCTCTTGATACAACTTACCAGTCCAAGTAAATACGCCCTCGCCTTCGGCTGTCATCTCATAAGGATTGCTCCAGTGGTCGGACTTCTCGGCATCGAAAATATTACCGGCAAAGTAGAGTTGAGAGATAACAACCTGCATTCTCTCAAATTTGGCAACTATAGTTCTAGCACTATTGGCAGCAACATACGAATATGTTGTTTCGGTAGAGATAACATTATCATTTTCATACCAACCGGCAAAGGTATAACCTTCAGCAGCCTCTGCTGTGCATATCACAGTAGCCGTATAGGCAGCATCACACGATGTTTCCCCTTTCGATTCGGTTGAACTGTTTGTACCATTCAATTTGTAGCTAGATATTGCTACAGTTCCTTGACCATCTACATTAATGGAGTGAGTATGATTGAGGTCATTGTATCCACCACCTAAATATGAGGTAGTGATATTTTCTTCCCCTGTACTAGTTATAAGGTAACTGCTGTTGTAATTGATATCATAATTGTATTGAATACCGGTATAACGAGCACCATCACCACCCCATTGTTTTACTGCGTTTCGTCTATTCTCCATCGACGTATTTTCATCGTTCCATAATCCCGTTGTACCAAAAACCGCAAAACGAGTATTTGACTCACCCCACGAATTGGCAGTTTTAAGATAATAGATGTTGGTATTGCTTATCTTCGCAAATTGTTCTCCTCTTGAGTAACTGTCGTGACCAATCATCAATTGAACACAATTGTTAGTCCATCCGGTACCATCAAAATATATGTGGGAACCGGAGTTAACATAAGCCATTGCATTGAAGCCGGTGCATAGCATCAACGCACTAATCAATGATAACAAAAATCTTCTCATTTTTTATGTTTTATTAGGTTATAGAATACTATCAAATTCTGTAATGTGCAAAGTACTTTTGTGTTTTATATTCAGTATTTTAGAATTTGCGCAAAAGTAGAACATTTACTATATTTTGGTTAACACCAATTACACATAATAATTTATTTTAACATTCAAACGTTTGCAACACCGGGTATTTTAAACATTATTAATACTTACCCGATATTCTTTGCAGTAAGGAAAACACATCGCCTACTATACACAAGAAAGTTATGCACAGAGAGCGCACAAAAGTAACGCGCAACTCCACGAGAGAATTGCGCGTTTTATAATAGAGATTATAGTTTTATACAATCATATCGCCTCGGCACAGCTATTATTTGCGACGCTTGCGGGTCTTGGGCTTACCGGCGAAGATTTCGTAATTGAACCCACTCTCGGCATTGGCATCTTCACGCCGGTGGCTCTTGCGGTCGCGACGGGGTGTGTCGTCATATTGTCGGCGTGCTTCGCCACGACGACTGCGCGAACCACGCTCGGGGCGGGAGCTTTCTTGTCGGGCCGGGCGGTTGCGACGTTCTTCGTCAATACGCTTCTTGTCGTCACGAGCTTTTTCGCGCCCTTTTCCGCGAGAGCCTTCTCCGCCATATTTCTTATTGGGGTCGGCCAGCTCGGCATAGATGCGGTTGCCATAGAAATCGCTGTGCTTGAGTGCAGCAACTACCTTGCGGGCAAACTTCTCCTCAACATCGATGAGCGAATAGCCGGTAAAAAGGTCGATGCGACCGATATTGATGCGCCCGGGAACATTATCGTTGATGAGGTCGAGAATATTATAAGGAGTACAACCGGTAGCCTTGCCCTGATTGATGTAGATGCGCGCATAACCGGGCTCGGCAGCACACGAACCCTTCTCGCGCTTGTCGTTGCGCCCACGCTCTTTGCGCTCACGAGGCTTCTCGTCGGGGAGGTCTATATCGGGAGCATCGCGATAATATTCCAACAAACGATTGAACTCCAACGATATGAAGCGACGGATGAGGTCTTGATCGTCGAGCCACGACAATCGACGGAAAATGGGTGGCAACAAAGGTTCTATCTCCGTTTCGTTCACCTCGACCTTCTCGATGCGGTCGACAAGATTGAATAGTTGCTTTTCGCATATCTGCTTGCCCGACGGAATATGTTCGCGCTCAAACGACTTGCCTATAATCTTCTCAATGGCACGTATCTTGCCCTTCTCGCGACTGTGAACAATAGATACCGACACACCCGACTTGCCGGCACGACCTGTACGGCCACTGCGGTGGGTATAAGTCTCTATGTCGTCGGGCAATCCGTAATTGATAACGTGAGTGAGGTCGGTAACATCGAGTCCGCGGGCAGCTACATCGGTAGCCACAAGCAGCTGTATATTGCGCACACGGAACTTTTGCATCACGAGGTCGCGCTGCATCTGCGACAAATCACCGTGCAACGACTCGGCATTATAGCCATCGGCAATGAGAGCATCGGCAATCTCCTGAGTCTCGCGACGTGTGCGACAAAAGATAATACCATATATGTCGGGGCAATAGTCGGCAATGCGTTTCAGCGCCAAATATTTGTCATTGGCCTTGACCATATAATATATGTGTCGCACATTCTCGGCACCCTCGTTGCGACTACCTACGACAATCTCCTTAGGATTGTTCATATAGGTGCGTGCTATCTGCTCGATACCCGAAGGCATAGTGGCCGAGAAAAGCAACATCTTACGCTCGGCAGGAACATAAGACAATATATCGTTGATACTCTCTTGAAAACCCATATTGAGCATCTCATCGGCCTCGTCCATAATGACAGTGAGTGTCTTGTCGAGCGATATGCAATTGCGATTGATGAGGTCGAGCAATCGTCCCGGAGTAGCCACTACAATGTGACTGCCCTTGCGCAAGGCTCGTATCTGCACCTCGATGTTGGCACCGCCATACACCGGAGTAATGTGCAAGTTGGGTATATACTTGGCATAATCGGCCAAGTCGCCGGCAATCTGCAAACACAACTCGCGCGTAGGAGCCATAATGAGTGCCTGCGGATAGACACAACCCACGTCTACACGTTGCAAAAGAGGCAAACCAAAGGCCGCCGTCTTTCCCGTACCCGTCTGTGCCAAAGCTATAAGATCGGTTTCTTCGCCTAGCAATAGCGGGATGACCTGCTCTTGCACAGGCATAGGCGCCTCATAGCCCATATCGGTTATGGCGCGAAGTATGGCAGGCTTGATGCCCAATTCTTCAAATGTCTTCATTGATATAGTTGAGTGTGAAAATAAAAAAGCACCTCAATGGTGCATTTGCGGCTGCAAAGATAGTAAAAATCGCATTAATAGTAAAACAGCAAGATAAAAAGTAGCGTATATCACAGATAATCAAGCGTCTTGACAGCAACACCACACTCCTCGTCATAAAAAAACAAACAACTCCCCCGCCTCTCTCGGCAAGAAGTAGCACAAATTACCTTTTTGACTATATTACCGGCAATATCATTTAGACGTGGATTTATGAGCCATCACAACACCCGCTTGATACCCCAAAAGCAAATTTCAAAGAAAAAAGAGCATCAAAAAGAAAAATAGGCACATTTAAAGTAGGCCGCAAACCCGGACCGGACGATATGCTACCTCCCGGAAGCTGGTATATGGAAATGCACGACAGTGCAATTACCAATAACATTGCACCCTTGGCCGATGGCACAGTAGACATAACCGAAAACAACGGTATATACACCATCATCGTAGACTGTGTAGACGACAAAGACAATACCATCAAAGCCACCATCTCGGGCGAAGGAATAGTAGTAATATAATATTAAGAATAGAACCGAAGAAAGGAGGGAGTATCTCACGGATGCTCCCTCCTTTATGATTGCAATAGGAGTTTCGGACTGATTTCGGAGCCGGAGTATATAGTATGAGAACGGCAAAGAGTATGAAAGACTAAAAAAGCGAGGAATGTTTTTCAACATTCCTCGCTTCAGTACCCAGAGCCGGGATCGAACCGGCATGGAAGTGAATCCACTGGTGTTTGAGACCAGCGCGTCTACCAATTCCGCCATCTGGGCTTTTGCGTGGCAAAGGTAATGCTTTTGTATGGATTGTGCAAATATTTTTTCAAAAAAATTATTCTCTAATTTTTATACCACTAATATTTTGCTCTTTTTCATTGTTCTATACAGCAGAAAAAGTGTATCTTTGTCGTTTGATAGCATTACTGCTTTTTTGCACCGAACTAACACATAGGTTGCAAGGTTGTAAGGCTGAATAATACGAATAAAAAAGAAATCAGATATGTTACGAATAGAAAACCTTCACGCCAATATCAATGGCAAAGAGATATTGAAAGGCATCAACCTCACTGTGCGTCCGGGCGAGGTACACGCCATAATGGGACCCAACGGCTCGGGAAAGAGTACGTTGTCGGCAGTTCTTACCGGTAATCCGGCATACGAAGTTACTGACGGAGAAGTGGAGTTCTACGGAAAAGACTTACTTGCCTTGTCGCCCGAGGATCGCTCGCACGAGGGCTTGTTCCTTAGTTTTCAATATCCGGTAGAAATACCCGGTGTGAGTATGGTCAATTTTATGCGTGCTGCTATCAACGAGTTGCGCAAATATCGTGGCGAGGAACCAATGTCGGCTACCGAGTTTTTGAAACTGATGCGCGAGAAACGTGCTATTGTCGAGTTGGACAACAAGTTGGCCAGTCGTTCGGTCAATGAGGGTTTCTCGGGAGGTGAGAAAAAGCGCAACGAGATATTCCAAATGGCTATGCTTGAGCCTCGCCTCTCTATCCTCGATGAGACCGACAGCGGTCTTGATATCGATGCCTTGCGCATTGTTGCCGAGGGTGTCAACAAATTGAAAAACGAAAATAATGCTACAATTGTTATCACCCACTACCAACGATTGCTCGACTATATTGCACCCGACTTTGTACACGTATTGTACAAAGGTCGTATCGTGAAGTCGGGTGGCCCCGAGCTTGCTCTCGAACTGGAAGAGAAAGGTTATGACTGGATTAAGAAAGAGTTAGGCGAAATATAATTACCTATGCAAGCATTACAACAATATATAAACCTCTATCGTGAACAACGTGAAGTGATAGACAATCACTCGGCCAGGGTTATGAACGCCTTGCGCCCCTATGCGTTGCAGATGGTGGAACAAAATGAGCTACCCTCTACTGCTCACGAAGACTACAATCACACCGACCTAGAAGCAATATACGCTCCCGACTACGGTCTTAATATCACTCGTATTGAGTTGCCATCGCAACCTCACGAAGCTTTTCGTTGCGATGTACCCAATCTCACTACCCACCTCTATTTTCTTGTAGGCGATAACTTCTATCGCAACGATCGTAGTCGCGAGTTGCCCGAAGGCGTATTGGCCGGCTCACTGCGTGATATGGCCGAGACTCACCCCGAATTGGTAGAACGATACTATGGCCGCATTGCCGATATGGGCAAGGATAGCACCGTTGCCCTCAACACCTTGTTGGCTCAAGATGGATTTTTCCTATACATTCCACGCAATGTAGTCCTTGAGCGTCCCATACAATTAGTCAACATCATCAGTGGAGGTGTTTCGATGATGCACAACCGTCGCATCCTTATTGTTGCCGAAGACGGTGCACAAGCCAAGCTACTCGTGTGCGACCACAGCGAAGATGATGGAACAAGACAACTTGTCACACAAGTTACCGAAATATGGGCCGGAGAAAGAGCTGTTGTGGATTATTACAACCTCGAAGAGAATGCCTCTTGCGTGCAACGTATTACCTCTACATTTGTACACCAAGCCGGCACATCCAACGTTCTGGTAAACGGTATCACCTTACGTAACGGCATTACCCGCGACAACTATTATATAGCACTTGACGGAGAAGGTGCCGAGACACAACTATGCGGAATGGCCATTGCCGATGGTGACAAACACATAGATGTGTACAGTCACATAGACCACCGTTGCGCCCACTGCACAAGTAACGAGCTATTTAAGTTTGTACTAGACGAAAATGCCATCGGCTCATTTGCCGGTCGCATCTTGGTGCGAGAGGGCTCACAGAAGACCGAGGCTTACCAAAGCAACAAAAACCTATGCGCCTCATCATCGGCCCGTATGTATACCAAGCCTCAATTGGAAATATATGCCGACGATGTGAAGTGTAGTCACGGTGCAACAGTAGGCCAGCTTGACCAACAAGCACTTTTCTATATGCGCACACGTGGTATTTCGGAGAGTGAAGCAAGAATGCTATTACAGTTTGCTTTTATGAGTGATGTGATAGAAAATGTGCGATTAGATGCACTCAAAGACCGCTTGCGTCAATTGGTAGAGAAGCGTTTTCGTGGCGAACTGTCACAATGCCAACAATGCGCGATGCGCACACAAAAATAATCATTCCTATGATCGATATAGCAGCCATACGCGACCAATTTACCATACTCTCACGCACGGTGAACAACCGCCCGCTTGTATACCTCGATAATGCAGCCACATCACAGCATCCACAGTGTGTAATAGACCGCATTGTCAAGAGTCACCACTACGCGAATGCCAACGTGCATCGTGGAGTACACACCATCAGCCAAGAGGCTACCGATGCACACGAAAAAGCGCGACAACGAGTTCAACAATATATCAACGCCCGCCACAGCCACGAGATTATATTCACTCGCGGAACAACCGAAGCCATCAATCTTGTAGCACACTCCTTTGGCGAGGCATTTCTCAAAGATGGTGATGAGGTGATACTTACTGCTATGGAGCACCACTCCAACATCGTTCCCTGGCAACTGCTGCAACAACGCAAACAAATAAAACTACGTGTTGTACCTATCGACGAGCGTGGAGAGTTGGATATGGAGGTATTCCGCAGCCTGTTCAATGAACATACCCGCCTTGTAAGTGTTATGCACGCCTCAAACGTATTGGGCACTATCAATCCCATCGAAGAGATTATTGAGTATGCACACGCACACGACGTACCGGTATTGGTAGATGGCGCACAAGGTATACCACACTTAGCTATCGACGTGCAAGCCCTCGATGTCGACTTCTATGCCTTCTCGGCACACAAAGTATATGGACCTACCGGAATAGGAGTGCTATATGGCAAGGAGAAATGGCTCGATGCCATTCCCCCATATCAGGGTGGAGGAGAAATGATTGCTCAAGTATCATTTGAACATACTACATTCAACGAACTTCCCTACAAGTTTGAGGCCGGCACTCCCGATTATATTGGCACAGCTGCCTTTGCCACAGCCCTCGATTGGGTTGATAACATAGGAATGGCAGCAATGCACGCCCACGAAGAAGACTTGTTGCAATATGCCACAGCACGATTGCAGGAGATAGAAGGTATGAAAATCTTTGGTACGGCAACACACAAAACACCCGTTATATCATTTTTGGTCGATAACATACACCACTACGATATGGGAATGCTTCTCGACAAACTGGGAGTAGCAGTCCGTACCGGACACCATTGCGCACAGCCTCTTATGCGGACATTAGGCATCGAAGGAACAGTACGAGCCTCGTTTGCCGTATATAACACCCGACAAGAGATAGATACCTTTGTTGCAGCCGTTGAGCGTGTGAGCAATATGTTACGATAATAGTCAATAACAACTAAACATAGCACAATATGAAATTCATCACTAAAAGTGGCAATTCCACAACTTATCACGCATCTTTTTATTGGTCTATATTCCTGTCAATAGCTATTGTTATAGCATTTTTTATGTTCATCATTCCTACCTACACCGTATGGAGCCAAGAGATGAGCGGACGTGCCGAATTTGCCAAAGCCGAGCAAAACCGCCGTATCAAGATAGAAGAGGCCAAGGCCAATCTTGAAGCCGAGAAACTCAATGCTCAAGCCGAGGTAGAACGTGCCAAAGGTGCTGCCGAAGCCATAAAAATAGAAAACGGCTCACTTACGCCCACCTACATACAATATTTGTGGGTACGTCAGCAAAATAATGCTTCGGATAAGGTTATATACATTCCCACAGAGGCCAACCTTCCTATTCTCGAGGCTAAATCGACCAATCAATAACACATATATAAATATAATCGGGCAGATACAGCTACGGTCTGTATCCGCCTTCTTGTGCAATAGTGGGAGCATTGGGATGCAAATGCAAGATGCGTTGGTTGCTACTACCACGAAAGTGCAATGACGGGTCGTGCAGTCGCTTGACAAAAGGGCCATCAACAAGAGTGTCGATATATCGCAAACAATCTCGAGTGGTAGGATTATTGAGCAGAGCCTCGTATGTAAAGCCCGTATAGCACCAAATATTCTGACGAGTCTCACGCTTGAGTTGCACCAACAATTCGAGCAGAGCCTCCGGATTGTAGAAAGGATCACCTCCCGACAGAGTAATACCGTCGAGCAATGTATCGCTATTTATTTCATCAACTATCTTGGACAATAATTCTTGAGTAAAAGGCTGTCCGGCCTCGGGAGACCAACTTTCGGGATTGTGACACCCCGGACAGGCGTGTCGACAGCCGGCCAAGTAGATAGCATAACGCAAACCATAGCCATCGGCTATGGTTTCGGGATAAATATTTATAAGGTTGAGCCCTTGCATTGGCTGTGTTTTACACGATCACGCTCTTCGGCCTGTTTTGAAGAGTTCCACGTTTCAAGACTTCCTGTAAGATAGCCTGTGATACGACGCATACGCATAATATCCTCGCCCTGACACACCGGACACTTGCTGTATATTACACCCTTATAGCCACAATGGCGGCACGTATCGATGGGGTGATTGATAGAACCATATCCTACCCCCTCATCTTGCATAACCTTGACAATCTTGAGGATAACTACAACATTTTTCTTGGCCTCTCCATCCAACTCTACGTATGTAATGTGACCTCCGCGAGTAATGGCGTGGAACGGAGCCTCTTTCTTAATCTTATCAACAATGCTTATAGGTTCTTTTACATCAATGTGGAACGAGTTGACATAATAGTCACGGTCGGTAACACCGGGTATCACGCCATAACGTTGGCGATCCATTTTGGTAAAACGTCCCGACAAACCTTCGGCCGGGGTTGCCAACACCGAGTAATTGAGGCCATAGCGCAACTTATACTCCTCTACAACCGTATTCATTACCTTTATAGCATCATACAGTGTATTCCAAGCCTCATCGCTATGAGTGTGTCCCTCATCATAGATAGCCACCATCGCATTATGACCACCGATGAAACCTATACCCAAAGTACCCGACAACAACACATCACCAACCTCATCATTGGGCGATAACTGCATACCACCCTTCCATACATCATTACCCATCATAAAGGGGAACTGACGAGCCAATGCCGTGCGTTGATATTGATAACGTTCATAGAGTTGCTCGGCTATCATAGCTGTCATTACGCGTACTTTCTCAAGGAAAATAATGCGAGCCTCCTTGCGTACAACGTGCTTATCGTCATAGGGATGCAACTCTTCGGCCTCTCTACGAGCCTCGATAGCCAATCGGGGCATATTCATCGATGTAAACGATAAGTTACCTCTACCCCACGAACTCTTTATACCATTGAGATTTTCAAACACACGAGTACGACATCCCATAGTAGCAACCTCATAACGGAAACGATTGGGATCATCGGCACGCCAGTCTTCGTGCTTATTATACTCCGTATCGAGGAACAAAAAGTTGGGGAAAAGCGATGTAGATGTAGTACGACACGCTTGTAACAGCAGGTCAAAATTGGGAGCTTCAAATGTCATTTTTCCGGCTAGGGCATCTTCTATGTTCTCCAATGCCTTGTTGTAATCTTTCTCTGAGTATGACACTCCCTCTTTTACTTTAAAAATCTGTATGGGAAATACCGGAACTTCTCCTGTACCCAAACCCTTGACCGTCGAAGCGAGTAATTCACGAATAACCATACGACCCTCTTCACTTGTATCGGTACCATAATTGATAGAACTAAACACTACCTGATTACCTCCACGAGAGTGCATCGTATTGAGATTGTGTATAAGACCTTCCATAGCTTGATGGGTATCTTTGCGTGTTGCTTCATAACTATGTCCCCACAACTTGCGCAACTCGGCTTCGGTCATTTCCAACCCTATCGATTGTATAGCCTCCATCACGCGCTTGCTCTGCTCATTGCTTTCGGCAATACCGGTAATAACCTCGTTAAACACCTCTTTCAAGGCTATTTCCCCATCAAAACCTTTCAACTCGGCAAGGAATGTTATATTATCGATGAGGTGTTTACGAAAACTCTTGAGAACTCCGGGAGCCATAAAGTGGTCGAAGGCCGGTATCGATTGTCCTCCGTGTTGCTCATTTTGATTGGTCTGGAAAATAATCGTAGCCAATGTTGCATAACTAAAGATAGACTGCGGGGGACGAACAGTACCATTCTTGGTGTGAAAACCTCGCGAAAAAATATCATCAAGGTCGTATTGTGTACAAGTAGTAGTCTTTGTAGGATAGTAATCTAAGTCGTGAATATGAATATCTCCATTCTTATGCGCACGAGCATAACGCACACCCACAAGATACTTATATGCATAGTCTTTGGTCACCTCCGAAGCAAAAGTCATCATCTGACCTGCAGGCGTATGCGAAGACATATTGGCATTGCTCAAGTTTACATCATTTTTCTCAACCGATACAATTCCATCCATTACGTGTTTCATCGATGTACGTTTGTCGCGCTCCTTGGTACGCCATTCGCGATAGATTATATATCGCTTGGCAATATCAGGATTGACACGCATCAATTCCATTTCAACAAGATCCTGCACCTGTTCTACAGTCACCTCATCGCTAGTAATATTTTGCATCACACGCTCCGACACCTGATTTATGGTCGCCTCGTCGTTGATGTTACCTGCGCGATAGGCCTTCTCTATAGCTCTTTTTATCTTGTCTATCGAGAATGTCTCTTTTGCACCGTCGCGCTTGATGATAGTAATGGCTTTTGTCTCCATCGATATATATTTTTATGTTCTTTTGTGGATTACTTTTTACGAATTTCACTCGGTCGAAATCGAGTGTAAAGGTATATCTTTTCTGCGATATTTCGGTAAGAAAAAACTATATATTTTTTCTTTTTTATCTTGTTGCATTGTTGCACGAATAAACTTTTTTGATAACTTTGCAACTAAAATAAAGTGCTACAACACAACAGAAGGCATATTTTATGAAACTTTTTTATATCGGATTAGGCTCAAATGTTGGAAAAAGACAATCCTTGATTATGCAAGCGATTGCTTTGATAGGTCAACGAGCCGGTGAGGTCGTTGCACAAGCATCACTATATGAGAGCGAGCCACAAGGGTTCATCTCCGACAATATATTTGTCAATACGGTAATAGCCGTAAAAAGCGCATTGTCTCCTCACGAGATGTTGGGTATTACCCATCAAATAGAGTTGGATATGGGATGCAATACTCATCGCAATGCCGATGGCAGTTATTGCGACCGCTCACTCGATATCGATATCATTGCTTGTGAAGATATGATATGCAACGACGAGACATTGATACTGCCACATCCACGTATGCACGAAAGATTATTTGTATTGGAGCCATTATGCGAGATAGCCCCCGACTGGGTACATCCCATACTGCACAGGTCGGTTCTTGATATGCGCAATAAACTATTGCATAAAGATTAATCTCCTACACCTAACTGTATTCATTGTTGTTTTCTTTTTTATCCAACTTCTAGAGTACAGTTCACACTTTGTGATATTATAAAAATTCAGCCCCCGAATATGACTTAAAACGCATTCGGAGGCTGTTATTTTGTTATCTATATTTTTATATAAAAAGCAGATACTACACACGATATTTGCCATCGGTGCTATCATCAATAATACTCAAGTATGATGCATACCTCGACTCACTGATAAAATGATTGGCAATAGCCTCCAGTACCGCACATCCCGGTTCATTGCGATGTGTACAGTTGTTGAAACGGCAATTGTGCGAAGCAGCAAATATTTCAGGGAAATAATGCGCCACAGCAGCCTTGTCAAAGTCTATTGTTCCAAAGCCCTTGATACCCGGAGTGTCAATAATATACCCACCTTGAGGCAACTCAAACATCTGCGAATAGGTTGTTGTATGCATTCCTGTATCGTGCTGAACAGATAACGCTCCGGTTTTGAGATTTAGACCCGGAACTAACCTATTGATAAGGGAAGACTTGCCCACTCCCGAGTTTCCCGAAAACAAGGTAAGCTTACCTTTAATACACTCGACAAGCCAGTCCATTCCCTCACCCGTCTCGGCAGAAACCAATCGGGTATCATAACCTATTGTCTTATATAAGTGTTGCACACCTTGTGCATACTCCATCTCCTCATCGTTATACACATCACTCTTGTTTATGGCAATGTAAACAGGGACAGAATAAGCCTCGGCTGTAGCCAAGAAACGGTCTATAAACACAAGATTGGTACGCGGATGCTCTACAGTTACCACCAATACCGCCGCATCAAGATTGGCTGCAATAATGTGGCTCTCCTTCGATAAGTTAGACGCTCTACGAACAATATAATTGCGACGATTTTCTATCTCGGTAATAAAGGCTGTACCATCATCGGCAATGGTTATACTCACACGATCGCCCACAGCTACCGGATTGGTGCTACGAATACCACGCAGGCGAAACTTACCCTTTACCTTGCAATCCACCACTGCACCATCATCGGTCCTGACCGTATACCAGCTACCGGTGCTTTTTATTACCAAGCCTTGTGTCATAATCTGCCTTTTCTATCGTTTTTACACTTAGGCTTTACCACCCGGACCTACAAAGGGAATAAATCCACCACGAGGATCTAGGATTGTACCGTGTTGTTTTTCATACTTTGCCAAGTTCTCTTGCAAAGCAAGCAACAAGCGTTTGGCGTGTTCGGGTGCAAGTATAACACGCGATTTTACCGGAGCTTTAGGTACACCGGGCATTGTACGCGCAAAGTCAATTACAAACTCAGATGATGAGTGTGAAATAATAGCCAAGTTTGAATATACACCCTCAGCAATCTCAGGGGTTAATTCGATTTGAAGTCCTTTTTTCTCTTCCATTGTAAATTTATTTTTAGTGTTGATAATTATTCTTGCATTTTGGCAACCACATATCCCAATGGATTAGCCATCATATTGGCATATATGCGCACAGCCTTATATGTTTTGAGATTGGGTACATAGAACGAGGCATAGGCCGTTGTCCAATCATACGCCAAGTCGCCATTATCATCGTGACACAATATAACATTAAGAGTATCGGGCGAAGTCTGTTCCGGTGCATAGAACAAGTCTAAGCGATGCGGCTTGTTATAATACATCAATTCCAAACTCAAATCCAAGTAGTCTCCGGCTCGCTCATACCCATTAAATTTTATCTCATCATTGGGATACGCTGCAATTGTATCGGGATGCACTTCCATAATAGTATCGTGTCGTACCGAACCAAAAGCTATTGGCTCTATAACAGCCGAGGTTTTGTCCTCCGATAAACTATTAACATAGAATTGCATCATTACACGCTGCTCTTCATAGACATTGGCCGTTATTGCTTCGGCCGGGTGCAACATCACACGCCCTTTGTCGTAAGGCAATATCTGTTCAAAATAGAGTGAGCTGTCGGGTTGGAAATGACAAGACACTATATCCATATACACATCTCTCACATCCGGCTCATCTCCTTTTATACAGCTACTCAACAAGACAACAACTATCGCCACAAACATCATCCGAGCAGCAAGCAGTAAAAATCCCGACTTTTTCATCTTTGATATCTTATACATTTTTCTTATCATCAATAACTATGCCATCTTGCAATCTTATGGTACGATCTGACACAAATGCCAATGATTCGTCGTGTGTCACTATGACAAAAGTGTGTCCAAATTCATTGCGCAGATCGAAGAACAATTGATGCAAATCGGTCTTGTTGCGTGTATCAAGGCTTCCCGATGGCTCGTCGGCCAAAACTACAGCAGGATTGTTTACCAACGCACGTGCCACTGCCACGCGTTGTTTTTCTCCGCCCGACAACTGTGCCGGCTTGTGTGTCTCACGATTGGTCAGTCCCATATACCGAAGTAACTCCTTAGCCCGTTTCTCGGCTTCTCCGCTGCTGTTTCCTCCTATCATTGCCGGTATCATCACATTCTCCAATGCTGTAAACTCGGGCAGTAGTTGATGAAACTGAAAGACAAAACCTATATTGCTGTTACGGAAACGAGCCATTTCTTTATCGGCAAGATTATCAACTCGTTTTCCATCATACAAGATACTACCCGAAGTAGGTTTCTCCAATGTACCCATTATCTGCAACAAGGTTGTCTTTCCGGCACCGCTTGCACCCACTATCGACACTATTTCGTGATTGGGAATAACAAGCTCTATGCCTTTCAGCACCTCAAGTTGGTCAAATTTTTTGGTTATATTTTTTATCTCTATCATTCTTGTGTCAATCTTCTTATTACATACGCAGCCAAATAACAGCCAAACATAGCCGGCATATACGATACCGTGCCCACAGTGGTACGCTTATTACGCTCGCCACTTACCTCTACAACCGCATCGGAACGAGGTATCTCGGTAGAAAACACCACCGGCAGTTTTCCTTTTATACCCATCTTGCGCAATCTTGTCCGCACAGCACGAGCCAACCCACAATGTTCGGTCTCGGAAATATCGGCATAGCGAATACAAGTAGGGTCGAGTCGCGCACCGGCTCCCATCGACGACACAACAGCTATTTTTTGCCGCATACACGCCGACAATAATTCCACTTTGGGAGCAACCGTGTCAATAGCATCGACTACAAAGTCATATTCTCCTTGTAGCAAAGCCTCCACATCTTCCACAGCCAAATATGAGTGTAACAACGTGAGTTGCAAGGTAGGATTGATATCTTTGAGCCGACGAGCCAACACCTCAACCTTTACTTCACCAACCGTAGAGTGTAAGGCTACCAGCTGACGATTGATATTAGATTGCGAAACACTATCACTATCGATAATGGTCATTTTACCAACACCGGCACGCACCAACATCTCGGCTGCATAGGCTCCTACTCCACCTACACCCACTACCAACACGCTACATTGCTGTAAGCGAGCCATACCCGGCTCTCCCAACAATAATGATGTTCGTTGCATCCACTCTTCCATAACAACTACGAAGATAAGTATTTTTCGGCACTTATGTTACAACTTGGGGTTAAGGTCTTGGAGGAAGCTATTCCTGCATCCATTCCGTGATACGCAAATCAATGCCTGTAAGACTATGATCGGGAGTAACAGGAACGACCGAGATGTATTTACGTTCAAGGTTATACTCATCGGTATCCTCGGCGTCCGGCTCGGCATTTTCAAAATAACCTGTAAGCCAATGATATGGCCTACCAAAGGGGTCTATACGAGAGTCATACTCACTCACCCATTTACCTCGCGCGGCACGACACACTCGCACCCCTGCTATCTCGTCTACAGCCGGAATGTTCACATTGAGCCCCATACCCTCAGGCAACGGATTATCTAGTGAGCGTCGACATAACATCTCTACCACCGGGCGACATATTTCAAAATTGGCATCGGGCGAAAAGTTACACAACGAGAAGCCTATCGACGGGATACCGTGTATTATTCCTTCAAACACAGCACCCATCGTTCCGGAGTAGACTACACTCACTCCCGAGTTACTTCCGTGATTGATACCCGATACTATCAAGTCGGGACGATCTTCAAAAAGCACATTCAATGCCAGTTTGATACAATCGACAGGAGTGCCTGTTGTTTTGAACGACATATAACCCTCACGCTCCTCGACCTGCGCCACACGCAACGGTGCGCTCACTGTTATAGCCGCCGACTGACCCGAACGCGCGCTGTCGGGTGCCACAACCACGACATCTCCCAAAGGCAACAAATAGTCGGTCAACGAGCTGATACCTTTGGCGTTTATGCCGTCATCGTTAGTCACCAATATAAGAGGGCGATTACCCCGTACTATTCTTTTGTTTATCATTTTTTACAACATTAAAATGCAAATATAGAAAGAAAAATCCAATTATCTGTCACGACCGACCACGCCCTCACACTTTCTTTTACTACATATATCCGATAACTATTTCGCATCATTACAACTATATCACATAATACTTTTGCCACACACAACATTGCACACCTCTGTTGAGATATTGAAAATAACTTTAAAAAAGAGTTTAATATTTCGTTATCAATGAGTTTTATAGTATCTTCGCAGAAAATTTAGCAATACAGGTTATTAACAAAAAGAGCCACTTATCAACAATTTAAGCAATTTGTAACAAAAACGAGGATGGCATTAGCCAAATTTATCTTTCCTTTGCATAGATAAAATGGATAAATATGTGCAAAATTATAGCAATAGCCAATCAAAAAGGAGGGGTGGGTAAAACAACCACTTCAATGAATTTAGCAGCCTCGTTAGCACTTCTCGACAAGAAGGTTTTACTTGTCGATGCCGACCCTCAAGCCAATGCCTCTTCGGGACTTGGCGTTGATATTCGTTCGGTTAAATGTTCGATATATGAGTGTCTTATTAGTAATAAAAGCCTCAATGATGCTCTTTGCGACAGTCCGCTACCGGGTCTTAAGATTATTCCGTCGCACATCAATCTGGTTGGTGCCGAGCTTGAGCTACTCAACCTGCCTCAAAGAGAAAGACGTATGGAAGCCCTCTTTGCTCCGGTCAGAGACGAATATGATTATATCATTATCGACTGTTCGCCTTCATTGGGTCTTATTACTGTCAATGCACTCACTGCTGCCGACTCGGTCATCATTCCGGTTCAAGCCGAATACTTTGCCCTTGAAGGTATCAGTAAATTATTGAACACCATAAAAATTATCAAGGCAAAACTCAATACAAGACTCGAGATTGAGGGTTTTCTACTCACTATGTACGACTCGCGATTGAGACTTGCCAATCAAATTTACGAAGAGCTTAAAGGACACTTTGGCCGTATGGTTTTCGATACGGTAATACAGCGCAATATACGACTCAGCGAAGCACCTAGCCACGGACTTCCGGTAGTCTTATACGACAGCGAATCGCGAGGAAGCATCAACCATATGCAACTCGCCAAAGAACTTATTAAACGAAACAACTGATTTTAAACATAATATATGGCAGCAGGAAAAAGAAACGCTTTGGGTCGCGGATTGGATGCTCTCATCAATATGAATGATATAGAAACATCCGGCACCTCTTCTATCAGTGAGATAGAACTATCCCGCATTCAGCCCAACCCCGACCAACCTCGTCGTGAATTTGATGACGAGAGTCTGGCCGAACTTGCCGCTTCGATCCGTGAACTCGGCATCGTTCAACCCATATCTCTAAGACAACTCAATAACAACACCTATCAAATCATTGCCGGTGAGCGTCGTTATCGTGCTGCCAAGATTGCCGGACTCGCTACCATTCCGGCATACATTCGCACAGTAGAGGATGAGGCGGTTATGGAAATGGCTCTCATTGAGAACATTCAACGAGAAGACCTCAATGCAATAGAAATTGCGCTCTCTTTCAGCAAACTCATCGAACAATACAAGCTCACTCAAGAACAATTGGGAGAGAGAGTGGGCAAGAAACGTACCACTATTTCCAACTATCTGCGTTTGCTCCGACTGCCTGCCGAAGTTCAGATAGGACTTCGCGACAAAATCATTGATATGGGTCACGCCCGGGCTCTGCTCTCTATCGAGAATGCCACCGTACAACTCGAGTTATACAAACTCATTGTTGCCGAAGGCCTATCGGTGCGTAAGGTCGAAGAACTCGCACGATCTATGACACAAGCTCCGGCACAGTCAGCCAAGAAAATTGCCAAACGTACAGCTCACAACAAAGAGTACACACTCTTGCGCAACCATTTATCGGGTTTCTTCGGCACAAAAGTACAACTCACCTGCAACGAAAACGGAAAGGGGAAAATAAGCATCCCCTTCAAAAACGAAGAAGAGTTGGAACGACTCATTGCTCTCTTTGACAAACTCAAATAACACCTACTTATGAAATACTACGACAACTACATACTGCACATTACAGCCCTACTCTCTCGCGTGAGTGTAGTCTTGTTGTGCTTGGTTGTAGGGGTCATAAGATTACAAGCACAAGAAGTAACGCCACTCGACTCGCTTCCCCCGGTCGACCCCATCGAGAGTTTCTCAACAAGCATCGATACATTGGCAATAGACTCTCTTACAATGGGGGCATCTACCCTCACACCCGATACAACGGCAATACCCACTATTGCCACTACAGCATTCAATCCCGATGGAATGAGAGCTGTATGGCTGTCGGCACTATGCCCGGGACTCGGACAGATTTATAACAGAAGATACTGGAAGTTACCTATCGTTGTTGGTGGTTTTGCAGGACTCATATATGCAACCTCGTGGAACAACCGTATGCTCACCGACTATCAACAAGCATACCTCGACATCCTCGACTCCGATCCTACCACCAACAGTTATATGGAGTTCTTTCCTCCATATTACGACGAAAACGACATTGACAAGTCGTGGTTGACAAAATTATTAAAAACCCGCAAAGATGCTTACAGACACTACCGCGATTACTGCATCGTAGGTATGGTTGCTCTATATTTGGTATGTATATTAGATGCATACGTCGACGCCGAACTTTATAACTTTGATATGTCTCCCGACCTATCACTCAACGTAAAACCGGCTCTTATTCCTATTTCTAAAACTCAAAGTCCTGCATTGGGACTTCAATGCGCAATTACTTTTTAAACATAAATGATGACACGTAAATTTTATTTTTTAACAGCAATTGGTATTACATTCTCGGCAATGACTTTTGCCGGTACTTCCGAACCTATCGCCGTACGCGACACCATTACCGACGCAAACTTTGAACTCCCTCAAAGTTACATTGACAATCTTGAAAACAACCTCAACGATTGGTATCTTCGCAACTATACCGCATACGCTCCCGAGAGCGGAAATCAAGGTCACGATGTAAATATTCCCGACTCGGTATATCGTCAACGACTTCGTGATATGGGTACAGTAATCGATATGCCATACAATCAGATAGTACGCAGCTGCATCGACCGCTATATGCGCAACAGCCGCAGTTCGCTCAGTGCCATCTTGGGTCGTAGCACCAGATACCTGCCACTCTTTGAACAAGCTCTTGAGGAAGCCGGACTTCCTCTCGAACTCAAATATCTTGCCGTGGTCGAATCGGCTATGCGCCCCGACGTAACATCGCGTGCCGGTGCCTCCGGACTATGGCAGTTTATGGTATCGACAGGTAGAGAATACGGTCTGGCTGTTACTTCACTCATCGACGAGCGTCGCGACCCATACAAGTCTACTGTAGCCGCTGTAAAATACCTCGGCGACCTTTACAAAATGTTTGGCGACTGGCACTTGGCTCTCGCGGCATATAACTGCGGGCCCGGACGTGTTGCTCGCTCTATTAGAACCACCGGAAAGAACGACTTCTGGGGCATATACTACACTCTTCCATCCGAAACTCGTATGTACGTTCCGCTATTCATTGCTGCCAATTACGCAATGACATACTACCGCGAACACAACATCGAGCCGGTACTAGCCACCAAGCCTCTCACAACCGATACCATTACAGTTCAGAACCACATCAAGTTCGAACACATATCACAAGTGATGAATATTCCGATGGAGGCTCTGCAAGAACTCAATCCCCAATATCGTTGCAATATCATCCCCGGTAGCAAAGCCAACCCCTATGTACTCACCCTTCCTTCGGGCGATATATACACATACATTGCACTACAAGACTCTATCATCGCTCGTGCCGAAAGCGAACAGATTACTACTACCGAAGAAGAAGTTTCGACCGAGCCTACACCTCGCTATCACCGCGTGAGAAAAGGCGAAACGCTCTCTAAGATTGCCCGCAAATATGGCACATCGGTCAAAAACATCAAGAAATGGAACGGATTGCGCAACGACCGTCTCAGTATTGGTCAAAGTCTTATCGTAGGATGGAACAGAGGTACAACTACCGTACGGTCGTCTGAAGGTAGCTCGTCGGCTTCTTCTAGCCGAGGACAAGCTACGACTTCGGCCGAAAAAACCTACCACCGCGTGAAGAAAGGCGAAACGCTATCGACCATCGCACAACGATATGGCATCAGCGTTAGAAGCCTCAAACGCGCCAACGGACTCAGAAGCGACCGTATCCGAGCCGGACAACGACTCACAATACCGCGCTAGCAAGACTTTTGCGCCCTTGATAATAACACCTGCCTATACATTAAACACTTAATTGACCATATAATATATGTTCAGTGGTATGCCGACACTCCCCATCGAGAACCCCGTACTGATATTCTTTATCGTACTGTCCATCATACTATTGGCCCCTATTTTGCTCAATCGCTTCCGTATTCCGCACATTATAGGGCTCATCATTGCAGGTATCATCATAGGGCCACACGGATTTAATCTTTTGGCTCGCGATAGCAGTTTCGAGATATTCGGACAAGTAGGTATCTTATACCTGATGTTCCTAGCCGGTATCGAGATGGATATATTCACCCTCTTGCGCAACAGAAAACCCGGCTCAATATTCGGACTGCTCACATTCAGCGTACCAATGATTTTGGGTACTGTAGCCAGCCACTACCTATTACACCTCGACTGGCACGTGGCAATGCTTCTATCGAGTATGTTTGCATCGCACACACTCATTTCATACCCCATTGTCAGCAGGTATGGACTCAATCGTTATGCTCCGGTCACCGTCGCTGTGGCTGGTACTATCTTCGCCATACTTGGCTCTCTCGTCGTTTTTGCCATCATCACCGGCTCTCTATCGGGCGATA
This sequence comes from uncultured Porphyromonadaceae bacterium, assembly GCA_937891845.1. Lineage (GTDB taxonomy): Bacteria > Bacteroidota > Bacteroidia > Bacteroidales > Barnesiellaceae_A > Barnesiella_A. Next base: position 1,658 of record CALATP010000041.1, on the reverse strand, counting down.
CAAGCACCGCCTATTGGATAAGATTTATTCTATTGGTTGCTGCCTACGCATCATTCACCATCTATGCTTATCCTCGCATCACGCGATGGTTTTTCAAGACATTCAGCGATAATGTAACACAATTTATTTTCGTTCTGGCACTCGTCTTCTTGTCATCATTTATAGCCGAGGCCATAGGGTTGCTGTCTATCATTGGTGCTTTCTTTGCCGGAATCATCCTCAACCGATACATCCCCTCGGTTTCTTCCTTGATGAACCGTCTGGAATTTGTAGGTAATGCCCTTTTCATTCCCTACTTCCTCATAGGAGTAGGTATGCTCATCGATTTGAGCGTATTTATCAAACACCCCGAGATGCTCTTGGTTGCAGTCATTATGTGCGCCATTGCCATCGGTACCAAATGGCTGGCCGCGTGGCTCATTCAACGCATATTTCACTACTCATCGACCGACCGTCGACTCATTTTTGGTATCACGACAGCCAAAGCTGCCGTATCATTGGCGGCAGTAATAGTGGGACGCAACTACGGTGTGTTTGACGATGCAATACTCAACGGTACCATCATTATGATATTAGTAACTTGCACAGTCAGCTCTATGGTCACCGAGAATGCTTCCGGCAAAACCGTTATCCGACTCCAAGATGAAGAGCCAAACGAAAAGCCCGAAACATCCATCAATCAAGAACGCATCCTCATTCCCGTAGCCAATCCGGCCACAATCGAGGCTCTCATCAATATGGCTATATTGATAAAAAATCCCAAATTGCGCACACCGCTATACGCTCTGTACGTAAATGATGATACAAAGTCGGGCAACAACCACACATCAAAACGCATCCTCGAACAAGCGGCAAAAGCTGCTGCGGCCACCGATACCCGCGTTGTGCCCATATCTCGATATGACCTCAATATTGCCAGTGGCATCATTCACACCATCAAAGAAAACGACATCAGCGAAGTCGTTCTCGGATTACACCACAAAGCCAATATTGTCGACTCCTTCTTTGGATCCAAAATCGAGAATATTTTACGCGGCACTCACAAGATGATATGGATAGCCAAGTGTACAACACCGCCCGCCACCACTACTCGCATTGTCGTTTCTGTCCCACCTATGGCCGAGTACGAAACAGGATTTACAACTTGGATTGACCGACTGGCCAACATTTCTCAACAAATAGGCTGTCGCATACTTTTCTATGCCTACGAAAACACCATACCTCAAATTGAGAATGTAATCACACAACGCAACTACAAGATACGCCACGAATATAACAAAATAGATTCGTGGGACGATATGCTACTGCTCAGCAATGTCGTTTTGGATGACGATCTTTTTGTTGTTGTCGCAGCTCGTAGAGCCTCTATTTCATTCAGTACCGAATACGAGAAACTACCCGCATTCCTCTCTCAATACTTTGCCGACAACAACCTCATTGTCATATATCCCGAGCAATTCGGTCAAGCCGATGTCAACATTACAACCTTTCACGACCCATTGGCTCAATCGGTAGAATCCAGCTCACACGGACTCTTAGGCATTCGAGACGGTATTGAGAAACTATCACGTTGGAAGAAACGGCTCTACGAGAAGAAATAAATACACATTATAAAATGAAGAACATAGCACAAAACCTACTCCATATATTCCTTGTTG
>CALATP010000040.1 GCA_937891845.1 uncultured Porphyromonadaceae bacterium | reverse complement strand
AAACCTGTTGTGCTACCATTACACCATAAGCCAGTACCTATGTGCTAAGGGTTTTTCCCTAAAGCGATGCAAAGGTAATACCACTTTGCGAAATCACCAAATTTTTAAGCAAAAAATTTAAGAAAATCTTGTTTTTTCTCTTATTTAGGTCATTTCGGGGTATAAAATCATCGTGCTATGACGAGGAAATAGTTCTTTTTACCCTTTTGAACAATTAAATATTTACCGGCTACCAAGTAACTATCATCAATAATTTGGTCGAAAGATGATAATTTTTCTTTGTTGATAGAAACACCACCACCTTGTGTAAGTTTACGCATTTCTCCTTTTGATGGGAAGATGGCGGCTTTGTCGGTTGTAAGTTCTATAGCTTTTATACCTGCTTTGAGTTCTTCTAATGAAATTTCAAAGGTAGGTACTCCATCAAATACGTCAAGAAGTGTAGCTTCATCAAGATTACGTAGTGTCTCGGCTGTGCTATTACCGAATAGTATATTAGAAGCAGCAACAGCAGCATCGTAGGCCTCTTGGCTATGTACCATAATAGTAATTTCTTGAGCCAAACGTTTTTGTAATGGACGCAAGTGGGGTGCTTCGTGTTGCTCGGCTATTATAGCATTTATTTCTTCTTGAGTGAGAGATGTGAATATCTTGATATAACGTTCTGCATCGACATCACTTACATTCAACCAGAATTGATAGAATTTGTAGGGTGATGTATAACGAGGATCCAACCATACGTTACCACTTTCGGTTTTACCAAATTTTGTACCATCAGCTTTGGTAATAAGAGGACAAGTAATAGCAAAAGCCTCACCTCCATACATACGACGTATCAATTCTGTACCGGTTGTAATATTGCCCCATTGGTCGGAACCACCCATTTGCAATTTACAATTGCGATTTTTAAATAGATATGCAAAGTCGTAACCTTGCATCAACTGATATGAAAATTCTGTAAAAGACATACCTTCACCCGAGGTTCCCGAAAGGCGTTTTTTGACAGAATCTTTTGCCATCATATAGTTTACGGTGATAAGTTTTCCTACACTACGTATGAAGTCTATAAATGAAAATTCCTTCATCCAATCGTAGTTGTTGACTAGTTCGGCAGCATTGGGAGCATCCGAGTCAAAATCAAGGAAGTGAGCCAATTGTTTTTTTATGGCTTCTTGATTATGACGTAGTGTATTCTCGTCCAATAGTTTACGTTCTTGCGATTTCATAGAAGGGTCGCCTATCATACCGGTAGCACCACCTACGAGAGCGATGGGTTTATGTCCTGCGCGTTGCAAGTGTCGCAACATCATTACGCCTACCAAGTGACCTATATGTAGTGAGTCGGCTGTGGGGTCTATACCCAGATAACCAACTGTCATCTCTTTTTGCATTTGTTCTTCGGTTCCGGGCATCATATCGTGTATCATACCACGCCATTTCAATTCTTCTATGAAATTCATATCGTATGGATTTTAATTATTGTACTAGTTGTATGAATTGTTGTGTTTGCAAATTTACGATAGTTTGACTTAAAATACAATTAATAAGCACTAAAAAATAGCTTTTGCGCTCTATTATAAATAGAACTTTTAAGTATATGACTATCTATATTCTTTACGGTAGCTATATTGTTATAAATAGTTTCTATTGGGGTTGTGCTTTCATCACTCTCTATCCATAGTTGGTCGAGTGGTGTGGATATTACAGCCTGTGGATTGAATTTTTCTCCAAATGACAACTCTATACCCTTTTCTATCAATTGTATAGCTGTTGTTTCGTTGCCTCTATATCCGTGTATAATCCATTTTTGTGTGGGTTTATACTGTTTGTATAGCGACAATATAGTATCTGTTGATTTTACAACGTGTAGTATGAGAGGTTTATGTAGAGTTTCTGACAATTTTATATGTTGAGCTAATAAGTCTATTTGTTTTTCTTTACTAGCTCCGCGCAATAAATCTACACCTGTTTCGCCTATAGCAACAACTTGTGTGTGCCGACATACTTTTTGCAATATATCCAGGTCGGCCGATGTGATATCTGAACTATTCCAAGGGTGTATACCCACAGAATAGTATTTGCCGAGAACAGCATTGAAAGATGTTGGTTCTACCGAGATTATAGCTTCTATATTCTCTATACTATGGTGAGTATGTATATCGATAAGTTGTGTCATGGTACAGGATCATATCCACTTCCACCCCAAGGATGGCAACGACAAATGCGTTTGATGGCTAGCCATAAACCTTTGAATGGTCCATATTTTTTTATTGCTTCTATTGCATATTGTGAGCAAGTGGGGGTGTATCTGCACGATGGTGGTAGCAATGGTGATATGCAACGACGATAGAAGTATATAGGTAATAATAATAATTGTGACAATATTTTTTTTACCAGTTCTATCATATTATTCTGTTTCGTTGTTGTTTACACTGTTTTGTATTATGATGGCAAGTTTTTTCAGTAATTCTACCATTTTATGCTCTATTATATCAAACTCCTTTTTGTCGGCAGCGGTGTATAGAAAAGCTATATCTATGCTGTATTGAGACATTTTGGGGAGAATGTTTTTGTTGAGTCGGTAGGCCTCACGAATGCGACGACGCAGCCACACACGATGCACAGCACGTTTAAACTTGCGCTTGGGTACACTGATAAAAAATTGAGGTTGCTCGTCAGGGGTATTTTTCGGATGTATACGATAAACAATTCGCAACGGATATTGTGCAAAAGAATTACCATCGGCAAAGAGTTGTTCTATCTTTGTGTGGCTACATAGTTTTTCTTCTTTTGATAATCCGTACATCATAGTTTATCTAAAAATACCCCGTATGTGGTATACGCACCTACGAGGTATTATGTGGAGACTTTATTTTTTTATTTTATTTTTTCTTGTTTTGTTGTTTCAGATATAAATCCAAAGCTCCTGTCATCGAAGGCATCTCGGGGGTGGGGGCTTCTATATCCAATCTCAATCCGGCTTCTTTGGCAGCCTTGGCTGTTGTTGGGCCAAAACAAGCTATGCTTATATCTCCTTGCTCAAAGTTGGGGAAGTTCTTCATCAATGATGCGATACCGGCGGGGCTGAAAAATATGAGCATATCATAATCGAAAGCTTCGTCGGGAGTGAAATCATTGCTCACAGTGCGATACATTATTGCCTTGGTATAATTTATATTATGCTTCTCTAGGAATGATGTATCATCTTTGTGTACATCCGATACAGGATATAGATACTTTTCGTTATACTTTGTCAAGAGAGGTAACAAATCTTCCAATTTGTTAGATTTGTTGCCGTGATGTATTTTACGTTTACGATACACTATATACTTTTGCAAGTATAGTGATATAGATTCTGTTGTACAGAAGTATTTCATTGTGTCGGGAATGGTAATACGCAGACTCTTACACAATGTAAAAAAATGGTCTATTGCTGTTCTCGCTGTAAAAATTATAGCAGTGTGGTCGAGAATAGAAATCTTTTGTTGACGGAACTCTTTTGATGTTAAGCCCTCAACCTTGATAAAAGGGCGAAAAACAATTTCAACATCGTGTTTTTGCGCGATGTCGTAGTAGGGCGATTTCTCTGTTGATGGTTTCGGTTGAGAAACAAGTATCTTCTTAATTTTCAAGGCTTATATAAGATTAATTTCTAAAAATCGATATATATAATTGACTCCTTTTTCCAATAAAAAAAGCGGTGCCAATTCCAGGGCGCAAAGATACAAAATAATATAAAGCAAACCGAATATATGAGGTGAAAAAATTCTAATTCCAATGTACATTATTATCAAACGAGATATTATATACAAAATAAGGCATATAAGTGTGGCTGTTTGTAGTAATGAGGGTACAAAAACCATCAATAATATAAAGGGTGTAAATACCAAACCTACAAAAAGATTGACCGATGTGTAGCTCTCATCAAATGTACTTGCTTGTTGAGCATCTCCAAATATGATACCCAATAGATAATATACTCCTCTCTGCAACAAGAAGTATATCATACACAACAACGAACATATTATGATACAGGGTAGTATAAGGCTTGTATTGGTGATATGATTGTTTATAAGTATATAATACAACGCTATTCCTTCGGTGATAAAAGTAATAGTCAAGAGCGACAATTTCAACTGATTTTCGTTTACTGTTGTTATATCAAAAAGATTTCCTCTGGCATTGGCCTTAAAGAGCGAGGTGAATACAATTTGCAGGTATTTCATACCTCGTCTATATGATATAGCAAAGAAAACAAAAGCCAATATCAATAGGCTTACAACCCACGAGTTGTTGCCTATATAAGTGGGTCTCTCTTCGGCATAAAGACCTTCGTGTTGGGTGGTGGCTATAGTATCGGTAATACCCAATGTATAGTAATCTATCGCATCTGTATCATTATCCAATTCACTCACCGGATCGAAAAGTGGTAGTGTAATACTGTCGTTGGGCAACTGTACCAGATTATCTGTTACATTGTCACTATCGGTATTTTGTGCTTTACTCCTCATTGTATATCACGATGATAAAACTGTTATTTAACCATAGCAAATTTTCCCAAAGAAACATCCCATTCGGGTAGTGTGTAGAGTGCTTTTATTACCTCTTCGGGTGTGTTGGCTACATACCACAACTGGGCGTGTATATCACGCATAAAGCGGTTGTCGAGAGCTGTTTGTAACATTGCCAACAAAGGGTTGTAATATCCGTTGGTATTGAGTATAATGATGGGGTGGGGGTATAGTCCCAATTGTTTCCAAGTGATTATTTCCAACAACTCTTCCATTGTACCACATCCACCGGGCAGGGCAATGGCTGCATCGGCCATTGTTGCCATCGTTTCCTTACGTTCGTGCATTGTTTGTGTCACAATAAGTTCGCTCAGACCGTTGTGACACCAGTCGCGGTCTACCATAAATTGCGGTATTACACCTATCGCTTTACCTCCATTGGCTAGGATATAATCGGCTATGCATCCCATCAATCCTTGACGACCGGCACCATATACGATGGTAGTATCTCGCTCGGCAAGGAGAACAGCCAATCGTTCGGTTGCTTCAAAATAACTGCGGTCTACAGCAGGACTTGATGCACAATATATGGTAACTTTTTTTCTTTCCATTTATTATTTCAGATATAGATTTTGTTTATACAGTTGCTTGTTTTACAGCCATTTGTTCTGTTTATACCAAGCGACAGTCTCTTTTACACCCTCTTCCAGTGAATATTGTGGAGTAAATCCTAGTTCTTCACGTGTAGCCGATGTGTCGCACACCCAATTGCGTTGGCACATAATACGATATTTGTCGCGGTTGAGGGTACTTGTTTTTCCGGTCATTCCGGCCATCCATTCTGCAGCAACCGATATTATCCACAAGAACCAACAAGGCACAACGACGGGTATAACACACTTTTTACCCAATTCGGCTGCTACATATTTACGAAATCCCGATGAAGTATAAGCCTGTTCTTCCGAGATGAAATAGGCTCTACGACACACATTGGCATTAACAGCTGCAAAGATGGCTTGTACCAAGTCCTTGACGTAAATAAAAGTGATGAGTTGCTTGCGATAACCCACACCAAAGTCAAAACCCATCTTTATTGTCTGTATCATTAGCAGATAATCTTTCTCGCGAGGGCCATACACTCCGGTAGGTCGCAGTATGATGTAGGGGAATTGTGGTAAGGATTGTAAATATTCTTCGGTTTTGAATTTGCTTTTGCCATAATCTGTATCGGGGTGGGGGGTATCGGTGAGTTTGATGGGTGTGTGGTTTACCTCATCGCCTTTTCCCCAAGCACTCAGGCTGCTCATATATATAAACTTGCGAGGCACCATTTGACAAGCAATCAGTGCGTCTACAAAGTTGCGAACATAGTCGTGATTGATGCGGTAGAAGTCTTGTTTATTCTTGCACTTGGTAACACCCAGATTGTGGATGATATAGTCCCATCCACCCATCTTCTGTTTGAGTTCTGTGAGCTGACAGCACAGGTTTTCGGGGTGTGCAAAGTCGAGGTCGACAAACGTAATACGTTCATCTTGCAGATATTCGCGCGATGTTGTGCGACGCACTCCCGCCCAAGTATCATACCCGCGTTTGAGTGACTCTTCAACTATAAAACCGCCTATAAAACCACCGGCTCCGGTTACAAGAATTTTTTCTTTCATAGCGTCTCTTTTTTTGAGGGTATAAAGATACACAATTTTCCTCAAAGTGTGTTTACCTTACCGATATTTGCTGTGATTTCATTTGAGAATACCCTTTTAATAATGTGTTATGGTGAAAAATTTCATCAATTATTTGTTTCTTATGGCTTAAAAGTCTATTTTTGCATACTCTTACATTCTTGAAAAACATAAATACAATAATAATAACTTAAATTTCAAACTTATGTGGTTAACTAAATCGTCTATAGGACGTAAAGTAGTTATGAGTGTATCAGGACTCTTTCTCGTTCTATTTTTAACATTTCACATGTGTATGAACCTTGCACTAGTGTTCTCGCCCGAGGCCTACAACGCAATTTGTGGTTTTCTTGGTGCGAAATGGTACACACTTGCTCTCACAGCAGTGTTGGCTGCAGGTTTCATAGTTCACATTGTTTACGCCTTCTGGTTGACAATCCAAAATCGTCGCGCCCGTGGTAATGACCGCTATGCTGTCAACGTGCGTCCCAAAGGTGTAGAATGGTCTTCACAAAATATGTTGGTACTCGGTATCATCGTTATTTTGTTCTTGGTGCTTCATATGGCACAATTCTGGTTCAAGATGCAATTGAACGAGCTTACTAATGTTGTTCCCGGTGTTAATCCTCACGATGGTTCTCGTTTGGTAATCGAAGTTTTCAAACAACCCCTTATGGTAGGTCTCTACCTTGTGTGGTTTGTTGCTTTGTGGTTCCACTTGACTCACGGTTTCTGGAGTGCATTGCACACAATCGGTTTCAACAACAATACTTGGTTCAACCGTTGGAAAGTGATAGGTAACGTGTTTGCTACCATCATTTGCTTAGGTTTTGCCCTTGTAGCTGTTGCTTTGTATGTTAAATATGGTGTAATGGGTGTTGATGTTCCCATCGAAGCCGGTTTGAAACATTAATCTGATAAAACAAAAATATTATGTCTAAACTAGAATCTAAAATACCTGCCGGTCCATTGGCAGAAAAATGGACCAATTATAAGGCAACACAAAAGCTAGTAAACCCCGCCAATAAACGTCGTCTCGATGTTATCGTTGTTGGTACCGGTCTTGCCGGTGGTGCTGCTGCCGCTACACTCGGTGAGTTGGGTTTCAATGTTATCAACTTCTGTATCCAAGATTCACCTCGTCGTGCTCACTCTATTGCTGCTCAAGGTGGTATCAATGCTGCCAAGAACTATCAAAACGATGGTGACTCGGTATACCGCTTGTTCTACGACACAATCAAGGGTGGTGACTACCGCGCTCGTGAGGCCAACGTATATCGTCTTGCTGAGGTTTCTAACAATATCATCGACCAATGTGTAGCTCAAGGTGTTCCCTTTGCTCGCGAATATGGCGGCTTGCTCGACAACCGCTCATTTGGTGGTGCGCAAGTATCTCGTACTTTCTACGCTAAGGGTCAAACAGGTCAACAACTCCTCCTCGGTGCATACTCTTCTTTGATGCGCCAAGTAAACAAAGGCAAGGTAGACCTTCGTACTCGCTACGAAATGCTTGATGTTGTTATCGTAGATGGTCGTGCTCGTGGTGTTATTATGCGTAACCTTGTTACCGGTGGTATCGAGCGTTTCTCGGCTCACGCAGTAGTTATAGCTACAGGTGGTTACGGTAACGTATTCTTCCTCTCAACCAATGCTATGGCCTCTAACGGTTCGGCTGCTGTTCAATGCTACCGCAAAGGTGCATACTTTGCCAACCCCGCTTATGCTCAAATTCACCCCACTTGTATCCCCGTTCACGGCGAGTTCCAATCTAAGTTGACTCTTATGTCTGAGTCATTGCGTAACGATGGTCGTATCTGGGTTCCCAAGAAAAAAGAAGATGCCGAGGCTATACGTGCCGGCAAGCTCAAACCCACCGAAATCAAAGAAGAAGATCGCGACTACTATTTGGAGCGTCGTTATCCCGCCTTTGGTAACCTTGTACCTCGTGACGTGGCTTCTCGTGCTGCCAAGGAGCGTTGCGATGCCGGTTATGGTGTAGGTACTGGTCTTGCTGTATATCTCGACTTTAGCGATGCTATCAAGCGTCTCGGTCGTGATGCTGTTGAGGCTCGTTATGGCAACCTCTTCCAAATGTACGAAAAGATTGTTGATGACAATCCATACGAAACTCCTATGATGATCTATCCCGCCTCTCACTACACTATGGGTGGTATATGGGTAGACTATGAGTTGCAAACCACAATACCCGGTCTGTTTGCTATTGGTGAGGCCAACTTCTCTGACCACGGTGCCAACCGCTTGGGTGCTTCGGCTCTCATGCAAGGTCTTGCCGATGGTTACTTCGTATTGCCTTACACCATCCAAAATTATCTCTCAGACCAAATTCAAGTACCCCGCTTCAGCACCGACCTTCCCGAGTTTGCCGAGGCTGAGAAGGCTGTTAAAGCCCGTATCGACCGTCTTATGGCTATCAAGGGTAAACAATCGGTTGACTCATTGCACAAGAAACTCGGTCGCATCATGAGCGACTATGTAGGTATGGGTCGTAACAAAGCCGGTCTTGAGAAGGCTCTCGTTGAGATTGAGAAGATTAAGAAAGAATTCTACAGCGACTTGCGCATCCCCGGCGAGGCTTACTCGTTGAACGTTGAGTTGGAGAAAGCATTGCGCTTGGAAGACTTTATCGAGATAGGTAAATTGATGGCTATCGATGCCTTGCACCGTGAGGAGTCTTGCGGTGGTCACTTCCGCGAAGAACACCAAACTGAAGAGGGTGAAGCTAAACGTAACGACGAACAATTTATGTACGTTGGTTGCTGGGAGTATAAGGGCGACGATCAAAAGCCTGAGTTGCACAAAGAGGAACTCAACTATGAGTTTGTCAAAGTACAACAACGTAACTACAAACAATAATCGGGAATTACAGTTATGGAAAAGACTATAGATTTAACACTGAAAGTATGGCGTCAACGTGACCGCAAAGCTAAAGGTCAGTTTGAGACATATAACGTGAAAGGCATTTCGACCGACAGCTCATTCCTTGAGATGCTCGACGTGCTCAACGAACAACTTATCAACGAAGGTAAAGAACCTGTTGTATTTGACCACGACTGCCGCGAGGGTATATGCGGTATGTGCTCATTGTACATCAATGGTCACCCCCACGGTCCCGACTCGGCTATCACTACTTGCCAATTGCACATGCGCAAGTTCAATAACGGCGATACTATCACTATCGAGCCTTGGCGTTCGGCTGGTTTCCCCGTTATTCGCGACTTGATGGTTGACCGCACAGCTTACGACCAGATTATTGCAGCCGGTGGTTACACCTCGATCAACGTAGGTGGTGCCCAAGATGCCAATGCCGTACTTATCCCCAAGACCGATGCCGATGAGGCAATGGACTCGGCTTCGTGTATCGGTTGCGGTGCTTGCGTAGCCGCTTGTAAGAATGGTTCGGCCATGCTGTTCGTTTCGGCCAAGGTAAGCCAATTGGCTCTCTTACCCCAAGGTCGTATCGAGGCTGCCCGTCGTGCTCGTGCTATGGTGGCTAAGATGGACGAACTCGGTTTCGGTAACTGTACCAATACCGGTGCTTGTGCCGCTCAATGCCCCAAGAGCATTTCGCTCTCCAACATTGCTCGTCTCAACCGTGAGTTTATCAAAGCCAAGTTGCAAGACTAATCTCGTATTATATAATTATGTATACGCACGCGAGGAAGCTGATAGCTTCCTCGCGTTGTTTATAGGAGATCTCTACATAAGCCACAACCTCATTCACAATATTGACCTACATCGTGTAGTCGACACATTGCATTTCCATCAGTAGTAGGGCTAGTGGGTGTATATGACCCCATCCTGCACAGACGAGCCTCTTGCCGATTTCTTGAAAAACATGAAGCGAACAATGAGAAAATTTCCCTTAACGAATGATTAATAGGTGGAATTAATAGATGTTACCTTAACGTATCCCTGCCAATGTGAGGATACTTTCGTTACCCATGTTGCATAGAAGGTCGAGAATGGAGAGATCCTGCATGAACCCATAGCGAGAGGCAAATACTTGATAATAGGGGCGTGGCAAGTAAGGTGCTATGAGTGAGGTATCGGGATGTTTGGGGTGAATGGCTTCGCGTAAGTCGGTCATAGGAATGGAGTCATGCGGAGTGTATGTATCACTAAGCGATATGTTCAGTTCTATGTCGAGCCAATCGCACACACAAGCTATCTGAGCCATGTTGTAATCGAGCAAGAAATCATAACGACGAGTATATAGTCGGGCTATATCATCGGCATAATATTCGTAGAAGGGAGAAGAGCCATAGGCCGATGCGATGGCCATGTGGTGTAAGTGTTGCCAATTGCCATGATCGCTGATACGCACATCACGCATGGTGGTGTGTGGCGATGGTTTTTCGATAGGTATGGTTAGTGTCTGTACACCTTGTGATGCAATGATATTACAACGATTGCGATAAGTCTGCTTGATATATGTATCGTGTTGCTCTATAACAGCTGCACCGTGGCGATATATTGCCGAGAAATAGCTGATGGGAGCCCAGTAGGCTGAACTGAGATAAAGTGGAGTCATCGTCAGATAGATTTAAAGAAACGTGAACCTCGCCACGATGGAATACCTCCTTGGCGAGCATCGGTGGAAAAAATAACTCTAACGCATCGACCTATCACATGGCTATGAGGTAATACTCCGAATGTACGCGAATCGGTGCCGGCAGTGCGATTGTCACACAGCACCCAATAGTAGTGTTGCGTGAATCGGTATTGATTTATTTTGCGACCACCCCGATATAGTGCATTGCCACACAATTGTACTTTGACTGGTTCATATTCATTTATTATGTGGGCATAAAAAGCAGCATTTCGGGGCGTAATAACAACATCTCGGTTATAGGGCGGAAGAACTATCTCATAGTTGTCATACGATAACGAAACAGGAGTTAATTGTAGGTGAGATGGAAGATGCTCTCTTAACTTGTCATAGCAATAACGATCGATATAGAACATGCAGGTATGTCCCAAGTCGTGTTTCTCGAAAGGCGAACCGAACAACCGGGTCATGTATTGCTCCACTTGCGAAACGAGCGTATCGGCAATGAGATAAGCCTCGGTCACAACCGGACTCTGAGCCGAAGGTACTCCATTTATATATAGTACACCGTCATGAGCCGATACCGTATCGCCGGGGATTCCCACACATCGGGCTATGGCAGTAGGATAATGAGATAGAGGAATTGCTCCTCCGGTCGGGTAGTTGAATGCCACAATATCATTACGCGACACCTCCTTGGTCGACAACCGGTTATAGGGTAATGGCTGTGCCGGATAGCGAGCAGGAAGGTCAGTACCGGGAATGGTGTCGATAAATGGTAGTGAAATGTAAGATTGAGGTAGTCGAATACCGTAGTGCCACTTTTCGACCCACACGCGGTCGCCCTGTAAGAGTGTGTTTTCCATCTGTTGGGGTGCGACTCTATACAACTCTACTACATAGGTACGACATAGAGCCGCCAGTACTACTGCTACGGCAAATATTACTATTACATTGATGATTATGGAACGTCTACGACCCATGTACCACTATCAATTGACCAGTGAATCGGCTGGACGCATAAATCGATTCCATCGGAACTTTCCATTGAACCAACCCTTGTCCTTATCCAAGGATATAAGTACCAATATTGGCTTGCCGATGATGTGATCCTCGGGAACAAAACCCCAGTAACGAGAATCGGCCGAGTTGTCTCGATTGTCGCCCAGCATCATATAGTAATCCATCTTGAAGGTATATTCGGTAACAGGCTCATCATTGATGTACACAACACCCTTGCGAAGTTCCAGTTTGTTACCCTCATAGTTGCGAATAGCTCGTTCGTAGAGCGAATAGTTATCGGCATTGAGTTGTATAGTAGCACCCTTTTGAGGTATCCACAGAGGACCGAAATCGGCACGACTCCATTGATGTACACCGTCCAAGGGGAATACTTCTCCTCCCATTTCGTCTGGTTCTTTCACTATTTGCTCAACGATAGGCGATGCCTGAACTTTGTTATACATCTCTTGTGTTAAAGGGAAATGATAGACCGGATTGTAACTGCCATCACTCCGGGGTGTAATACCCAATTGGGCAAAGAGGTAAGGAGCATTAGCCGAGTTATTCAGATACATACGATCATCGACACTGATACCCCACTGCTCAAATGTCTTTTCACCTATCTTCGTTCCATTGGTTTTTACGAAATAGTTGAGTTGCATTTTCTTGGGCGAGGCAATAGCTTTACCATTGATATGGATGACATTATTGCGTATTTCGAAATTCTCACCCGGCAGTCCCACACAACGTTTTACATAGGCTTCACGCCTATCGACCGGACGGTATATAATCTCGCCGAAACGAGCTTTGTCGCGATGCAGAGCCTCACGACCATAGTAATGAGCAAGCGTGTAATAGTCGGGGTTAGGCATTTTGCTTGCAACGGTATCTCCGGCAGGAAAGTTGAAGACAACAATATCGTTACGCTCAATGCTTCCCAGTCCTTTCAAACGCTTATAGGGCAGCTGCCAACTGTCAATGTACGACTTGGTATTGACAATGGGAAGGGTGTGCTGAGCCAGAGGAAAGTGTAAAGGAGTCTGAGGCAGACGTGGTCCATAATTGACCTTGCTTACCAACAAGAAGTCGCCTACCAGCATCGACTTTTCCAACGATGGTGTAGGTATCTGAAAGTTTTGGAATGCAAAGATGAATATGAAATAGACCAATACAAGAGCATAGGCGATGGCATCAACCCACTCACATATGGTGCGTATAAAAGGATTTTTGATATTACGCCATCCACCCCAAGGAATATATTGTGTAATGTAGATGTCGAAAAATAACGGATATATAAGCAACAGCCATGGAGAGCCTATCCATATTATCAAAAGTAAAAAGATTGTTGTGAACACACCAAACCGCACCCAGCGTGCAGTGCGTGTACGTTTAACTCGTTCCTTAAAGGTCGACCTATGCGAAGGTTGCATTGAAGTATTGTTTTCTTTATTCATAGTTTACGCCAGTTATTTACTTTAAAAACGGGAGCATATCGCTCATGGTAAGAAATCCCTTTCTATCGACAGCAAATTCGGCTGCAATAACCGCACCGAGGGCAAATCCACGACGACTCTTAGCACGATGCTCGATGGTAATTGTGTCTACATCCGAGTCGTACCTCACTACATGAGTGCCAGGTACCTCTCCTTGACGAATGGCTGTCACGGGTAATACATCGTTTGTAGTAGCACTCTCGCTCCACTGCGACAGACGCTCCATTCCGGTCACAATATCATTGGCCAGAGTGATTGCTGTACCACTGGGATGGTCGAGCTTGTGAATGTGGTGTATTTCTTCGAGACTTACATGATAGTTGTCAAAGGCATTCATAACCTGCGACAGCCATCGATTCATGGCAAAGAAGATATTTACACCGAGACTGAAATTGGAGGCGTAGAAAAAGGTAGCTCCTTGTCTGCAAGCTTCCTCTATCTCGGGCATACGCTCGAGCCATCCTGTTGTACCGGACACAACAGGTACTCCGGCAGCAAAAGCTCGCTTATAGTTTTCGACAGCCGTAGCCGGAGTTGTAAACTCGATGGCAACATCGGCCGATAAAAAGGCATCGGATGTAAAGTCGGCTTGATTGTCGGCATCGATGCGACACACTATTTCGTGTCCGCGAGCCATTGCTATTTCCTCTATTGCATGCCCCATCTTGCCGTATCCTATAAGTGCTATTTTCATTTCAGTAAATATTTATAAGTCACAACTATATCGTCTGTATTTCGTTTTTCCGAGACTTTATCCGGCTACATTAATATCAATACCCAAGGCCTTGACGCGGTCACCTATCGAACGAAGTTCTTCAACAGATACTTTTTCGAGTGATTGCTCAGGAGTCTTGCGGTCGATGGTGTATATCTGTACCTGTCGCGGATGGATGCGTTTTATAGCATCAAGCCACAGGGCTATCTCCTCCTCGGTGGTATTGTCCACTCGTTCACCATTGTGATAACCACGCGTAAACATGGTCTGTACTATACAATCGCCCTCAAATTTCTCAATATTGCTAAGAGTTCTCTCCGGGTCGCAATGTCCGGCAGGGACATTGAGTTTACGCATTGTATCGGCCACCATCGTGTCAAGTTTGAGACAATTGTTATCGACCTTGCGAAGAGCGGCAACAACCATTTCATCTTCGAGTCGGGTTGAGTTGGTAAGTACTGTAATCTGAGCCGATGGGTAAAATTCATTGCGTAGAGCAATCGTATCGTCAATAATGCCGGCAAAATCGGGGTGCAAGGTAGGTTCACCATTTCCGGCAAAGGTAATAACATCAAGCGGACTGTTCTCTTCTCGCATTGCAATAAGCTTGGTACGCAAAGCTTGGTACACCTCGCTCCGGCTATATATCTTGCGGTCATCGCGATTATCGGCATTGTAACCACACTCGCAGTAGATGCAATCATACGAGCACCATTTACCATTGAGCGGTAACAGATTGACACCTAACGAGACACCCAGTCGACGGCTGCGAATGGGACCAAATGCTATTTCATGAAAAAGTACGGTTGACATGTATATTGGGTTTTATAGGTTGATGTGCAAAGGTAGTAAATGTAATCGGAATAGTATGTTATAAAAGTGTAAAAAAACCGAGAGCCTATCCCAGGGGAATAGGCTCTCATATAATACTAAAATAAATCTTGGCTATTATTTAAGACCACGACCACGAAGGAGTGCATCGGGATTGGGTTCTTGACCGCGGAATTGTATATACAATTTCATGGGGTCTTCGCTCGAACCGGCTTCAAGGACATTGATGCGGAATGCATCAGCGGTAGCCTTGTCGAATACACCGTTTTCAGCAAATGCATCAAATGCATCGGCATCGAGTACCTCAGCCCACAAGTAGCTGTAATAACCTACCTCATAGCCACCCGAGAATACATGATTGAAGTGCATGCTGCGATAGCGATAGCATATCTCCTCGGGGAGACCCAACTCGGCAGCCACTTTCTTTTCATACTCGCGAGCGTCAAAGTCTTCGTAGTTTTCCAATTCATGCATACGCAAGTCAAGCAGTGCAGCTGCTACCAACTCGGTAGTGGCAAATCCTTGGTTGAAGGTTGAGGCTTTTTGCATCTTTTGAATAAGTTCGTCGGGAATTACTTCGCCTGTTTGATAATGATAAGCGTAGAGTTTCAACACCTCGGGGTGAGTAGCCCAATGTTCAGTAATCTGTGAGGGCAACTCAACGAAGTCGCGTGCAACATTGGTACCACTGATGCCGTAGTAATCGACACGGGTGAGCATACCATGCAATCCGTGACCAAACTCGTGGAAGAGGGTCTCTACCTCGTCGAGTGTGAGCAATGAGGGAGCATCTGCAGTGGGTTTTGTAAAGTTACCTACATTGTATACCAAGGGGCGTACTTCGTTACCATCGGCATCGACATACGACTCGCGGAAGTTGCTCATCCAAGCACCCGAACGCTTGCTGGCACGTGGGAAATAGTCGCAGAAGAATACTGACAAGTGCTTGCCTTCGGCATCAAATACTTCATAAGCACGAACTTCGGGATGGTAAGTGGGAATAACGCCAAGTGTGTCTTCTTGGAAAGTGATACCATAGAGACGCTCAGCTACCATAAAGACACCTTTGAGTACGTTGTCGAGAGAGAAATAAGGTTTCAACTCATCTTCGTTGAGGGCATACTTCTCTTGACGTACTTTCTCGGCATAATAAGCATAGTCCCAAGGAGCGAGCTTAAAGTTACCACCCTCACGATCTATGATTTTCTGCATATCGGCAATCTCTTCATTGGCACGAGGAACGGCATATTTCCATATGTTGAGGAGTAAGTCGTTGACAGCGGCATCGGTCTTGGCCATGCGGTCGTCAAGAATGAAATCGGCATAAGTCTTGTAACCCAATAATTGAGCTTTTTGTAAACGCAATTGGAGGATACGTTTGATGTTAGCCTTGTTGTCATTGGCATTGTCATTATCGCCACGCATGATGTAGGCTGTATAGAGTTGCTCGCGAAGGTCACGATTGTCGGCATACTGTAAGAAAGGTATGCGACTGGGAGCTGAAAGGGTAAATACCCATCCCTCTTTACCTTGTGCAGCAGCTTCTTCGGCAGCAGCTGTTATAGCACCTGCGGGCAGACCTGCAAGGTCGGCTTCGTTCTCAATGTGGAGTGTAAAGGCATTGTTCTCGGCCAGTACGTTGTTGCCAAAATTGAGTGAAAGGGTCGACAGTTCGCTATTGATGTCACGCAGCGTAGCTTTATCTTCGGCCGATAAAAGAGCTCCCGAACGAACGAAACTATTGTAATATTTTTCCAACAGACGCTCTTGGGGACGATCAAGATTTTCATTAGCTTGATTGTCATATACGGCTTTAATACGCTCAAATAATGCTTCGTTGAGCATAATATCATCGGCATGGGCTGTGAGCTTGGGAGTAACTTCGGCTGCTATATCGCGAAGGGTGTCATTGGACATTGACTCGGTGAATGAGAAGAATGTCAACTCGACATTGCGGAGAAGCATACCGCTGAGATCGAGTGCCAAGATTGTGTTCTCAAATGTAGGTGCTTCGGGGTTCTCTACAATAGCCTTTATTTCGGCTTGTTGTTGTCTGATACCTTCTTCAAAAGCAGGCATGTAATGTTCATTCTCAATCTGTTCAAAAGGAGGTACATCGAACGGAGTGTTGTACTCACTGAGGAACGGATTACTACTTTGTTGACATCCGGTCATCATAAGGCAAATAATTGCTGGAAGAAATAATCTTTTCATTGGTTATTGTTTTTAATTGGTTTTTGTGTTTTCTGTATTGGTATTTAGCTGTGCAAAAATAGAACAATTTTATAAAAATACCCAATTTTCAAGCCATTATCTCACTATAAATGATAAGATTCTAATCATTCCACTCAAATGTTACCAGCAGTGGATAGTGGTCGGAGTAGAGATATTGACCTTTTTCGATGTCTCTGGCGGTGAATGAGCCTTGGTATATAATGTGGTCAATGCGAACCCACATGCGGTCGGCTCGATATGTAAATCCCGGACCTAAGCCTAACTCACAGAAGGCGTCACGACGTCCTTTCTGTAAAGTATGGTAGGCATAGGAGTTGGGGGTATCGTTGATGTCTCCGCACATGATTATATTGCCGCCCATTGTTCTTGCCATTGAGTCGACATATTGAGATTGTAATGCTCGCAACTGAAAAGCATTCATGAATTTCTTGGCAAAAACTTTTATTCCACCCAGTTTTTCGCCTATACTATCAGGCGATGTTATAATGTCACTATACAACTGCTTATCGTCCCGGGTAAGACCTATCGACTCCAAATGATTATTGAAGAGTGTAACTGTACGTCCGTTTATATCGAGCTGATAGATTGATGTGTTGGCCGATGGGGTGTATATCGTATCACTGATTAATCTAATAGGATACTTCGAAAATATGCGACTGCGATTCTGACAAATGTGATAGGGGTATAGTTGTGCCATCTTATCGACTTGCTCTTGCGTTCTTTTCTGTCCCTTGACTGCTCCCCAATATCCATGTCCCTCTTGTAGTGCTACAACATCAGCGTTGGTGTCGATGATATATTGCAATGTGCGATTGTGTTGTGCTTGGTCAAAACCCGGTTCTTTCTTGCTATCGACAAAATAATATACATTGTAGCTTAATAGGGTAAATCTCTCGCGGTTGGTATCTATATTGTCATGCCGGATATTGATGGGGCTATATTGCAGAAAAGCCGGGATGGCGAGCAATAGCGACACAAACGGCACAAGAGCATAACGTGCATAGATGGGCAACAACAACAGTAGAAAGATTATTGTTGTCACTACAAATATAGGAAAGGCAAGTCCCAATAAAGCCGGCGGCGAGAAATGTATTGGTGAGAAATATTGGATATACGATGCCAGAAGCAATCCTATCGATGATATTATCGACAGAATAAGTAATATGAGTGCTATACATTTTCTGATAAAATTCATCCTCTATCCATTGTGTGTTGGATTATTTTTTCTTACATCGAATAGTTTTTGTTTCTCTTCGGTCGTTAATGCACTATACCCCGACTTTTTAATCTTATCGAGTAAACGGTCTATCTCTTCATTTTCACGTTTCTTACGCATATGATACTCCTCATCACTTTCGGGGCGACTACGACGCTTGTTTTCGTCCGACTTTTGGCGAGAAATCTTGGGTTTCTTGATGCGTATGTAAGGTCGTTGAAACAACGTTACTATCTTATCCATGAAGCCATTAATGGGACGCAGTATATCCTTGCCTTTATTCCAGAACCAACCGAAAATAATACCCATAATCGCACCTCCGATATGTGCAAAATGGCCTCCTGCATTGGGCGAGGTCATACTCAACAAATCTATCAGAATAGTAACGCCTGCAATGTATTTAAGCGAAATAGAGCCTATGAACATGAGATTGATTTTATAATCGGGTGTGCGTAAAGTAGTGGCAAAGACTATGGCCATGATGGCAGCCGAGGCTCCACACATCATCCCTTGTCGGTCGGCAAAATAGGGGAAAATATTGTAGGATAGCAAGTACATAATTGCTCCGGCTATTCCGCCCATAAAATAAAGGGCTGTCAGGTGGCGTTGTGAAAAATATTGAATAAATATCTCGCCAAACCAATAGAGCCACAACATGTTGAAAAGGATGTGCCACACATCGTAATGGACAAACATATAGGTCAGTATTGTCCACAATCGGTAGGGTAAAATATTTAAATCGGAGGGTACTTCGATATACGACAGCCATGTCTTGGTGTCGATATTGAACAATAAGAGTATTACCGATACTAAATGAACAGCAACAAATACAGCTACGTTGATGTATATGAGTTGTTTAAGAACCGGTGCGTTATTAAAACGATATTTAAGACTATCAATAATACCTGCCATTTCCTACTCCTTTCTTTCTCCAATAAAGTATAAGTAAAATACCCACAAGCATTCCTCCTAAGTGGGCAAAATGTGCTATACCATCACCCGTCGAGCTGACTCCTAAGAACAACTCGATAAGACCATAACCCAAAACAAACCATTTGGCTTTGATGGGAACGGGTATGAACATTAAATATAGGGGTACATTGGGGAATAACATACCGAAAGCCAATAGGATACCAAATACAGCTCCCGAAGCTCCTATGGTAACCCAACCATTGAGATATGGGGCAACAACATCCCAGCCCAAGTGTGCAACATCGTGAGATATGGCATTGCCCAGTTCGATGTACCATGCCACTTCTTGTATGAGTCCGGCACCTATTCCGGTGGTAATGTAATAGAATAGGAAACGTTTTCCGCCCCACACCTCTTCAAGCGTACGCCCAAACATAAACACTGAAAACATGTTGAAAAATACATGTGCAAACGATGTCGGGTCGTGTAAGAACATATAAGTAACGAGTTGCAACACATTGAACTGCTCGGCTCCTATGATGTGCAATCCCATCCACTCTACAAGGCGATATGACCCCGTCTCGGGATTAATTCCTATGGCCAAAGTTGCAAACCACATCAACACGTTGATGATGAGCAGATTCTTGGTTACCGGTGGTATCGAATTGAAAAACGAACGCATAAAAAATGGTTTATTTATTGTCTGAATAATAAGTAACTTCTAAATTACTGCAAAGGTAATTAATAATTACAACTCATGATAGAATAGTATGTTATATTATGATTTTAACTCCGTTTTTTAATTATTTTAGGGTTTTCATTCCCGATAATGAACTCATATTTACCCATTGCAAGTACTGAATTACTGTTTTTTTTACAATTTTCAACTCAAATCACATCGTTCAAAAAGAGACTTTGATAAAAATAGCGAAAAATAACATGAAAAATTCTATTTCGACGGTTGCAAAGGAACTATTTCAACATAAATTATTTATCTTTGCACACTTAACGGATAGTAAATTCATATTATGAAAATAGAACAGATTATAGCATCGGCAACAGCTCGTGCCGTGTATGCTCTCTACGGAACAGAAGTAGATGAAAACAACTGCATGCCACAAAAAACAAAAAAGGAATTTGAAGGCAATCTGACGGTTGTAGTTTTTCCATTCCTGCGTGCATCAAAGAAAGCACCCGAGGCAACAGCACAAGAGATAGGCGAATATCTCTTAGAAAATGAACCCACCGTAGCCTCATACAATGTGATAAAAGGTTTTCTCAATCTTGTTATAGCTCCGGCACACTGGGCAGGAGTGTTGCACGAGATAGATAGCAATGCCCGATATGGTTTTACCGAGGTTACACCTCAATCGCCCTTGGTAATGATCGAATATTCATCGCCCAATACCAATAAACCCCTGCACTTGGGTCATGTCCGCAATAACTTGCTCGGTTATAGCTTATCACGCATCATGGAAGCTAATGGCAACCGTGTAGTGAAAACCAACATTGTCAATGACCGAGGCATCCACATCTGTAAGTCGATGCTTGCATGGCAAAAGTGGGGCAACAACATCACTCCCGAGAGTGCCGGCAAGAAAGGCGACCACTTGATAGGCGACTTCTATGTACTTTTCGACAAGCACTATAAAGCCGAAGTAGCGGCTCTCATGGCACAAGGCAAGAGCAAGGAAGAGGCTGAGGCATCATCACCTCTGATGGCGGAGGCTCGCGAAATGTTGCGTCGCTGGGAAGCCGGAGACGAGGAGGTTCGCAGTGTGTGGCGTATGATGAACGAGTGGGTATATGCCGGATTTGACGAAACATACCGCCGCATGGGGGTCGACTTCGACAAGATATATTACGAGAGTGAGACTTATCTCGAAGGAAAAGATAAAGTGCTGGAAGGTCTTGACAAAGGTATTATGTATCGCAAAGAAGATGGCTCGGTGTGGGCTGACCTTACCGGTGAAGGTCTTGACCACAAGTTGCTGTTGCGTAGCGATGGCACCTCGGTATATATGACCCAAGACATTGGTACCGCCAAATTACGCTTTATCGACTATCCCATCGACCAAATGATATATGTAGTGGGTAATGAACAAAATTATCACTTCCAAGTATTGTCAATCCTTCTCGACAAGTTGGGCTTCAAGTGGGGTAAAGACCTTGTTCACTTCTCTTATGGCATGGTGGAACTTCCTGAGGGCAAGATGAAGAGTCGCGAAGGAACAGTGGTAGATGCCGATGACTTGATGGATGAAATGGAGCGTACTGCACGCGAAACATCGGCCGAACTGGGTAAACTGGATGGCTGCACAGCCGAGGAAGCCAACGAAATATCACGCATGGTGGGTATGGGTGCCCTCAAATACTTTATTCTGAAAGTAGACCCTCGCAAGAATATGACCTTCAACCCCAAGGAGAGTATCGACTTCAATGGCAACACAGGTCCGTTCATACAATATACACATGCTCGCATATGCTCGGTTATGCGTAAGGCCGCCGAAGCCGGTATTGAATATAACAAGGTGGATATGACAGGTGTTGTACCCTCGGAAAAAGAGATTGATCTCATACAACGCATGGCAAGCTATCCGGCAACCGTTGCCGAAGCCGGTCGCACATACAGCCCGGCTCAGATAGCCAATTACGTCTATGACCTTGTCAAAGAATACAATCAGTTCTATCACGACTTCTCCATCCTGCGAGAAGAGAATGAGAACGTGCGAGCATTCCGTTTGATGCTTTCGGTCAATGTTGCCAAGATTATTGCTTCTGGCATGAGCTTGCTGGGCATCGAAGTTCCCGAACGTATGTAATAAAAAATAATATAAGACTATGAAAACAAGACATTTATTCCTTACCTTGCTGACTACACTTTTATTGGCATCATGTGGAGGTAACAAGCAATTTAAGATAGAGGGTATCTTGGTACCCGAATTGGATGGTAATATGATATACCTATACGATTACTATCAAAAGATGCCTGTTGATAGTGTTGACATCATCAACGGAGCTTTCCTTTTCTCGGGAGAGGTCGACACTGCTTATTTTGCCTTAATCGTTGCCCCTACACTACAACTGCAATATCCCGTCTTTGTAGAGCCTAAGAGTGATATAATTATAGATTTCAACGAAGATGGCATCATACAAGGTTCTCCCATGAACGATGCTTTCAATGCTTTTATCGATTGTTCCAATCTTTTAATGCAAGATTATACAATAACCCAAGATAGCATCCAACAGCTGATGAATAGTCAAGCCATCACTGCCGAAGAGGCTATGCAATTCTTAATGGAGGAAGAGACGTTTATTCAGCAGGAGTTAAAAGCTAATACATTGCAACTCTTATCGGAGCATAGCAATGATGCATTGGGAATTTTTGCTATGGAAAACTACTTATCGACCGAACCCGAACAAGCCGAACTCGACTCGGTTGTAGCGACTCTGGGTGACATCATTCTTAACAATGCATCCATAAAACACACTATCGATGCAAGGGAAAAAATGAAGTCCGTCTCACAAGGTGCTATGTTCATTGACTTCACTATCGAACAAGAAGATGGCACAAGCGTATCACTGAGTGACTATGTAGGAAAGGGTCAATATGTATTGGTCGACTTCTGGGCATCGTGGTGTGGTCCTTGTCGTCGTTCTGTTCCCACACTTATCGAACTCTATAATGAGTACAAGCCCAAAGGTCTTGAAATCTTAGGTGTAGCTGTGGGTGATGCCAAGGAGGCTTCTCTCAAAGCCATCGAAGAGGAACAGATGCCTTGGCCGCAAATACTTGATGCACAAAACATTCCCACCGAGATATATGGCATTATGAGCATTCCACATCTCATCTTGTTTGCCCCTGATGGAACAATTGTAACTCGCGGATTACCCGATGAAACCCTGATTGCAACCGTTAAAGCTGCTATTGACAATAAGTAAAACAATATTTCGATTATGAAAC
Organism: uncultured Porphyromonadaceae bacterium; assembly: GCA_937891845.1. Classification (GTDB taxonomy): domain Bacteria; phylum Bacteroidota; class Bacteroidia; order Bacteroidales; family Barnesiellaceae_A; genus Barnesiella_A. The sequence continues at coordinate 1,428 of CALATP010000040.1, read as the reverse complement.
GCTCTAATTTCTATATAGCATCATTGGCAACCTTATTGTTGGCTGCATGCAATAGTGCGGAGACAAACATCTGCCAAGTAGAAGCCCATATCGACAACATGACCGAAGGAAAGTTCTATTGGGTCAATAAGACAACTCTTACCGTTGTCGATAGTGCTTTTGTCAACGAAGGGATAATCGCCTTTACCCAGCCAGTAGATACAGCCTACGAAGCTCTCATTGTAGATGTTACCAACACGGCACCCGGTGTTCAGTTCGGTATCAACGATACATCGATACACTTCTCTTTTATTGCCGAGCCGGGTAGTAGCCTTCAAATAGACCTCAACAAAGGTCAATTGATTGAAAGTTCGCCTCTCAACATCGACTACATGGCATACTACGAAACAAGTAAAAGGTTGAATGAGCAGATACAATTGCTCAACGATAGTCTTGTAGCCTTGATGGAGAATAACACCCTGACTCCCGATGATGCCGGAAATACATTCTATGCAGGACGTGATGCCCTTAATGGTGTGTATGTCGATAATATAGAGACAATGCTTTCGACTCACAACAACGATGTTTTAGGAGCCATCATACTCAATTCATATCTGTCGAAATGCGACAACGATACTCGCATAGACAGTGTGCTGACTACCATGAGTGACTATGTCTTGGAGCATCCTGCGGTATATAAAAGAGTGCAACGTCGCATCAAGCTCAAAGAGACTGCCGAAGGAATGCCCTTCAAAGATTTTACGGTAGAACAAGCCGATGGTACAACCGTATCGTTGAGCCAATATGTAGGCAAGGGACAATATGTATTGGCCGACTTTTGGGCTTCATGGTGTCCTCCTTGTCGCAAGTCAATGCCTTTGTTGAAAGCTCTTTACACAGAGTACAATGGCAAAGGTTTGGAATTATTGGGATTGGCTACTCGTGATAAAGTAGAAGATAGCAAGCGAGCTATTGAAGAAGAACAGATGCCTTGGCCGCAAATATTGAGTGAAACCAATATCGCTGCCGAAACTTACGGCGTAAATGGCATTCCTCACCTCATTCTCTTTGCTCCCGACGGTACCATAGCTCTGAGAGGATATCCCGACGAAGAGTTCCTGAATCAAGTTAAAGAATTGATTGTTAAATAATAACTACAATATAAAATGGAAAATCCTTTGTTTATTTATAACACGCTGAAACGAACCAAGCAACCTTTCGTACCCCTCAACGCTCCTCATGTGGGTATGTATGTGTGCGGTCCTACTGTGTATGGCGATGGTCATTTGGGACATGCTCGCCCGGCCATCACATTCGACATACTGTTCCGTTACCTCACTCACTTGGGATATAAGGTGCGTTATGTACGCAACATTACCGACGTAGGTCACCTCGAACATGATGCCGATGATGGTGAGGATAAGATAGCAAAGAAGGCTCGACTCGAAC
>CALATP010000039.1 GCA_937891845.1 uncultured Porphyromonadaceae bacterium | reverse complement strand
TAACGGTCAAATTTACCAATTGTTCAGCAAAAGCTTTCAAATCTGCCATTTTCTTTATTTGTTTAATTGTTTATTAATCTTATTTTATTAGGTATAGTAATTAACGCTCAGAGAGGGTTTGCAATGCGCCGTGGATAGTACCACCTGCCGATTGAAGAGCCGAAATAACGTTCTTAGCAGGCGATTGCAACAATGCAACAACGTCGGCAATAAGTTCGTTCTTGCTCTTGATGGCTACGAGTGTATCCAATTGGTCAGCTCCAATATAGAAACTTTCTTCAACATAAGCAGCTTTGAGCGCAGGGAGTTCCGATTTCTTAGTAAACTCCTTGATAAGTTTTGCCGGTGCATTACCGACATTTGAGAACATTACAGTTGTAGAACCTTTCATCACAGGCTCAAGTGCAGTATAATCACCTTCGAGTGACTCAAGAGCTTTTTTCAAAAGCTTGTTCTTAACAACCATCATCTTGATACCTTCCTTGAAACAAGCACGACGCAAAGCACTAGTCTTTTCAGCGTTGAGTGATGTTGTTTCAGTAAGGTAAAAACAAGAATATTCCTTAACGGTAGCAGCTATCTGCTCTATAATTGTACTTTTATCTTCCTTTCTCATAATTCGTAGCTTTTATTAATTTTCATCTACTGATTTCGGGTCTACTTTAACACCCGGACTCATAGTACTTGAAAGATAAATACTCTTTAGATATGTACCCTTAGCAGTAGCAGGTTTCAATTTGATCAATGTCATAACGAACTCTTTTGCGTTGTCACGAATTTGATCGGCAGTGAAAGAAACCTTACCTATTGAGGCGTGTACTATACCGTTCTTATCGACCTTGAAGTCGATTTTACCTTGTTTTACTTCTTTTACAGCTTTAGCTACATCGGGTGTAACAGTACCGCTCTTGGGGTTAGGCATCAAGCCACGAGGACCGAGCACACGACCCAAAGCACCGATTTTACCCATAATAGCAGGCATGGTGATGATTACATCAATATCGGTCCAACCACCTTTGATTTTCTCGATATACTCATCGAGACCTACGTAGTCGGCACCTGCAGCCTTAGCAGCTTCCTCTTGGTCGGGAGTACACAATACGAGAACTCGTACTTGTTTACCTGTACCGTGGGGGAGTGATACTACGCCACGCACCATTTGATTTGCCTTACGAGGATCTACGCCCAAACGTACATCAATATCAAGAGAAGCATCAAACTTAGTATAAGTAATTTCTTTTACCAACGATGCAGCTTCCTTGAGAGTGTAGGCTTTCCCTGCTTCAATTTTCGCTAAAGCTAACTTTTGATTTTTTGTCAGTTTACCCATTTCAATTGAAGTTTAATGATTATTCTACCGGGAATTCTCCTTTTACGGCAATACCCATACTTCTCGCTGTACCGGCAACCATTCGCATTGCAGAGTCTAAAGTAAAACAGTTCAAATCCACCATTTTGTCAGTAGCAATTGCTTTAACCTGATCCCAAGTAATTTCAGCTACTTTCTTACGGTTAGGTTGATCCGAACCTTTCTTTTGTTTAGAAACTTCCATAAGCTGAATTGCTACAGGAGGTGTCTTTACAACGAAATCGAATGATTTATCCGAGTAATAAGTGATGATTACAGGCAATACTTTACCTGCCTTGTCTTGGGTACGGGCATTGAATTGCTTGCAAAACTCCATAATATTGATACCCTTAGAACCCAAAGCGGGACCTACTGGAGGAGAAGGATTGGCAGCACCACCCTTAATTTGCAATTTGATCTGTCCAGCAATTTCTTTAGCCATTGTTTTGATTTTTAGATTTGTTTAAAATCCGAGAGCTTCAAATGCGTAACATCATTATTCCCTCTCTACTTGTGAATTCTCCAACTCCAAAGGCGTTTTACGACCAAATATCTTGACCATTACCTTCAGTTTTTTCTTGACACTGTCCACCTCTTCAATAACACCAACGAAACCATTGAAAGGACCATAACAAACCTTGACAGTCTCGCCTACTACGTAGTCGACATATTCAAGATCGTTTTCGGGCATCTCATCGGCTCCATTCAACATACGATTAACTTCACTGGCGCGCAAGGGAACGGGTTTACTCGAACGCTTATCAGCACCCAAGAAGTCAATAACATTAGTAGTGTTACGAAGGTGATGTATCACCTCACCTACAAGTATGGCCTCAATGAAAACATAACCGGAATAAAGGTTACGCTCTTTCATAACCTTCTTTCCGTTTCTCACGACATAGGTTTTCTCAGTGGGAATCAAAACCTGAAATACATAGCGACCAAGGTCGGTATTCTTGATTTCTGCATCAAGCAACTCCTTTACCTTAGCCTCTTTACCACTTATGGCACGCAATACGTACCATTCTTTCTTTCCTTCAGACATTGATTAACCTCCGATATTAAAACAAGCCGTAAATAAAATGCATTATGCTCTCTAGACAAAAGTCCATCACGAAAACTACTGCAGCGATAATAAGGGAAGCAAACATTACTACCACAGCACTACTCGCAAGCTCCTTTTGTGTTGGCCAGGAAACTTTGTGTACAAGTTCATTGTACGAATCCTGTATATCAGCAAGTATTTTCAATTTCTTCATAATTTATATATTTTCTGCACGGGTTGAGAGACTCGAACTCCCGACACTTGGTTTTGGAGACCAATGCTCTACCAACTGAGCTAAACCCGTATAAAATCGCTCTCCCGTAAAGGGAAGAGCGATATTTGACTTTATATCTTATCTAGATTAGTCGATGATGTCAGTGATTTGACCTGAACCTACTGTACGACCACCTTCGCGGATAGCGAAACGGAGACCTTTATCGCAAGCAACAGGGTTGATCAACTTAACGATGATTTCCACGTTATCACCGGGCATTACCATCTCTACACCTTCGGGGAGAGTAATCTCACCAGTTACGTCAAGCGTACGGATGTAGAATTGAGGACGATAGTGGTTGTGGAAAGGAGTGTGACGACCACCTTCTTCTTTCTTCAAGATATAAACAGAAGCCTTGAATTCAGAATGAGGATGAACTTGTCCGGGGTGGCAGATAACCATACCACGTTTGATTTCGTTCTTGTCGATACCACGGAGGAGAAGACCTACGTTATCACCAGCTTCACCTTGATCGAGAAGTTTACGGAACATCTCAACACCAGTTACAACTGATTTGCGATCTGCACCAAGACCAGTGATTTGAACTTCATCACCTACCTTAACAACACCTGTCTCGATACGGCCAGTTGCTACAGTACCACGACCAGTGATTGAGAATACATCCTCAACAGGCATCAAGAAGGGTTTATCGATATCACGGGGAGGAAGGGGAATCCAAGTATCAACAGCACCCATAAGCTCCATCACTTTGTCTACCCACTCAGCCTCGCCATTGAGAGCACCAAGAGCAGAACCGCGGATGATAGGAGTATTGTCGCCATCATACTCATATTTATCAAGAAGCTCACGCATTTCCATTTCTACGAGCTCGAGCATCTCTTCGTCATCAACCATATCGCATTTGTTCAAGAAAACAACCAAGCGAGGAACGTTTACCTGACGAGCCAAGAGGATGTGCTCACGAGTTTGGGGCATAGGACCATCAGTAGCAGCAACTACGATGATAGCACCGTCCATTTGAGCAGCACCAGTAACCATGTTCTTAACGTAGTCGGCGTGACCCGGACAGTCTACGTGAGCATAGTGACGAGATTCAGTTTGATACTCAACGTGAGAAGTATTAATAGTAATACCACGTTCTTTTTCCTCGGGTGCGTTATCAATTTGGTCGAATGATTTCAACTCTGAAAGACCCTTAGAAGCGAGCACGGTAGTAATAGCTGCAGTAAGCGTAGTTTTACCGTGGTCTACGTGACCGATTGTACCGATGTTAACGTGCGGTTTGGTCCGTTGGAATGTTTCTTTTGCCATAGTTTTATTCTTTATTAAATGTTGTACTTCTTTGAGCCGATGCCGGGACTTGAACCCGGGACCTCTTCCTTACCAAGGAAGTGCTCTACCGCTGAGCTACATTGGCATTTTCTTTGAGCGGAAGACGGGGCTCAAACCCGCGACCCTCAGCTTGGAAGGCTGATGCTCTATCGACTGAGCTACTTCCGCATTTTGTGGGCGAAGATGGATTCGAACCACCGAAGGTAAAAACCAGCAGATTTACAG
>CALATP010000038.1 GCA_937891845.1 uncultured Porphyromonadaceae bacterium | reverse complement strand
CTTTTTCGAGTTGATTGCTCATTTTTTATTATTTGTTAGGATTTTCACAAAGTTCAGTTAATACACCACCGGTCGATTTGGGGTGGAGGAATGCGATGTTGAGACCTTCTGCACCTTTGCGAGGAGCTTTGTCAATGAGGCGTACGCCTTTGCCTTCTACTTCGGCAAGTGCATTGGCTACACCGTCGGCTACTGCAAATGCGAGGTGGTGGATGCCTTCTCCGCGCTTCTCAATGAAACCGGCGATAGTGCTTTCGGGGCTTGTGGGCTCAAGTAATTCGATTTTGGTTTGACCTACTTTGAAAAAAGCAGTTTTTACTTTTTGGTCGGCTACTTCTTCGATTGAGTAGCATTTAAGACCTAGGATGTTTTCGTAGTATGGGATAGCCTCTTCTAGACTTTTTACAGCTATGCCCAAGTGCTCAATGTGTGAAAGTTCCATTGCGAATTTTTATTAAGTTAAACAGATTTTTTTGGTTTGTATGGTGTAATACATAGTATTTACGTTGCAAAGATACGATTTTATATCAAATATCGTAATTTTTTTTGATAAAAAACACATTGTTAATTGTGCGATATTGAGTGCCACTGAAATGGGATGGATGTTTTTAGATTTGATTTATTACTCTTGTTTGGAATTTTTCTCGATGAAATGGTGGGTTGTGCCCCTATGTGGCTTGATGAGTGCTGGCTCTGAAATAAATGAGGGGTGAATATAGATTTTATCGATGAAATGGGATGTTTTGAGGGAAAATGAGGGTGCGAAAATCTAAAAAAAAATAGTGAGACTGTGCTACATTCTTTTTTTTGAGCAGTGTGGTCTCACTATTAAAACTTACAATCATATAACCTAATATTTCAACTGCATTGAGTTGTGGCTTCTAGCGATGTCGCATCACGCGTGTGTCGTTGTTTGCCTGCCTGATTTTGTATCTATTGCTATCAAGCACTGCAAAGGTATGGCTGCAATCGGGGTCTTGCAATAACCAAATTGTGGTATTTTGAGGTGCCGGATTACCTAAAAATAGTAGTAGCCAATTCTTTTTGTGTCGCTGTGTATCGTTGTGTCAATGCCTTTGTGTGTTGCAATAGCTTGACTTTCAGTTTGTTGGGAATTGTTTTAAAATCCTTGAAAATTCTTGTGGTAATGTGGTGTTTAAGCCAATTTTATTTTGTATTTTTGCGCACAAATATATATAATCAAATGGTAGAAGAGAAAAAAATTAAGACCGCTTTGGTTTCGGTTTTCCACAAAGATGGCTTGGACGATATTATCAAAATGTTGTATGCCGATGGTGTGGAGTTTTTGTCAACAGGTGGTACACAATCGTTTATAGAGTCATTGGGTATCCCTTGTAATGCAGTAGAGGATTTGACAGGTTATCCATCAATCTTGGGTGGAAGAGTAAAAACATTGCACCCCAAAGTGTTTGGCGGTATACTCAATCGTCGTGATAATGAAAGCGATGCAGCTCAAATTGCAGAGTATGAAATACCCTCGATAGACTTGGTGATAGTAGACCTTTATCCCTTTGAACAGACAGTTGCTTCGGGTGCTGATGAGAACGCAATAATCGAGAAAATTGATATAGGCGGAATTTCGCTTATCCGTGCCGCGGCGAAGAATTTTGCCGATGTGGCTATTGTTGCTTCAAAGGGTCAATATGGTATTTTGGCCGATATTCTCAAACGTAATGGAGCAAAGACTACTTTGGAAGATCGTCGATTGTTGGCTCGAGAGGCTTTTGCAGTTTCATCGGGTTATGACTCGGCTATTTTTAACTATTTTGATGCCGGCAAGGGATCCACATTCCGTGCAGCTGTCAATGGCGAGAAGTCGTTGCGATATGGTGAAAATCCGCATCAAAAGGGTGCTTTCTATGGCGATTTTGATGCTATGTTTGAGCAATTACACGGTAAAGAAATATCTTATAACAACTTGTTGGATATAGATGCTGCAGTGTCGCTCATAGCAGAGTTTGATGAGACAACATTTGCAGTACTGAAGCACAACAATGCTTGCGGTATAGCATCGCGTGATACCATCTTGAATGCGTGGACTGCGGCATTGGCTTGTGACCCTGTATCGGCTTTTGGCGGAGTACTCATTGCCAATAGAACTATCGACTTGGCTACTGCCGAGGAGGTGAATAAGATTTTCTTTGAGGTAATCATAGCACCCGAGTATGCACCCGAGGCGTTGGAAGTGCTCAAGCAAAAGAAAAATCGTATCATTTTGGTGCAAAAACAGGCCAACAAAGCAACCAAGCAATATCGTTCGTTGTTGGGTGGTGTATTGGTGCAAGATAGAGACCTGCACACCGAACAACCCGATGAATTGCAACAAGCTACAGTCAAAGTTGTGGCACCGGAGCAAGTGGCAGATTTGCTCTTTGCCAACAAGATTGTAAAACATAGTAAGTCGAATGCAATTGTTTTGGCCAAGAACCGCCAGTTGTGTGCCAGTGGTGTAGGTCAGACCTCGCGCGTAGATGCATTGCGTCAGGCTATCGAAAAGGCTCATTCGTTCAATTTTGACCTGAATGGTGCGGTAATGGCATCCGATGCATTCTTCCCCTTTGCCGATTGTGTAGAGATTGCACACAAAGCAGGAATTGATGCTGTGATACAACCCGGTGGCTCGGTGCGAGACCAAGAAACTATCGACTATTGCAACGAACACGATATTGCAATGGTTATGACCGGCAAGCGACACTTTAAACATTAAAATTAACCCTTAAAATCGAATAAAATGGGATTCTTCGGATTCTTCTCATTGACACAAGAGATTGCTATTGACTTGGGAACAGCCAATACCATTATCATCCACGATGATAAGATAGTGGTAGATGAGCCGTCGGTTGTAGCATTGGAGAAAAAAACAGAAAAGCTCATAGCGGTAGGTGAAAAAGCCCGCCAAATGTACGAAAAGACAAGTCCCAACATTATCACCATTCGTCCCCTCCGAGATGGAGTGATTGCCGACTTCTATGCTGCAGAGCAGATGATACGCGGAATGGTGAAGATGGTTAACCCTCAACGAGGCTGGTTTAACTGGTTTACACCGTCGTTGCGTATGGTGGTGTGTATCCCCTCGGGAAGTACTGAGGTTGAGATACGTGCGGTACGTGACTCGTCGGAACATGCCGGAGGTCGCGATGTGTATATGATTTATGAGCCTATGGCTGCTGCTATCGGTATAGGTATTGATGTAACAGCACCACAAGGTAATATGATTGTCGATATAGGTGGTGGTACTACCGAGATTGCTGTAATCTCTTTGGGTGGTATTGTCTCTAACAAATCTATCCGCGTAGCCGGTGACGACCTCACAGCCGATATTCAAGAGTATATGAGCCGACAACACAATGTGCGTGTGGGTGAGCGTACAGCAGAGTTGATTAAGATTAATGTCGGTTCGGCACTTACCGACCTTGCCGACCCCCCAGAAGATTATATCGTACACGGTCCTAACCGTATGACAGCATTGCCTATGGAGATACCTGTATCATATCAAGAGGTATCGCATTGTATAGAAAAATCTATCTCGAAGATAGAGGCTGCCGTACTTAGTGCATTGGAGCATACTCCGCCCGAGTTGTATGCCGACCTTGTTCGCAACGGTATTTATTTGACCGGTGGCGGTGCGTTGTTGAGAGGTCTTGACAAACGTTTAACCGACAAGATTGGTATCACATTCCACGTGGCCGATGACCCCTTGCACGCAGTTGCCAAAGGTACCGGCGTGGCACTGAAGAATATAGATAAGTTCAACTTCTTGATAAGATAATAGCAAGTAGCAAAATGTGGCGAGTTACACATCCGAGGAGGATGTTGTAACTCGTCGCAATCATTATCATACCCAATTATACATAGCGGCGAGTAATGCGCAACCTAATAGATTTTATCATAAAACATCACGCGTGGATTTTCTTTATACTCTATGTGGTGTTGAGTTGTGTGCTGTTGTTCAGGTCCAATCCCTACCAACGTAGCATCTTTTTCGGCTCTTCCAATAGAGTCGTATCTCGAGTTTATGAGGTATCAAATGCTGTAACGGGTTACTTCGGGTTGCGAGAAACCAATGAGGAGTTGTTACAACAAAATGGCGACCTCGAGATGGAAATATTGGAGTTGCGTCGACAATTACAACGTTATAGTTATGCTGCCGCAGCCGACTCAATAGCAACCAATGATACATTGTTGCACAATTATGATTTTCTTGTAGCTCGTGTTATCAATAACAATGTATCGCATCTCGAAAATTATATTACGCTTGATAAGGGTAGCGCCGATGGCGTTGCTCCGGAAATGGCGGTTATCGACCACAATGGTATCGTAGGTATCATCAATGTTGTGAATGAGCATAATGCAGTTGCCATATCGGTACTCAATACCAAGTTGCATATCAGTTGTAAAGTTAAGGGAACCGATTGCTTTGGTTCGTTGGTATGGGATGGTCGTAATTCGGGATATGCCGTGCTTGAGGAGATGCCCCGACACGTTGAGTTTGCTCCGGGCGATACTATTGTGACAAGTGGTTTCTCGGCAGTATTTCCTGAGGGAATTATGGTGGGTACTATTTATGACTATGCTAAGCAGAAGGATGATAACTTCTACGCAATGCGTGTGAAGTTGTCGACCGATTTCAGTCAATTGGGTGATGTGCGTATTATTTCAAATGCTATGCAAGATAGTCAACATAGGTTGGAAAAGGAGGCTCGCAAATGAATATAAACGTAATGAAAGAGATAGGTAGAGCTTTGCTCTTTATTTTGTTGCAAGCTCTGTTGTTCAATCAGATACATCTGTTTGGCGTGGCTATCCCATTGGTCTTTATCTATATTATCTTGCGACTGCCTACTACGTTGTCAACGGCTTGGGTACTAACAATAGCTTTTGCGTTGGGACTGTCGGTCGATATTTTCAGTGATACCCCGGGAATGAATGCTTTGGCCTGTACAATAATGGCTTTTATGCGTCGTCCGGTCTTGTCGCTCTATTTGTCGCACGGTAGTGATCACGTATCCGAGACCCCCTCTATACGAGCCTTAGGCTTGGGTGTGTATGCGCGATATGTCTTCACAATGTCCTTTCTGTATTCTATCCTGCTTTTTGTTATCGAGTCGTTTACATTGTTCGATTTTATGTATATGCTATTACGTATAGTATGTAGTGCAGTACTGACATTTGTTCTCATTTTGTGTATCGATAGTTTGAGTCAGAGTCGTGAGAAAAGATTATAATCTTGAAAAGAGGAAGCTTGTTATAGGTGCGGCCGTATTATTTGTTGTCGCTGTATATGTTGTACGTCTTTTTTCGCTACAAGTGTGCGATAATGACTATAAACAATTTGCCGACAGCAATGCCTTTATGCGTAAAATTCTCTATCCGTCGCGTGGTTTTATCTATGACCGTAATGGCGAGTTGTTGGTGTATAATCAACCCGCATACGACGTGATGATGACCCCTCGAGAGGTACAAAACCTTGATACTCTCGACTTTTGTAATACGTTGGGTATTACAGTGGAACAATTTGAACGTTATATTGCCGATATGAAAGATCGTCGCAAAAATCCCGGCTATTCGACCTATACGCCTCAAGTGTTTATGACACAATTGTCGAGCCGAGATTATGGACGATTGCAAGAGAAACTCTACCGTTATCCCGGTTTTTATATTCAAAATCGTGTCTTGCGACAATATAGTCGTCCTATTGCGGCCAATGTGTTGGGAAATATTCGTGAAGTTTCACCCACCGATATTGAACGTGACGAGTATTATCGTCGTGGCGATTATACGGGTGACCTGGGTGTTGAAAAGTCGTATGAAGCCTTATTGCGAGGCGTAAAAGGCGAAGAGATATTGTTGCGCGACGCTCACGGACGCATCAAAGGTAAGTATGAAGATGGTAAATATGATGTTGAGCCTATATCGGGTCGTAACATAACCTTGTCGATTGATGCCGACCTCCAAGCCTATGGCGAGCGATTGATGCAAGGCAAGACCGGAGCCATAGTGGCTATTGAACCATCGACAGGAGAGATATTGGCTTTGGTTTCAAGTCCTACTTATGACCCGTCGCTTCTGGTAGGACGTGAGCGCGGAAAGAATTATGCCAAACTTACTCGCGATAAGGGCAATCCGCTCTTCGACCGTGCTATAATGGCTGTATATCCTCCGGGTTCAACATTCAAGCCCACGCAAGGACTCATCTTTCTCGAAGAGGGTATCATAAATACTTCTACTCACTATCCTTGTACAGGCGGTTTTGTGGTTGGTGGATTGCGAGTAGGATGTCACGGACACGCTTCACCCATCGCATTGGTTCCTTCTTTGGCAACCTCTTGTAATGCATACTATTGTCACGGGTTGCGTTCGATGCTCGATAATCGCCGCAAGTATGACAGTACATCCGAGGCTTTTGAAATATGGAAAAATCATCTTGTTTCGATGGGGTATGGATATAAATTGGGTATAGACTTGCCCGGAGAGAAACGCGGATTCCTACCCAATAGCGAGTATTATAACAAATTTTACGGTAAAGATCGTTGGAGAGCGCTCACTATCATATCAATAGCGATAGGACAAGGTGAAATATTGGCAACTCCGTTACAGATAGCCAATCTGGCAGCGACGATAGCCAACAGAGGATATTTTTATACACCTCATATTGTACGAGCGGTGCAAGACACAGTGATAGATAGTACCTACACCGAGCGTCGTTATCCTACTATCGATGCAAAGCACTATGACCATATTGTAGAGGGAATGCGTATGGCTGTGACCAATGGAACGTGCCGATTGGCAGCCTTCGGTGATGTGGAGGTGTGTGGAAAGACAGGAACTGCGCAAAATCCTCACGGTCGAGATCACTCGGCTTTTATGGGTTTTGCACCGATGAACAACCCGCAGATAGCTATCGCTGTATATGTAGAGAATGCCGGATTTGGTGCTACCTATGGAGTGCCTATTGGCAGTCTTATGATGGAGTATTATCTCAATGGCGAAATTACCGATCCTGCGCGTAAGGATTTGGAGCAAAGAATGGTAACCTCAAGAGTGGAAGGAAACAGTGGCAAGAAGCGTTAATATATGGAAATCAGTTGACAAGTTTACCATATTTCTATATGTGGTACTCGTCTTCTTTGGGTGGATAAGTATTTATGCCGCCAGCTATGACTATGATCAGGCAAGTATATTTGATTTTGCCGAGCGTTCGGGTAAGCAGTTGGTGTGGATAGGGTTATCGTTTGTATTGGCATTTGCCATAATGCTCATAGACAAGCGTGTGTATGAGACGTATGCCTATCTGATATATATAGGATTTATCATACTGCTTATCGTTACACTTATTGTTGCCGACGAGGTAAAGGGATCGCGGTCGTGGATAACGATAACCGACTCAATCAGGTTGCAACCGGCCGAGTTTGCCAAGTTTGCAACGGCTCTGGCACTAGCCAAATTGTTTAATGGTTACGGTTTTAAATTTACCGAGACATCCAACTTTCTGAAAGTGCTGGGATTGGTGCTGTTGCCGATGTTGCTCATTGTATTACAGAAAGAAACCGGTTCGGCACTTGTATACCTCTCGTTCTTCTTGATGATGTATCGAGAAGGTATGACCGGGTTGGTACTCTTTGGTGGTATATGTGCCATACTCTATTTTGTATTGGGAATAAAATTTAGTACAACAATGTGGATGGGTGCGCCTCTAGGCGAAAGTCTCGTTCTTATTATAATATGTATAGTATTGGTGGGAATGATACGCTATTTTGCCAACAATCGTGTCGTTGCGCGCAATCTGTCATATTTCTATATGGCAGTAGCTGTTGTTGTCGCTATTCTTATAGCTTGCGGTGTTTCGGTTCCTATGCTATATGTCCTTTTAGGTGTTCTTGCCATATCATTGTTGTATCTATTAGCGATATTTTTCAACACGTTCGCTTCCAAGATATTGACAGCAGTAGTGGTAACTGTGATATCAATAGTCTTTCTTTTTTCTTGTAACTTTGTTTTCAATAAATTACAACCTCACCAGCGCACTCGTATCGAGGTGCTGTTGGGAATGAAGGAAGACTTGCGTGATGCCGGATATAATGTCAATCAGTCGAAGATTGCCATAGGCTCGGGCGGTTTCTGGGGTAAAGGATTTCTCAATGGTACGCAGACCAAGCTCAAATATGTGCCCGAACAGGATACCGACTTTATATTCTGTACCATTGGTGAGGAAGAGGGCTTTTGGGGTGCTTGCCTTGTATTGGCTCTCTTTACGGCACTTATATTTCGTATAATGGTTATTGCCGAACGGCAACCTCGTCCGTTTGGTAGGGTATATGCCTATTGTGTATTAGGAATATTCTTCTTCCACTTATTCATCAATATTGGTATGGTGATAGGATTATGTCCGGTGATAGGTATCCCGTTGCCCTTTTTCAGTTACGGCGGTTCTTCTCTGTGGGGATTTACCATCTTGTTGTTTATATTATTGCGTATAGATGCTTCTCGCACCGAGCATTTCTAATGCCGAAAACGGAGTAGTGTTGTAGATGATATAACTATGTATTTCATATTAACAGGACTCTGTGTATATCTATATAATGGTTCAATCGAGTGATGTTAAGCAGGTCAATACCTTCAAATATTAAGCCTTGTAAATAGCAATACCAATAGACCGGAGAGGCTACGCCAAATATTCGTTTTGACGTAGCCTCTTGTTATAGGGTGGGGTAATATTGTTGTTCTTTATTACCCTTTTTTCTCTTCTTGTGGTATGGCAATGGATGTATAGAGTTGAAGAAATGCCGAAATGGTGAGTAGTACAATCCAATCATTTCCACCTCTAAACATCAAAAATGAAGCAAATAGCAACATTAAAGTGGCTAACAGTTGAATGAGAATGAGTCGTCGCATACGGGTGTTTTCCCCGCGATAGGGGGTGATGAGACGAATAACCGACATACCCGCAGCGCCTATGGCAAAGATATAGGGAACCCACTCTTCATATACAAATAGTGGTAGTGCAGCACCTATGACCACCAGCATTGCCGATGTTTTGAAAATTATATCCTTTATGTCTATTTTCATTGTGTTATATCTGTTGTAGTGATTTGTGTTGTGTCATTGTCGGTAACAATAAGATATACATCTTCGTGTGCTTGTTGCATATTGTGTCGCTCACGTGCAATGCGCTCAATGGTCGCAGCATCCGACTCTGACGAACTGATATCTTTGTGCAATTGCTCGATTAGGGCTTCTTCGGTTTCTATCTCCTCTTGCAAGTCTCTTATCTTTTGGTCGTTCTTGCAAATGTTGAGATAGCAGTCGTTGCCCCAAAAGAGATGCCATACAATAAATATTACCACCATTACTGCGGGAATATTACGCATAATATATCGTTGTATAAAGTCGGCAATGCGGTTACTTTCTTTTTTCATTGAGTGTATGGTGTAGTACTTTTATTATTCAAATACCAATATCGATTCGAGGAATTGAGCTACCAATAGAAGGTCGGCGGTCTCTTTCCATTTTATTTTATTCTCTTTGAGGAAAGCCTTGAATGCATTCTTTTGATTTTTATCCAATATACTGTTTACGCCACGTTTATTGGCTTGGCATATTTCTCGGTCGTTAATAACCAAAACAATTCGGTCGGTTGTAGAAAGAGTGCGAGTGTTGTGGCGGTCGGCAATCATCTCTTGGTAACGTTGAGCTGCAATATTACCGTGGTCGCGGAAAGAGGCTATATTCTGTGTGGCACCTGTTGTTGTTGGATTTCCGTATGCTCCATTACTTTCGGTGAGGCTGTTAAGGTCTACTTCGCTTGTGGTTCCTATTACGATGTGAGGAGTAGCAGCCACACGCAGGATGTATAAATTGCCTTTGTAAAGAAGGACATCATTATTCTCGCATACCACCGAATCGATATGGTGAGGGTCGTGAACAACTTTTATCAATTCTCCATCAACAAAATGTAGGGAGTTGTTGAGCAGGTGTACATTTATATCTGCACTTTCGGCTTTACCATTGTCGTAGTAGACAATAGCAGGCGTAAATTGGTCATACAAGTATGGCCAGCCCTCTGTGGGTTGGTATTCGCCAGCAACAAGCCCGGCAGTAGTGGCTATAAACAATGCGACAAATATAAATTTTTTCATAACAGATAGTTTTTAAGTATTTATAATAGGTATACCATCGGGCTACGAATTTACGTATATTTTTAATTTCTTGACTCATAAATTACTAAATTTATTTGTTATAAGCCTTTTTTTTATCGAGTATTAATAAATGCGATGGTCTAATGACTGATAGTTTGCCTTGTGGTGGATTATGCTTGATGGACAATTCTTGCCCCGAAAAGTAGTCGTTAATGTTTGCTTGACGCTACTTATGTTTTCTAAAATTATCGAAAAACGATAAATATTTATTGAAATTTCTTTGCTGTTTCAAAAAAACGTTGCATCTTTGCAGGTGTGAAAACACAATTTAGAACCCTAAAGTGCTTTTACTTGACTTAAATAATGTATATTTGCCACATAAAACAGAAAACCAATAAAATACTAAGAAAATGAAAACAAGAAAAATTGCTTTGTTGTTACTGTTGCTAGTCTGTTCGTGCTTCTATTCGGTAGCACAACTCAGTACGTTCACTTTGCGCAATGGTGCGACAGTGTACATTTGGGAAGACAAATCTCAACCCGATGTGTATGGTATGGTAACATTTAACGTAGGTGCTATTGATGACCCTGTTGAATATACCGGTTTGGCTCACTATCTTGAGCACGTGATGTTTAAAGGTACACAGACAATTGGTTGTCTGGATTGGGCTAAAGAGAAACCCTTGTATGAGCAAATCATTGCCAAATATGATGAAATGGCTCTAGCTGCTACTCCTGCCGAGAAAGAAGCTATTGGCTTGGAGATAAATCGTCTCTCGGTCGAGGCTGCACAATATGCTGCCGCTAACGAATTTACTCTCTTGGTTGATGGAATGGGTGGACAAGGTCTCAATGCCGGTACAGGTTGGGATCAAACCTCATACTTCAATACATTCCCCCCTTCGCAACTCGAAAAGTGGTTGGAGTTGTATAGTGAGCGTCTTATCAACCCTGTGTTCCGCGGATTCCAAACTGAGCTTGAGGCTGTTTATGAAGAGTACAATATGTACCAAGATAACATTGGCTCAAATCTTTCACATTACTTGTTTGGCCAAGCCTTTGCCGGCACACCTTATGGCCGTCCTATCATAGGTCTTCCCGAGCACTTGAAAAATCCCAGTTTGAGTCGTCTTATAGATTTCTATGAAAATTGGTATGGCCCCGAGAATATGGCTATTATTCTTGTTGGTAACATTGATGTAGCTACAGCTGTACCCCTCATCCGTCAAAAATTTGAGCGTATAGAGCGTCGCAATGCACAACCTCACCAAGAGATTGTCCGCACACCTTTCCAAGGTCGTAAGGCTATTTCTGAGAAGTTGTTCTATCAACCTTTTGTTGTAATGATGTATAATGGTGTTGCTTCTAATACCGAAGATGAGATTGCACTTTCTGTTGCAACACAACTTCTCACCAACAATCAGTCGAGTGGTATTCTTGACAAGCTCACTGTGGATGGTGATATTATGGGTGCTGTTGCATCTCCTGTTTCATTCCGCAATGCAGGTATTGTAATGTTGCAAGCATTCCCCTCTTACGATCAAAGTCAAGGTAAATATGATAGTCACAGTGCTGTTGAGAAACGCGTACTCGCTGCCATAGATGAGTTGCGTAATGGCCAATTTACAATCGAGCAACTCGAGGCTGTGAAGTATGCTATGATACGTGACTTCCAATTGAGTATGGAGTCGAGCGATGCCAAGGCTCAAAATCTTGCCAATATCTTCAATACAGGTACTCATCCTGCCGAACTCGTTGCCTATTGTGACAAAGTAGCTGCTATTACAGCCGAGGATATTATTGCCGTAGTAAATAAATACCTCAACAACGACTATATGGTAGTAAACGTACAAGAAATTCGCGGTGATCGTAAAGTCGAAAAGTTGGATAAAGTAGCTAAACCCGGTTATCAGGCAGTTGAGGCTGTTCGTGGCGTGAAGAGCGATTATGCACAATATCTTGAGTCGATGGATGTTGTTCCTGTAGAGCCCAGCTATTGTGATTTTAACTCGGTACAAACAAGTCCTATCAATACTCGCAGTAAACTCTATTATACAGTCAATCCCGAAAATGAAGTATATAGCCTTACATTGCGCTATGGTGTAGGTACACGTCGTATGCCTATCCTTGAGTATGCTGTGCCTTTGATGAATAATGCCGGTGTTATGGCATATCTCGAGCCCTATGCATTTAAGCAAGCATTGGCACTCCTCAATACAACAATCAATTATTCTGTTTCGGAAGACTATATGACTGTGACACTTTATGGTTCTGAAAGTTCACTTACTGCTGCTTGTCAGTTGTTGCAACGTCAAATACTTATGCCTCAACTCGATGAGAAGCAATTGCAATCAATCATAGGTCAAGAGTATAGCTCTCGTATGAGTGAAAAAGAGAGTGTCGAGACTCAACAACAAGCACTCTTGCAATATATGTTGCACGGCGAGAACTCAGACTATCTCACACGTATGCCCTTGCAACAAGTCGTAGAACTCACTCTTGGTGAATTGTCGGCAGCCTTCCGCGAAGCTACCAACTATGAGTTTACTGCTCACTATGTAGGTACAATGCCTTTTGAACAAGTACAAGATATATTGAGCAAAAATCTTCCTCTCATCGAGAACGAAACTCCCTCGTTGTCACCCGAGTTTGAAGAACGTCAAACGTATACAGAAAATACTGTTTACTTCTTGCCCAACGACAAGGCCAAACAAAGTAATATCTATTTCTTCATTGAAGGTGTTCCCTACAATACCGAGAATAGTATTTTGCTCCAAGCCTTTACTACCTATTTCGGTGCAGGATTTGGTAGTCTTGTAGTAGACGAAATTCGTGAAAAACGTGCTATGGCCTATACTGCGTATGGTGGTGTAAATGCTCCTCGTGTTCCCGGTAAAGAGTGGATGTTTATGGGCTATGTCGGCACACAAGCCGATAAGACTATCGAGGCTCTTCAAGTTTATATCGACCTCTTGATGAATATGCCCCAAGCTCGTGAGAACTTTGAAGTAATCAAGACCAATATGCGTGAGTCTCTCTTGAGTGAGAAACCCGGTTTCCGTTCGCGCAGTGTGGTTATCGAGTTGTGGAAACGTTTTGGTTATACACAAGATCCCGCTATCGATGACTTGAAACGCATTGAAGAACTTACCTTCGATGATGTTGTTAAATTCTACGAAGAGAATATCAAGGGCAAACCCATTGCCATTGCTATCGTAGGTAGTCCCAAAGATGTGAAAGAGAAAGATTTGGCTCAATTTGGTAAAGTTGTTAAGATACAACGTTCTAAACTCTTTACCGACGACAAACTTTCGTTCTAATACGATAATCGGAAAATAAAAAAGCCGTGGCTCTGATTGAGCCGCGGCTTTTTTTATATGTCTTTATCCATAATTACTTTCTATCGCACATCGAAGATTACTTCCGGTTGCATATTTGCAGTAAAAAAGATATGTCGAAGGATGGTAAAATTACGTTACAGTTGATTGTGGCCTGTGTGATGTGTGTGGCCGGGCTAGTGCTTATATTCTCGGGATTTTGGGTCGATCCTGAGGGTGAGATACATAACAGTGTGTTGGTGGCTTTTGGTGAAGTGGTGACTTTTGCAGGAGCGTTATTTGGAGTTGATTACAGCTATAGAATGCATCGTTATGAGGGCGATGAAAAGAGAGGAGGTGGAAAATGATTTATTTTTCTTTATCGGAGTTGACAAGTAGTGCCACGGCACGAAAAATGAGTATATCCAATATTCCCGACGAAGATGCGGTACTGAACCTCAAAGCATTGATTTATAATATTCTTGATCCGGCCCGAAAAATCTATGGTGAGCCTATATTTGTACATAGTGGTTATCGTTGCGAACGACTTAATAAAGTGGTGGGTGGTGTAAAGAACAGCCAACATCTCAAAGGAGAGGCTGCCGACATAGATACCGGTTCGCACGGTGGTAACAGGCGTTTGTATGAAATACTTCTCGATATGCCTTTCGACCAATTGATATGGGAGAAAGGAGATGAAGAAGGTCCCGAATGGATACACGTGAGTTATAGGCGCAGTGGTAATAATAGAGGTCAATTATTGCGAATATGAAGCGAGTGGTAATGTATGTGTTGATGGTGGTACTTTTGTGCATTATTTCGGCTTGTGGCAGGACGGTATATGTTCCTATACAGTCACATCGTAATCGAATAGTTACGGTTAGGGACACAGTTGTAGAGTTGACAACGGTGGGAGATACTCTCTATAATACAACTTTCGATACGGTGAGCGAACTTCACATCGCTACAGCTTCGAGTCGGGCAAGTGTGAAAAATGGTATTTTGCAACATTCTCTGGCAGTAGCTCCTCGTCGGGATAGTGTAAAGGTGCAGATAAAGGAGGTGTATATTGTCGATTCGGTGCCTTATGTTGTGCCGCAACCACCGTCGATGGTAAGGGTAACTCCGTCGTGGGTAAAATGGGTGGTGATATGGTCGTTGGTGGTAACAGTTGTAGTTGTATGCCTTATATGCCGTGCTGTAAAGAAAATTTGGTGATATTTTCTCTATTTATGCTCTGTTTTCCGCATTTTATGGTTCAACTTTGGTGCAGATATAAAAAAAGTGAGTGCGAAATTTCGTATATCGAAAGAAAACAATTAATTTTGTCGGTCGAATGTCGCAATACATTTTTTTAAAAACAAGAATAAAAAATAATACAAGAATATGGCAGAACAAAAAGTCGATGAAATGGAAAAGGTAAATGAAGCCATTTCATCATCAGAGAAATTTTTAGTGAACAATCAAAAGACGATAATGTACGTCTTAGTAGCAATTATTGCAGTAGTAGCTGTTGTACTTGCAGTGAAGAACTTCTACATCGAACCTCGTGAGGATAAAGCACAAGAGGCAATGTATCAAGCAGTGCTAGCATTTGAAAAAGACTCAATGAATCTTGCCCTCAATGGTAATGAAGAGTTTGATGGTCTTCTCTCGGTTATCGATAGCTATGGCTCAACCAAGGCCGGCAATCTCGCTAATGCCTATGCCGGTTTGGCTTACTACAAGTTGGGCGATTATGAAAATGCCAAGAACTATTTGAGCAAATTTGGTGCCGACGATGTTCTTCTTTCACCAGCCGTAACAGCAATGATTGGTAATGCTCTTGTTAATATGGATCAAGCAGCCGATGCTGTAAAATATTTTGAAAAAGCTGCTACTGCCGCTGATAACAGCGTATACTCGCCCATATATTTGATGAAAGCCGCTAACGTTTATATCAAATTGGGTGAAAACGAAAAGGCCATTAAAATCTATGAGCAAATCAAAAATGACTATCCTGCTTCTAATGAGGCAGCAAATATTGACGCTCTTATAGAACGTGCCAAGTAATTGATTTATTTATAACCATATAGGGGCTGTTCTCTCTTGAGTAAAGATGCAGACAGCCCTTTTATTTTTGTTTGAGCTATGGCAAATGTAGTAGATAACGCACAAGTTTTTATGGCCGGTATGCCCGATAAGGAGCATTGTGCCAAGTTGAAGATAGGTATTGTTGCAGCCGAGTGGAATGACAATATTATAACACCGCTGTTGCAAGGGGCTATTGATACTCTTACAACTTATGGTGTCAGAGAAGATAATATTTTTGTGACTCGAGTGCCCGGAACTGTCGAATTGACTTATGGCGCCAGATGCCAAATGGAGCAACTGCATCCTGCAGCTGTTATTGTATTGGGTTGTGTTGTCAGGGGAGATACTCCGCACTTTGATTATGTGTGTGATAGCGTAACTCAAGGTGTTACCGATCTCAATTTGCACCATCCAACCAGAGTGCCGGTTATATTTGGTGTTATTACCACTAATAATATGGAGCAAGCTCTAGACCGTGCAGGTGGTAAGGTAGGCAATAAGGGTAGCGAATGTGCCGCCACAGCACTTAAGATGACTGCTATGAGTGCTATCTCGTTGAGCAGTCAAGAAAAAGTATTACTATAAGTGGCTGAAAGATAGCCGGCTATATATTTATTGCAAAAAAATGATGCAAAGCAAGAGAAAAAGTTGCCTTTAAACTTGCATTATTCGCACTTTTCTTATTATCTTTGCACTCGCAATGGGCGAATACCAGAGTGGCCAAATGGGGCAGACTGTAAATCTGCTGGTTTTTACCTTCGGTGGTTCGAATCCATCTTCGCCCACAAAGAAAGCTGTCATAACGACAGCTTTTTTTGTATCATATCATTCTTGATGTAATGAGTGAGGAGTGATATAGGAGTGTATAAATAACGTATGAAATGGTAATTACCCGACTTAATAGCTTATCAATATGAATACATTGGAACTGATGCGCAACCGACGCACCATACGCAAGTACAGCGATAGACCTATAAGTGATGAATTGCTCAACGAGTTGTTTGAAGTTGCATTCCGTGCCCCTACAACCGGTGGAATGCAGTTGTATAGTGTTATTGTTACTCGTGATGAGGAGATGAAAAAACGTCTTGCTCCTACACACTTCAATCAGCCAACTGTTGTTAATGCACCTGTGGTTTTGACTTTTTGTGCCGATTACAATAGATTTGTCAAATGGTGTGAAGCAAGTAATGCAACTCCCGGATATGATAATTTCGCCTCTTTTACGACGGCTATGATAGATACTCTATTGGTTGCACAGCAGTTCAACACTGCAGCCGAGGCTGCCGGGCTAGGTTGTTGTTATTTGGGAACTACTACCTACAATGCGCCACAAATAGCCGAAATCCTACACTTGCCTAGTAGAGTTGTTCCCATTACTACTCTTACTGTAGGCTATCCCGATGGTATGCCCGAGCAGGTAGAGCGACTTCCTATCGAGGCTTGTATCCATCGTGAGCAATATAACGACTATACAGTTGAGGAGATACATCGTCTATATGCCGAGAAAGAGTCATTACCGGCCAATCGTCGTTTTGTAGAGGAAAACGGAAAAGAGACTCTTGCGCAAGTATTTACCGATGTGCGTTATACCCAAAAGGATAATGAATATTTTTCTCGTATCTGGGCAGATTTTATTGTAAGACAAGGGTTTGAATAGGAATAATTCACTTATAATATTAAGACGGTATAAACAACTTGGTTGTTGAGATCAAGGCCTGTCGAGTACCAGTGTGTACTCCTTTGTCTTAAACTTCGACGCCTTGTATTTGCCAAGTCATTCCAAACTTAAAGAGGCTGTGCCAAAATTTTTCATTTTGAGCTACAGCCTCTTTTTTCTATTATGCTGGATTTTTAACTATGTTGCGTGCAATCGATATGCTTGTGTTGATGCTTTTAGTGGTTGAGTTCTACTTTGGCAGTAGCAGGTTGTGAAGCGTTACGACGTTCAACAGCATCTATAACTTCAGATGCCAATAAGCGGAAAGCCAATCCCGATGCAGTGTCGTCTAGAGCCACCGGATGACCGGCATCACCACCGTCGCAAATGCTTTGTACCAATGGTATTTGACCTAGCAGTGCTACACCCATTTCTTCGGCCAAACGTTTGCCTCCTTCTCGTCCGAAGATGTAGTAGCGATTGTTGGGTAATTCGGCTGGGGTAAACCAACTCATATTCTCCACCAAGCCGAGGATGGGTACGTTTACTTTATCACCTGTAAACATACTGATGCCTTTACGAGCATCGGCAAGTGCAACTTCTTGCGGTGTTGTAACCACAATAGCACCGGTTATGCCCAATGTTTGTACCAGCGTGAGGTGTATATCACTAGTGCCGGGGGGGAGGTCAAGAACAAAGTAGTCTAGGTCATCCCAAGCAGCATCGGTGATAAGTTGCTTCAAGGCATTGCTTGCCATACCACCGCGCCACAATACAGCATCTTCCTTATTGACAAAAAATCCTATTGAAAGAACCTTTACACCGTATTTTTCGATGGGGATGATATAGCTGTGCCCGTTACGTTCCTCGGCATATACTTTTTCATCTTCGATATTGAACATTTTGGGTGCCGAAGGACCGAAAATATCAGCGTCGAGAAGTCCTACTTTGTAGCCCGACATTGCCAATGCCACTGCCAGATTTGATGCAACAGTCGATTTGCCTACTCCGCCTTTTCCCGATGATACCGCAATGATGTTTTTAACACCGGGTAGGGGATTCTCGCGTGTGGGACGTGCAGCCAATCGGTACTTGACTGCTATGTTGCCTTGTATCTGCACATCGGGTGCTACAAATGTGAGTATTGCCGTTTCTGCGGCCTTTACGACCGAACGCATAAATGGGTCGTTCTCTTTGTCAAATATAAGCGAAAAGCTTACTTTCCGACCATCAATGCAGATGTCATCCTCTACCATATTATTCTCGATAAGGCTCTTGCCGTTACCGGGATAGCGCACTTGTGCAAGGGCATCAAGTATAAGTTTGGGGTATAATGTATCCATAGCTTCTTGTGTCTAGAAATATATTTACAAAGATACAACAAATAGGTGAGTATATTTATCACAATCGTAAAATTATGAGTAATTTTGTTCTGCGAATTTTAAGAATAGGAAAGTGAGATAAACGTATGGAAATACTCAAGAAACTTTTTGGATTTGATGAGAAGATAACAACTGTGCGCACCGAGGTTATGGCCGGTGTTACAACCTTTCTTGCAATGGCTTATATATTGGCTGTCAATCCCAGTATCTTGAGCGAAACGGGTATGGATAAGGGCGCTCTGTTTACTACAACAGCTCTTATTGCCGGTTTTGCCACAATATTGATGGGTGTGTATGCCAAGTTGCCTTTTGCTTTGGCTCCGGGTATGGGGCTGAATGCATTCTTTGCCTATTCGATATGCTCTATTATGGGCTATTCTTGGCAGTTTGCTCTCACAGCCGTATTTATAGAAGGTCTTATATTTATCTTACTTACAGTAACCAATTTGAGAGAGAAAATTGTAGATATTATACCCGATACTCTTAAGAATGCCATCAGTGTGGGTATAGGCCTGTACATCGCTTTTATAGGTTTGCAGAGTTGTGGTATAATTATCAATAATGACCTTACGTTGGTGAGCCTCAGTCCTTTGTCCGCACCATCTCCTATGTTAGCCATTATAGGCGTGATTTTCACCTCTATCCTATTGGTGAAGAATGTGCAGGGTGCGTTGTTGTGGGGTATTCTTGTTACAACAATTGTAGGCATTCCTATGGGAGTGACTCAAATGACGGGTGTAATGAGTGTTCCACCTTCAATAGAACCTATTGCTCTCAAATTTGAGTGGAATAGGATATTTACTCCCGATATGTTTGTTGTTGTATTTACGTTGTTGTTTGTCGATTTGTTTGATACAATCGGAACCCTTATCGGAGTGGCGACCAAGGCCGGAATGGTGAGAAATGGTAAGATACCTCGCTTGCGTCAGGCTTTTGAAGTCGATGCATTGGCTACAACTGTAGGAGCTATGATGGGAACAAGTACGGTCACAACTTTTGTTGAGAGTGCTGCCGGTGTTAACGAAGGAGGGCGTACCGGTCTTACAGCCTTTGTATCGGGTCTGTGTTTCCTATTGTCTCTTTTCTTTGCGCCATTTTTTCTGGCTATTCCTTCGTCGGCTACTGCTCCGGCTCTTATTTTGGTGGGATTGATGATGATGTCATCTGTCGTGAAAATCAATTTTAATGATTACAGTGAGGCAATCCCTGCATTTATTTGTATAATATTTATGCCTCTTTCGTACAGTATTTCCGATGGTATTGTGATGGGACTCCTCAGTTATATCCTTGTTAATCTTTTCAGTGGAAAATATAAGAAAGTATCTGTCGGTATGTATGTATTGGGGGCTTTCTTCCTATTACGTTTCTTGTTGTAGAAAACATTATGGTACAAAAAAAAACGCGCAAGTGCGCGTTTTTTTTGTATCTAAAGTGTGCCTTTTACAATCTTTGTCGAATGGCTTTACTCTCTTCCTCATAACCGGGTTTATCGAGGAGTGCAAACATATTGCGTTTATAGTCTTCAACACCGGGTTGATTGAAGGGGTTAACACCCAATATATAACCGCTTATACCGCAACCAATCTCAAAGAAATAGATGAGTTGTCCGAGATAACGCTCTGTAAGAGCCGGTATTTCTATTTTGATGTTGGGTACGCCACCGTCAACGTGAGCAATCTGTGTGCCCAATTCGGCCATTTTGTTTACTTCGTCAACACGCTTGCCGGCAAGGAAGTTTAGTCCATCAAGGTTGTCGTTATCAGCAGGAATGATAACATTGTGACACATCTCACCTACCGAAAGAACTGTCTCAAATATGGTGCGTTCGCCATCTTGTATCCATTGACCCATTGAGTGAAGGTCGGTTGTAAAGTCGACCGATGCAGGGAATATACCAAGCTTATCTTTACCTTCGCTTTCACCATACAATTGTTTCCACCATTCGGCAAGGAAGTGTAGTTTGGGATTGAAGTTGGCTAGTATTTCTATTTTTTTACCACTTTGGTACAATGCATTACGGGTAGCGGCGTAGATGGCAGCGGGATTTTGCTCGAAGGGAACGTCAATACCACAAGCCTTTTCCATTTCAACAGCACCGGCTACAAGAGCGCGGATATCATAGCCTGCAATGGCAATGGGTAACAAGCCAACGGGAGAAAGTACAGAGAAACGACCGCCAACGTTGTCGGCAATGACAAATGTTTTGTAACCCTCTGTATCGGCAAGTTTACGTAGCGCACCGCGTGAAGCGTCGGTAACTGCTACGATGCGTTCTCCTGCCTCGGCTTTGCCTACTTGCTTTTCGAGTTGCTCTTTGAGCAGGCGGAATGCAATGGCGGGCTCGGTAGTAGTACCGGACTTTGAGATTACCACGATACCAAATTGTTTGTCGGCAAGAAGTTCTTGCAACTCAAATAGGTAGTCTTCGCCTATATTTTGTCCGGCAAAGAGTACGATGGGGGCATCGTGCTTGTTGCGTAGATGCTCGAAGCTGTGCGAGAGAGCCTCGATAACGGCCTTAGCACCGAGGTAGCTGCCTCCGATTCCTATTACTACTACAATCTCACATTTTGATTGCAACTTGCGGGCTGCGTTCTCCACATCTTGCAGATGCTCTTCGGTAATTTCGGTAGGAAGGTGTAACCAACCTAGAAAGTCACTACCCAAACCGGTACCGTTGTGTAGTTGCTCGATGCCATTGAGAGCTTTGCCTTCGAGGGCAAATACATCCTCTCGGCTTACTGCTCCTAGAGCTTTGTCGATAACTAAATTAATCTTTTTTTCCATTTTACTCTATTGAATTATGTTTTTGAGGTGTCTTTATAAGAATGTATCGGCCATACGGGCAATCGCCTTCTTGACTGGGGTGCGACGATAGAGTATTTCGTACATACAATCCAAAATGGGCATTGCTACTTCGTATTTGGCGTTTACTTCGTGCATACATTTCGTTCCGTAGTATCCTTCGGCAATCATATCCATTTCTACTTGAGCCGACTTGACAGAGTAACCACGACCTATCATCGTTCCGAAGTTGTGGTTGCGACTGAAGCGTGAGTAGGCGGTAACAAGAAGGTCTCCGAGATATACCGAGTCGCTCATATCGCGCACTACATCGGGCGAGGCTGCTTGTACAAAGTGTGACATCTCTTTAAGTGCATTGGAAACAAGCATTGCTTGGAAGTTGTCTCCGCAACGCGAACCTTGACATACACCCGATGCTATCGCATATACATTCTTGAGCACGGCACAATATTCAATGCCTGCTACATCGGACGAAACGATAGTGCGTAATTTGTTGCAAGATAAGGCCTTGGCAAATATGCGGGCTTTTTCTATATCTTGACATCCTACTGTGAGGTATGAAAGACGTTCCAATGCAACTTCTTCGGCGTGACAAGGACCACCTATCACAGCCAGCATATCGTCGTTACAACCATATACTTGCTTGAAGTAGTCGGTGACAATGAGGTTTTCATCGGGAACGATACCTTTTATAGCTGTCACGACAAATTTGTCTTTAAGACTTACAGTGAGTTTTTCAAGGTGAGATTTCAGGTAGGGCGACGGTGTTGCAAAAAGTAGCGTATCGGCTTTTGTAACAACTTCGTTGAGGTCGGAACTAAATTCAATACGACTAGGATCGAAAGCAACATCCGAAAGATATGCAGGGTTGTGACCGTCACGGATAAAGTCGGCGATACGGTCGTCACGACGCATATACCATAGTATGCTCTCTTCGTTGTTCATCACCAATTTGGCGAGTGCGGTAGCCCAGCTACCGCCTCCCATAATGGCTATTCTTCCGGTTGACTGCATAATGTCTTTATTATTTTTGTATTTGAGTTATCCACTCTGTTACATTATCGACAGTAGGATTTGTAAGGTTGAGTTTGTATTTTTTGTTTACACCGCATATATCTTGGTGTAGCTTTTGAGGATTTACCTCGGCCATTGAGGCAACAGTGTTGTAGCCAGCCTTCTGTATGGGAGCTACCCATTCGGCCGGTATACCTATGGCTGTGTATGCCGCCTCATTATCGCGTTTTTGTGTCTTTTCGGGGCGCATTTGCGGGAAGAGCAGTACTTCTTGAATGGTCGATTGGTTAGTCATAAACATTACCAAACGGTCTATACCAATACCTATACCGCCTGTGGGGGGCATACCATATTCGAGTGCGCGAAGGAAATCTTGGTCGATAAACATCGCTTCGTCATCGCCCTTCTCCGATAGACGCAATTGCTCCATAAAGCGTTCGCGTTGGTCTACGGGGTCGTTCAACTCGGAGTAGGCATTGGCCAGCTCTTTACCGTTTACCATCAATTCAAAACGCTCGGTGAGGGTGGGGTCTTTGCGGTGACGTTTGGTGAGAGGTGACATTTCGATAGGATAGTCGGTAATGAATGTAGGTTGTATGTAGTTGCCCTCACATTTTTCACCAAATATCTCATCAATAAGTTTGCCCTTACCCATTGTTTCATCTGTCTCGATGCCAAGTTGCTTGCATACATCGCGAAGCTGTTCCTCGTCCATACCGGTGATGTCTACTCCGGTGTGCTCCTTGATAGCTTCAATCATTGTGACACGCTTGTATGGTGCCTTGAAACTTACTTGATTATCGCCGATGGTTACTTCGGTAGTACCATTAACGGCAATACATATCTTTTCGAGCATTTGCTCGGTGAATGTCATTAGCCAATTGTAGTCCTTGTACGACACGTACAACTCCATACAGGTAAACTCGGGGTTGTGAGTGCGGTCCATACCCTCGTTGCGGAAATTGCGAGAGAATTCATATACACCTTCAAATCCACCAACAATGAGACGCTTGAGGTACAATTCGTTGGCAATACGGAGATACAAGGGAATATCCAATGCATTGTGGTGTGTGATGAATGGACGAGCCGATGCGCCACCGGGGATGGCTTGAAGTACCGGAGTGTCAACTTCGATATAGCCGTGAGAGTTCATAAAATCGCGCATTGTGTTAAACACGATAGCGCGTTTCAAGAAGATGTCTTTAACGCCTTCGTTTACAACCAAGTCAACGTAGCGTTGGCGGTAGCGCAACTCGGGGTCGTTGAATGCATCATAAACGACTCCATCTTTCATCTTGACGATGGGTAGTGGGCGTAATGACTTGGAAAGTACGGTGAGTTCTTGTGCGTGGATGGTTATTTCGCCCATTTGTGTGCGGAATACAAAGCCTTTGATACCTACAAAATCGCCTATATCCAATAGTTTCTTGAATACGGTATTGTACAATTCTTTGTCTTCTCCGGGGCATAAGTCATCGCGTGAGATATATACTTGTATGCGACCTTGAGAGTCTTTAAGTTCCATAAAAGAGGCTTTACCCATAATGCGACGGCTCATAATACGACCGGCAACTGATACTTGGCGGGGAGCATCTTCATCGTTAAATGTTTCCTTGATTTCTGTAGTATACGCATCCACCGGATATTCTGCTGCGGGATAGGGTTCAATGCCCATTCGACGCAACTCTTCCATACTATTTCGGCGGATTATTTCTTGTTCACTTAGTTCTAATATATTCATATCTCAAAAATAAATACGTTTGGTACAAAAGTACAAAAAAAATATGTTAACACCTAGATAATTGGATTAAATCGGTGTGACAGATGTAGACTAAACACTAAAATAGGCTCTAAAGGTGCTGTATAGTAGGCTTTTGTGATGTAAATATTTTTACAGTAGTTGTGAAACGCAATCGTTTGCGCAGTAGAAATAAAGAAAAATTACTCTATGTGTTGTACTGTTTCTATTACACCATTACCTTTGCAGTGTGATTAACGATTGAGTCGTTATTCAACCTCCACAAAGAGATGTGGACCTCATACAATAGGATTAAGGTAAAGATTGGTTTTATCATCACACTGAATAGGTTAAATATAGGTTTTTAAGGTTAGATTGTAGAATTAGTAAAATTGATTGTTTGTAAGGTTTTTAATAGAGTAGGTGAATAAAGATTGAGGTTAGTATGAGGAGCCATTGAGAGATGGCGTTAAAGAGCCGAATGGCTCACCGGGTTGCGAAAATTCGCAACCTTAGGAGAGAGCAGGAAACTGCTTCCCCCCTAGTATACACAAAGGAGAATATCGTGAGATGTTCTCCTTTGTTGCGTTATGAGCGATGTCAGACTTTGCTGAGGCGCTGTATTTTTATTATTTGAGGATTATTCTGCTACTGAATGTTTTTTGTATACTTATTTATTATTGTTGAGTTGTTCCATTATTTTTTTGCTCAGGTCTATGTTTATGGCAAGTTGGGTGCGCATATAATCCAGTTGACTGATGAGCAATTCTATTTTATTTTGTTGCTTATTTAATTCTTGTTCTTGTTTTTTGAGTATCTCAGTCAAGTTGTTTATGTTGCGTTCGGTTTGTTGGTTGTGATTAATCATCTCTCCTTCGCCCAATATGAGCCACGAAGGGCTTAATTCGGGAAAGGCGCGCAGTATCTTTACTAAACTGTCGTATGAAAGACCCTTTCCGGTGCGTCGCTGTTTGCCTAGAGTGCCAACAGCTATCTGTGCTTGTACTGTTACTTTGTTGTCATTTAAACCACGATACTTGATAAATTGGTCGAGTCTAGAGAATAGTGTGCTTTCCATTGTTTCCTTAATTGTGCTGTTTCTAATTCTGATGTTTCTATACAATAATGTAAAGGTAAATATAAAATGATTTATTATGCAAGTTTTTTTAGCAAAATTTTTATTTTCATTTCTCTGTTGATTGTTTTTGATGCGATTTGCGTATTTTTGGTGCTATCTATGAGTGCTGTTTATATATTGCTGTGAGGTATGTAGCGTGTGGCGTTTTGGTGTAATGTTGTTGTTGAAAAAATGAGGGTCTGTATCGTAACTGATACAGACCCTCATACGATAGACAGATATTTATCTGTTATTTCTTAATAAACTTAGTGCTTTGGCTGTTTTGACCATTTGTGATGTTGAGAATATACATACCTGCGGGCAATTCTCTGATATCAACACAGTTGCCGCTGGCTTGTTTTATCAAGCTACCGGCTACATTGTATATAGAAATTTCGCCTTGAGCATTGGTATAGATAAAGTCGCTGGCGGGATTGGGATATACAGAGTACTCGATATGGTCTACAACGGCATCTTCAACACCTGTAACTTCAAAGTTGGTATAAATAACGCAACTGTGTGCAGGTACTGAGTGGCTATATGTTGTATTACTTACCTCGATAGTCTCATCGGTGAGTAGGTTGGTCCAAGTTCCGGTCTTGGGGAATGTGAGAGTGTAGTTGCCATCGTTGTGTGTAAGGTTGATAGCAACAACGACACTCTTGTTTCCATCGGCACTTGTGAGTGTTACGAAACGACCGTTGGTCCAATCACTTTCGTTAAGCTTGTATGTGAAAGTTGCGTCTGAGGCAAACAATTCGGCGTGATAGTTGCGCAAGGTATTAATCTTGGCATAAGCAGCACGTAGACGGTTGCGCTCGGGCTCTTCCCAGTATTGCCATACAACAGGTTTTTCGCCGGTACGGTCGTTATATTCGATGCTGTAGTCGTAGCCGAGTTCGCCAAATTGCCATATCATTTTGGGTCCGGGGATGGTAAGGAATTGAGCAACGTTGGCAATAGCTTGGTTCATACGTACAGTCTCGTCGGTTTTCACTGTCATATAACCCCATTGAGTAGCTTTGTAGTTTGTACGCTCCTCATCGTGGCTTTCCATATAGCCTACAAGACCATTGTATGGCATATTAGAACCGTTGGCATAAACAGCTGCTACACCGCTACCTGATTGATAACCCATAGCCGATTGGCAGTATGCATAGTTCATATTACGCCAGCACATCATTCCGTCTTGAGCCAATACACGTTCCTCATTTTCAGCGCAAAGGTGCTCAAGAATTACGCACGCATCGGGACGTACCTCTTTGATGGCTGCATTGTATGTTTTGAGGATGTTGATACGAGATTGGTCATAGTTGCTGGCACTGCTTTCGTTGCATTGACGGTTGGTGAAACCTTTGGTCAAGTCGAAGCGGAAACCATCAATCTTGTACTCTGTGAGGAGGTATTGCAAGCTACGTATGATATACTCTTGAACCTCGGGAACCTCGTGGTTGAAGTCGTGGAATACGCTGAAGGGGTGAGGTGCATCAACGTTGAACCAGGGGTTGTTTGATGCAGTCTTGTTATTAGAGCTATCCCACCACAACTTACAATAAGGGAAGTTACCGGTAGCGTGGTTGTAAACTACGTCGAAGAATACTGCTATGCCTAGTTTGTGACATTCGTCGATAAACTTGCGATAGTCGTTATCAGTACCGTAGGCTTTATCAAGTGCAAAGAAGTAGCAAGGGTTGTAACCCCAGCTGAGGTTGCCGTCAAACTCTTGAACGGGCATCAACTCGATAGCATTTACACCTAGACTCTGCAAGTAGGGGAGTTTCTCCATAGCAGCTTTCAATGATTTTTCATTGGTAAAGTCACGGAGGAGCAACTCATAAATAACAAGATTATCGCGATTTTTTACGGTGAAGTCTGTTACTTCCCATTGATAATCAGAACCGGTTGTAGTGAAAGCTGTTGCAGGTTGTTCCCACGCTTTTGCGGGGAATTCGCGAAGGTTGGGATAAATGCTTTCGTCTATCCATTTGTCGTTCCAAGGATCGAGTATCTTGGTAGAGTAGGGATCGGCAAAACGTATAGCATCACCGTTTCGGGGTACTACGTGATATTGGAATGCATATTCTTTGTCGGGTTCAAGACCGTTGATTGTTATCCACCAGCATTTGTTGGTATTGTCGCGATACATAAGATATTCGCTGCTGAGTTCCCAATCGGTGTTGTCACCTACCCAGAATACACAGTCGCTGTATTGACCGTTTTTATCGCAGTCGAAGAGAACAAATGTAACGGTGTTTTCGTCAATTATATTGATACCCTCAATAGTGCCTTCGGGGCGAACTTTTTCAACAACAGCGCCTCTTACTGTTACTTTGGCAGTTGCCTCGTGTGATTCGTTGCCGGCTACAGCTTTTGAGGTGATAGTATAGTCGCCTTTTGTAGCAAAAGTGTAAACTTGTTTGTGTGCAGTAGCACCTGTTGATGTATATGTGTCAGTGCCGTTAGGACCTGTAATTGTCAGTGTAATGTCCGATTTTTTGGTTGCGGCAGCTGTGATAGTGAGTTGTTCGCCCTCTTTAACAATACCCGAAGCAGGTAGACCTTGAATTTCGGTGTAAAGCGCTGCATCTTGACATTCTAAATAGATGTCGGGACGAGTTTGTTTAGAACCATCGGTGTTACGCACCACAAGTCCTATTTTGTTTATTTCTATTTCAGCTCCAAAGTATTCGCGTACAGTGGGGCCGAGTGTGATAGTCCACGAACCATCACTTTGTTTAGTCATTTTGTACTTTTCGTTGTTATCGCACCATCCATTGGGGGTGTTGTGCCAAGTATCGGTAGCGTCTAGCACGCCAATGTGTACGTAGAGTTCGTCAGTGGCACTGAAGATTTTGTTTGAATCAACAAATTTGATTGTACCCTCTTGGTCGGCATTGAGGGGAGACGGTGTTGTTGTTACAGTACCTGTCTGTGCCCAAGCAGTGAGAGCTGCAATCGTACACGCAATAAAAAGTAAAAGTCGCTTTTGCATTTTCTTTGTGATTTGATTTGTATTTAAAATGACAAGGAGGCATACTCATTGAAGGGTATGCCATCCTTGTTTTTATTGTCTTATAATACTAGTAATTAGAGTTTGGTTACTGTATAATAAGGAGTTTGAGCGCAGAAGTAGAAACGTACTTCATAATCGCCAGCTTCTTCAACTTTGAGGTTAGCACCGCCGCGAGAGAGAGTACCATCGCCAGCCTCTGCACCACCGAAGTCGATAGCCCAGTCTTCGTTGGCACGAATCTTGAACTCAGCACCGGCTTCCAAAGTTACAGTTGCTACCAAGTAGTCGGCACCTGCCTCAGTAGAGAGTGTCATAGGAACATCAGGAGCAGACCAACCGTTGAAGCTACCTACAAGACCCCAAGTATTTACTGTGTTGAGGATTGTGAGGTTGAGGTTAGTAGCGTCGAAGAGAACTTCGTAGCTGAATGCGCTGTATTGAGTGATGTTACCTGCGCCACCGTCGGTAGAGAGGAGCATTGAAGTTGCTTCTGCAGCTGCCTCTTCGCCGGCACCGTAGTTAGTACCATCCCAGTTCTCTTGAGTAGAAATCTTCCAACCATTGGCACCGGCACCGTTCAATACAATCC
The DNA here is from genome assembly GCA_937891845.1 of uncultured Porphyromonadaceae bacterium. GTDB lineage: Bacteria > Bacteroidota > Bacteroidia > Bacteroidales > Barnesiellaceae_A > Barnesiella_A. The sequence goes on along the minus strand of CALATP010000038.1, from coordinate 3,821 downwards.
AACCTTGTGCGGGAGCACCGGCAACACTGTAAAGACGTTGACCGTCGGTTTGACTCCAACCGCTGAAGTCACCTACTACGTAGTAAGTAATCACATCGGGAACTATTTCAACAGTGTAAGTGTAAGCCTCCATATTGAGAGTTACCTTGTAGTTACCTGCTTCGGGGAATTGCATACAACCTACAGCCGATGCGTTATCAGCGAGGTTACCTGAGAGGGCGGGGTTTTGGTCGGCCTCAGTATTACCAAGTACAGTGTCCCAAGAGCCATTGTCGATAGCCGATTGAGGAGCAACTTTCCAGTTGGTAGCACCTTCTACAGAAACAGTAATTGTGAAGTTAGGATCTTCGTAGACGTCTTTACCACTGTGGCTGAAAGGCATAGTTGCAGCAGCAGCGAAATCCCATCCGGGAACATCACCGATGAGGTAGTATGCACTCTCGATAGGAGTAGCAACGGGAGTTGCAGTAGCAGTGATAACGTTAGAAATGAGGTTGAAATTGCGACCTTCGGCAGCCTTTACCATAGCATTCAAGCGAGTGTAGAATGTGTCGGGTTGAGGACGTTTGCCGAAGAGAGTTTGAATTTTGGTGTTGAGGTCGGCAACAGCAATTTTAGCTACGTTGCCTTCAACAGTAGCAGGAACGGCGATAGCACCGGCCATATCTTCTGTTGTTGCCATATTTACAGTGTACTCAATAGTAGTACCTTCACTCAACTCGGGAGTTGCGCTCAAATCGATAGTGAAAGCTTCGATTGAGTCGGCCGCGTATGTATTCAAGTCGATAGCTTGAGCATACTCTTTGGCTTCGATGCTGATTGCTACAGTAGCTGCGTCAACGGGATCGTAGCTTACGGGAGGCAATGCAGGTTCGATTTCGGGTGTACAAGCCGAGAAAGCTACCACACCTGCCAACAATGTGCTGAAAATCGATATTTTTTTCATTTTGTCTTCGATATTATAAGGTTGTTTTGTTGTGAGAAATGAGTGGGGCGGTTGCCCCGCTCATTTCGTGATATTTTCTCGGTCAATTATTTAGCGAAGAAATAATAGTTACCATCGAGATCGTTGAATACTACGAGGTAAGAACCGGCTTTAATTTGGATGTTGCTGCCAGACTTAACTGTAGAATAGGGGAATGAATCGCCACCCCAGTTGGCGCTCCAAGAAGAGTCGTTTCGGAACTTACCTTCGCAGTCGGCATCGAATGTCATCTCGGCATACCAGAGGTGTTTCATATTCATCGGTGACATCATAATAGGAGCACCACCCCAATCGTCGAATGAACCTACAAACTCCATAGTAGCGTGCTCGGCAGGAGTTACGTCGGCCTTTTCGAAAGTACCTTCGTATTTCTCCGAGTTGGCAGTAAGAGTGTAGTATCCGCTTTCGGCAACAGTGATGTTACCCGAACCACCATCGTTGAATACGAGGTTGGCACCGTCGTAACCAACTTGGATGTCCCAGCTACCGGGGTTGAGGACGAGTTTGTAACCCAAACCGGCCTCGAAGTAGCCTGTGAAAGTAAATGTACCGGCACCGGTAACTGTGTTGTAGCTATAGCCGTCAACCAAGCTCATAGGAACAAGGCCTGCTGCAGCACCGGCAGCGTCGTTAGACCAACCGTTGAAGTCACCAACCAACCAGTAGGGTGCGGGAAGAGCGTCAACCAACAACATATAGTAGGGTTGGATGCTCAGTTTGAGTACATTTGAATAGCAGTCTTTAACGATAGGATCGGTAGAAGTTACAGTAGCTGTAGCGTCAGAAAGGTGAGCGCGCAAGCGTACATAAACATCCATAACACCGGGGTTCTCGTTTACATTGTCACCTTGGAGCAAAGTGATAGCTTTGTTCATCTCTTTGGTGTTGATGAGTACTTTTTGTGCTGAACCCACAGTTTCAAGTTCTACAAAAGTAGCTTCCTCAAAAGTCTCGCCGAAGCTCACTTGAGTATAGTATTTTGTAGCAGCAGTGAAACCGTAGTCGGGTTGATTGCGCACGTAAAGTGTTTCCATTGTAGCGGTGCCGTTGGCCTCGCTCAATACGTATGTATAGTCGGCATACGCGGGGGTATTCACCTCAAATGTGAGTGTACCGTTTACAGCGTCCTCATTGATAAATGTTTGGGGGTCTTCTTGGCAACCTGTCATCAATGCCATACCCAAGAGGCCTGCAATAATATAATTAAACTTTTTCATATTATATTAGTTTTTAAGTAGGTCTATTAATAACCAGCGTTTTGAACCAAGTTGGGGTTGGCATTCATATCCGATACGGGTATGGGAAGGATGTTGTATTTTTCGTCGATACGTGTACCGTTAGCAACACCGGCTTTCCAGTCCCAAGTGTAATCGGTGTTACCACCGAAGCTGTTGAAGCGAACGAGGTCGGTACGACGACGGCCTTCGAAGTAGAACTCGCGGCTCCACTCATCACGAAGAACATCGAGTGAAAGGTTGCTGAATGTTTGAGCGTTGGCACGGCTACGAATAGCGTTAATCTTCTCGAGAGCAGCACCTTCGTTACCATCGCGGAACATAGCCTCTGCGTATGTGAGGTAAGCCTCGGCAACACGCAAGAAAGGAATGTCAGTATCGGGTACTTTACCTTGTACGTCGGTTGTAGGAATAGAACCGTCAGAGTTGAGGTTTGTCCATTTTGTTACGCCCCATCCGCTAGTAAATGCATTGGGATCGGTGATAGTGGGATCGGGTGATGTTTGGTAGAACAAAGCACGGTCGTCGTTACCTGTGAATTTCTCAACAAGTGATTTACGAGCGCGAATACCACCCCAGCTATCGATAGTACCCCACTCGGGCATACCGGCAGTGTGTGTAGCAGCAACGAGGAAGTAAGAACCAGAGTATGTTTGAGTCATATTACCATCTTGACGGATGGGGAATACGATTTCTTGCATAGCGTTGGCGTTACGGTCGTTGTCGGCCATAAACAACTCTTGGTAGTTGTCACACAAAGCGTAAGATGAGTTGATAACTTTCTCGGCGTAAGTTGCAGCGTCGCTCCAACGAGCAGTGCCTGTGTAAACCTCAGCGTTCAAGTAGAGACGAGCGAGGAGAGTCCAAGCAGCAGCGCGGTCGGCACGGCCAAAGAGAGCAGCACGAGGCTCGCTCATTTGAGTGCTGATTTCGAGCAATTCGCTTTCAAGGAAGTTGAAAATCTCAACACGAGTGTTTTGTTTGGGAGGCTCGTTGGCAACTGTAGTCAAGAGGGGTACGTTGGCATACATATCCATCAAGTAGTAGTAGTTGAGAGCGCGTACAAAACGAGCCTCAGCACGTTGCAACATAGTCTCTTCGTCAGTAGCTTCGGCTGTCATATCGAGGAAGTGGTTACAGAGAGTAACACCGAAGAAAAGACGATAGTAAAGACCTTGAACGAATACGTCGGTATTAGTCCAGCCTGTATAGTTGGCTTCAGTTACACCTTGGTCGCTAAACCAGCAGCAGAGAGCCTCATCGGCGGGGAGGTTGTTCAAGTACCACAAAGTACGGTAGAAACCCGATTGACCTTCGTCGATACCCATTGCATCAAGGTCACCACCTCCGGCAGGACCTGTCATACCGGTCATACCCAAAGAAGCATAAATCTTAGTGAAAACGGCTTGTTGGTCAAACTCTTGAGAAACCTGAGGGTTGATAGGAGTTACGTTCAAGTCGTCCACGCAAGAGGTGAGTCCGAGAGTCAACGCTATCGCACCACCCATTATAATATTTTTGATATTAAGTTTCATAACTTATTCTTTTTTGCGTAGTTTATGATTAGAAATCGAGAGTCAAACCGATCAATGATACGAGAG
>CALATP010000037.1 GCA_937891845.1 uncultured Porphyromonadaceae bacterium | reverse complement strand
TCTTCCAGAAGTGAACGCCCTTGGTTTCAAGACCATAGTAGTCGTCGATACCATCTTCATTTTCATCTATAAGCCCACCTTCTACCCACATATTATCTTCTTTGTCGAAGTATATCCGACTCGGGGCATACTGCTCATAAATAGTCTCATTATTATCTTCAAGAATAATATTGTACCAATAATACCAGCCATCTTCATCTTTTTCTACCGATGTACGCTTTGATGCAACTATATAAAATTGTCCTTTATGAATGGTAGCCGTACCAAAAGATGAATCATAACTGAAATCAGGAGTGGTAATCCACCTACCTCCTTTTATATCATCATATATATAATGCCACATTATCCAACTACTCCAAGAGTTTAGGGAGTGATAACCACTTCCATTCCAATTGGCTCTCCGCGACAAGTAATAATAAACGACATCATTATATACAGTAAATTTTACTACTCCACCACCCTCATTTACTTCGGAATGATAAAAAACCATATTTTCATCATTTCTTTTATAATAATAATTACGTTCATTATTATAAATATTTTCATACTTAAAACATCGAGTATAAACATTATCTCCGTCAAAAATTATGTCATTATAAAATCCGGCATAATTGGTCATTGTTTCTTTCCACCATATCTCACCATTTTTCCACAAGCAATAGTCCCTTATCGACCAATCATCACCATCGTAATAATTAGAAAGAATAAAGAGGTCGCCATTGTCATTGACAGCTGCATTAAGGAAACGATGTTTATTACCAGTTTCGGGGTCTATGAGTTCTACCTCCTTGCCATCGATATACAGTACCTGCTCGGTATCGGTTGTAGTGATGTCATTGATATAGCGGTCGAGACATATCAGACCTTTCGTGCCCGGGAAAACTGGCACGTCCGACTCTTCAACAGCTATACTATCGGCATCTATTTCGTACGTAACTGAACCTCCGCTATAAAGCCACACATTGGGTTCCTGCGCAACTATAACCAACGGAAGAATTTGTAAGGCAAAAAATATCAATACATTTTTTACACCCAACGAGAAAAAACTTTTATTCATAATAATATTTCTTTAAGGTGGTACGAGATGATTCTATACTCCTATGTGGAGTGTACTCCGAGCCTTTTCCCGGGCTATACAAGAACGCCTCATTCCATTATGATATACAAAATAGGACTACCCCTATCAACACAAATCAATCAATCAAAAAAACAAGTAATAACTCTCCAACTACAAATATACTAAAAATAATCAAAATAAACAATAATTTATTAATAAAAATAAGTTCAACTTTATCTTTTGATACTCCGAGCATCTCTGTTACATAAAATCGGAAGATAGGATACACCAATAATAAACACACCCACGCAATCTCGCAGTATATCATATACCACACAAACGTTATATCGGCAGGTAGCTATACATAGCTTTCTCACCCATTTATCTTAAATCTTGAATGTACCACTTCTTGACACATTAATACAAAAGTCAAGCGACTGCACCGGAAATTCCGATGCAGCCGCTTTTTCTTATTTAAACGCATTACAGAGAGGTATTACCTCTTTTATTCTTTTACTTGGTACGCCTTACCGAACGAACCGGGGCGCTACCCGAGCTTGAACTAGCAGGACGATCGCTCTTGGTTTTCTTGGTTTTGGTCTTTTTGCCACCACGCGACGAACGGGTGGTTGTACTACCCTCTTCGGTTGTTGCCGCAGGAGTGGTCGTAACAACAACGCCATCGGCATCATCCTCGGTTGCAATACCGGCAGCTTCAAGAGCAGCTCTTTCTTCGGGTGTAAGCACCCATATTTGATTGCCAAAAGATTGCAATGTATTCTCGATACTATCTTGAGCCAGACGCAACAGCGAGTCGGTGGGGAACTGTTGCATCAACGACTCGTTACGCAAATTGCGAGTCTTGTATATGTCACCATCATACATTCTCATCTTGAAGTAGTCGTCATAGTTATATTGCAACACTTGATTGGCATCACCGGTAATGATGTATTGTTGTGCCAAATAGGGACGAATATCATCATATTTGAGCCAGAACATAGGGTAACGCAACGCCTCGCCACCAAAGTCACCACTACGATGCAAAACAGGACAAATGGCATCGATAGAGACATTGAAACGCGATGTACCACGATTGAATGCCCACTTCTCAATGATATAGTATGACAATATTTCATAGCAAGGTACATCACCCTCGTCTATATCAAAAAGAGGATTTTCCTCGGTACTGCCTTCGCGCTCGGTATAGAAAATGGTAAAGCGATCAAGCATTTCGCGCACATTCACTTTATAGTTTTCGGTAAACACCTCGCGACCATCCAAATATTCGTAGGCTGTCACTTTATTATCGGCCAATAATTTGAGTACAATACGGAAGAGGTTTTGAAGGTCTTCGGTAGGATCTTCGGGGTAATAGAGAGGCAAGTTGGCATCTTTGGTGAGATCGAGTTGACGATATATCACTCTCATCCACGAAATATCTTGCTCGGCCGATGAGTTGGGAGCATACAATCCTTGCGCTCTTACCGATAAATTGTTATCACCGGCAGCTTCACGAGCTTGTGCATCACGATCGGCACGACGCACAACTTGAGCATCTACCGTAGTTGCCGAGAGCATTGCCACTGCAACAGTTGCTATGAAAGCACGGAACAATTTCATAATATATGTTTTTATGCGTTTATCTTTATATTATCAGTTTACAATCACTTCTATGGGAGACAAGTTACGCGATATACCATCAGGTCCTATTGCCTTGATGTTAGATATGTAGAATCGCTTACCACGATTGAGACGCGAGATAGCATCGGTCTGGCGTTTTGAGAACGAGGCACCCTCCGACTTTTCGAGCAAGGCGTTGCCCATTTGGTCGAAAGTAACAATCTCAAAGCTTGTGACACTAAATTCCACATCCAACAATCCGTCATCAATAGCAGCACCCAATGTGGTTACGCCACGCAAGCTGCCTTTGGCAATGGGTTTTCCGCCTTTGTATCGTATAGTAGAACCATTGGCATCTTTGTAAGGAATATAGGGTGTCGGGTCGGGCAAGCGACGCACACGGAATGTTGTAGTTGCCACAGTCTGTGTACGACCATCAACAGTAGCCGTAACTGTTATGACTGCATCTTCGTCGACATTGGCAGGACGCGCATCCCACACATCACCACTACGAGTGAGTGTACCGTTGGTCATTGTAGCTTGCACTGCCGAGGTAGGAATACCGGGAACCGAGATACTGACAGGATTGGAAATACCGGCATACATCACATTCATCATAGTAGCCGAGACTGTTGCCGTAGGTTCGATAACCGTGTAGCTGGAAGAGAACTCGTGACGAGTCATAGTTCCATCACCTCTGGGCACTTCCAAGTATCCGTCGAAGCTAAACAATCCGGTCGAGCCACAAACTACCTCATACAATCCCTTGTTCTCGGCAGGGAGTTGCTTACCATTGATGTAGATATTGGGAACTTGTGTTGTATCGATAGCCGTCAATACAATGTTGGCCGAATACTTACTGCCACGCATCACGTTGCGCGAAACAGGAATTACAAAGGCATCGAGCTTATTTACACGCACATCCGATGCATCGATATTGGTAATAAGCGTATTGAGTGCCAAATTCTCGACATACAGCACATCACTCTGCATCTTGGTAAGAATAGTAACTGCTGCAATTACCGGCATATTCTCAAAGAGAGTTGTTTCCCACGCAATAGGATTGATTTGCTCGGCACGAGAGTTTATTTTAGTAGAAAGGCACTCTTCTACGGCCTGACGTTTCACTGTATCGGGCATCAGGCTGCTTACATACTCTCGATAGCTCTCGATAGACTCACGCAAGCGACCTCCGTGGCGCATAGCCGGCGACAACATCACATAGGATGCAGCCTCAAGATCGTCCTGACTCTCGATGTTGTTGACATCACCATCTTTACCATCGGCCTTTTTCACGATGAGGACCTTGAGAGAGTCCATATAGTTGTATAGCTGTGTGGTACGTTCACGCAAGGCGAGCGACTCATTATACCACACACCACCCTTCTCGGGATTTTGCTCATTAAATTCGGCCAACTGCTCATACAACGCCTCATTGCGCACTGCAGCAGTCGACGTAGTTCTACCCAAACCTTCTTCTACTTGGCGAAAACCGTTGAGCACGTCGCTCGACACGTTCAATGCCAACATAGCTGTCAAGACGATATACATAAGGTTTATCATCTTCTGACGCGGAGTGAGTTTTGTGCTATTTCCTGCCATAGGTATTAAGCGTTTTCTTCGGTTTTAGCAGTATTGTTATTCTCGGTATTGGTATCGGCCACAGGCGCAACAGGAGCTGCTTGTGCAGCAGGCGCACCCATAGGATGATACATATTGATAGTCATTGCGGTAATCATCTTCTCATATACCGAATTGAGTTGTTGCATATATTGAGCCATCTTTTCGGTTTCACGACAATAACGGTCGCTATCGCCCATAGCATTCTCATACATACGGCTTATGTTCTTGATACCGGCATTTACGCGGTCTATGTTATCGAGTTGCGAACTTACACTCTTCAACTGTATTTCATAGATAGTATTCAATCCATTGATATTGCGATTGAGACTCTCCATTTGCTCTACATATCCGGTAGATTGCTCACTCAAGCCATCGGAGTTGGATGTAATAGCCTGATATGATGAGAGTAATGTATTGGAAACTTGTGTAAGCGACTCGGTAGCGGCACGCAATTGATCCATTTGAGTAGATATAGCAGCCAATTGCGAGAGATATTGTTGAGTAGCATCGGTAAGCTCGGCCATACGAGACAACTGATCGGCTGCAGCAGCCATCTTTTGTATACTGTCGCTGAGGCTCTTTGAGTCTTCCTCACTCAGGTCTATACCCTCGGGAATACCTACGGCACGACGAGCATCGCCTACCGAAACAGGAGCAACACCTACTACTCCCGACACGCCACCCATAGGAGCTACACCGGCAGCATCGCCCGATACATTGGCACCCTCGGCACTACCATTCATACCTCCATTGATGATTACAGTGCCACCGTTGCCACCAACGATACCACCACCGCCACCGCCAAATTGGGGACGATCTTCTTCGTTGCGTGATGCAAGCACCGGGAATACATCTTCCCAATGATATGACTTACCGGGATTGTCGAACGCTGATAATATAAACATTATAACCTCGGTACCCATACCTAGCGACAACAAGAAGTTACCGCCGGGCAAGTGAAGGATTTTGAACAAAGCACCCCAGATAACGACTGCAGCACCTATACTGTATGCAAAGTTAAAGAAGCGTTGGCCTTTCTCACTCGACAAGAATGCGCCTATTTTGCTTTTATATTTTTTATACTTTCCCATAATCAGGTCAATATCTATTGTTCATCAATTTTACTCATTATTTACTGCGACCGCGAGCAAATCCTACTTGTGTGCGCACACAACGGAATCCTATATATGAGCGTTGCTCGTTTTGATACTCCCACATACGCAAATCGGCACGTACATAGTGCGATACATCTTTCCACGAACCGCCACGCACTATCTTGCGTTTCATTCTATATGGGTCGTCATCGGCTGCGTTGTAGCGATACTCGGGATTCATATCACTGGTGATACGGCTCAACGCCTCGTTGTATGAGGTAGATGTCCATTCCGACACATTACCGGCCATATCATACAGACCGAAGTCGTTGGGTGTATAGGTGCCTACACGCGCGGTAATAAGGTGTCCGTCACGTACATAGTCACCATCACCGGGCTTGAAGTTGGCATAGAAACAACCTCGGTCATCGACCGACTCGACACCTTGCCACGGATACATATTACTACTGTCACCCATACGAGCAGCAAACTCCCACTCGGCCTCGGTGGGCAGACGGAACGGCTCTACAATTACGGGGTTATTACCTAAAGAGGCTTTATAATATTGTGTACGCCAAGCACAGAAGGCATTGGCCTGATCCCAAGAAACACCTACAACGGGATAGTCGTTATAGCCGGCGTGAGCAAAATACATACGCACATAAGGCTCATTATAGGCATTGTCAAAGTCATTGATCCACACAGTGGTATCGGGATAGATGTTGACAATATAAGTGTTCAAGAAATCGTATTCGCTCGACAATTGGCGAGTGATGGTTTCGCGATGTATCTTGCCCTCCTCATCGATAAAGGCAGTATCTTTTGAGATCATAATTATCTCATCATAGTCGACAGGTATATCGGTATTGAGATTGCGCAACTCGGGATTGAGACGGTTGCGACGCTTTGAGGCCTCGGTATAATCATATACCTCATATCGATAATTGAGCTGGGTTACATCCAGTTCTTTCTGTCCGGTAATGGGGTTGATGCGATATACGCTCTCAATGGCACGAGCCTCATCCTCATTGGGATTGCGCCAAGGTATAGCTTTGTTCCAGTTGAGGTAGGGTTTGATAGGATTACCCTCTTCATCCTCCTCGATTTTAAATACTTCATTACCACCGTAAGCAGGATCGGCAAGGCGTTCGCGAATGATAGAGTCACGCACCCAGAATACAAATTGCTTGTACTTTGAGTTGGTAATCTCTGTCTCATCCATATAGAAAGCATCTACCGAGATACCGTGAGCATCGGCAGCAACACCCCATAGGCTGTCATTCTGGGCAGGACCCATTTTGTAAGCACCTCGGCTCACCAACACCATACCATAGGGTGCAGGTTCGGCCCACGAAATACCGCTTACACCTGTCACCTCGCCCGAGTTTTGCGTTCCGGGAGCACAAGCAACAACAAGTGTAGCAGCAACTATTAAAAACAACAAACTTTTTTTCATAATTTACAGTATGCGAATACTTTTATGTTTTGTTTTATTCTTGTCTGACAAATCGAGTTTCATACTATATCCCACAAACACTTCGTGGCTACCACTGCTGGCCTTAAGCACTGCCGAAACCGGCAAATCATACGAATACCCGACGATAAATCCCTTAAACTCAGCGCCCAACATTATTGACACTGCATCGTTCCAACGGTAGCCCAAGCCACCCCATAGAAACTTATTGTAACGCAGTCTTACGGTTGCCTCAGCTGTAAAAACATTGAGGTCGGTCGATACCAACATTGAGGGCTGTACTTCATATAACGGATTTTTTAACGGTATATTGCCCGAAGCCATAAAATAAAATTGTCGGGGTACAAAAAATTCAAATCCATTTTCATTACCCGTGCCACCGCTATCTTCATAACGGATAGTTGGCTCGGTGAGATGTGTGGCCGACAAGCCTACACTGAAGTATTTATGTACGTAGTACACACCAAAAGCTGCATCAAAGGCCATACCCGACACTTGGGTAGTAGGTATGTCTTCATCCTCGCCGGGAGGTGTGTGGTGGTCGCTTGTAGGAATATCTACTTTTGTACCGTCAAATTTCTGGTCGACCATACCTAGCTGTACTCCAAAACAAAGAAAGCTGTTCTTTATTTTATATTTGTAGGCATATTGTGCGCCAAATATCATATTGGAAAACAAGCCCTCTTGGGTACTACTGAAGGTAATACCTACTCCGTGATGTCCTCCCAGAAAACGGAACGGCATATCGGCACGCCCCCAGAATGATGATGGCGCACCTTCTATACCTATCCATTGCTGACGAGTTCCCACCATAAAATGCAGTTTATCGCCTTGTCCGGCAGCTCCTGCATTGTAGTATGAGGGAACAGCCCAATATTGCGACAACTGTATATCGGCTTGCGCAGATGCCAATAGTGGCAATACACAAGCTGCAATAAGGATGATATGTCGTAACAAACGGTACATTATCGGAATATTTACCATTTATTATAACTGCAAAAAAGCGATAAAATTGTGTAAAGTGTAAAATTTTATTATCACAGCACAATGTGGTCCTATATAAATTACTAATGTAATGGCTCGCAATGAATGGAATTGTTGCTCTATGGCTGCTATTTTATAGGAGCAATACCCCCTAAAAAATAGAGTGCTATTCGTTATTTGTGAAAAAAAATCATTATATTTGTGCATCTTAATCCAGAGGGATTAAGGTGTACATTTTATTAATGAAAGTGTTTTTCGCTTTTGTCCTTATGTGAAAATGTGGAAGTTTTCGAAGCAGTAGGACGACGAATGGCACTCATTGCTTGTATAGTTGTGTGGCAACTATGTACGTTCAGTGCATATACCTCATACTATCCAAGTGTGGGGTATTGCATCGTTTATTACTGCTAAGGTCTTTCCACAACCGTCACATAGATAAACGAGAATCGGCTCCACACTTTCTTTTTATATACACACATTCACCGCATAGGAGTTGATACGGTAAGTTAATTAGAAATTACTAACACTAAATAACTTACAATTATGAGAAAATTTCAACTTTTTATCCTTGCTACATTGCTAATGCTGGCAGGATGTACCGAGATCAACGATCGTCTTGACAATCTCGAACAATCGGTAGAAGAAATCAAAAACACACAAATTGCAACCATCCAACAACAGATTGTGGCAATCAACGCCACACTACCCCAGTTGGAAAACACAGATGCCGAGCTGAAGGATTATATTCTATCTCTTCAAAAGAGAGTTTCTGATTTAGAAGAGGACCTTAAGTCTACCAACAACAAAATCAACGAGTTGCAGAATTCTTTACAGAATGAAATTGACACAGAAATATCGCAAGTGATATTACTATTAGAGGCTACAAAGCAAGATATTGCATCGGAAATATCAGCGATAAATGTATTAATAGACAATCTGCAAACAAAGAGCCAAGAACTTGAAAAAGAAATTTCCGACTTGAAAGAGTATGTAAACCAAGAGCTTAGTACGACTAAGGACTGGGCTGAAGCTACGTTTGCAACACTCGATCAATACAACGAGCTTGCCAAGATTATTGCGGGCATTGATATTGATACAGAGACAGTCAATCAAATGCTTGCCGAACTTGAAGGTCGCATTGATGAAAAATTGGCAGAAGCACTTAAGAGCATTGATATTGATAGTGCATTGGCTGAAACCATAACCAATATTACCAATGAATACAAGAGCGCTATTGCATCGGCAAACGAAGACATCACCAAAGCATACAACGAAGCCATCAAAAAGGCTATTGAAGACCTGGAGTCTTCTATCAAATCATGGGTCAACACCCAACTTTCTAACTACTACACTATCGCTCAATTGGACGCAAAATTAGAGGCATTGCAAACAACATTGGAAAGCAAAATTTCCGATTCGGATAATTCCATCAAAGACTACATTGCCAAGCTCGAAGAAGAGATAAACAAAAAGGTTGATGAGAACAGCAAACTTATTACAAGCCTCGAAAACGAACTGGCCAACCTCTCTGCACAAGCAGCCAAAAATGCAAACGACATCATACAAAATGTTAATGCTATAAATGCTAATGCCGAAAAAATTCGTCAAAACGCACAAGACATATTGGACAACAACTCCAATATAGAAGCAAATGCCGAACTTATTGCCGAAAATAAGTCGCTCATTGCTACCAACAATACACTTATTAAGCAAAATCAAGAGTCTATCAGCAAGCTCCAAGAAGAGGTAAATACCAACAAACAAGCTATTATTGACAATGCCACATCTATTGCAAAAAATGCTGTTGAGATAAGCCAAAATGCTACAAATATTGCCAAGAATGCAGCAGCCATCACAGCCAATGCGGCCGACATCAAGGCCCTGCAAGAGGAGCTTGTTGAAACCACCAAAAAGATTACACAAGCATACAAAAATGCTATTGAGATTGCCATTACCACCCTCGATGGTGAGTTGCGCGACCATATTGCATCGGAAGTTGCCACGATCAACTCCAAAATTACAGCTCTCGATGAGCGCGTCACCACATTGGAGAAAGAGGTAAAGAACATCAAAGTAGCCATCTACAACATTCAAGGCGATGTGAGCGTACTGCAAGAACAAGTTGCAGCCATCATGGCTCGTATACAATCTATCAGCTACGTACCCAAGTATGCCGACGGAAATGCTACCATGTATTACACCAACAGCAATGGTACTATCACAGCCGGAAATGCTACACTCGACTTCGAACTGCAACCCGCAACTACAGCAAGCGAATTGGTCGAAGTGTGGGAGAGTGCCCTTAGTGCCAAGGCCGTATATACTATAACTCGTGCTGCAGGCGACTTTGTTAACCTTACTATCGAGAGCGTAACTGCTCAAGAGGGTATACTTTCTGTTGTTATATCGGGTGCCACTCTTGACGAAGCATTCTTCCGCAGCGAAATATCGGCAAATGTTCGTTTGCAAATTTCTGACGGAAACAATCAGATTGCCTCGGAATATGTCAATATGGTTCCTTGGACTACCGACAATATATACATCCCCGATGAAAATTTCAAGGCAGCGCTTCTCGACTCATTCGATGCCAACAGCGACGGTGAAATTTCGGCAGAGGAAGCAGCAAATATCACATCGCTCGACGTGTCGGGAACTATGCCCCAAATCACAACATTGGAAGGCATCGAGTATTTTATCAATCTCACATCGCTCGACTGCTCATACAATAAGATAGCTTCACTCAACCTTGCAAGTAACACCAAGCTCACAACCCTCTCGGCTGCCTCCAATGTATTAGAGTCGATTACTCTACCTTCTTCTATCACAACACTCGACCTCTCTAACAACAAACTTGCCACCGTCGATGTAAGCAAGATGAAAGCACTCGCAACTCTTAACGTCTCAAACAACAAACTTGCATCGCTCAATGTGGTACAAAACAAGGAACTTAAGGAATTGCTATGTCTTAACAACCAACTCGTTACACTAGATGTTGTCAACTTGACACTGCTCACAACGCTCAACTGCTCAAAGAACCACATCGAAAGCCTCAATCTTGCCAAGAACACAGCTCTCACAGCACTCAATGTATCGAAAAACAACCTTAAAGTTCTCGATGTTACCAAGTGTAACCTTTTGCAGGAGTTTGACTGTAGCAACAACCAACTCACCAAACTCTATTTGGGCAATCAACCCGAGTTGCCCACTATCAAATGTTCAGCCAACGCACTCACCTCGCTCGACTTGACAGGTTGCTCGGTCATGAACACGCTCGATTGCTCAAACAATGCACTTACTGCACTCAACATTATTCCTGCAAAGAAACTCTACAACCTCAACTGCTCGAACAATGCACTCACCATGCTCGACATTAGCAACAATGCCACACTCACCGTTCTCGACTGCTCAGGCAACCCCTCCCTTGCTAAGCTGTGGGTAAAGAACGAGGAGCAACTCGCCAGCGTAACCATCACCAAGGACAATACCACCACTACCTATTATAATAATGGTGGATTATACATTCCCGACACCAAGTTGAAAGCCTACCTTGTAAACAACTATGACGACGACGGCGACGAAGAAATCTCTATTGTCGAGGCCGATAATATCACGATGGTAAACTGCTCGGGACAGGGAGTTACCGACCTTACCGGATTGGAGTCATGCACCAACCTTGTTACCCTCAACTGCTCGAACAACTCTATTACCACCATCAAGCTTCCATCGCTTGCCAAGTTGCGCACCCTCACTTGCAACGGCAACCCCATCAAGTACATCAACCTCGACAACTGTGTGGCATTGGAGTATCTCAATTTGCAAGGCGTTACCACCAATGCCATCAGTGGCAACAACATCAGTATCGACAACTACACACAAGCCGAGAGTCTTTACCTCACTATCAAGAACACACGCTTCTCAACGATGAGCCTCAAGAACTCTCCCAAACTTACAGCCCTTGAGTTCTACGGCGAGTTTGCCCAAGTTTCCGTTACCGATAACACCGCATTGACATCGCTTATATTCTATGCACCTGTTGTCAATGCTACCCTCTCGGGCAACACTGCATTGCAAGGTATCGACATTTCGGCATTGACACAACTCGAAACACTCGATGTGCAAAAGTGCAACCTGCAGTCGCTCGATGTTACCAAGAACTTGGCTCTCACATCGCTCATTTGCAACAACAATGCTCTCACCACACTCGATGTGAGCAACAATGTCGCACTCGTGAAGCTATATTGCAACGACAACAAACTGCCCAATATCAACGTTACTGCCAACACCGCCCTGCAAGAGTTCGACATAGCCAACAACCTCCTCTCGGCACTCAACATCCGCAACAACACCGCCCTCACATATCTTTGCGTAAGCAACAATGCCGAAATCTCGATGGTTGATGTGCAGTATAATAGAGCGTTGGAAGAACTATATTGTAACGGACTTGCAATAGGTGAGTTGAATATTGTAAATAATACCGCACTGACAACATTACAGTGTCATACAAATAAAAACTTGACAACGCTAACTTGTAGTAACTCTTTTGATTTTACTAAGACTCATATAAGTATCAATAAAGGATTAAATATACTTGGGGTAAATGGAACTGTTTTAACTCCTTCTGTTGTAGGTAACATAATAAGCATTGATCATGTTACCGGTGTAGTTTTTAGTACTTCCAATGGCACCATTAAGATGGTCTCGGTAGAAGAAACAAAAGATCATTGGAATGATGCTAAAGAATGGTGTAGTAACTATGGTTCAGGCTGGTCTCTACCGTCAACAGATGAGCTATATGATATTTATAAAAATCGCTCAACCATCAACTCTACACTCTCTGCTCGTGGTTATACCACCCTCGGAACAGGCGATTATTGGTCTTCTGAGGGTGCTAACTATAATAATCATTATCGGTATATAAGTGCACACACACTGAGTTTTTACGATGGTTATACTTCCATAGAAGATGTATATCATACTTACTATGTACGTGCAGTCCTCGCTTTTTGATTAGCTATAAAATATAGAAAAATCTAAATATCATAATTATGACAATAAAATATAAAGGTAGACGAGAATATAATGGTAATTTATCATTGCATTGTATATCAGAAGAACATCAAATTTATGTTCCATCAAGTTATAACGACACTCCTTTTTTTCTTAAATCAGGTACGCTTATTTGGATTAGAAATAATGAAGGGTACAATGTATATGAATTAACAGAAGATATTTCTGAAAATAACATCAGTAAACTGTTTAGACTACTTTTAATGGCAGAGCAAAGGATGTAAAACTCTTAATACATCTTTTAAAATCAAATAAAGTATTGTTATAAACCTAAAAATCAATAATATTATGTGCAATAGACATTATATCACTATAAATGGTAATGAAAATACTCAAGACATTATACGAATTTGCGAGGCAATGAAAGATGGTGATTACGTAATGATAGAAGATACACCATACCAAATTGCTAATTTGCCGGAATTTCTCAACGTTATAGATAAAAGATGTAGTGTAAATCTCGATGAAATATATAGTGCTTTTGAAGATGTTATCACAAGAGTTAGTCTTGCAAGACATCAACAAAAAGAAAGATGAACTACAATAAATTATTAGTTGATTTATAATTCTTGCAACCCATCGAAAGACTTAATATCAATTTTGCAGGATTATAAAAGAAGATTGAAGAGTCAATTTATTGTAATTATATGTGTAGCAACGGTAGCCATTCACAACAATGTGGCTACCGTTTTTTACGCCATTCGGTCGAAAAAGTGTATGGCATCACGGTTTATTCGGTGGAAAAAGTGTACATCTCTATTGTTTTTTCCACCGAATAATCATTTATACCTACCTATCTAATAACTATATCCGATTAAATTTACACCCATCACACCGGCCTATATACGCCACCGGGGAAGGCTATGACACAACCTTTAAATTCGAGTTCGACAAGAGTTGCCGATAATGCTG
>CALATP010000036.1 GCA_937891845.1 uncultured Porphyromonadaceae bacterium | reverse complement strand
CTTTTACGGGTACTACGATCATAGTTGTAATTATATTATTTTTTAATTTCTTTCACGTGTCGGAAAATGTGGGGCAAAATTACACATTGTTTCCCGAATAACAAAACTTCAGAGTAAAAATTCATCCTTTTTTCTCAAAAATTATTACCATCATCGGCCAAACCACATCCTAAAGGCTATATTTTTTTCATTCATCGGCACTCATTTTGGTCACATATACAATATTTCAACCAAAAAAAGATTATATTTGCAACAGCAATCTTGCGTTGATGTATCTCCCATTGTTATACTACAACAAGGTAATATTGCATCTTAATCTTTCTATATATATAATGTATGAGCAAAAACACAATACTTCGTCTTCAGTCTCTTCGTGCCGAGATGACTTCTCACAATATTAGTGCTGTCATTATTCCAGGTACCGACCCTCATCAAAGCGAGTACTATGCCGACTATTGGGGTTGTCGCACGTGGATTAGCGGATTTAACGGCTCGGCCGGCACTGTTGTTGTCACATTGGATGATGCCGGACTATGGACCGACTCTCGCTACTTCCTTCAAGCCGAGCAACAACTGGCCGACACCGGTATCAGACTCTTTAAAGACGGCCTCCCCGACACGCCATCATATTGCGAATGGCTGGCATCAACGCTCAAGGCTCAATCGCGCGTTGCCATAGATGGAACTCTATTCTCTACCAATGCCGTAGAGGATATGATTAATTACTTTGAGAAACACGCCATAGCCCTCGTTTCCGATTTCCGACCATTCGACACATTGTGGAGTCGCCGCCCCCCACTACCCGACACTGCATTCTATGAGCATAAAATCGAATATTGTGGCGAATCGGCCTCTAACAAGATAGAGCGAGTATTGCAAGCCATCAACAAGCAGGGAGCCAACGCACTACTGCTTTCGGCTCTCGATGATATAGCCTGGCTCTTCAACATTCGTGGCAAGGATGTGCGATACAACCCTATGACATACTCCTACGCCTACATCGACAACGACCACCGCATTCTTTTCGTTGACAACGAAAAAATCAATGAAGAAAACAGCGCATATCTACAAAAGACAGGCATCACACAGATGCCCTACGAGGCAGTCTTTGACTTTGTTGCCAACTTAAAAGATAAGACTATAAGCATTGACACTGCCAAGCTCAACTATACATTATATAAATGCATCGCAACACCCACACTGCGAGAAGTCAGTCCTATCTCACTCTTTAAGTCTATCAAGAATGAGATACAAATAGAAGGCATACGCAAAGCAATGGTACGCGATGGTGTGGCAATGGTACGTTTTGTCCGCTGGCTCGATAGCCAAATAGATGCCGGGAAAGCCACGGAAATGAGCGCTGCCGAGCAGCTCCGCAACTTCCGAGCCGAGCAAGAACTCTTTGTCGACGAAAGTTTCCAAACCATAGCCGGATATAACGAACACGGTGCCATCGTTCACTACGCAGCCACAGCCGAGAGCGATGTGCAGATACGACGCAAAGGATTTTTCCTGATTGACTCCGGAGCCCAATACCTCGACGGAACAACCGATATCACACGCACTATATCCCTGGGAACACTTTCTCATCAACAGAAGAAAGATTTCACATTGGTACTGAAGGGGCACATCGCACTGGCGCAATGCCATTTCCCCGAAGGCACACGAGGCGCACAACTAGACGCATTGGCTCGCACTCCACTATGGAAAGAGGGACTTACATTCCTTCACGGAACAGGTCATGGAGTCGGTCATTTCCTCAACGTTCACGAAGGGCCGCAAAGCATACGACTACAAGAAAATCCCACTCCATTGATGCCGGGAATGATAACATCAAACGAACCGGGACTATATCGTGCAGGAGAATATGGAATCCGACACGAAAACCTTGTACTCACAGTTCCTGCTCAAGAGACAGAGTTTGGCAACTTCTATCGCTTTGAGACTCTCACACTATTCCCCTTCGACAAGCGAGCCCTTGACATCTCCATACTACTACCTCACGAAATTTCGTGGCTCAACAACTACCATCGTATGGTTTATGACAAGCTCAAAGGCTCACTCACATCGGAAGAGTGCGAATGGTTGCGCGAAGCCACATCGGCTATATAATTGATTATTAATCACAACTTCATTAAGAAAACAATAAATAACAATACAGTTATGGCTATTATAAGAAAAGTACGCGGGTTTACACCCAAGATTGGCGAAGGCACATTCCTCGCCGAGAACGCTGCCATTATCGGTGACGTAGAGATAGGCAACGATTGCAGTATTTGGTATGGAACAGTACTTCGCGGTGATGTCAACTCTATCCGCATAGGCAATCGTGTCAATGTTCAAGACGGTTCGGTACTACACACACTATATGAGAAATCTACCATCCACATCGGTGATGATGTATCGATAGGACACAATGTCACCATACACGGTGCCGACATACACGACGGCGCACTCATAGGTATGGGAGCCGTAGTGCTCGACTATGCCGTTGTAGGCGAAGGAGCTATCGTTGCTGCCGGCTCGGTGGTAAAAAGCAAAACAGTTATCAAACCCGGCGAATTATGGGCAGGTGCCCCCGCCAAATTTGTCAAGATGGTCGATCCGGAGCAATCGAAAGAGATGAACCAAAAAATCGCCCGCAACTACTTGATGTACTCACGCTGGTACACCGACGAGGAGTAAATATATACACAAACACACTTTTGTTGTAATAATCAAGCGCGACAACCTCAAAACGAGATTGTCGCGCTTGATATCAATACCCATTTTATATATCAATTCCTCACCTTCCCAACAGACTGTTATAAAGTTCGTCATTATTGATGACCTCCAGACCTTTATTAAATATGGCATCTACGGGGTTCATAACGACAAAATAGGCCGACATATCAAATAAATCGCGTGCAATGAGGGCTTTGAGTTGACGAGCAATTATATCACGCGAATGTGCAG
>CALATP010000035.1 GCA_937891845.1 uncultured Porphyromonadaceae bacterium | reverse complement strand
TTTTCCCGTTACGTACTACTTTGTCTCTTTATTGTTCCAATGATCTCTTTTGTTTGTGTCAAACGTGGTTGTTTTCCCGTTTGCGGATGCAAAGGTACTGCTTTTTTGTTTACCACCAAACTTTTTTGAATGTTTTTTTCAATTATTTTTTAGACTAAATGCTATCTCGCTTATTTCAAGAATGTTATAAAACATATTTTTTTATGCACAAGCTGAACTTTTTCCGACTCTGAATGTTGTCCAGGCTCTTTCCGACTGCCTTACTGCCCTACTATTGGGGGTTGGAGGGAAAAAAAATCACCACCGAGCAAGGCTCAGTGGTGATTTTTATTTCTATATATATAATGTGTATTACATCAAGTATTCATATCGTGCCACTCCATCAGAGAAAAACCAAGCTTCACCTGCAAATTTGACACAACGTACTTCGATGTCGGTATTTGACAAAGCAGTGCAAAGTGTTTCGGGAACTTCGCCTGATGTTCTGTGACCTTTTTCATATATTACGATAATACCATCGTCGCTCATAGTAACTGTGCGAACATTTCCATACAATTCGCAACCTTCCATTATCCAACTATAAATATCGGGGTTGTTGCAATCGACATAGTTTTTGGTAACGACAACCCAATCGCCATCGTCACGGAAAGTTACAGTAACAACTTCTTCATCATCACCATTGCATTTATAAAGCACAGGAATAAGACTATCGGGTACTCCTAACCAATTGAATCCATTGCGACCGTAAAGAATAATCCAATTGCCCGATTGGGTAATACACACATCGACAATATCTTCACCATTTTGATGCAATTTGCGCAAGTTGCGCTTGAGTGAAGATGGACAGAACTCATCGGCAACCCAACCATTGACACCAAATAGCATAACACTGCCGTGGCCTTGTGTAATGGCTACGTTACGACACTCGCCGTACTTGTCGATACTTTCACGAAGGAAGTCTCTAGATTGTGCGGCAACAGGTAACGACAAAAGTGCAAAGACTGAAACCAAAGCGATATATAGTAATCGCGAACTTCTGAATGATTTCATACGAAAATATATTAGTGGTTATGTGTATCGTAAAATATTGTGTATCCCAAATTACAGCCTGCTTTTCCCTACAATAATGACAAGCTGTCGCAACAGTGTGTAAATGTGGTATCGTCAAGCCGACTGCCACAAATCAAGCCTGATTAGAAAGGCAAATCGTCATTTGTGTCGGCAGCAGCGGGGAACGGAGGCATATCGACCGCCATAGGAGGTACTTCGGTAACAGGAGGCATCGCAGCATCGGCTACAACTTTTTCCAGTTTCCAACCACGGATGCTTGTGTACCAACGGCCGTTGTACTCGCGGCTTTCGATATCGAAACTGAGAACTACATCATCGCCAATCTCGGCACGATATTGGTCGGCTTTATCACCAAAGAGGTCGAAACAGACCTTCTTGGGATATTGGTCGTTGGTTTCTAACACATATTCTTGTTTTTTCCAAGAATTACCAGCTTTTGATGTACCCTCTTGCAAGGGCAAAACGTGTATAATCTTTCCTTTAATTTCCATATAAGTATTATAATTTTAATATGGCACAAATGTAGCAATTTTTTACGGTTTCAACAACTAATGAGTATAAAAAAAGAGTATCATCGCGACTGCATATTCTTACTTATAGAACGACTAAAAACAAGGTGTTGTCATAATGCGCCGGTAGTGACAGGAGCACTCTTATTGTCATACCGAGCGGTATAATTATAGTTGCTATCATTCCTCACATCGGTTGTTATCCTCCTGTGGCATATAAAATGCAGTAAGGCTTTGTCCCCAATAGGTATGCGGACAAAGCCTTACTCAATGCGTTATTCATTACCTAACATCGCATTGAGCTATGTATTACTACATATAGTAATCGTAGCGTGATACTCCGTCGGAGAAGAACCACGAATTGCCTGCAATTTTGAGGCGATAAACGTTTATATCGGTATTGGATAGGGCTTCACGCAATGTTTCGGGAATATTACCTCTAAAACGAAAACCTTCTTCATAAACCACTACAATGGCATCGTCGGTAACACAAGTAGCCCACACTTTACCATAGATTTCCATACCCTCAGACATCCAATTTGTGATTTCGGAATCGGATGCACTGATATAGTTGGTAGTAACAACAATCCAATCACCACGGTCGTTGAACGAAACAGAGGTAATTTCTTCTTGATCACGATTATATTCGCGTAACTGTTGCTCTAGAGAATAAGAGATACCATTCCAACGCAATCCGTTGCTACCATAAAGAACAAGCCAATTGCCGTTCTCGGTGAGTTGAATATCGACAATGCGAACGTTTTCGCCGTTCAATTCACGAAGGGTTGAAACAAAAGCGTCGGGACAATGTGAAGCAGCCCAACCATTAGAACCATAGAGCATAGCGTCTCCATTGGTCTTTGTAATGGCTACGTTGTGACATTCGCCATAGTTTTGGATACAATTACGAATGTACTCACGACTAGATTGTGCAATAGATGTAGATGCAGTGAGTGCAAAAAATGCCACTAATAGGCAAGTTGCAAAACGTGGAAGACTGTAAGATTTCATAGGAAAAAGTATTAGTTATTAATGCATAATTTCAAATCATTGATCGGTTAACTCCATTTTGTACATTCCCCATATATGTATTTATATAATATGTATTAAAGCGCAATGTTAAAATGTAGCACAAATATATAAATAGTTTTTAAGAAAAACAACCTTAGTTGATACAATTTTATAAAAAAAGAATGGGTTCTATTTGAGATATTATAGAGAGGGAGAATAGAAGACAAGTACATAATATCAGCTACAAGAAATCCTAAGTCATAAAGGGGGGGGGAAATGAGGCTGTGTCTTCAAGACGAAAGAGACACAGCCTCACACAATCACCTAAATATAACCAATCATCATTTGTGCTGATATTATAACACGTAAACAACAAAAATGTTTGATGCGACTATAACCAAAGGAATGTAGCACCAATCGATAAAGTATATAAAAAAGCGACGTGCCAACACAAATATGTGTGGCACGTGCTTAAACATTACTAATATCAGTGATATTACTCGTTGTTTGTTTCTTCGAGAATTTTCACAGCCATATCGAAGATTGTAGTATCATCGAGTACAACGATACCTCCATCAGGACCCGGTTCGATGTGAATGCCACTATTTTTGCCAAAAGCATAATTGGTACCACCAAAATAGTTACGAACTGTTTGAACTGTAACGTTCAACTCGTCGGCAATACGATGAATCGAGCCCTCGGGTAGGCTTGCTTTGATACGACGGAGCTCATTGAAAGAAATTGTCTTGGTCATAATATCTACGGTTTTTAAGTTGTTAATCAGAATTTCGCAATAAATTTACTACCAATTTGCGATAATTGCAAATTTTATGATATGTTTTTTCAAAAAAATTACAAATTATACTTTCACAAAGAATGACAGAATGACAGCAAACAGAATGGCCATAAAAATATATACGGCATAAAATCGTGTATAATAACTAATTATATAAGGGTTGCGTAGAGTATCGAGTTTTCCAATGGTATATAAATGGCTACGCACCTTGTTATAGACAAGGTATACACCCCACCCTATCATTGCTCCCATAGCCGCACCACATATCACATCGCCGGGGAAATGTACTCCCATATATATACGAGAGTAACTGACCAAAACGGCAAACAACAACATTGCGTATGTAAAGAGTTTATCGCGAAAAACAAATATGAGCAAGACTGCTACACCAAAGGTATTGGCCGCGTGACTCGAAACAAAACCGTATAGACCACCTCGGTATCCGCCTACAATATGTACTACCAATGAGGGTCGTGCGATGGACGCAAACGCTGAAATAATGGCTTGAAGAGTGCCGAAGATAGTTGGTCGCAAAGAAGTATTGTAAGTGCCAAAGCCAGGATGAGTAAAACAGCCTCTATACCATATCGGCGGTAAATCATAATGGCAAACAGGGGCAACAAAATGACCACTGTGAGCCACATAGCCGACATTGTCCAGAAGAAGCTGTCGAGTATGGGAGAATTATGAGCATTACAGAAAAGCAGAAGTTGTCTGTCCAGTTCGATGAGTGTGTGCAACATAACCCCTTGTGTCAAATAATTTGTACAGCCGAGATGGGCAGCCATCCACGATTGCCATCGGGGATTTGTATCTCCATCCAATCGCCAACAGTTTCCATTATAAGCACTTTGGTACCTTCGTGCAGAAGGAACAGTTCGGTACCGGTATCGGAGGGAGAACTCTTAACGGAGATTTCGTCATCGAAAACGATAGCCTCGTTGTGCAATTTATAACGATTGTTTTGGGTAATAGCACAAGCATTTGCCATTATCGATATCACAATCATAAGCAACGCAACAAAAAAGCCCCACTTCTTGAGTCGTATTTTCTCGACATCGGTATAGAAATACACCACTATTCCGGCTAAAAATATAAAGAATGATACTATACCTATAACCGCCCACGTATTGACAGAGAAAAGGTCGCGCAACTCGGCAGCCCATACATTAATGAAGAAGGTGCCTTTTTCCTCAATTTTATCGACAATCTTGGTATTGACCAATGTGAGATTGTAGCGAACATCGGAGTTGCCGGGTGACAAGCGCAAGGCACGCTCATAATTGAGAATAGCCGGAGCATATTGTTGCATCTTATAATAGGCATTACCACGATTGAAGTATAATTGCATAGAGACACCCTGCTCTACCTCCAGGCTGTCATAGAGCGCAACAGCATCGGCATAACGCTGTGCATCATAGGCCTGATTGGCAAGTTCGAAAGTAGATTGAGCCGCTGCCGACAATGCAACGACTATCATTGTAATGATTGATATTATACTTTTTTTCATATCCTAGCTATCAGTTTTTCTTGGCATTAATAGTATTCTCCATCAGCCCGATGGTATCGAGGGTCTCTTGATATAATTGTTCCATTGCACCCTCGGCTTGAGCCGGAGCATAACGAGCAAACTCACAGCGATCGAGTATGGCCGTAAAACGAGAAATAATTTCTTGAGTTACACCATAACGGTCGAGTTGTTCTTGGATTTTGTCACGTGAAAGATCGGCTACAGGCATTGCCAACTTATCGCCCAGATATCCCCATACGGCACGTAACACTTCTTCATAGAACAGTGTTTCGTTATGCTGCTTGAGGTAAATACCGGCTTGTTTGAGACGACGCAGTGCAACCTTATTGGCCTTTCGCAATCTATTGGCCGCAACATCGGCATTGGCGGCTTTGTACATACGAAGTGCAATAGCACATACAACAACCAATAAAACGGGTATTACATACCACAACCAATACGTGAAAGAGTCGAGATAAGTGGTATGTTGAGAAGTCAGATGACCTTGCGACATCTTGATATGACGAATATCGGCATTGAGCAATCGCACATCCTCCTTGTCATTGAAGTTGCTGACAGTAACATTAGAGGCATCACCCTCTCCCACTTCGACAGTGTAGGGTTGTGTAGATAGTGTCTTATATTTCTTTTCGCTGATGTCAAAATAAGATATGTCGATGGCCGGTATGGTGAATGTTCCTGCATAACGCGGTATGAGAGTATACTCGATGACTCGCTTGCCGGTAACTCCCGAACGAGTAGCAGTGACATCTACTGTTGCATTGGGATCGTAAGACTCAAATTCGGCAGGAAATTCTATGGCCGGGGTTTGTAATAATTGCAGATTACCGGTACCCTCAATAATAAGTTTGTATGTAAGAGCCTCATTGGCTTTGAGAGCAAGTGCCGAAAGTTCACTATTGAGTTGAAAGTTGCCTACACCGCCTATAAAATTCAGAGGTTTGTCTTGCGGCAATTGCTTGACATTGACTTTCACAGCAGGAGCTTTGACAGTTCTAGCCACACGTTCATACTGAATGCCAAACATCGTTTGATAAGGGCGACCATACGTTTCTACCTCAATATCGATGTCGGAAATAGTAATTTCGCCGGTGCGTTGCGGGAAAAGCCACATTTGTCGTAGTACAGCAGTGGCATAGTTGCGATTGCGATAGCGTTCCATATCCCAATTGAACGACTGCGGGACATCGAGTTCTTGCACAGAAAATCCCTCAAATGTAGGAATATTAACATCGGTGATTTGTGTTCCGGTGCTATTGGAATATACCTTGAGGGTAGCCAAGATGGCTTCATTTTCATAAACCTTTGTAGCCGACAGATTGAGCAACACAAAAACCTCGGAGTTGGAGGTTGTAGCCTGATCGGCACTGCCAGAACCACCCGTAGCCGGCTCATCCTGAGGTAGCACAGTGAGCGTAAAAGGCTTGGTTTTGTAAGATTTACCATCAACAGTAAACGTCGCAGCACCTATCTCGTGAGTACCTTCGTCGACAGCACGCAAGGTAACAGTAACAGTGTGCATCTCACTACGATTGATTTTACCATTATCGATAGTAACATTAGAACCATAAGCGTCACCGGTATACAATTCTTTACAGCCCGGAAAGGAAGGCAAATCAATCTGCCCCTTGCCCGATCCTTCAACTATAAATTCAAGCTTAAACTGCTGTCCCTGCACCACCTTGCGAGGCCCATCAACCGTAAAAGTGATGTTGGCAGTCGCAACTGCTATGGCAACAAAAAAGAGTGTAAGAATAGATATGATGCGTTTCATTATAAACTGAGAGAAAATATATTAGTTACAAATTACTACCATTGTTTTTCGACACGACGTGCGCCCTGTTGCTGCATAATGTACTGTTGCACACGCTCCTGCGCATCGCGCTCACGTTGTTGCAAAGCGTCGAATATCTGTTGAGCATTTTCGCGCGACATACCGTTCATCATCTGATTACCTTCTTGGGGCTGCTCGGGTTGTTGCGGTTGCTGTGGTTGCTGCTGAGGTTGTTGTTGCTGTTGTTGTTCTTCTTGTTGCTGCTCCTCTTGCTGCTGTTGTTCTTCTTGCTGTTGCTCCTCTTGCAACATCTTTTGAGCCAAACAGAGGTTGTAACGGGTTTCATTGTCATTGGGATTGAGGCGCAGTGCATTTTTGTACGCATCAATAGCTTGCGGAATATCTTCCATCATCATCATAGCATTGCCCAAATTGTGAAAAGCCTTGGCGCGTAATTGTTTGTCCTGAGTCATATTTACGGCTTGGGCAAAGGTCTCGGCGGCGTCTTCATAGTGCCCTTGTCGGTATAACGAATTACCCAAATTATAGGCTGCTATGGCCGATTGCGGGTCGGATTCGAGCGCACGACGATATTCTATTTCACTTTCGAGATAGCTTTCGTTTTGGTACAATTTATTACCAGCTCGCACACTATTACGTGAACGCTTGGGACTCACCCTTGTAGGAGCTGCCCCTTCTTGTTGTTCTTGTTGTGCTTGCTCATCAAGCATTTGCTGTGCTTGCTGTAAATGCTGCTGCGCCATCGGGGTGTTGTCCTGCGCCCTAGAAAGGGTAACAACCAACACTGACAATGCCACAGGCAGTATATATCGAAATGAATTATACTTACACATAACTATTTCTTTGTAAAGAAATTAATACTACTAAAGAAACCATATTTACGTTCCAGGATACAAACATCGATAAGCAAAATAACCAATACCATCCAAGCCAGTCCGGGGAACTGTTCGTTGTACTCGGAGTAGGTTTTGCGGTCAAATTCGGTCGACTTCATACGTCGCACTTCATCGATAAGTGCTGTCAATGCAGCATTGGTATTGTCGGCACGAACATAGATGCCTTTCCCTTCTCGAGCAATATCTTGTGCTATGGTTTCATCGAGTTTTGTAACCACGGTATTTCCTTGCGCATCTTTCATAAAATTATTGGAACTACCGGCAATGGGGATTGTAGTGCCTTGAGTTGTACCTACACCCACAACGCATACTTTTATGCCCCGCTCGGCAGCTTTACGGGCAGCTTCAATGGCATCATCCTCGTGATTCTCGGCATCGGTAATGAGAATAATTGCTTGCTCGGCCGTACTCTCGGGAGAGAAAGAGCTCATAGCCATATTGATAGCTTGTCCTACGGCAGTACCTTGTGTGGGGACCATATCGGGACGAATATTATTGAGAAACATCTTGGCCGATACATAATCGGTTGTGATGGGCAATTGCGTATAGGCATCACCGGCAAAGACAACAAGGCCTAATTTATCATTCTCCAAATCATCGACCAACTTGGATAAAATCATCTTTGACTTTTCTAGACGCGATGGGTTGACATCACGAGCCAACATTGAGTTAGAAACGTCCAGAGCGACCATAATCTCAACGCCTTCGGTCTTGACCGTCTGTAATTTTGAACCGAATTGAGGACGAGCCAAGATAAAAATAATAATGAGCAGAGCCAAAGATTGCAAAGCCAACTTGACCCACGGTCGAAAACGTGAAATATCGGGTGCCAACTCGGGGAGGTAATCAATATTGCCAAAGAGAGCCAAATTGCGCTTGCGACGATGTCGCGCATACAGAAACAGCCCCCACAAGATGGGAAGCAATATCAATAGATAGAGATATATAGGTTGTGCCAGACGAAACATAGCGCTATAAATTTCACTATAAAAGGTAAAAAACTATGGGATGTTGCGCAATACAGTGTAGCGTAACAACAATTCGAGACAGAAACAAAGGAGAGCCATCACAGCCCACGGCATATAGGCTTCTTCGCGATGCGAAAACTCCTGCACCGACAGCTTGGTTTTCTCCATTTTGTCAATCTCGGCAAAAACATTTTTGAGGGTATTCTCATCGGTGGCACGGAAATAAGCTCCACCACCGATAGAGGCTATTTGAGTAAGACTCTGTTCATCGATAACTACGGGCTGATTGATAAAACGGATGCCATAGGGAGTCTGAGCCGGTGATGGTGCCATACCATTGGTACCTACACCGATGGTATAAACTCTCACACCGTATCCTTGCGCAATATTGGCAGCCGTAATGGGGTCTACCACACCGGTATTGTTGGTACCATCGGTGAGCAGAATGACCGTTTTGGACTTGGCAGGCCCGTCCTTAATGTGATTGACCGCAGTAGCCAATCCGTCACCGACAGCTGTTCCGTCAATAACCATACCGCAATTGACTTCTTTAAGCAAATTGATGAGTACAGCGTGGTCGGTAGTCATCGGACACATATTGAAAGCCTCACCGGCAAAGATAACCAGACCGATATTATCGAACTCACGACCGGCAATGAATTGTGCGGCAACTTCCTTGGCAGCCTCCAGACGGTTGGGAGAGAAATCGCGCGACAACATACTGGTAGAAATATCGACAGCCAACACTATATCTACACCTTCGGTCGATGACTTAGACCAACTATCGGTAGACATAGGCCTTGCCAATATCACTATAATACAGGCTATAACCATCAGTCGCAAGACAAATGCCGCGTGTCGCAGATAGGTCTTGTACGAAACAGGCAACTTATCGAATGCCTCGGTCGATGACATTTTGATGGATGCCTGAAACGTACGATGCTTACGGATGTACCATACTATGGCCGGAATGAGCAATAGTAACAGCAGCAGGCATAATGGTTTATCAAATATCATTTCGTTATATCATTTATAGGGTTGCAGAGCGATTGCAGGGCACTCCACACACTTATTGCTGTTTATTATCATTATTATCATCTTGGCTGTCGGCCTCGGGTTGCGGTTGCGGACGTGTGAGCTCGACAAACTCTATGGCGTGAGTCATCACGCGCTCATTGTCATCGGGCAACGGACGCATCTTGGCAAACTTTACAAAATCGGCCATAGAGAGGATGTCGTTGATGTATTTGTTTACATCGCGTAACTCTTTATTGCGTTGCAAAGCCTCGATAATCTGAGCCGAAGTCATCTCCATTGCATTGATACCGAAACGATTGTCGATATATTCGCGCAGGATGTCGACCAAACGGGTATAATATTGTTTCTCTTCGCCTTTCTGCCACAACTGCGAACTGCGCAATTCTTGCAACAACTGCATAGCCAACTCGTAAGGCGGAATTTTCTTCTCGGGAACAACAACCTCGCTACTTTGTTTTTTCTTGTGGAACTTAACAAACAAGAATACAGCCAAAGCCAGCAAGATGACAACAAGAAGAACAATCCACAACCAGTCGGGCAGATAGTCCCATAAAACAAACGGAGGTTTTTCAACATCCTTGATGTCGGCTACGTCGCTACTTATGGTCTCGGGATTGATTTCTACGGGCACAATCTTGAGAGCCAACGACTCAGTGGCAATTGTGTCATCGCCCAACACATACTTGAATGGCGGAATGTAATAGAAACCCGAGTCGAAAGATGTAATAACTACATCCTGACGTACTTCGATACGGTTGTTTTTGAGCTTTGTCGTGTCGGGCAAGGATACATCTACAATTTCTATGCCCGGTATAATCTCGGTATTGGTAATCAACTCGGGATAAATCACATTGCTATCGGCCTCTTGACTCATTGTGAGATGGATGGCAGTTTGTTGCCCCACCCACATAGCCGTAGAGTCCATCTCGGCTTTTACAACAACCGATTGCGCCACAGCCGAGAAAAGCGATGTCGCAAAAAGGAACAATATTGCAATGAGGTTTCGTCTCATAATTCTAGTTTTGTAGGGTTCTATCCACGTTTTTTGAATAGGTTCATCAAGGCAACAACATAGTCATCATTGGTGGCAATGGAAGTCAAATCGACCCCGCTCTTTCGACAAGTCTCGACAGTGGCAGTCTGACGCTTATTCCACCATTGTGCATAAGCCGCACGCACAGCCGCCGACGATGTGTCGACCCACTGTTCGGTACCACGCTCGGCATCGCGCATCTTAAGCAACCCGACATCGGGCAACTCAACCTCGCGCTTGTCATATACCTGCAATGCCATCAAGTCGTGACGACGGTTGG
Source organism: uncultured Porphyromonadaceae bacterium (assembly GCA_937891845.1). Lineage (GTDB taxonomy): Bacteria > Bacteroidota > Bacteroidia > Bacteroidales > Barnesiellaceae_A > Barnesiella_A. The sequence continues at coordinate 10,048 of CALATP010000035.1, read as the reverse complement.
CAATGAGAATGGCATCGGCATAATTGAGCGGAGCAATAAAGTCGGAAAGCAGGAACATTGTGCAACGACGTTTCATCATATTGGTTGCATACTCCAAGGCTACACCTATGTTGGTACCAGTAGATTGTGGTTCAAAACCAATAAGCTCACGTATGATGTACAGGATATGCTTCTTACCCTTCTTCGGGGGTATAAATTTCTCGATTTTATCGGTAAAAAACAGCACTCCGATTTTATCGTTATTTTGAATAGCCGAAAAAGCAATGGTAGCAGCAATCTCAACCATCATATTACGCTTCATATCACCAATGGCACCAAAGTTGCGACTGGCCGACATATCGACAAGCAACATTACGGTAAGTTCTCGCTCCTCTTCATATACCTTGACAAAGGGTTTGTTGTGACGAGCCGTAACATTCCAGTCTATATCTCGAACATCATCGCCATATTGGTACTCTCTCACCTCCGAAAAAGCCATACCACGCCCCTTGAAAGCCGAGTGGTATTGTCCAGCAAAAATATTGCGAGACAAACCGCGCGTCTTTATCTCAATGTGGCGAACTTTCTTGAGCAACTCACTATTTTCCATACGTAAGTGTCGTAATGGTTAGAGATGGAGGGATAATATCAGGGTACTTCTACTCGGTTGAGTATTTCGTTGATAATGTCTTCGGCAGTCATATTGTTGGCCTCGGCTTCATAGCTGAGCCCGATGCGGTGACGCAATACATCGTGACACACAGCACGAACATCCTCCGGAATAACATAACCGCGCAACTTAAGGAAAGCGTAGGCACGAGCAGCCAAAGCCAAGTTGATAGAAGCACGAGGTGACGCTCCGAAAGAAATCATATTCTTAAGTTCACGCATATTGTACTCCTCGGGGAAACGAGTGGCAAAGACAATATCGACGATGTAACGTTCGATTTTCTCATCGATATATACCTTGCGGACAATGTTGCGAGCATCGATAATATCGGCAGGCGAAAGTACGGGTGTAACCTCTTCAAAGAGGTTGTCGATATTGCGACGGATAATCTCTTTCTCCTCTTCTTTCTTGGGATAGCCAATAACGACCTTGAGCATAAAACGGTCGACCTGTGCCTCGGGCAATGGATATGTACCTTCTTGCTCAACGGGGTTTTGAGTAGCCATTACGAGGAATGGGTCGTCGAGCTTGAACGTCTTTTCACCGATTGTCACCTGACGCTCTTGCATAGCCTCAAGAAGCGCACTTTGCACTTTGGCGGGCGCACGGTTTATCTCATCGGCCAGTACGAAATTGGCAAATACAGGACCACGCTTGATTTGGAATTTTTCGTGAGCCTGACTATACACCATAGTACCCACCACATCGGCAGGCAATAGGTCGGGGGTAAATTGAATGCGATTGTACTTGGCATCTATCAACGATGCAAGAGTCTTGATAGCCAAAGTCTTTGCCAAACCCGGAACACCTTCCAACAAGATGTGACCATTGGAAAGCAAACCTATCAGGAGCGAATCGACAAGGTGTTTTTGACCTACTATTGTACGATTCATACCCATTGTAATGGTATTGACAAAAGAACTTTTACCGGCTATGAGTTCGTTCAATTCTCTGATATCTACTGTATCACTCATAATATTGTATCTTTATGTTTTTATTATCTGTGTAATGTAGTACAAAGGTACGTATATATAATATGCTAATAAATAGGCTGATGTTAAAAGTGGTCTGTTTGTTAATTAAAAAAAGTTAACCCACATATCACAATCTATCTGTCGTATTTGGCTTTTATGCCATCGGCAATACTTAACGCCTTGGCTACCGACAGGGTGTCATTGGCATTAATACCATACTTGTGCGCGGGAGGTATGACAACAACAGTACCCGCTGCCACATTGTTTGGATTGGGTATTTGTGCCTTATTTTCCTCATAAATGTAAACCCAAAACGCCTTGTGTCCGTAGTGCTTGAGCGACATTGTTGTCAAGAATGTTCCTTTGCGCACAACATCGGTTACGACTTCGGGTTTATCGGCTGCAGTAGGCACACTGTCATTGTCTATCGCTGCCACAGTTACAGCCACTGTATCGACAGGAAGGCTCACCGAGTCGGAGGGTAAAACGACGTCATTGGTTGCAATCGAAACAGAGGGTATCGGCTCCAACTGCTTACGAGGCTTACCGGGTATCAACTCGGACAACAGGTCGGGGTTATAATTCTGCACATAATAGTATGCACCGCCGGCCACAACAAGCAGAACCGCTACAATGGCAACCAGACCCACCAAAAATTTTTTGAGCGAAAAGCGTCGCTGTATTTCGTCTTGTAAATAGTAGGGTTGCTTATTATACTCTTGCATCGGGGGTTGTGCAATGGGTGTTTGCGGGATGTGAGTGGGTTTCGGCTCGGATGGTTGAGATATGGGTTCGGATGGTTGAGGTACAGACTCGGCATCGGGCGTGCCAGATGGCTCTTGCGTTTCATCAGGAAGATTGGCAACATCCATTTCATTGACACTTTGCAAAGGTGCTGCACCCTCATCGGCTTGCGGTTTGTCCGATATTTCCACCTCCTCGGGTTGTTCTTCCGATGGATCAGCCACATCGGCTTGCTGCTCTTCCGGCAATTCTACCGCCTCTGATTGTTCTTCCAATGGTTCAACCACATCGGCTTGCGGTTTGTCCGTTATTTCCGTTTCTTCCTCCTCAACAACAGCGGCCGGCTCTTCGCGAGCCTCTTTCTCCAACACAGTTTCTTCTTGTATTGGTTCTTGGGCTACGGAGGTATCATCGGCAACAACATCGATAGGTTGTTCGGCAACGATGGGCAATACCACATTGTCACTAGGATTGACAACATCGGTGGGTTGCACATCATCGGCATCATCATCTACATCGGTAGCGATTTCATCGGCATTATTGGGAGCTTGTATGATAGGAGCATCGTCGGGCAAAACCTCTACACAGAAACAAGAGAACGGCTCGTTTACCGCTTCGCGCACCGCCTTGGTGGGCGTAAAGGTGAGTTTATAATGACCGGGGATAAGATAAGGCTCACCGGTGCGCACATTCACGCTGGCACGATCCTCGACCCATATAGGCTTGAATGTGCCCAACCCATTGATACGCAATTGCTCGCCCGATGAAATGGTATCGACCATCAACGACATCAGTTCGCGCAGGAAGTTCTCGGCCTCACGCTTCGAGCCATTATTCTTGCGAGCCAACAGCTCAACAAGTTCGGGAAAATTGATTTTCTGATTCATAACTCTTTGCGTTCTTTAAGGCTCGATTTGATAGCATTATTGGGCTTGAAATTGAGAACAATTTTGGGCGGGATGAGCATTCTTTTTCCCGTTGCAGGATTGACCGAAATACGCTCCATCTTCTTGCGTGCCTCAAACGTACCTAATCCTTGTATCACGATAGAGTCCATCTGCTGACAGCGTTCCGTAATAATATGGCAGAAGTTTTCGAGCATATTCTCAACTTCATTTTTGTTTTTTCCCAAGCGATGTTGTAGGCCGGCTACCAATTCTTTGTGTTCCACAATTCATCTATTTTAATATGCCACAAAGATACATCTTTTTCGATGAAATGGCAATTTTGTACCTATATAAAAAAGTCGAAGACAGGGAATAAGCCATTGTCTTCGACATATATCGGAAAAATAAAATCGGGGCAACTCATTCAATGACATTCAATCGTGAGCAAGCACCGCTCCCGATCAGGAAAAATCACTCCTGTTCATCGAGCATTTCGCCATCATCGCCCTCGCTGTCTTGCGACCGTAAGAGAGACATCTCGGCATACTCGTTCCACTCTTCATCCTTCTCGGTATAGATGGTGATGGGCAACAAATCAAAGTCTTTAAGAGCCTCGTTGAGCGTGTTGCCAAAGGCCGGTACATTGCGTGTATAGAACACCATATTACGCTCACCGGCACCGGTATATACACCTGTGAGAATAGACAACTTATTTTTTTCCATTGCCCGCTTGAGGCATTCCATCACCTCTTCCATCAACTTGGCCGTTTCGTCGTCGGGCATACCGGCGGCATCGGCATCGTAGTGCCACGTAACCTCGGCACGCTCGCGAAACTTGCCCGACAGCCTGAAACTGTCAATATCATATCGTCCCGAAACAAAGATAGTCTTACCATCTGTTTCGCTCTCGGCAATAGCTGTAAACCAACAATCGGAAAGTCTCATAAACCAATTATATAAAAAAAGCCTTACAATCCCCATATAGAGGGTCGAAGGCTTTTATTTCTGTCAAAAAGAATGATTACTTTTTAGCAGCCTCGATAGAAGCACTACGGAACTCTTTGAAGAGTTTTTCCAATGCCAAAGAGCTCTTACGAGCACGAACACCGGCAGCTTTGTTACCTTTTTCTACTACTGCATTTGCGTTAGTTTCGAACACAGCCCATTCTTGTTTGATTTTCTCAACTAAAGTCTCCATAATTAGTTTTTTTAAATTGTTAATAGTATTAAATATCTTATTGTTTTATTATTCAACACAAATATGTTGCAAATTTAAGATAAATAACCGAAACTACTAGCAACTTTGTCGTTTTTTATGACAGAAATCTATGATTTAATGTTAAATAATGCAAAAACATCGACCAAACAGAGTGTTTTGGCCGAAGTATATTCATTATCATTACTATACGTGCTAACAAATTATCTGTTACGACGTTCGTGAACAACAAGCTGTGTAGAATTGATGATATTCTGCCATATCACATACGATGCCGGGGCAATAGAAGCTATGGGATGCAAGTATGTGAGCGCCATCCATATAGCCAGTACCGTGTTCTTCTGCCCCAGTCCTTGCGCTCCCGACACTCTATCGCCATACTTGGCTCCCAATCTGCGTCCCAAATAGAACTGCAACAGACAGCATATCAGTGCCAACAGTGCCATAGCTATCTCGGTGGGTATATAATCGATGGGTTGCTGCAATACGAAGTTGACCGACCGGCCTACAACTATAAAGAGGGCTACAGCCCACAGATAGAACGAAACAGATTGTCGGCTGCGCACAGCATCGCGCCATTGGGGCTTGCACCGTCCCAACAAGAGCGCCAACAGCAGGGGCAACAACAAGAGGGGTAATACTTGCTTGCAGATGATGAGTACCGAGTCGAGAAATGCCAACTCATTGTGAACACCTATAAATGAGAACAAGAGCGGCGAGAGGATGGCTACCGTCATATTACAGAGCAGGCTATATCCTATAAGCAACGCCAAGTCACCTCCCAACATCGCTGCCACGACCGGCGCCGATGTTGCGGTGGGACAAAAGAGACAAATGAAAGTACCCTCGGCAACAACAACATCCCAATGACTGAGCAACAGATATGCGCCACACGACAGCACTATTTGCGCCAACAACATCCACACGTACATAGGCGAAAGGCGCAACGAACGGGTGTCGAACTTACAATACGAAACAAACAACATCACAAACAGCAAGTAGGGCGTAAGGAATGCCAACGCACCGGCTACTTGATGCGCCAATATGCCTGCTGTCATTGCGATGGGGAGTGTATAGGTACGTGCTTTGCTCGACATTATTTTTTTATTTTGCGGTTGCAAAGATAGCTATTTTTTCGCTTCGATATTTCCCTTACCGAATTATTCGGGCTCCAAATCGGGCTTATTGCGCTTACCGGTCAAATCGCAATCATCACATCAGGGTAACGCTGTGTTACATCGGGCATCGTAGATACTACCGCCACGGCATAAAAAAAGCTCGAAACAGATGTTTCGAGCTTTTTAACAGATATAATTGAGTATCTATTATTTCTTACGACCATAACGGCTCATAAACTTATCTACACGACCGGCAGTATCGACAAGTTTTTGCTTACCTGTGTAGAAGGGGTGAGATGAGCTGGTGATTTCAAGTTTTACAAGGGGATAAGTCTCACCGTTTACCTCAATGGTCTCTTTGGTAGCAACTGTGCTACGGCTGATGAAAATTTCTTCGTTCGACATATCTTTGAAGACTACGGGACGATAATTCTCGGGATGTATTCCTTTTTTCATTTTTATAAGTGCTTAATAGTTATACATTTAACCACGTTGGTAAAGCGTGATACTTTGTAATGGCTTGCAAATGTACGAACTTTCGAGAAATCGGACAAATATTCTAAGCAAAAAAATCAGTGTATATTGTTATTTTTTTATCACAAGCACTCTTCGTCACTCATCGCTACAGATAAAATTCTGAAAAAACAATCAAGTTATTTTGTTCTCAATGCGATTATAGCTAACTTTGTAAGGTGAAATATAATATGTAGTATACTATGGGAATATTTGATATATTCAAGAAAAAAGATAATAACACCACATTGTTTTACGACACCGAGGTGCACTGTCATATCCTACCGGGTATTGACGATGGTTCGCCCGATGTGGCTACATCGGTAGAGTTGGTTAAACAGATGAAGGAACTGGGTATTCGTCGCATCATTACCACATCGCACGTTACCGAAAGCACCTTTGAAAATACCCCCGAGACAATCCAAGAGGCTTACAATAAATTGCGAACAGCACTTGACGCCGAAGGTATAGAGATGGAGATACGCCCCTCGGCCGAGTATCGCATGGACGAATTTTTCCTCAATCAAGTGAAGGAAAATCGACTCCTCCCCTTCCCCGAGGACTATATCTTGATAGAGAATTCATTCTTCCAACCGTATTGGGAGATTAAAGAGTTGATATTCGACTTGAAGATGAAGGGTTATACCCCCGTATTGGCACACCCTGAGCGATATGTCTACTACCACAAGACTCCCAAGATATACAAGGAGTTGTACGACTATGGATGCCTATTCCAAGTAAACTTCCTTTCGCTCAGTGGCTATTACTATCCGCAAGTGAAGGAGATGGCATGGAAGATGCTCAACGAAGGCATGGTGGCATTTATCGGTAGCGACATGCACAATGTAGGTCATGCACGACACATTAAGGAGTATATGAAGACTCGCGAATACCGCAAGTTGGAAGAGAAAGCCGCCAATATCCTCAACAACAAGATACAGTTTTAAGACAAACGACAGCAGTGAAAAGACTGCACAACAATACAATAGCCCGCATCGCAATGTGATGACGGGCTATTTTTATAGGGTAATACCACCATTATCGAGCGGGGATAATCTCATAAATTGTATCTACCCCATCTAATTGCAAGGTTGCGACGTCGGTAACATCTACTTCCAACAGGGATGAGTGAATATCGACCTTGCGCAACAGCGTGCCGTCGGAGGCAAAGAGGCTACAAGTAGGATTGCTTGCCAAGTCAACAACTCCCAGCAAGATGACACAGCGGGCTGCACTTTGAGGCAGTTCGACACTTACCGTTGAGGTTGCCTCAAGGGCTGTGTAAGGATTGCAGTCGATGTGATAGAGTGACTTTTCGACGGGGTTTATCTCGAATGAACGAACAGCCAACCAATTGGTTTTACTTGACGGCAATTTGCGCATGCGCACATAACGCGCCTCAACAGGCTCACCCTTCCATGTAATATCATATACACCAACGAGCGTGTCGGATAGAGCCATCCACACGTCGCCATCGAACGAATATTCGAGAATGGCATGGTCAAAATAATCGACATCATCGACCGAATTGCGACCTTGCAGAATGTGCACATGATTGACGTTTTGGACAAACCCCATATCGATAGCGACATAATGGTCGGTGCGTTGTCCGGCTCCCGAATGGTAATAGGTAGCGGTATCGTCGTCGAACATATACTTGGCTTGCGGGGCTTGTAACGATGGGTATGTACCGATAGGCTCAAACACCGAGGCTTTATTTCCCGACAAGAACTCATAGAAAGATGCCGCCATATCGTCCATCAGGTTCTTGTAGAAAGGTTGTAACTTCATTGTACCACTGCTGTGGGCATTGTAGGCCTCTATTTCGTCACGAGTCATGAGATTGTCGACATAGGCATTCCAAAAGTCTTGATAACGCTCTTCTCGGTACAACTCAAGAGCCTCTATGGCTTGGCGACAGCGAGTACCCAGCTTGGCAAACTCAATCAGCCAAGGGCGCAACTCGGCAAGCAGGGCTTTGTTGTTACACTCTTCCATTTGAGTAGGGACAGCCTCTATTGCCACACACTCAGCCTTAAGTTTCTCGGCAAGTTGCGGTGTGTATGTATCGATGGTAAAGGTCTCGGTTTCCCATGACTCAATGCGACGATAGCCTGTTTCGGTATCGCAAGAGTGAATAGCAAATGTACGATAAGCACCGCTCACATCGGGAGCCATGACATCCAATGCACGCTCCCAACTATCAATAGGATTGTAGGCATGGGTATTCCAAGCATAATCAGCCACACTATAAAGTGCCAATTTAGAGGCTTCGCCATGCTCCATAGGGTTACTTACGATGCCTCGTACCTTGTCGGCATTCATTGTAGAGGAGAGTCCATACACGGGAGCTTGCAGCAATATGTGACGAACATAGTCGGTAACAGGATAGTTCCACCAAAAGAGAATGGGACGTTGCACACGCTCGCCTACCCATGCAACGGTCTCTTCGGTAAGGTCGCTACATACAGCATCACCGGTCCAAAATATGTCGACCGAGGGGTGCAACGTGTTGCCATATTGCACCAAGCTGCCTCGCGGAGTAGGATTGGCCCACAGACGGGTATAGTCGGTGGGACATACTATCAGCGGTGCGACATCGCCACGCGGAACGACAAACTCCTCATTGAGACGATTGAGCAATGCTATCTGATAGGTGGGTTTAGCACCCTCGCCCGAAATATCATCGAAGTGAATTGCAAAGGCGCGTACTCCCAACTCATACATATACTGAAACTTACGCAACAGATTGCCATAATCCTCCTCATCCCAGCGGATGTCCTGTCCGGGATGAATAGCCCACACAAAATTGACACGATTGCGACGGCATGCGTCAACCAAATGGCGTATATTCTCAGCCTCATCGGCAGGATAAGGCTCGCGCCAATTGGGCGAACTGTGATAAGGGTCGTCTTTGGGGCCATAGATGTAGTAGTTCATCTTGTATCGACCATAGAAGTCGATGAGCGACATGCGTGTTTGATGCGACCAAGGTGTTCCATAAAAGCCTTCTACCACACCACGACATGGCAATGATGGCCAGTCGTTGATGGTAAGAGAAGGCAATTTTCCACCTTTGGCAATTTCACTCTCGGCAATCTGTCGCAATGTTTGTATGGCATAGAATACTCCCATATCGTCATGCGCACGTATATCTATCCCCTTGCGAGTAATGTCGAGACGATAAGCACCGGGTATCAATCTCACACCATAGTGCGAAGGCAAGTTCACATCTTTATCAATTCGCAGAGCAACACCCTTGCGTGTAGGTTTGAGAAACTCCAATTCTTGTGCATACTCCAGTGAAGAGCCTTTTAATACTACACCCTTGTTAATATCAAGGGTAGCGTTATGCAGTTGTAATTCCTGCGGGGTAGGATTGATAACCAAACCGTTGTGATTGAGGTTTTCGCCCAACAACACACCCAAGTCTTGGCTTTCGCCACGCTGCAACGACAGGTCTTGCGCCGAAAGTGTTGCACAGACCGATAAAAGTAGAGCTATAAGAGTAAGTTTGCGCATATACATTAATATATAGATTATACACCAAACGCAAAAATAGCAAAACATTTGCAAAAAAGAAACCACCCATGCAGTGCTTTACAACACAACATGGGTGGTATATATAACAGCAGGCTACAAGGTCCTGCATGAAAGGCGTTTATCAGTCGTTGTATACGGGCAAAGTAGCGTAATCCTTAGAGTAACGCAACATTTGCTCGGCATAACCCTCGGTATAATCGAGTGTTACATCGATGATGTTACCCTCAGCATCGTAGTGAGCTGTGTAAACGGGGTTAACAAAGCCCTTGTAGGGAGCAAGATCGAGAGCATTGTAACGGTCCAAAACCTCTTTGTGGAGATCGGGATCAACCTTTACAGCATATTTCTCGACTAAGATACGACCGGCCTCGTAGTCACCTTCACTCTTGATGCGTTGAATTTCG